>NZ_VATA01000203.1 GCF_005870025.1 Poseidonocella sp. HB161398
TCGACCAGTGTGTCGCGTCCCGGGGCGTGCTTTCCAGCGTCCTCTTGATGACCTCCGCCACCTGTTCGTCCGAAACCGTGCGTGGACGGCCTTCACGGTATTCATCGGAAAGCCCCTCGAGCCTCTGCTCCGCAAAGCGGCGGCGCCATTTGCCCACCGTGTGCTGGCTGTGGCCGAGTGAGGCGGCGATCTCCTTGTTGGACATCCCTTCGGCGCATCGCAGGACGATGCGGCAGCGGTCCGAAAGTGATCGGGCCGCCTTGTGCCTGCGAAGCTGGGATTCGAGGAATGAGCGTTCCTCGTCGCTGAGATCAATTGGAACAGCAACACGGCCACCCATCACATCCTCCCGCATCAGGCAGAATAATGATACAAACTTTAGTTCCAGGTGACTAGGTCATGTTGACAAAAGGCGTAGCCAGACTCGGATGGACGCAATGTCAATGAACCCGAGGAAACTCAGGGCGGTCTTGTCATAGCGCGTTGCCACCCGACGGCCCTGCTCGAGCTTGGAGAAGCAACGTTCGACCAGGTTGCGCCAGCGGAAGAAGTCGCGGTCGACAGCGCGCCATTCCTTGCGGTTCCGCCGCATCGGGATGACCGCCACGATGCCACGTTCCTCGAGCTTTTCCCGTACCTTGTCAGCATCATAGCCCTTGTCGGCGACGAAATATCCGGGCTCCGGCAGCGTCTTCGTCACCACCAGGTCGACCCCCTTGATGTCCGCTGTCTCGGCGCCCCTGATCTCGCTGCGCATCGGCAGTCCCGCGCCATTCACCCGGAGGTGGATCTTGGTCGTGAAGTGGAAGGCGGATGAGAAAACGATCCGCGGGATCGTTTTCCCGCCGGACAGTCGGGAACGGCCGAAACCTTCCTTCTGAGTCCCCCCTTGAGCCCGCTGCCTGCTGACGGGCGCGGATCACCATTCGGCGCTGCGCTCGGACCAGTGGCGCTTGCGCCTCATTGTCGTTCATCTGGAGCCGGGCGGGCACGAGGTCGCTATCGTTGAGAAACAGGAGCATGGTCTCCCATAGTCCGGCATTCGCCATCGCGCTCGGACCGATGGCGCGGATGCCTCATTCTAGCGCCGGAACTGCCGGCAGACGGACCCCCATTTTCCGAACTCGCCAGGCAGGTCGAGCCACGGGGCACCGGTCCGTGTTCGGCGTGATGCTCGAACCAGTGGCGCATTCACGCCTCACTCCAGAATATGCCATCCAGAACAAGGCGATGATCAACTGGCTTGCGCCCGTTCGGGGCGCGGATGGCGGCGATGAAATGCTCGAAGAACCGCCATTGCGCATCGGACATCAGATTTCGCGCCAAGATCACCTCCGTCGTAGCGGTGATCTTGAATCACGAAAGCGACCAACTGTGAATCCCTTTTGTCAACATGACCTAGTCACCTGGAACTAAAGTTTGTATCATTATTCTGCCTGATGCGGGAGGATGTGATGGGTGGCCGTGTTGCTGTTCCAATTGATCTCAGCGACGAGGAACGCTCATTCCTCGAATCCCAGCTTCGCAGGCACAAGGCGGCCCGATCACTTTCGGACCGCTGCCGCATCGTCCTGCGATGCGCCGAAGGGATGTCCAACAAGGAGATCGCCGTCTCACTCGGCCACAGCCAGCACACGGTGGGCAAATGGCGCCGCCGCTTTGCGGAGCAGAGGCTCGAGGGGCTTTCCGATGAATACCGTGAAGGCCGTCCACGCACGGTTTCGGACGAACAGGTGGCGGAGGTCATCAAGAGGACGCTGGAAAGCACGCCCCGGGACGCGACACACTGGTCGATCCGGTCGATGGCTGCG
>NZ_VATA01000204.1 GCF_005870025.1 Poseidonocella sp. HB161398
GTAGTAGGTCTCGGATTTCCAGCCGCCCTGCAGCACGTCCGCCTCCGGCGTGCCGGTAATGATCGTGTCGTCGACATCGAAGACATAGACCGGATCGACATTGGCGATCGGAGCGAAGAGGTCCAGCACGAAGCCGCCGCCGGGCAGCGCCTCGATCTCGGGGTCACTGTACCAGTAGGTGTACGAGGAGGTCCCGCCGTCATAAGTGTAGCCGCCCTCAGCCAGCGTTACGATGCTGCCTTCGCGCGTCCCGTCGGACGAGAAATACTGCCCCTGGATCAGCGAGTTGACCACGCGTTCCTGGTCATCGGTCACGTAGCGCGTCCAGGCGGCAAGATAGCGCCCGTCGCCGAGCGCCGCGACGGTGATATCATCCAGCATATCGGTGTTCCGCGTGTCGGAATCGTAGAAATCGTCGAGCAGCATGTAGTCCGAGAGCGTGCCGTCGGCAGCGCGGAAGCGGGCATAGTAATTGAAGGCCTGCCGCGCCACGATCAGCGTTCCGCCATCGGCCTGCGAGGCGGCGGCAGGATCGCGGATGTCCGTGTCGGTAATGCCCGTGTCGCTGTTCAGCATGATGTCTCTGCCGTCCATGATCTCGATATCGCCGCCGACCTGGCTGCCATCGGCCGCGAAGAGCTGGGCATGGATGTTGTCATCGCTGCTGAAGTAGCCTTGCGTGGGGCTGCGGTCGATTTCCCACCATGTGGCCAGGAAGGTCCCGTCCTCCAGCGCCACCAGATCGGGATCGAAAATGCGGTCGTTGTAGCCGATGGCCTCCGTGCCCACGTCGTCGTTGAAGGCGTCGATCTCGAAGCTGTCCCCGGCCGGAGTTCCGTCCGCCTCGAGGATCCGGCCGTAGGCGCCGTAGCGGCCGTCATGCTGGTTGATGCCGGCATTGTCGTTGGTGCTGGCATGCCAGGCCGCGACCAGCCGTCCGTCCGACAGTTCCTCGAGATCGGCGTTGTTCCAGATGTTGTTGGAGCTGGCACCGATCACCACGGGATCCGCTGCTGCACTGCCATCGGCGTTGAAGGCCTGGCCGGTCAGCGAATAGAGCCCGGTCGCGGAATCGTAGCTGTTCCAGGTCACGAAGAAGCCGCCGCCCGAGAGGGCCGTCGCCTCGACGGACATGGGAGGGCTGGAGGTCGAGGATTTCGCAACGAGCTCCGTTAAGCTGTCCGCCCAGGTCCCTCCCGCGGGCCGGATCAGTGCCGAGATCGAGTAACTGCCATCGATCCGCGCTGTGCTGATATGCACGATGGTGCCATCCGCCAGTACGACCGAGCCGTAGTTGTTGCTATTTCCTACGGAGCCGAAACTGCCGGTCAGCAGGTCAATGGTCTCATCGGTGACAATGTACTCTGTCGTCATGGAATATCCTGTTCGCTACGGGAGGCTTCTGCGCCTGCCTGGCTAGATTCGCATTAAAGTTAATTAATTCACGGTTAAACTCGAAGAACAGGTTGGATCAATGCGCGCTTTGGCCGCCGCTCCCTGCGGAGGTGGCCTCGCGGCGGCCGGGATGGCGCAGTTGTTCCGGGTGACGAAGCGGACGGTTGACCTTCGGCTCGTGGAAGCAGGCCCTGGCGATGCCTGCCCGGAGGTTGTCGCAGACCAGCTGCGCGGGCACGCCGCCGAAGAACTCCAGCATCCGGACATGGGCGCCGATCCAGTCGGACAGGCCCTGTGTCCAGACCGCCTCGACATAGGTGTAGCTCGAGGCGCCGAGCACCCCGACGAAGATCTGC
>NZ_VATA01000205.1 GCF_005870025.1 Poseidonocella sp. HB161398
AATGGATAACTATCGGTGTTTATGTAATAACTTCATTCTCGAGCCGGGTCCTGATCAGCGCCGATCGGGACCCGGCTCGAGCAGAAAAGTCTCGGTATAAACAGCTGGTTGCAAGCCGAATGGGCAGGGTAACGGTTTGATGCTGATCCACACACCGCACGCCACAGCCAATGAGCCCTGCCGTTCATCCCGATGACGACCTCGTCGAGATGCCATTTATCAGCAGGAACGGGGCGGTTCCGCCGGATATTGGCGGCGAACTGATGGCCGAAGCGGCCGACCGGGTCGCGGATCGTTTCATGGGAGACCGTGACGCCGCGCGGGAAGCGGAAGCCTGCGATACGGGACAAGTCTTCGAGGTTCAGCATCATTGAAGACTACCGCTACGCGGCGCGGGCTAGCAGAGAGGAATCATTCAGAGTGCCCGCGCGTTGTCAAACTTGGCCCGTGGCGCAGTCTCAATCATGTGACGAACCTGCGCGTCGTCGGGGCGCTCGAACACGGCGGTTTTGCGAACTACATGAAGGGTATAGGCGATCGCACCACTGGAAAGGCAGACCGCACAAGCGGAGAGAAGGGTCTCGAACAGGGTCATCACGGCCTCCTTGTCGCCACTATAAAGGTGATCGTACGGCAAGTCCGAGTCTCGGCTCTTCAATCATGGTGGCAAAGTTTTGCTAGGCTGTTAAGCGCCTTTGCTCGATCCTCGTACTGATCGGCTCGGTTTAGGAGCTTCATGCGTCGCTGATCAAGCTGGCATCCATGCCGCCTTACCCGGCGCGCCATTTGTGCGGTGTCGCGCTGCTCATTCCGTGTTCGCGGCACAGCTCGGCAGCAGGCACACCGCCCTCCATCTGGCGCAGCATGCCCATGATCTGGGCCTCGGCGAAACGTGCCTTCTTCATTGGAGTGTCCTCGCTCATCCTGCCGAGAAAATCCTACTTCGCATCTCCTTAAGATCGGCGGGATTACCTAGAGGATGCCATTTCATTTCATAATTGCGATTATCATATGTCTTGCTATTCCTTGGCATCGCCCCGGCCCTCGTATATACGGATGGGGACACGAGGAACGCCTGATGTTCGAGACGAAGGTCGGCAATTCGGCCGTCATGACCCTGTCCACCGAGATGCTGGCCATCCTCGATGCCAAGGAAGGCGACCCGCTCTTCGTCGTTCGCGGCGATGACGGCAGCCTCCGGATCATGGCGCATGATCCCGCGCTCGCCGAGGCGCTTGCCGCAGCCGAGATCGTGATGGACGAGAACCGCGACCTGCTCCAGGCGCTTGCGTGAGCGGACCCGCTTGGGTCCCGCTCCGCGCCGTCCTCGTCTTCCACGACCGCCAGATCGCCCGGCACGGCGGCGCCGACGGAATGCGGGACATGGCGCTGCTCGAGTCCGGCTGCGCCCGTCCCGCCAACCTTGCAGCATACGGCACGCCGATGTCTTCGCCCTCGCAGCGGCCTATGCCTTCGGGATCGCCAAGGCCCACGCCTTTGTCGACGGCAACAAGCGCACGGCCTTCGTCACCGCGGTGACCTTCTTGCGGCTGAACGGCCAGGGCTTCCGGCCGGAACCGGCCGAAGGCGTCCGGATGATGGAGGACCTGGCGTCCGGCGACGTGAGCGAGGAGGCTTTCGCAAAATGGCTACCCGGACTTCGACAGTTGGAAGCCGGAATCTGGCCCGCCCGCGCGGGCTGATCTTGGAAAATCAAAGGGTTGATCGGTCGGAAAGGTGCCATTT
>NZ_VATA01000206.1 GCF_005870025.1 Poseidonocella sp. HB161398
TCCCGAAGCCCGCCTGACCGTCCCGTTGTGGCAAAACTCGCAATGCGATGCGAGCAATATCAAATGCTTATCGATTTTGACGTCGAACTTGGGATGCCCGCCTCCTGCTCCTTCAGCATCCCGATGATCTGCTCTTCGCTGAACCTTGATCGCTTCATTGTCCGTCTCCTGGTTGGCGCGGACTCAACCTCAAACTGGAGGAAGATGCGGGTCTCAGGTCAGTCCGGCTGGGGCCGCGGTCATGCGTGAGAGAGCGCTTTGTGGCGTCCAATTCCGGAGCGGCAGCTCAGGCACGCGCGCGACCTTGTTGTCAGGCAGACGCCCCGGGATGAGCTTGTCCCCGGATTCCGGACTGCGGCGATATTCACTATGCGTCCATCTTGGCGACCATGTCGATCCGTGTCTGCTCGGGCGTGCGGTAACCGATGGTCGAGTGGCGGCGCTGGCGATTGTAGAAAATCGCAATGTACTCGAACAGCGCGGCCTTTGCCTCCTGGCGCGACCGGCACCGCGTGCGGTGGACCAGCTCGTTCTTCAGGGAGCCGAAGAAACTCTCCATCGGCGCGTTATCGAGACAATCGCCCTTCCGGCTCATCGAGGCGACGGCGTTCCAAGCGTCAAGAAGCCGCTTGTAGTCACCGGCAGCATATTGGACGCCCCTATCTGAATAACAAATCAGCCCCGGCGCCGGCCGCCGGTTCTGCAGAGCCATGCACATCGCGTCGACCGCGAAGCTGCTCTTGAGCCGGTCGGACACCGACCAGCCGACGATCTCGATGGTCGCCATGTCCTTCACCGCCGCCAGGTAGAGCCAGCCCTTGTCCGTGGGCACGTAGGTGATGTCCACCAGCCAGATGCGGTCGGGCTCCGAGGCCCGGAAGTTCCGCCTCAGCAGGTTCGGCGCGATCCCCAGATTGTGTCGGCTGTCAGTCGTCCGCGGCACGCGGCGGCCCCGTCTTGGCGGAAAGATCCTGTTTTCCTTCATTAGCTTGGCCACCGTCTTACGGGCAACCCGGATGCCTTGGTCCCGCAGTTCGGCGTGGATGCGCGGAGCTCCGTATCGCCGACGACTGGCCTCGAAGATTGCACGTATCCGCGGCAACAGGGCGTCCCGGGACGCCCGGCGCGCCGCCCGTTTCGGGGCCACCGCGCGCCAGGCGTGGAACCAGCTCGCGCTGACCGAGAGCACCCGACACATGAGGCAGATGGCGGGCGCGGGCGCATGGGCGGCGATGAACTCCAGCTTCGCGTTCACTGTTTCGCCGCCCACTGCGCGAAAAAAGCCGAAGCCTTCCGCATGACCTCCACTTCTTCCTTCAGGCGGCGGTTCTCGAGGCGCAGATCGGCCAGCTCCGCACCTTCGGCCCGCTGGCGCCGGATAGCCTCGGCCGAGCCCGCGGCCGCCAGTTCGAGCCGCCAGCCCTTCAGCTGCGATGCAGACACGCCGAGTTCCCGGGCGACGCTGGCCTGGGTGACGCCTGGCTCGGAAAGTCGGGCAACAGCCTGTACCTTGAACTCGGCGGTGAAGTTACGGCGGGGCTGTCTGTTCATGTGGGGTCCCTCTCTCT
Source organism: Poseidonocella sp. HB161398 (assembly GCF_005870025.1). GTDB lineage: Bacteria > Pseudomonadota > Alphaproteobacteria > Rhodobacterales > Rhodobacteraceae > Mangrovicoccus. Next base: position 1,569 of record NZ_VATA01000206.1, read on the forward strand.
GGGAGTAATTTAACTCCCAGTCCGGGATCCGGGGGCAAGCTCACGTGCTGCCTGCCCCCGAAGACGCGATGGAGTTCGTGTCGCTGATGGTGGCCACGCCGGAGCCCGCTGCGGAGCCACCATTGGCAGGCGGCAG
>NZ_VATA01000207.1 GCF_005870025.1 Poseidonocella sp. HB161398
ACGCAAGCTCTCCTCGACGATGCGGACCTTGTCCGCGTCGTCCCAATGCCGTCGGCGAACGCCGTCCGCCGCTGACAGGACTTCAATCTTGGGTTCGAATATAAGGTCGCGCATAAGGTCGGACCTATCACCGAAGCGCCAAACCCGTCAGGCGGCCCTCGCCGGATGAATACAAATCAAACGCACCACCTTAGATTTAGGTTCTGGCGCCGCAAGGCGTGGGGGTTCGAGTCCCTTCACCCGCACCATCTTGATAGCAAATGGAAAACGACAGTTCGCCGTGAGGCGAAATACCGGCCTGCGCCTAGTTTTGTCAGTCGCTTTGCCACTTTCACGTTCTGTTCCCGTTCTTGTCGGTGCGTTCGCGCGCCAATTGAGTCCGGCGGCTGGCGGCCTTCTGGTTCGCACCGCGGCGGTACTTCTGGACCATCTCCAGCGTTCTGTGGCCGCTGACCGCCTGAATGTCGGCATCGCTGCATCCGGTCTCGGCCAGCTGCATGGCGGCCGTATAGCGCCATCCGTGCGGCACCAGGCGGCTGTCGCCCTCCAGCGCGTCGATCGCCTTCCTGACCTTCTCGATGGTCTCCTGCACCTGGCGCTTGCCTAGCGGCTGCGTCAGGTTCTTGGCCAGGATGTACTCGCCGCGCTTCGGCAATGTGCCGAGATATGTCTGGAGCCGGGCCGGGCAGTAGACCCAGAGGTCGGCGCCGGTCTTCTCCTGGATCACCCGCACGAAGTCGCCGTCGATGTCGCTCCACCGCATCTTGATGCAGTCGCCAAGACGCTGGCCGGTGCCGATCGCCAGCTCGTAAGCCGTGAGGGCAGTCCAGTTCTCCGTAGACCTTGCAGCGTTCTCGAAGGCGCGCAGCTTGGCCTCCGGCCATGCCTTGTATTCGCCGCCCTTGAGCTTCGGCACATCGACCACCGGATTGCGCTCGATCCAGCCGAGATCCAGTGCATGCCTGCACAGCACGGACAGCACCGCGATTCTTTCGTTGGCCTTGCTCCAGATCGAGGCCAGCTTGTCGCGCGCGGCGATGGCGTGGGTTCGCTTGAAGGCCCGAACGTCTTCCGGCCATTGTTCTCACGGATGGCCTCGCAGGGACGCCGGTAGTTTGCCTGCGTGCCCTTGCTCAGCGAGGTGAAGGTAGGGCTGAGGTAGTAGCTGCGGATCAGGGCGTTCCAAGTGGACTTGATGTTCCGTGCCTGTGCGGTCGCTTTCCCGTTCCGTGCCTGCCAGTAGGCCCGCGCGAAGTCCTCGCTGTCCGGGTCATCCGGCAACCGGATGCGGAGTTTGCCTCGCCTGAAATAGTAGTAGGTCTTACCGGCCGAATTGAAGGCATGCAGGTATTTCAGGTCCGGCCGCTTGTTCTTCCTGGTCATGGCTCAAACTCGTCCGGGTCATACTGGGGAGGTCGCAGAGCTTCGTCCAGATCGGCGACGCGCCAGCGCATGATGCCGGGCGCCAACGGACGAGGTTGCGGCAAGATTCCATCGCGCACCAAGTCGAGAAAACTGCAATACGAGGGCTTTCTGCGGCGCCAGCAGACCAACCAGATGATCCGGCAACTCTCCGATGCTGGCATGGCCTGACCGGCAGATCATGCGCCAGACCGGCCGCAGCCGGAAGCTCGTCCGGCAGGTCC
>NZ_VATA01000208.1 GCF_005870025.1 Poseidonocella sp. HB161398
GACCGGGACGTTCCCCCTAGAAGAGCGGCGACGGCCATCGGCCGATACCCTCAAGCTGTGACCGGATGCCAAGAATGACCTTTCTCCGCCTTGCGACCCTCGCCTCCGCGCTGATGGCGACTGCTGCCTCGGCCGATACGCTCTATTTCTCCGCCATTCCCGACGAGGACGAGACGGCGCTGGTCGCGCGCTTCTCCAAGGTGGCCGACTACCTCGAGGGCGAGCTCGGCGTCGATGTCGAATTCGTGCCGGTGAAATCCTATGCCGCCTCCGTCACTGCCTTCCGCAACGACCAGATCCAGCTCGCCTGGTTCGGCGGGCTCACCGGCGTGCAGGCGCGGATGATGACGCCGGGCGCGCGCGCCATCGCCCAGGGCGTCGAGGATCCGACCTTCATCACCTATTTCATCGCCAATACCGCCACCGGGCTGGAGAAATCCGACGCGTTCCCGATGGACGCCAAGGGGCTTTCCTTCACCTTCGGCGCCCAGACCTCGACCTCCGGACGCCTGATGCCCGACTACTGGATCCGCGAGGAGACCGGTGGCGCGCCGGAAGAGTTCTTCTCGCGCGTGGGCTTCTCGGGCGACCATTCGCAGACGCTGCGGCTCGTCGCCTCCGGCGCCTGGGATGTCGGCGCGCTGAATTTCGCGGTCTATGACAAGGCCCTGGCCGAGGGCGCGCCGGAGACCGAGACCGCCAAGGTGATCTGGCAGACGCCGCCCTATCCCGACTACAACTGGACCATCCGCGGCGATGTCGACGAGCGCTTCGGCGCGGGCTTCGCCGACAAGGTCCAGGACGCGCTGGTCGGCATGACCGATCCCGAGCTTCTGGCGAGCTTCCCGCGGGCGGGCTTCATCCCGGCGGCGAACGGCGATTACGAGCCGATCGAGGTCACCGGCCGTGCGCTGGGGCTGCTCGAGGAATGACCCTGCTCCGCCTCCGGGACGAGACGCTGGGCCATGACGGCCGCGCGGTGCTCTCGGAGGTCAGCCTGGAGCTGGCGCCGGGCGAGCGCGTCGTGCTGCTCGGCCGCTCGGGGGCGGGAAAATCGACGCTGCTCGCGGCCGCCCATGCGCGGCTGCGCGCGGCGCACCGGGTCGCGCTGGTGCCGCAGGAGCACGGGCTGGTGCCGCAGCTCACCGCCGAGAAGAACGCGCTGATGGGGCGGCTGGACGACCAGGGCGCGGCGTCCAATCTGCGCATGCTGCTGAGCCCGCGGGCGGCGGACCGCGCGGGCGTGGCCGCGGTGCTGGAGGCGCTCGGGCTCGAAGACCAGGCCCGCCAGCGGGTGGAAACGCTGTCGGGCGGGCAGAAGCAGCGCGTCGCGCTGGCGCGCGCCTTCTGGCGCGGCGGCGCGGTGCTGATCGCCGACGAACCGGTCTCGGCGCTGGACGAGACCCAGGGCGCCGCCGTGCTGGGCCAGATCGCCGAGCGCTTCGAGACTGCGCTGGTGGCGCTTCATGACGTGGCGCAGGCGCGGGCCTTTGCCACGCGGATCGTCGGGCTGGCGCGGGGCCGCATCGTGCTCGACGCGCCGTCCGACATGATCGACGATGCCAGGATCGCGGCGCTCTATGGCGGCTGAGCGGCTCTCGCGCAGCGGCGTCGCGGCGGGCTTCTGCCTGGCGGCGGC
>NZ_VATA01000209.1 GCF_005870025.1 Poseidonocella sp. HB161398
GGGCGGGGCTGGACGTCGTCCCGATGGAACCCCGGCAGGTCAAGGGAGCATTGAAGGCGCTGCCGATCAAGACCGGCCGGCGTGATGCCGAGGGGATCGCGCGCCTGCTGCATCTCGGCTGGTTCCGGCCGGTTCACGGCAAATCCGTTTCGGCTCGGGAGGTTCGTACGTTGCTCGGCGCACGGAAAGTGATCCAGCAGGGCAGTATCGCGCTGGAAATGTCCCTGCGGGGGCTGCTGGGGAACTTCGGGCTGAAGGTTGGACCAATCTCTCGCGGCCGGTTCGAGCATCGCATCCGCGAACTGGTGGTCGGCTATCACAGGCTCGAAGCCGCGACCGAACCTGTGCTGCGGGCCCGGACGTCTCTGCGTCGGGAACTGGCGGCATGGGAGCGGACCGTCCGCCGGCGCGCCCAGGACGATCCGGTATGCCGTCGGATGATGTCTATGCCCGGGAACGTGCGGTCGTAGCGCTGACTTTCCGGTCGGCTGTCGATGATCAAGCGCGCTTCACTTCGTCGAAGAGCGTCGGGCCCAGGGTCGGCCTGACACCCTCTCGGAACCGGTCGGGCGAACGTGATGTTTCAGGCGCCATCACAAAGGCCGGTGACGTCAACCTGCGCGGCGCGCTTTGCCAGGCCGCTACCGTGATGATGTACCGCGCGCGTTCGACATGGCTGAGAAATTGGGCCGCCCAGGTCGCGCGCCGCCGCGGCCGAAAGCCCGCCATGGTAGCTCTGGCGCGGCGCATCGGGGTAGTCCTGCATCGCATGTGGGTCGATGGCACCGCCGTCCGCACAGAGGCACCGATCGTCCCGCAAGCCCGATAATGGTGACGGATAGAAGCACTCGAAGATCTGCCTGACCGCAGGTCTTCGAGGTCCCCCCAGGGACGCGAAGCCGATGATGCCGTCAGCCGAATCGTCACCGACCTTGGTCGAGCACGTCTGCGAGATGGGCACTTTGGAAACTGCATCGAGCCAGCATCATGTTGGCAGTGTACGCGCTGACCACGGACCGAAGCATGCACCCGGGGTGATCTCGCGTGAGGAACGCGGCACGGGTGGGAGAGCTCAGAATGACCCAATGATCAGCTCCGTCCCTCCGGCGGTCCGCACCGTATGCGCAACTTCGCTTGACTGGGGCGGCCCTGTTACCGAGGTTCGGCTGCGAGGTCAGCCTGTGCTGATCTGCCTGCTGACGCTGACGCCCGAGGCGCGTGGCCTGCGGGATCATGCGCGGCTGTCGCTGCTGCTGCCAGTCCTGGTGCCGCGGGGCGCGCAGCTGGTGCCTTCCGACCTGCTGGCGCTGATCGGGGGGGAATCCGCCGGGCCCGGTTCTGGATGTCCCCGAGGCCGAGCCCCCGCCGCCCGAGGCTTCCCTTCGGGACGAACCCCGGGTGCAGGTCCTACCGCACATGCCGACCCTGGCCGAGCCTGCCCGCATCCTCGAGCAGATCGTGGCCGATATCGGCCATCTGCAAGCGGGCGCGGCGCCGGCGAACCGGGTCGACCCGGCGCGGTTGCTGAAAATGGGGCCGGGACGCGAACACGCCCCGGGCCGTTTCCGTGTCGGGGATCAGGGCTGAGTCCGGAAGGCCTGCACGGTTTCCCAGGCCAC
>NZ_VATA01000021.1 GCF_005870025.1 Poseidonocella sp. HB161398
GCGATGCGGCTGCAGGCCGAACGCGTTCCAGATCCGGCGGACCGTGGCGTGCGACAGCCCGGTCTTCGCAGCCATCGACCGGATCGACCAGTGTGTCGCGTCCCGGGGCGTGCTTTCCAGCGTCCTCTTGATGACCTCCGCCACCTGTTCGTCCGAAACCGTGCGTGGACGGCCTTCACGGTATTCATCGGAAAGCCCCTCGAGCCTCTGCTCCGCAAAGCGGCGGCGCCATTTGCCCACCGTGTGCTGGCTGTGGCCGAGTGAGGCGGCGATCTCCTTGTTGGACATCCCTTCGGCGCATCGCAGGACGATGCGGCAGCGGTCCGAAAGTGATCGGGCCGCCCTGTGCCTGCGAAGCTGGGCTTCGAGGAATGAGCGTTCCTCGTCGCTGAGATCAATTGGAACAGCAACACGGCCACCCATCACATCCTCCCGCATCAGGCAGAATAATGATACAAACTTTAGTTCCAGGTGGCTAGGCACTAGGAACAATGCGTCTCACGGAGTGCCGAAGCGCATAGGCCCAGGGCTGGGAGCAGTTGCGAAGCCGTATCCGCGTCCACTGCCTGCCGTCGGCATAGGGACGGGCTCTGGCCGTAAGGGCGTCACTCATGCGCCGACACCTGTCCGCCCGGGACGGACAGAGGCGGCAACGCCCACACCCGACGGGGAGCGTTCGCTATGGGCCAGGCGCCAGGCGCGATGCGTTGGGCCTGCGCCAATGCCGATCCGCCCAGGGCAGGGTGTGGTCGCGAAGCATATCCGTGCCCACGGCCTCCCGTCTGCACAGGGATGGGCTCCAGTCGTGGGGGGGGGCGCCCTTGCGCCGATACCGGTCCGCCCTGGGCGGTCAGAGGCCGTGGGGCGCATCCGTGCCCGCCGGCGAGCGTCCGTTCTGGGCCAGGTACTAGACGCGAGGCGTCTGACGGTGGGCCGGTATCCTTCCGTGCGGGACAGACGGTGGTCGCGGCGTGCATATCTGCCTGAAGGCGCGCGTGCTTCCGGGGCCGGCGACAGCCATGCGTGTGACCGTGAGAGGCTGATAGCGGTTGCGAAGCGCATCCCCGAGCGCTCTCGCCCATCTACCCGGGGCCGGGCAGCCGTCGCGAGGCATCCAGCCGGGCGCATGACTGCACGGGACAGGCAACGGCACTGATCTCGCGGGCGCGTCGGACCGGACAGGGGCCGCGATGCTTGAAACTGCGTGCCGCGCCTTCAGCGCAGGGCGGACACGGATCGCGAAGGGCATCTGTGTCGAGCCGGAGCGGGGTCGTCGGGGTCCGGCGATAGCCGCGACGGGTCTGGCCATGCGCCGAAGCCGTCCGGGCATGCGCCGCGACGCCGACTGTCCCCTCCGCCCGGGGCGGAGGGCGGCGGCGATGTCTCCGCCGGTCCGCCGGCGCCCGGGGAGGCACCGGCGAAGAGGGGCCTACCAGTGGCCGGTATTCTCCATGCTCGCCCAGGGCTCTGCCGCGGGCAGCGCGTCGCCGATCTGCAGCAGCTCGATCGAGACATTGTCGGGCGAGCGCACGAAGGCCATGTGCCCGTCGCGCGGCGGCCGGTTGATGGTCACGCCCGCCGCCTGCAGCCGGGCGCACATGTCGTAGATGTTCTCCACCCCGTAGGCGAGATGGCCGAAATGGCGGCTGTCCGAGGGCAGGCCCTCGTCGCCGTCCCAGTTGTAGGTCAGCTCCACCGGGCATTCCGGCTGGCCCGGAGGCGCCAGGAAGACCAGGGTGAAGCGGCCCTTCTCGCTTTCGGTCCGGCGGGTCTCCTCCAGCCCGAGCAGCTTGTAGAATTCGATCGACTTGTCGAGGTCCTTCACCCGGACCATGGTGTGCAGATATTTGACTTGCATGGGCGTCGTCCCGTTTCGCGGTGTTTGCGCCTAGACAGGTAACGGTCCGCCGGGAAATTGCCACCCCTGCGTCAGGGGAAGAAATCGCCGCCGCGCTGCGCTATAAGGTTGCGACTCCCCGCTTTCCTACTGCATATAGTGCTGGTGCGGTATCGATCCGCCAGATGCTGAAGGGGGCGCCAGATGAAGGACCATGCCGTGACCGATCCGATTTCGGAAGCCATCGCCGAGAGCCGCGCCACCCCGCGCCAGACGCTGCGCGCCACCGTGCCCGCGATGGAGGACCGGCTCTACAAGATCCATCCCGTGCTCGACCACGGCTTCGTGCGCGTCGTCGACTACATGGGCGATGACAGCGCGATCGTGCAGGCCGCGCGGGTCAGCTACGGCGCAGGCACCAAGAAGGCGCGCGACGATGCGGGGCTGATCCGCTACCTGATGCGCCACTGGCACTCGACTCCCTTCGAGATGTGCGAGCTGAAGCTGCACGTCAAGCTGCCGGTCTTCGTCGCCCGCCAGTGGATCCGCCACCGCACCGCCAACGTCAACGAGTACTCCGCCCGCTACTCGATCCTCGACCGGGAATTCTACATCCCCGCGCCGGAGCAGCTGGCCGCGCAGTCGACCAGCAACAACCAGGGCCGCGGCCAGGTGCTGGAGGGCGAGGAGGCGCAGCGCGTGCTGGAGATCCTGCGCCACGATTCGATGCGCGCCTATGACAGCTACGAGGCGATGCTGAGCCAGGACGGCCAGCAGGGGCTGGCGCGCGAGCTGGCGCGGATGAACCTGCCGGCGAATATCTACACCCAGTGGTACTGGAAGGTGGATCTCCACAACCTGTTCCACTTCCTGCGCCTGCGCGCGGATGCCCATGCGCAATACGAGATCCGCGTCTATGCGGACATCATCTGCGAGATGGTCAAGGACTGGGTGCCCGCCGCCTATGCCGCCTTCGAGGATTACCGCCTGAACGCCGCGCAATTCTCGGGCAAGGGGATGGACAGCCTCCGCCGCATGCTCAAGGGCGAGGAGGTGAGCCAGGAAAGCTCTGGCATGAGCGCCGGGGAGTGGCGGGAGTTTCAGGCGCTGATCAGGGACTGACGCGCCTGAAGCGGAAGGCCCGGGGGATCAGGCGTTCTTGAGTTCTGTGGCCGAGGCCCGGCCGTCCCGGCCTTCGCGCAGCTCGTATTCGAGCCGCTGATTGTCGGCGAGGCCGGTCATGCCGGCCCTTTCGACGGCTGAAATATGGACGAAAATGTCCTTGCCGCCGTCGTCGGGGGCGATGAAGCCGTATCCCTTGGTGGTGTTGAACCATTTTACGGTGCCAGTGGGCATCCGGTATCTCCTTGCACTTGTGGGGCCGCGCGGACTGGCCCCGCTGTCGATGACCCGGTGGTCGCGCTTACCGGGCCGGGATGAATTCCCTGAATAAAGGGTTAAGGAACGCCCGAAAAAGGCAAGAATTATTGGATAATCTTTCGCTGCTAAGCAGCAATTGTGAAGGAAAGAGGGAAACATGGTTCTCTACGGTCTGAAGACCTGTGACACATGCCGAAAAGCTAGGCGCGCTCTGTCCGAGGCCGGGCAGGAGCCGGATTTCGTCGATCTGCGCGAGACGCCGCCCGCCCGGGCGCAGCTCGAGACCTGGCTGGAGCGGCTGGGACCGGCGCTGATGAACACCCGCTCGACCACCTGGCGGGGCCTTTCCGAAGACGAACGGGCCGGCGATCCGGTGGATCTGATGCTGGCCCATCCGGCACTGGTCAAGCGCCCGGTGATCGAGGCGGGCGACGCGCTCCATCTCGGCTGGGGCAAGGACGTGCAGGCGGCGCTGCTCTAGCCCGTCAGCGGCGGCGGGCGGATCCGGGCTTCGGTCCGGGATCGTCCGGGCCGATCATCTCGGCCGACACTTCGGGCGGCGCCGGGCAGGCGACGTCCAGCACGGCATCCAGCGTGGACACCGAGAAATGCAGCAGCGGGGCCTCGAGCGCGTCCAGCGCATCGGTCGCGCGGGCAATGTAGTCGAGGAAGGCCGAGCTGTCATGGCGCCTGATCGGCGAGGACTGGTCCTCGTCCTCGTCCTCGTCGGACATGGCAAACCCCTCGTCCCGCCAGGCGTAGGTCACGCAGTCGCGGAACACGATCGAGTAGCGCAGGCAGCCCGGGAGGGTGTCGATCTCCTTCGGGATGCCGATCAGGCTGTCGATCAGCGCGCTGCCGGAGCCGCCGCTGTCGCCGCCTTCCGCGATCTCGGCGGAGTCCACCCAGAGCGTGACCGTGTCGAATTCCGGTCCCGCGGCGAGTCCGCCGAAGCGCAGGAAGCGCTCGGCGGACAGAAGGCCGGTGGCGTCGGTGCCGATCATCACGTCAGCGCAGATCCGGCGCGGTGGCGTCGAGCGCCAGCTCTGCGGCGATCTCCTCCAGCGTCTTCATCGCGGTCTGCTTCTCGCCGAGGCGGCGGACGGTGACCGTGCGCTCCTCGACCTCCTTCATGCCGCAGGCCAGGATCACCGGGACCTTGCCGACGGAATGCTCGCGGACCTTGTAGTTGATCTTCTCGTTGCGGGTGTCGGCCTCGGCACGGATGCCCTTGGCCCGCAGCGCGGCGACGACTTCGTTCACGTAGCCGTCCGCATCCGAGACGATCGAGGCCACGACCACCTGGCGCGGGGCCAGCCAGAAGGGCAGCTTGCCGGCGTGCTCCTCGATCAGGATGCCGATGAAGCGCTCGAAGGAGCCGAGCACCGCGCGGTGCAGCATGATCGGTCGGTGCTTGGCGCCATCCGCGGCGATGAAGTTCGCGTCCAGCCGCTCCGGCAGGTTCGGGTCGACTTGCAGCGTGCCGCATTGCCAGTCCCGGCCGATCGCGTCGCGCAGCACGAATTCCAGCTTCGGACCGTAGAAGGCGCCTTCGCCCTCCTGGAGCTCGAAGTCGTACCCGGCCGCCTTGCAGGCATTGCCCAGCGACTCCTCGGCATGGTCCCAGCTCTCCTCGGTCCCGATCCGCTTCTCGGGGCGGGTGGAGAGCTTGATCGACCAGTCGTGGAAGCCGAGATCGGCATAGATCGCCGCGAGGAACTCGATGAACTTCTTCGTTTCCGCCTCGATCTGCTCTTCGGTGCAGAAGATATGCGCGTCATCCTGGGTGAAGCCGCGGACCCGCATGATCCCGTGCAGGGCGCCCGAGGGCTCGTAGCGGTTGCACGAGCCGAACTCGGCCATGCGCAGCGGCAGGTCGCGGTAGGATTTCAGGCCCTGGTTGAACACCTGCACATGGCAGGGGCAGTTCATCGGCTTCAGCGCGTTGACGGTCTTCTCCCGGGCATGCTCCTCGTCCACTTCGACGATGAACATGTTCTCCTGGTAGTTGTCCCAGTGCCCGGATTTCTCCCACAGCACGCGGTTCACCACCTGGGGGGTGTTGACCTCGACATAGCCGTCGACGCGCTGCTTGCGGCGCATGTAGTCCTGCAGCGTGGTGTAGATGGTCCAGCCGTTCGGGTGCCAGAAGATCTGGCCCGGCGCCTCTTCCTGCATGTGGAACAGGTCCATTTCGCGGCCGAGCTTGCGGTGGTCGCGCTTGGCGGCCTCCTCCAGCATCTGCATATGGGCCTTCAGGTCGTTGCGGTTCCTGAACGCCACGCCGTAGATCCGCTGCAGCATCGGCCGCGTCGAGTCGCCCAGCCAGTAGGCGCCGGCCACATGGGTCAGCTTGAAGGCGTCGGCGGGCAGCTGCCCGGTATTCTGCAGGTGCGGACCGCGGCACAGATCCTGCCAGCCGCCATGCCAGTACATGCGGATCTGCTGGTCCTCGGGGATGCGGTTGACCAGCTCGACCTTGTAGGGCTCGCCGGTCTTCTCGTAATGCGCCAGCGCGTCCGCCCGCGACCACACCTCGGTGCGCACGGGTTCGCGGGCGTTGATGATGTCCTTCATCTTCGCCTCGATGGCGCCCAGATCCTCGGGCGTGAAGGGCTCGGCACGGTCGAAATCGTAGAACCAGCCATGGTCGCGGACCGGGCCGATCGTGACCTTGACGTCGGGCCACAGCTCCTGCACCGCGCGGGCCATGACATGCGCCAGGTCGTGGCGGATCAGCTCCAGCGCCGGGGCGTCGTCCTTGAGGGTGTTGATGGCGATGGCGCCGTCTGCCTCGATCGGCCAGGCCAGATCCCAGTGCGCGCCGTCAAGCTGCGCCGAGATCGCCTTTTTCGCAAGCGAGGGAGAGATGTCCGCAGCGACATCGGCGGCGGTGATGCCGGCCGGAAACTCGCGCGAATTGCCATCGGGGAAGGTGAGGGTGATCTGGGACATCTGAGGTCCTCCTCGTCGGTCTGGCGCCCACGGAACGCCCGGTTGCGGGTATTTGGTCGTGGCCGCCTCCTGCCCGATGCCGCGGCCGGGGTCAACCCGTCGCGGCCCGTCCGCCTGCCTGTCGCGGCGGAGCGCGGAATCCGCGGCATTAAGGATAAATGCAGAACATTCTGCAGGCGCGGCGTTAAGGCGGCTATGGTGAATTGGGCGTATACCACGCCGCGAGCGCGCCCTGACCGGGCCGGATCCCGACCGGACCGGCCCCCGACCGAACCAGCCGAGGTGTTCCATGCCTGTCTTCCTCTCGACCGATGACGGACATGTCCTGCTTGCCCGTTTCGAGGACCGCCGCGCGGTGGAGATGGCGGATTTCGGGCGGCCGCTGACCGGGCTCGCGATCACCTCCTCGGGGGGGCTGCTGGGCGCGACGGAAACCCGCGTCTACCGGCTCGACATTTCCGATCCCGGCGCGGCGCCCCGGACGCTGGCGCTGGTCTCCTCGGGCGGCGGGATCGAGGGGATCGACGTGGACGGCTCCGACCGGCTGCTGATCGGCACGGCCTCGGGCCAGGTCTGGCGGCAGGAGCGCGACGGAAGGCTCAGCGATATCGGCCAGTTCGCCGACGGCATCCAGGGCGGGATCGCGCGGGTCGGCGGCTTCGCCTTCGCGGTCGGGCAGACCGGCATCCTGTCGGTGATGAGCCTGCGCAGCGGCGAAGTGACGGAGCTGCGGCTTCTCGGCATCGGCACGGTCCTGGCGATCTGCGCCGAGGACCGCGAGCTGCGCATCACCGTCTCGGTCAATGGCGGGCAGCCGCAATTCCTGCTCTACAATGCCGATACCGGCCAGCTCGGCGCGGCCAGCGGGCTGCTCGGGCTCTATGACCGGATCACCGGCGCGGCCAGCGGCGACCTGGCCACCCCGGGCTACGAGGGCGACTCGACCGACGACACCTTCATCGGCACCGCCTATGACGACGTGATGGAGTGCCGCGAGGGCGACGACCGGGCCTTCGCGCGCGACGGCAACGACGTCCTGCATGGCGGCGGCGGCGACGACCTGCTGATGGGGGAGGCCGGCGACGACACGCTGGACGGCGGTGAGGGGGACGACGCCTTCTACGGCGGCGAAGGCTCGGACTGGGCCGTCCTGCAGGCCGCGGCGCTCAGGGTCGACCTGACCATCGACCGCGGCCAGGTGACCGGGCAGGGGATCGACTTCTTCGAGTCGGTGGAGAACCTGCGCGGCTGGAGCGGCAACGACCATTTCACCGGCGACCATGTCGCCAACATCTTCGAGGGTCTGGGCGGCGACGACACGCTCCTGGGGCGCGGCGGCGACGACACGCTGCGCGGCGGGACGGGGGACGACTACCTGCGCGGCGGCGACGGCGACGACGTGCTCGACGGCGGCGACGGGTTTGACATGGTCTCCTATGCCGGCGAGACGGCGGTCACGGTCAGCCTCGCCCGCGTGCACGCGCAGGAGACCGGCCGCGGCGCCGACGTGCTGCGCAATATCGAGGGGATCAGCGGCTCCAGCGGCAATGACCGGCTGACCGGCGACGACGGCGCCAACCGGCTGGAGGGCAATGCCGGCTTCGATAGGCTTTCGGGCGGCGGCGGCAACGACTCGCTCTACGGGCTGCGCGGCTTCGACTGGCTCGAGGGCGGGGCGGGCTCGGACTATCTCGACGGCGGCAATGGCGACGACACGCTCGACGGCGGCACCGGCGCGGGCAGCGACACCTGCTGGGGCGGCTACGGGGCGGATGTCTTCGTCTTCACCGTCTCGGGCGCGGGCGGCGCGCGCTCCGGGCGCTGCGTGATCCTCGATTTCGACGCGGCAGAAGGCGACCGGATCGACCTGGTCGGAGAGACCGCGGCCGGGTTCGACAGCTGGCAGATCGACCGGGTCGCGGGCGGCTCGATGGTCACCTTCTCGAACGGCACGGAGCTGGTCCTGACCGGCATCGCCCCCTCTGAGGTCGAGGCCGGCTGGTTCCAGTAGCGTTCCCGGGCGCCCCCCGAGGACGTGCAGGCAAAGCGGGGCCTGACGCGCGTTATCCCGGTCCCGGCCGCGTTCCCGGAGCCAGGCCGGTTCGGGACGACGGGAGAGCCGTGCTGTCAAAAGTGGCGCGCCGGTCGTTCTGCGGTCCTGCGGACCTTGCGCTGGCCGCCATCGAGCCCTTCCTCGAAGCCGAAGCCGAAGCCGAAGCCGAAGCCGAAGCCGAAGCCGAAGCCGAAGCCGAAGCCGAAGCCGAAGCCGAAGCCGAAGCCGGAGCCGGAGCCCGTGGCCAACTGGGTCCAATGGTGGCGCCAAACGGGACAAGACGCCCGGCCAGCCCGGGCCGCATTTGCGCGGGGACGAGACCGCTCGGCGTCTGCTTCTCTTGAACATGGCCCGTTGCGAGCGTGAGCATCGACCGGATGTGGCCAGGCTCTCGACCGCCGGGCGTCCGGAGGGCAGGTCCCGCACGCGGCGGCACTATGGTACTGGACCGGTGGCGGTGACGTGCCGACTTTGCCCCATAGGCGATGTGCCACGGCCGTGTCTTTGGCCTCTGCGCGCAAAGACTGTCTGGAATTCCGCGTCGACGGATATGGCGTCGAGGGACTTCGGGACGTCTCCGACCGTCGGGAACAGTGCCGTGATGGCGCCCGGACAGTTCAGGGACCGGGCTGCGGCTTTCGAAGCGGTGCCAGCCACGTACGGGGCTGGACGGGAAAGTCCAGTCTCCGCGTGGCTCACCGGCGTTAGCAGGGCGCAGCTGGCGGAACAGGGGCACCCTTGCCGAAGCGGCGAGCACAGGCTCCTTGTGCCGCGCGGCTGCCCAGGGAGCCGACCCCGCCCGCATGGCGCGATCAATGCAGTGCGGTTCGCATTCGCCGCGATGCCGTCCGGTCTGTCGGGCGTGCTTGCCGAATTTGCCGAACATCGCTGCCCGTCCGGGCCGTGCGCGCCGGTCGGCTGGCAAGGCGCGAAGAGGACGGCGAACTGTACCGGTCCCCGCACGATCGGCATCAGTTCGGCTCCTGTCGCCAGCTTGGCCGAGATGCGGCCCCGCTCGCGTTGCCGTGGGGGCGCAGGCTGCCGGCGGGGCCAGCGGCCTTCCACGGGACATGCCGGAGCGGGCACCGGCGATGGATTTGCGGACTCGGCTCCCATGGGGCGCGTTCGGGCCCGGGCGGGACGCTCCGGTGCGCAGAGGGCGCAGCCTCCTGCCTCGAGATCTCTGGCTACTGCCTTGCGCAGGATCGGTCGTGGAGCCGGTGGCTGTCCCGTTCTCGCGACCAGTGCAGCCGAGTGCGACGGGTTTTCTCCAAGCAGACCATCCTGGCGCAGGCAGTGGGCCGGGCTGGGATTGTTCGCGGTTCAGCGCGCCGGGACATGCAGCTCGGCGTGCCGCTTTCCGGCATCCGGGCGCCCGGCATCGGGCCGCCTGCTAGGCGGCGATGGCCTTGGCCTCGGCGAGGATCTCGGCCAGCACCGAGACCGCCAGCGTGCCGGCGTCCCGGGCCGAGGGGATCAGGCCGACCGGACCGTGGAGCCGCGCCCGGTCGGCCTCGCTTACCCCCATCGCCTCGAGCTGCAGCATCCGCGCGTCGCGCGCCCGCTGGGACCCTTGCGAGCCGATGTAGAAGGCCGGGCTGGCCAGCAGGTCGCGCAGGATATCGGGCTCCCAGTCATGGTCGTGGAAGAACAGCACCGCCGCGGTCCAGGGATCGGCCGCCACGCCCTCGGGCACGGCCTTCCGCAGCAGCTGCTCGGTCGGGCAGCCCGCGCCGCGGCCCAGATCCAGCGTCTCGGGATCGGGCGAAAGCAGCAGGTTCGGATAGCCCGCCGACTGCACCAGCGCGGCGAAGGTGCAGGCCTCGGGGCCCTTGCCGAAGACCAGGAATTTCAGCGGCGGGTCGTAGCGCACGCAGAATGCCGCCCCGTCCCAGCCGGTCGCGCCCTCGTCGGCCAGCGCCATCGCGCCCGTCTCGCGGTCGATCCGCAGCACGCAGGGCACCCGCGCGCTGCGACGTGCCGAGACGCGGTGCATCAGCTCGCGCGGCGGGCGGGGCACCAGCAGGATGTCGAGCCCGCCGCCGCAGGGCAGTTGGATGTCGATGAAGGGCGAGCCGCGGCCATAGCGGATCGAGACCGGCCGGCCGCTCTCCAGCACCTCCATCGCGTGGATCATGATGTCGGATTCGATGCAGCCCGAGGACAGCGTCCCCGCGCGCTCGCCCGTGCCGAACAGTGCCATCGCCGCGCCGACCGGGCGGTAGGAGGGGCCCTCCACGCCGGTGATGACGGCAAGCACCGCCTCCTCGCTGCCGCTGGCCAGGGCCTCGATCGGGTCGCGGGCCAGGACGGAGGTCGGGTTGAGAAAGTTCATAGCCGGCCCTTCCATGCTGCTATGGTCCTATGTCGGTCCGCGCGCGCCGGATGGCAAGGTCCTTGCGTGGACAGAGGCCGGGCGGAACGGTACCACGGAAGAGGACCGCTGGCGGGGAGGACGAAAGTGGCAGGGATACCGGGCTCGATCGACGGGACGCAGGCGATGCTCGCGGCGCAGGACTATGTCTGCGGCCGCGCGCTGGGAACGGTGGCCTTCCTGGGCCTGACGCTGGGCAAGCCGCTCTTTCTCGAGGGCGAGGCCGGAACCGGCAAGACCGAGATCGCCAAGGCGCTGGCCGCCGGGCTCGGCCGTAGCCTGATCCGGCTGCAATGCTACGAGGGGCTCGACAGCGCCTCGGCGATCTACGAATGGAATTTCGCCGCCCAGATGATCGCCATCCGCACCGCCGAGGCGGCAGGCCAGGCGGACCGCAAGGCGCTTCAGGCAGAGCTCTTCTCCGAGGAGTTCCTGGTGCGGCGTCCGCTCCTGCAGGCGATGTCGCCCGATCCGGCGGGGGCGCCGGTGCTCCTGATCGACGAGGTCGACCGCACCGACGAGCCCTTCGAGGCGTTCCTGCTGGAGGCGCTCAGCGATTTCCAGGTGACGGTGCCCGAGCTCGGCACGATCCGCGCGCCCGAGCCGCCGATCGTCGTCCTGACCTCGAACCGCACCCGCGAGGTGCATGACGCGCTGAAGCGGCGCTGCCTCTACCACTGGGTCGACTATCCGGACTTCGCGCGCGAGATGGAGATCCTGCAGGCGCGCATTCCCGGCGTCTCGGCGCAGCTCTCCGCCGAGGTGGTGGCCTTCGTGCAGGGGCTGCGCGACGAGGACCTCTTCAAGTCGCCGGGCGTCGCCGAGACCATCGACTGGGCGCGCTGCCTGATCGCGCTCGACACCGTGGCGCTGACGCCAGAGCTGATCTCGGAAACGCTGGGCGCGGTGCTGAAATACCAGGACGACATCGCCCGCATCGCCGGGTCCGAGGCCGCGCGCATCCTCGAGGAGGCGAAGGCCAGGCTCAGGGAAATGGCGTGAGCGCGCTGCCCGAGATACCGGGGCGGCTGCCCGACAACATCGTCCATTTCACCCGCGCGCTGCGCAAGGCCGGGGTGAAGATCGGCACCGCCCAGGTGGAGGATGCGGTGCGCGCCGTGGCGGTGGCGGGCTTCACCTCGAAGCGGGACTTCTACCACGTGCTGCGCGCCTGCCTGATCACCCGGGCCGAGCATCTGGAGCTCTACGACCAGGTCTTCGCGATGTTCTGGCGCGACCCGGAATTCCTCGAGAACATGATCCACATGCTCTCGCCCGCGATCCGCAGGGACGAGGAGAAACCGAAGCCGAAAAGCGCGGAGCGCCGCGCGGCCGAGGCGCTGACCGACGCGCCCGAGCCGAAGCGGCAGCCGCAGGAGCGCGAGGAGCTGCAGATCGAGGCCTCGCTCAGCTGGTCGGCGAACGAGCGGCTGCGCGCCATGGATTTCGAGCAGATGAGCCTGGCCGAGACCCGCGAGGCCCAGGCCGCGATCCGCCGCCTGCGCCTGCCGGTGGCGCCGCTGAAGACCCGCCGGCTGGTGCCGAAGGTGCACGGGCCGCGCCCCGACCTGCGGGCGACCCTGCGCCGCTCGATGCGCCGCGGCGGCGAGGTCGACCGGCTGATGCGCCGCGGCCCGCGGGAGCGGCCGCCCGCGCTGGTGGCGCTCTGCGACATCTCCGGCTCGATGGCGGTCTATTCGCGGATCATGATGCATTTCCTGCACGGGCTGATGCATGCGCCCGAGGGCAACTGGGGTCCGGTCCATGCCTTCACCTTCGGCACGCGGCTGACCAACGTGACCCGCGCGCTGGCGCGGCGCGACCCGGATGCGGCGCTGGCCCGCGCGGGCGCCGAGGCGCAGGACTGGCAGGGCGGCACGCGGATCGGCGCGGCGCTCCACCGCTTCAACCGCGACTGGTCGCGCCGGGTGCTGGGGCAGGGGGCGGTGGTGCTGCTGATCACCGACGGGCTGGAGCGCGAGGACCCCGACGGGCTGGCGGCCGAGGCGGAGCGGCTGCGCAAGTCCTGCCGCCGGATCATCTGGCTCAATCCATTGCTCAGGTTCGACGGGTTCGAGCCGAAGGCCGGCGGCATCAGGGCGCTCCTGCCGCAGGTCGACAGCTTCCACGCTTGCCACAATCTCGACAGCCTCGCGCAGCTTGCCGAGAGCCTGCGCCGCCCGGTCAGCTGAGCCAGCCCGAAACGACGGCCTGCCAGCGCTCAAAAAGCGACAGGCAGCGGGTCATCGCCTCTGCCGCGGGGCCCCAGAGCGCGCTGGTGCCTTCGAAGACCGTGACGGCGGGCACCCAGATCACCGCATAGAGCATCGCCGCATAGGCCAGAACTGCCCCCGTCACGAGGAGCGGCGCGCCGACCATCGCCCAGGGGGGGTAGGCAGCCCGGCCGACCGCGTCTTCCAATGCCCGCGCGGCCAGCGGCACGGGCTGAAGCAGCGTGCTCAGCAGCGCATGGCCCAGATGCAGCCCGGTCGGCAGCACGGTGGAGAAGACCATCGCCGGCACCCACCAGTCGCGCCCGGTCTCGCCCGCCCGGAAGGCCTGCGCCATCTCGGTGAAATCGAAGAAGGCGACGCCGGAGAGCCGGTTCATCAGCTCGACGCAGAGGATCAGCGCGCAGCCGAGCCCGAGGAAGATGACCGCAGCGGCGAGGGCCAGAGGCTGCGTCCAGAGCATCCGCGCGCGCGAGACCGAAGAGGCCCAGCTTGACGCCATAGGACAGGAAATCGAAGACGCCGTTCAGCGGGGGAAAAGAGGGGAACGGACCATGGTCATCCACGACGATGCGAGGCGACCTAGTTGCGCCAATCTCCGATTGGACATCGCTGCTCCTTGCCCGGTTTGCGTCAGGTCAGGACTGCGCTCTCGGCGCTTCGGAGGGCCGCGCATTGGTTCATGTTGGAGCGGGACGCGTCATTGGTCCGCACATCCCGAAGGACGCGGTTCCGGATCGCGGCGGTTTGGCGATTGGGGTCGCGTGACATGATCCGAACGCCTGAGAGCTTGTGGTGATTCATCCGGACGTCGACGCGACACCGCGCATTGTGGCCGACCCACATCGTTCAGAGCGTCCGGCCCAGACGCCGGACAGGCCGCATCGGAGCCGTCGGTTTGCCAGGCCTGGCCGTTCCGGCGGACCGGAATGATCGGGTCAGCGCCACGCGCGAGGATCGCGGCATGGCAGCGGCGCTCGAACCGATGGCGCATCCGCTGGCAATTCTGCGGCAACGCTCCCGATCTCTTCCCCGGAGGGGGCTGCGACAGCAGCTCCGGCAGGACGGGGCTGTCATCCTGACGGCAGGAGGTGAATGCGACCGCGCGGATAACTCCGGTGGCGGTGGCCATCGCCGGATGCACCTTGCGCCATGCACGCCTGCGCATCGGGCCATGCTTGCGCGCGAGCCATGCTCCATCGCCGCGGAAGCGGATGCCCATTCGACGCGGCGCCCGGACCAGGGCGCTTGCGCCTTATTGCCGATCCGCAGGTCCAGGGCGGCCGGACCAGCGGCATGGGAGCTGCACCGCGATCCGGGCCTGGCAGCGGCAGAGCGTCGGGCAATGCGGCACTGGCCCGTGGCGCCCGGCCATCTCGATCCGGCGCGCGACGGGGCCGACCGTCTGGCACTGCGGCAGGCCGAACAGGATCTTCAAGGTCAGGCAGGTCCGTATCGCGGTCGTCGGGGAACCCGTGCCCCGGACCGTTTCGCGATCCTCCTCAGTCGGAAAAGGCTTCGGGGCGGCCCCGTTTGCCCAGGCCATGCACCCGCCAATCCCTCTCGGGATCGGATCAGATCGGCAGCGACCCGCGGGGCCGCAGCGAAGCGCGCGCCGTCGCCAGCTGCGCCCGGACCACTTGGCACCTGCCCGAACCATTGATGCGCTCGACGGACGAGTGCGCCCTGCGGCAGCGGGGCGAGGCGGGCTTCGGCATGCGCCCGGTCCAACTCTCAGGGTTCCCGAGCTGGGTCCCTCTCGCCGGTATGCGCAACCCGCTCCGGCCTGGCCGCTGCCCATGGGGCAAGCCCCGAGTTACCGCGCTCCGGCGGCGTCGACCTCGGCTGTGTCGCAGTCGGAGGGCACCGGGGAGGGGCGGGCGAGGAGGGGGGACAGAGGTCGCGACGGGTCGATCTCGCCCGTCAGGTGCAGCCGGATCTCCGAGACCAGCCAGCGGTCGCCGTCGCGGCGGCAGTCCATCTCCAGCGCATTGCCGGTGCCCGCGCCGAATTGCGCGTCTAGCGCGTCGCGCAGCTCGGCCAGGGCGACCTGCCCGCCGAGCCGTTCAGACATCAGGGGCCCGAGCGCGGCATTGACCTCCGCCGTCAGCCAGAGCGCGTCGCGGAAATAGCCGAGCTGGCCCGCCTCGTCCCCGTAGCAGCTGCCGTGCCTGGTCCATTCGTGCCGCTCGAGCTGGCTGCGCACGCCGGGCATCAGCCGGATGAGCGCCGCCGCCGTCTCGCGGTCGAGCGCGATCTTCGGCAGCGCGTCCCAGTCGCCCGCGCGGTCGGAGGCCTCCTCGGTCGTGGAGATGCCGCAGTATTCCGCCGAGCGCGGCTGCGGCCAGAGCCCGTGGAGGGTGAAGCCCTCTTCGGTCCAGGGCAGCTCGCCGCCATTGAGCTTGGCGCATTCGGGCTTCCGCCCGTTCTGCGCCAGGTCGCAGAAGGCCGGCTGCCAGCTCAGCGCCAGCAGGTTCTCGGTGCTCTCGGCGCGGGCAGCGCCCGCGAGGAGCAGGAAAAGGCAGAGACAGCGCAGCATCGGGGACCTCCTGCCCCCGGATGCTAGCGCGTTTCGGCGGCGGGGGGCATCGCCTTTCGCCGGCCGGACCGTCCGGGCGTCACGCGTCGCGCAGCACCGATCCGGCCAGGTAGAGCGAGCCGCAGATCAGGATGCGGGCCTTCGGCGCCACGTCATTCAGCGCCGAGAGCGCGGCGGGAACCGACTCGGCGGCATTGGCCTTCATCCCGGCGGCTTCGGCGGCGGCCGCGGTCTCCTCGGCGCGCAGCGTCGCGTCGGAATCGGGGATGCTGACCGCGATCAGGTTGCGCACATGCGCCGCCAGCGGCTTCAGGTAGCCCAGCGGATCCTTGGTGTTGAGCATCCCGCAGATCAGGATCGTCTCCTTCTGCGGCATGGTCGCCAGCGTCGCCGCCAGCGCCTCTCCGGCCGAGGGGTTGTGCCCGCCATCGAGCCAGAGCTCGGCATTCGGGACCAGCGCGTTCAGCTTGGTGCCGACCAGCGGCTGCATCCGCGCGGGCCAGTCGGCGGAGGCAAGCGCCCCCTCGCAGCCCGCCGCGTCAATGCCGAGCTGGCGCAGCGCGGCCACGGCCATGCCGGCATTCTCGATCTGGTGGCGGCCGCGCAGCACGGGCTTGGGCAGGTCGAGAAGCCCCGACTTGTCCTGGTAGACCAGCTTGCCCATCTCTTCCCAGGCGTCGAAATCGCGGCCGCAGACGATCAGCGGCGCGCCGATCGCCTCGGCGCGGGCCTCGATCGCCGCCATCGCCTCTTCGGGCTGGCGCGCGACGATGCAGGGCACGCCCGGCTTCAGGATGCCGGCCTTCTCGCCGGCGATCTCGCCCAGGGTCTCGCCCAGGTACTGCTGGTGGTCGAGGCTGACCGGCGTGATGACCGTCAGCCGCGGCCTGGCCACCATGTTGGTCGCGTCGAGCCGTCCGCCCAGGCCGGTCTCCAGCAGGCACCAGTCGGCCGGGGTCCGCGCGAAGCCCAGGAAGGCGGCGCAGGTGGTGATCTCGAAATAGGTGATCGGATCGGGGCCGTTGGCGGCCAGGCAGTCGTCGAGCAGGGTGCTCAGCGCGTCCTCGGAAATCAGCTCTCCGGCAAGCCGGATGCGCTCGTGGAAACGCACCAGATGCGGCGAGGTATAGGCATGGACCCTGCCGCCCGCGGCCTCGAGCCCGGCGCGGATCATCGCCAGGGTCGAGCCCTTGCCGTTGGTGCCGGCGATATGGACGACCGGCGGCAGCTGCTCTTCGGGATGGCCGAGCGCAGCCAGCAGCCGCTCCACCCGGTCGAGCGTCAGGTCGATCACCTTGGGGTGCAGCGTCATCATGCGCTCGAGCAGCGCGTCGGAGCTCTGGGTCATTCTTCGGCCGGGGTCTCCGCCGAGGGCTCGCCCGGCGCGGGCAGCTCGCCCTTGATCGCCGGGGGAAGGCCCATCAGCATGCGGGTGATGGTAATCAGTTCGTCGCGCATCTGGCCGCGCGGGGTGACGCGGTCGAGCATGCCGTGCTCCAGCAGGTACTCGGCGCGCTGGAATCCCTCGGGCAGCTTCTCGCGGATGGTCTGCTCGATCACGCGGGGGCCGGCGAAGCAGATCAGCGCGTTCGGCTCGGCGATCTGCACGTCGCCCAGCATCGCGTAGCTTGCCGTCACGCCGCCCGTGGTCGGATGGGTCAGCACGACGATATAGGGCAGGCCCGCTTCCTTCAGCATCTGCACGGCGACGGTGGTGCGCGGCATCTGCATCAGGCTGAGGATGCCCTCCTGCATGCGCGCGCCGCCCGCGGCGGAGAACAGGATCAGCGGCCGGCCGGTCTTCACCGCGGTCTCGGCGGCGGCGATGATCGCATTGCCGACATACATGCCCATGGAGCCGGCCATGAAGCTGAAATCCTGGGCCGCCGCGACGACCGGGGTGCGGCCGATCTCGCCGGTGGCGACCAGCATCGCCTCGTGCTCCTGGGTGGCGCGCTGCGCCGCCTTCATCCGGTCGGGATAGCGCTTCTGGTCGCGGAAATGCAGCGGGTCCGGCGTCGGGGCGGGGATCTTCACTTCCTGGAAGAGGCCGCCGTCGAAAAGCGAGATGAAACGGTCGCGCGGCGTGATCACCATGTGATGGCCGCAATTGGTGCAGACATTCAGGCTGTCGCGCAGCTCCCGGTGGAACAGCATGGTGCCGCACTCGTCGCACTTGGTCCACAGGTTCTCGGGCATCTCCCGGCGGGAGAAGAGCGAGTTGATCTTGGGACGGACGTAGTTCGAAATCCAGTTCATGGGCCTGCCTGTGTCTCGGGTGCGCCCCAGATAGTCAGGCCGCAGGGGAAATGCAATCAGCGTGCGGCCGGGCGGGAGAGGATCGCCCAGGCCAGGGCCAGCGGCAGGAGGTCGAGAAGCGCCAGCCAGGGCCGCTCGAACAGGGTCTCCACCGGGTTCGCCAGGTGCCACAGCGCGAGGCCCGAGAGCTGCTCCTGGCTGGAGAAGACCAGAATGGCGGTGCAGTTATTGACGAAATGCAGCCCCCAGGCGGTGCCGATATTGCCGCTGCGCCGGGTCAGGTCGGCCGCCACCAGCCCGAAGGCCAGCGCGTAGCCCATCGCCAGGGGCGACATGAACCCCATTCCGGGCGCCCAGTGCGCGGCGCCGAAGACGACCGGCGGCAGCCAGAACCAGATGACCGGCCAGCGCGGGAAGCGCGCGGCGAGCTGCTGCAGCAGGAAGCCGCGGAACATCAGCTCCTCCGCCAGGGTCTGCCCCGCGACGAGCAGCAGCGCCAGCGGCAGGAGCGCCAGCCAGAGCCCGAGCGGCACCTGCCGCACCGGCGCCGGGCCGCTTCCCGCGGGGCCGAACCACAGCAGCGCCGCCGTCGCCAGGCCGAGCACCAGGACGGCGCGCAGGAAATCCGGCACCCAGTCGGGCCCCCAGAGCGTCCCGGGGCCGCGGCGCATCAGGAGCCAGGTCACCAGCACCACCGCCACCACGAAGGGCAGGAAGCTGGCCAGCAGCACCAGCACCGAGGCCGGGGTGGCGCCCGAGGAGAGCATGGCCAGCGTCTCGGCGCGGTCGCCGCGATGCAGGCCCAGCCCCAGCGCGATGGCCCCGGCCTGCAACGCAAGGCCGAGAGCGAGGATCAGCACGATCCCGAGGATCGTGCGCCAGAGCCCGCTTCTTGGGCGGGCCGGCGCGACATAGCGGTCGAACGGGGGAAGCATCGGTCCCTTGCTTGTTAACCCGGGCTTGATGTGCCAAAGTTATGGCATAACGAGCAGCAGACAAGAACAGGCCTTTCCATCCATGCCTGACGGGCTATTCCGGTCCCCCGGCAGCTTGCTGTCGGAGATTTTCGGCTTTGACGCCTTCCGCCCCGGGCAGGAAGAGATCGTCGACGCTGTCATCCAGGGGCGGGACACCCTGGCGATCATGCCCACAGGCGGCGGGAAATCGCTGTGCTACCAGCTTCCGGCGCTCTGCCGCGAGGGCGTCACCGTCGTCATCTCCCCGCTGATCGCGCTGATGCGCGACCAGGTCCGCGCGCTGAAGGCCGTGGGGGTGGAGGCCGGGGCGCTGACCTCGGGCAATACCGAAGAGGAGACCGAAGAGGTCTTCCGGGCGATCGACGAGGGCCGGCTGAAGCTTCTCTACATGGCGCCGGAACGGCTGGCCGCCTCGGGCACGCGGCAGCTGATGCAGCGGCTGGGCGTCGGGCTCATCGCCGTGGACGAGGCGCATTGCGTCAGCCAGTGGGGCCATGACTTCCGCCCCGACTACCTGCGGATCGGCGCGCTGCGCGGCGATCTGGGCGTGCCGGTCGCCGCCTTCACCGCCACGGCCGATGCCGAGACCCAGGCCGAGATCGTCACCCGGCTGTTCGACGGCGTGCAGCCGGAAACCTTCCTGCGCGGCTTCGACCGGCCGAACATCCATCTCGCCTTCCAGCCCAAGGACCGCCCGCGCGAGCAGATCCTGGGCTTCGCCGCCGCCCGCCGCGGCCAGTCGGGCATCGTCTATTGCGGCACCCGCGCCAAGACCGAGCAGATCGCCGAGGCGCTGCGCAAGGACGGCCATGCGGCGGTTTCCTATCACGGCGGCATGGATCCCGAGGGCCGGCGCGAGGTGGAGACCCGCTTCAGCCGCGAGGACGGGCTGATCGTCGTTGCCACCGTCGCCTTCGGCATGGGGGTCGACAAGCCCGACATCCGCTGGGTGGCGCATGCCGACCTGCCGAAATCGATCGAGGCCTACTACCAGGAGATCGGCCGCGCGGGCCGCGACGGCGCTCCGGCCGAGACCATGACGCTCTACGGCCAGGACGACATCCGCCTGCGCCGCGCCCAGATCGACGAAAGCGCGGCCCCGGCCGAGCGCAAGGATGCCGACCATGGCCGGCTGAACGCGCTTCTGGGCCTTGCCGAGGCGCTGGGATGCCGCCGCCAGGTGCTGCTGGGCTATTTTGGCGAGGCGTCGGAACCCTGCGGCCATTGCGATCTCTGCCAGTCGCCGCCCGAGGTGATCGACGGCACGGTGGCGGTGCAGAAGGTGCTCTCGGCGGCGCTGCGCACCGGCGAGAGCTTCGGCGCGGGCCATCTGATCGACATCCTCACCGGCAGCGAGACCGAGAAGGTCCGGCAGCGCGGCCATGACCGGCTGCCGACCTTCGGCTGCGGCGGCGAATTCTCCAAGACCCAGTGGCAGGGGCTGATCCGGCAGATGATGGGCCGCGACCTCCTGCGCCCGGATACCGAACGCCATGGCGCGCTCTACATGACCGATGCCGCGCGGCCGGTGCTGAAGGGCGAGGTGCAGGTCGATCTGCGCAAAGACGTGATGTCGAAGACCGAGCGGCGCCCGGCGGTCAAGGCGATGGTCTCGGACGAGGATGCGCCGCTGCTCTCGGCGCTGAAGGCCAAGCGCCGCGCGCTGGCCGAGGCGCAGCAGGTGCCGGCCTATGTCATCTTCCCCGACCGCACGCTGATCGAGATGGCCGAGCGGCGGCCGCAGAGCCTCGACGAGATGGCGCGGATCGGCGGCGTCGGCGCCAAGAAGCTGGCCAGCTTCGGCGAGACCTTCCTGGAGGTGATCGCGGGCGAGTCGGAACGGCTGCATCCGGCGCGGCGCAAGCTGGCGGGGCGCGAGTCGGGCTCGCTCTACGACCGTCTGCTGGCAGCGCAGGCGCAGCTCAGCCGCGGCGATTGCGGCACGCTGAAGCCGCTGACCTGCTCGGCGGGGCAGATCGCCAAGCTGGCCGAGATCCGGCCGCGCGATCTGGGCACGATGGCCGCGATCCTCGACGAGCGGCGGGCGGAGCGTTTCGGCCCCGCCTTCCTCGACATTCTCGCCGAAGCCTGACCCGCCGAGTTCTTGCAGGGACGCGGCGCCCGGCGGAGGGCGCCTTCGCTGCGACGGTTCCGTCAGGATCGGCGCTGCCGGGCCCGTCCGTGCGGCGGGCGCGGCGCCGGTGTCACCGCGTGACGGGGCCCGGCGGCGCTACGCGGCGCGGGCGGTCCTGAGCGCGGCATAGGCGGCGGGATGCGCCGCGTCATGCTGGCCGAGACGCAGCACGGAATAGCCGGGATCGGCCGGGACGAACTCGGCGGCGACGGACATGCTGGCGGAAGCGGAGAGGTAGGCGGCAAGCGCCGCGAACAGGTTGCGGTGGCTGGTCATGCAGGGATCCTCTGGGGGAAGGTTTCTGCGTGCAAGAAGCCTGAACCGCGCGATTTTTTCAAATGAGTCCTGATGTTTGGGCTAATGCCGCGTTAAGCTTGGCAGCGCTCCAGCAGGGTTCCGGCCAGGCCGAGATAGCCTGCACCGAAGAGCTGGACATGCACCAGGGCGGGCCAGAGCTGGTAGAGCGGGCGGCGCGTCTCCCAGCCGGGGGCGAGCGGGCCGTAGCCCTCGAGGAAGGCGGCGGGGATACGGCCGAACAGGGCGAGCATCGCGAGGTCCGCCTCGGCATCGCCGTGATAGCAGGCCGGGTCGATCAGCGCGGCGCCGGGGGCGGTGAAATGGAGATTGCCCGACCAGAGATCGCCATGCAGGAGCGACGCCGCCGGGCGCGCGGGCAGACGCTCGGGCAGGCGGGTGCAGAGCGCCTCCACCCGCCGGGCCAGGCGGGCGGGCAGATGCGGCAGGGCGGGGGCCAGCCGCCGTTCCGCCCAGAAGGACGGCCAGTCCGGCAGGGGCGCATTGGCGATGGCGACCGGGCCGAAGGCGAAGTCCTCCTCCCAGCCATAGGCCGCGCCGTGGCGGTCATGCAGCCGTCGCAGCATCGCGCCGCAGTCTTCCCAGGCGGGGGCGCTGGCCGGGGCGGGCTCCAGCCACTCCAGCACCAGCAGGCCGTCATCGGTGCCGAGGACCCGCGGCACCCGGGCGCCGGCCCCGGCCAGGGCACTGAGCATGCGGGCCTCGGCCCGGGCGAGCGGACCGGTTTTCAGCACGACGCTGCGCCCGTCGGCCAGATCGGCCCGGGAAATCTCGGAAAGGTCGCCGCCCGAAAGCGGCAGCAGCCGGGCGAGCTCGGCGCCGGGCAGGGCGCGGGCCAGCCCGGCGGCGCGGCTCACGCCTCTTCCAGCACCGCGACCGAGGCGGGGCCCGCGGTCATCGCGTCGCCCAGCCGGTCGAAGCGCAGGAAGGCCAGCCCGGCGCCCCCGGCCTGGGTGTAGAGCGTTCCGGCGGCGACCCCGTCCGAGACGATCTCGGTGCCGACCGGCACCGGTTCGGAGACCGAGACCCGCTTCAGCCCCTTGCGCAGCTCCAGCTTGTGCTTCATCCGCGCGACGATCTCCTGGCCGACGAAGCAGCCCTTGCGGAAATCGACGCCGTTGAGCCGGTCGAGCCCGACCTCGAGGATGTAGGTGTCGCCGGGGATCAGCTCGACCCCGGCCTCGGGGACGGCAAGCTCCACCCGCTTGGCCTCGATCGCACGGGCCACTTCCGGCGCCTCGGCCAGATCGGTGCCGTAGCGCCGCCAGCCCAAGTCGGCATGGCGCGGATCGGCCCAGCCATCGGCGGGGACCGGGCCCAGCCCGCGCTCCACGCTCAGGCCCGATTCCGCGATCGTCACCTTGGCGCGCAGCTTGTAGAGCGCTAGCTTCTTCATCACGGCTTCGGCATGTTCGGCGGGCAGATCCATCAGGATCGCCTCCGGACCCTCGGGGATCAGGAAGAAATCCGAGATGTACTTGCCCTGCGGCGTCAGCAGCGCGGAATAGACCGCGCCGGCGTCGAGCCGCTTCGTGTCGTTGGTGACGAGGCCCTGCAGGAAGGACCTCCCGTCGGGCCCGGCGATGCGCAGCACCGTCCGCGGCCGTTGAGTTTCGTCTGGCACCAATTTAGGTCTCCCGGTAAGGGGCGCGCGTTCCCGACAAAGATGACGTAAACGCTCGGGAAAGGGAAGGCCATGGCGGCGCCGATCACGGTGGTGATACCGACATTGAATGCTGGTGATGCTCTTCCGGGCATGCTGCACGCGATCCTGCCCGGCCTGACCGCGGGATTGTTCCGGGAATTGGTCTTTTCCGACGGCGGATCGGCGGATTCGACCCTTGAGATAGCCGATGAGGTGGGCGCGACGGTGATTTCGGGCCCGCCGGGACGGGGCGCGCAGCTGGCACGGGGCGTGCAGGCGGCGGCCGCGCCCTGGCTCCTGGTGCTGCATGCGGACACCCAACTGTCGGGCGACTGGTGCCGCGGGCTCGAGGCGCACATGGCGGGCGGCTGGGACCGGGCGGGGTATTTTCCGCTGCGCTTCCGTGCCTCCGGGCCTGCGCCGGCGCTGGTCGCGGGCTGGGCGAACTGGCGCTCGCGGGTGCTCGGGCTGCCCTATGGCGACCAGGGGCTCTTCGTGTCGCGGCGGCTCTATGACGAGGCGGGCGGCTATCCCGCGATCCCGCTGATGGAGGACGTGGCGATGGCGCGGCGGCTCCGCGGGCGGCTGCGGGCGCTCGACGGGCTCGCCGAGACCAGCGCCGCGCGCTACGAGGCCGAGGGCTGGACGGTCCGCGGGACGAAGAACCTGGGCCTACTGGCGCGCTATCTCGCGGGCGCGGATCCCGAGCGGCTGGCGGAACGCTACCGCCGCCGCTAGAGCCCGGCTTCGGCCAGGATCGCGGCGGCGCCCTCGTGGATCGTCGCCAGCCCGTCGGGGCGCTCGGTCGGGAAGAACCGGGCGCGGGTCGCGGTCGGCATCGGCGGCGGGGTCAGGATCTGCACCTTCGGCCCGGTCCGCACCGTTTCCGCCGCCCAGGACTGCGCCAGCGCGATCTGCCCGGCCTTGGTGGCGCCGTAGCTGCCGTGGAACTTCTTGCCCTGAACGCCGGGATCGTCGAAGAACAGCGCCTGGCCGGTCTCGCCCAGAAGCGGCGCGACATAGACGATCAGCCGCCGCGTCGCGTCGACGTTGATGGCCAGGCTCTTGTCCCAGTCCTTGGCGGCGATCATGTTCGCCGGCGTCAGCGGCGCGGCATGGATGGCGGCATGCACCCACAGCGACAGCCCGCCCCAGCGGTCGTGGATCGAGCGGCACAGATGCTGCATCGCGCCGTCCTCGGTGATGTCCATCGGCGCCAGCGTCGCCGCGCCGCCTTCGGCCTTGATCGCGTCGTCGAGCTCCTCGAGCCCGCCGATGGTGCGGGCCACGGCCATGACATGGTGCCCCTTGGCGGCAAGCGCGCGGGCGATGGCGAAACCGAGCCCGCGGGAGGCACCGGTGACAAGGGCGGGGAGGGCGTCGGTCTGGGTCATCATGGCGGGAGTTAGGCCGCGGCGGCGCAGAAAGGCAAGAGGTCGGCAGGTCGCGCGCCCGCGGCCCCGCGCGGCTTTCGCGCGCGCCCTATGCAGGTTTCCCCGTGGCCAAAGGTCCTATTTTCCAAGTGCATGATTTTGCTCAATTTCACTCGGGACGGCGCGGGCGGGAAGCCTTGAACGGCCCCGGCTGTGCAACTATAGATTTACTCGCAAGAACCTCTGGGGGACAGAATTTGGCGACGGAGATAGCAACCTACGGCCGCGAAGAGCGCGAGATCTACGACGCCCCCGACTATGACAGCTACTACGGATCGCCGCGGACGGAGCGTCTGGTCGAGCGGTTCGAGACCCTGCTGGAGCGCGTCGATGTCTGCTCCTTCGACGTGTTCGACACCGTGCTGCAGCGCGACGGGCGCTCCGAGCTGGAGCGGTTCGGCGACGTCGCCGCGGAATTCGTGCGCCGCGCGGGGCGCGAGGATCCGGAGCTGCGGCTGAGCCAGCGCACCTGCCTTTCGGCGCGGGTGCTCTCCGCCTCCACCGCCTACCAGATGAGCCCGCCGGTCAAGGGCTGCCGCGAGGGCCGCTTTCCCGAGATCGTGCAGAACCTGGTGGCGTCGCTGTCGCTGCCGGGCGATCCCTACGAGCGGCTCTGGCGCGAGGCGGAATTCGAGATCGAGGCGGCGCAGCTGCGCGGCGCGCCCTTCATCGAGAACCTGATCGACCTGGCGGTGGCGCGCGGCAAGACGGTGATCTTCATCTCCGACATGTACCTGCCCGGCGAGGATATCGCGCGGCTGGTCGAGGCCTGCGGCATCGGCACGGGCAAGGTGGCGCGGATCTTCTCCAGCGCCGATACCGTGGTCTCCAAGCGCTCGGGCCTGCTCTACGACCATGTCTGCGCCGAGCTGGAGGTGGCGCCCGGCAAGATGCTGCATCTGGGCGACTCGCTGGAGGGCGACTTCATCGCCGCCAAGCGCCGGGGCCTCGAGGCCATCCACCTGCCGGTGCCGCGGGCGCTGATGCAGAAGCGGCTGGAAAGCCATCGCAGCATGCTGGCCGGCCTGGCCGGGGAAGATCCCCTGCCGCTGCCGATCGGCGCGCCTGTCCTGTGAGGAAATGATGACCAAACCTGTCGACGTGCTGGGCCCGATCCTGCTCCACTGGATCGCCCAGCTTGACCGCAAGCTGCGTTTCCTCGACGCGCGCGACCCTGCCAAGGTCCTGTTCTGCACCCGCGCCGGCAAGCGCATCAAGCAGCAGCTCGACCTCTATGCCGGGCCGGACCTGGCCTATGAGGCCGCCGATTTCGGCATTTCGCGCATCTCCGCCGTGAAGGCGGGGCTGGGCTACCTGAAGGATTTCGACCTGGCCTTCCGGGTCTCGCAGGAAAGCTTCGGCGGGACGCCGATGGGCGATGTCTGCGCCGCCTTCCTGAAAAACTTCGCCGCGCCCCACGACCCGCGCCTGCAGGAGCTCAAGGCGCTGCGCGGCGAGTTCCGCGGCGACAATTTCCGCGTGCTGCTGGCCGCCAATGACGAGGCCTCGCGCTGGTTCCGCGACTATTTCGAGAAGAGCCACGACGCCCTGTGCCGCCAGATCGAGGCGCTGAAGGGGGACAAGTCGCAGCTCGTGCTGGTCGATACCGGCTGGAAGGGCTCGATCCAGCGGATGCTGCAGGCGACCTTCCCCGAGGAGCGCTTCGCCGGGGTCTATTTCGGCGTCATGGACGACGCGCCGATGGCCGAGCGCTACAGCGTGATGTTCGACGCCACCGGGTACCGCAAGGGCCATCCCGAGACCGCTCTGGCCGTCCACCGCCACCTGATCGAGAGCCTCTACGAGCCGCTCGCGCCCAGCGTCGAGGAGATAGAGGGCGGCCCCTGCGCCGAGATCGCCGCCCGCCAGATGGCCGCGGTGATGGGGGAGGATCCCGCCAAGGGCGCGCGCAGCGACCAGATCTTCCTCGACGTGCTCGACTATACCGAGATCCACCGCAGCGACCCGCTCGACCGCATCTACGAGAAGTCGCACGCCGCGATGGCCGAGCTGGAGCGGATCATCCTCTTCCCCGAGCCGGGCGAGGTGGCGGATTTCCAGGGCAAGCCGCGCAGCGCCGATTTCGGCCGCGAGGGCTTCGTGCCGGTGATCCGCGATCTCGACGACGGCACCAGCCCCGAGATGCGGGTCTCGCGCTCGCTGTGGCAGCCGGGGCAGATCGCGCTGGAATATCCCGCCTCCGTCGCCCGCGACTTCCAGGCGCGGGTGGTCGGGCTGGGCAGCCAGGCCAACTACTTCTCGGGCTATACCGGCGGCGGGGCCGAGGCGGAGGAGCCGCGCGGCGAGTTCGCCTGGGAGGGCTCGGTCGCGATCGTCACCCGCACCAAGGACCGCCCGGTCCTGCTGGAGCGGGCCATGCGCTCGGTCGCCGACCAGAGCTACCGCAACTACCACTGGGTCATCGTCAATGACGGCGGCAACCGCGAGCTGGTCGAGGAAATCATCGAGGCCGCGCCGATCGACCGGCGGCGGATCACGCTGGTCTCGAACGACCGCAGCGTCGGGATGGAGGCGGCCTCGAATCTGGGCGTGCGCGCCGTCGATACCGAATTCGTGGTGATCCATGACGACGACGACAGCTGGCATCCCGATTTCCTGTCGCGCTGCGTCGGCTTCCTTGAATCGCGCCCGGCGCAGTCGGCGGGTTTCCAGGGGGTGCTGACCCGCGCCTGGCGCGTCTCCGAGGAGATCCGCGACGGCGAGGTGATCCAGCACGGCCAGACGCCGTTCCAGCCCTGGGTCAACGACGTCACCCTGTTCCAGATGGCGATCGGCAACTTCTTCGCGCCGATCAGCTTCGTCTACCGCCGCAGCATCTTCGACGATATCGGCGGCTATCACGAGAAGCTGCCGGTGCTGGGCGACTGGCGCTTCAACATCGAGTTCCTGGCGCGGGCCAATATCGGCTTCATCGACGAGTACCTGTCCTACTACCACCATCGCGACGTGGGCACTGGCGCCTCGGTCACCGGCGTCTACCAGAACAGCGTGATCGGCGGCCGCTCGGTCCATGCCGAGTACTTCCCGGTGGTGGTCAACGACCTGATCCGCGACGACCGCCTGCCGGCGAGCGTCTCGACGGTGCTCGCGCAGGCGCATCTGGCGCGGATCATGGAGCACCGCTTCAACATGACCGACGGCAAGCTCGCCGAGCTCGAGACCCGGCTGGAGCAGAAGACCGCCGCCCTGGTCGAGGCCGCCGCCGCCGAGGAGGAGCCGCTGGGCGTGCTCCTGCAGGGCGACCGCGACCATCTGGTCAATTCGCTCCTCGCGGCGGTGCGCTCGGACATGCCGGAGGAACGCCGCGCCCGGATCGAGCCGCTGATCGGGCGGCTGCACCAGCTCGACGATCCGGAGGTGCGCGCCGAGATCGTGCGCGGGGCCTGCTTCGCCATCCCGAGCCCGGCGGATTTCGACCACATCACCTATCTGAAGCGGCGGACGGATATCTGGGCGACGCCGTTCAACGGCTTCGAGGACCTAAAGCCCTACCATCACTACCTGATCCACGGGATCACCGACGGCGAAAGGCGGCCGAGCTCGGGCAGCTGAGCGCCGCGCCCGGGACCGCCGTCCGGCAGCTTCGCGACGCCTGGCGGCGCCCGTCCGGTCAGCCGGGCGAGCGCCGGGCCCCCCGGCCCGCGCCGCGGGGCAATAGCCTCCGATGACCGCCCCGGGACGGGCTGTCGGCGGGGCGCCTTTTTCTTACTCCAGGAGCCCTCACCGCCGCCCCGGGTGCCCGAGGATGCCATCCACCAGCCGGACGGGCTCCGCCGGATCGGGCGCGGCGCAGCCGGACAGGGGCGGGGCCGTCGATCATCGCCGCCCCGGCCGTGTCCGGCATCGGCCTGCGCCAGATCGCCAAGCGCCGTCCGGGCGGTCCGGCGGGAGCGGCCAATGCGTCTGCGGTTCACCTCCAGCGCGCCCGGGCCCGAGCCTGCGGGTACGCCTTGGTCCCGCCCGGGCGGACGCCGCGCGGGCGATGCCCGGATCGCGCGCCCCGCTGCCGCTGTGCGCCCTGATCGCGTTCTGCCGGGACTGCCCAGGGGGAGCCGGTTGCGCTGGCGAACCCGCCGGCATGTCCGCGGGCCCTGGGATCGAGGAGGAAATTTCCGGTACCGGCCGACGGCGCTTCGAGACCGGGTTTCTTCGGCCGCGCAGGAGAACAAGGGGCCAGCTTCGGGCGCCATGCCGACCGCAGCTGGAGGTCTTCAAGGCGAGCGGCCGCGCTCAGCGCTTCAGCGCCGCCTCGCAGCGCGCCACCTCGGCATCGAGCGCGGCGTCGAGCCTGCGGCAGGCGGCCTCGACCGCCTCCTCGCCGAGCTCGTCCCGGCCGATGGAGAGCGGCGGCCCGGCCGACATCACGCCGCGGCCCCAGGGCAGGGGCAGCACGAAACGGTCCCAGCTCGGCAGCCGGATCGCCGGGCGCGCGGCATAGCCCAGGGGCACGATCGGCACGCCCGAGAGCCCCGCGAGGATGATGGCGCCGGGCTTCGAGCGCTCCGGCGGGCCCATCGGACCGTCCGGCGTCATGCCCAGCGTGCCGCCTGCGCGCAGCTCGTGCAGCGCGGCGCGCAGCGAGCCGGTCTTGCTGCGCGAGGTCTGCAGCAGGATCGGCTCGAAGCCGACGGCGCGCAGGAGCTCGGCGATGATCTGCCCGTCGGCATGGTCCGAAACCAGCACCTTGGCCTTGCGGCCGATCAGCGGCCCGACGAAGGGCGTGCAGGCCAGCCGCGCGTGCCAGGCGCAGAAGATCATCGGATCGCGGTTGCCCTCGGGCCCCCAGGCGTCGAGCCCGAGATACTGCCAGCGCGTCGTGCGCTCGACGAAGCGGATGTAGCGGGCATAGCCGTTGCGCACCGCCCGCTGGACGCGGGGATTGCGCTGGATGCGGACCTCCAGGCGGCGCAGGCGCTTCTGCAGGGGGGAGCGCTTGGCCATGCTCAGCGACCGGGGTCGATCTCCGTGATCTCGGGATAGGCGGCGCGGATCAGGTCCGCCTGGGCGTCGGTGTCGATGCGGGCGAAATGCCAGTCGCCGTCTTCCAGGATGGCGATGGTGCGGGTATCGAATCGCACGCGCTGGCCGGAATAGATCGAGGTGCCGGTCAGCCGCACCACGCCCCAGGTCAGCCCGCCGGCATCGTCGAGCATCACGCCCGAGACATCCGCGGCCACGTCCTTGGGCTGCGAGGTCTTGCCGAAGGCCTTGGTCTGCTCGACCAGCGTGTCGCGGATCAGCTTCGGCGGGGTCATCGCCTGCTGCGCGACGCTGGGGATCACCCGCTCGGGCAGGGCGTCGATCACCCGGGCGGCGCGGTTCTTCTCGGTGTTGCGGGCGAAGGCGGTGGCGTCCTTCTGGAGGCTCTTCAGCTCCTCCGCGCTCGGTGCGCGCTCGGCTTGGGCCAGCCCGGCGAAACAGGCGAGGGCGGCGGCGAGAAGGACGGAAAGGCGCATGACGGACTGGCTCCTGCAGGGGGTCGGTTGGGCGGAAGCTAGCCAAAGCCCCGCCGGGGGGCAAGCTGGCCGGGCGCAGGCTCCGTGACGCAGGGCCGGCATTGGCTGGCTTCCGCCGGGCCGAGCCGCTAGGGAGGAGGCAACACGGAGTGCACCCATGAGCATCAAGATCGCCACCTGGAACATCAACTCGGTCCGGCTCCGGCAGGGGCTGGTGCAGCGCCTGCTGTCGGAACACGCGCCCGACGTGCTGTGCCTGCAGGAATGCAAATGCCCGGAAGACAAATTCCCCTACGAGGCCTTCGCCGAAATGGGCTGGTCGCATGCCGCGGTGCGCGGCGAGAAGGGCTATAACGGCGTCGCCATCCTGTCGCGCCTGCCGCTGGAGCCGGTGCCGCATCGCGACGTGCTCGACCGCGGCGACACCCGCCACGTGGCGGCGAAGCTGCCGAACGGCGTGACGATCCACAATTTCTACATCCCCGCGGGCGGCGACGTGCCGGACCGCGAGGTGAACGAGAAATTCGGCCACAAGCTCGACTTCCTGTCGGACCTGACGGCCTGGTTCGTGGATCACAAGCCGCAGAAATCCATCCTGGTGGGCGATCTGAACATCGCCCCGCGCGAGGATGACGTCTGGAGCCACAAGCAGCTCTTGAAGATCGTCAGCCACACGCCGGTGGAGACCTCGATGCTGGCCGATCTGATGGCGGCCGGGGACTGGGTCGACGTCACGCGCCAGGACATCCCCGAGGGCAAGCTCTATTCCTGGTGGTCCTACCGCGCCCGCGACTGGTCGGCGGCGGACAAGGGCCGCAGGCTCGACCATGTCTGGGCGACGGCCGACCTGGCGCCCGCGATGGGCGGCAGCGAGGTGCTGCGCGAGGCCCGCGGCTGGGAGCAGCCCTCGGACCACGCACCGGTCTTCGCGCGCATCGACGGCTGAGGCGCAGCGTCGAAAATCCGCGCGAGCCGCCCCTTGGACTCGCGCGGCATTCTGCGCATATAGTGCCCAACAACGCGAAAGCTGGGGACCACCAATGCTTGAATTCGGCACCAAATCCGACGCGCCTGCCGCTGCTGCGGGCGATCTCATCAAGGACGTGTCCGAGGCGACCTTCATGGCCGATGTCGTGGAGGCAAGCCAGGACGTCCCGGTCATCGTCGATTTCTGGGCCCCCTGGTGCGGTCCGTGCAAGACCCTGGGCCCGATGCTGGAGGCCGAAGTCACCGCGGCCGGCGGCAAGGTCAAGATGGTCAAGGTCAATGTCGACGAGAACCAGATGATCGCCGGCCAGCTGCGCGTGCAATCGATCCCGACCGTCTACGCCTTCTACCAGGGCCAGCCGGTCGACGGCTTCCAGGGCGCGGTTGCGGGCTCCGAGATCAAGGCCTTCGTCAAGCGCCTGACCGACCTGACGGGCGATGGCGGGCTGGGCGAGGCCGTGGCCGCCGCCGAGGAAATGCTGGGCGAGGGCGCCGCGGTCGATGCCGCGCAGACCTTCGCCGCCGTCCTGGCCGAGGATGCGGCGAATGCGCCGGCCTATGGCGGTCTGGTGCGGGCCCATGTCGCGATGGGCGAGCTCGACCATGCCCAGGGGCTGCTGGACGCAGTGCCCGCCGAGCTGTCGAAGGCGCCCGAGATCGAGACCGCCCGCGCCGCGCTGGAACTGGCGCGCCAGGCGGCCGATGCCGGTCCCGTCGCCGAGCTGCGCGCGCAGGTCGAGGCGGATCCGTCCGATCTGCAGGCGCGCTTCGACCTGGCGACGGCGCTGCATGCCTCGGGCGATGTGCAGGGGGCGGTGGACGAGCTCCTGGATCTCTTCCGCCGCGACCGCGAATGGAATGACGGCGCCGCCAAGGCGCAGCTCTTCACCATCTTCGAGGCGCTCAAGCCGCAGGATCCGGTCGCGCTGAACGGCCGGCGGAAACTTTCCTCGATGATATTTGCCTGAGCCGCGCTCGGGACTATCATCGGATCATGTTTTCAGCTGCTGACCTGCCGTCCACGATCCCGGTCTTCCCGCTGCCCGGGGCGCTGCTGCTGCCCCGGGCGCGGCTTCCGCTGCATATCTTCGAGCCGCGCTACCTGGCGATGCTCGACGACACTCTCAAGACGTCGCACCGGCTGATCGGGATGATCCAGCCGGCCGAGGCGCCGGGCGGCAAGGAGAAGAGCCTGCACGCGATCGGCTGCGCCGGGCGCGTCACCGGCTTCTCCGAGACCGAGGACGGGCGCTACATGATCACCCTCTCGGGGATCTCGCGCTTCCGCATCCTGAAAGAGGCCTCGGGCTTCACCGCCTATCGCCGCATGGATGTCAGCTGGGGCGGCTTCGACCGCGACCTCGGCCCGGCCGAGACCGACCTGCGCTTCGACCGGCCGAGCTTCCTGGCGCTCCTGGGGCGGTATTTCGACCAGGCCGGGCTCTCCACCGACTGGGGCAGCCTGAAGGAGGCCGAGAACGAGCTTCTGATCAACTCGCTCTCGATGCTCTGCCCGTTCGATTCCGAGGACAAGCAGGCGCTGCTCGAGGCGCCCTCGCTGACCACCCGGCGCGAGACGCTGGTGACGCTGATCGAATTCGCGCTGCGCGGCGGCGGCGGCGGCGAGGAGCTGATGCAGTGAGCGAGGCGCCGAAGGATCCGCAGCCGCTGCTTGACCGGCGGGTTCTGGAGGCGCTGGTCTGCCCGCGCACCCAGGCGACGCTGATCTACGATGCCGAGCGGCAGGAGCTGATCTCGCGCGCGGCCGGGCTTGCCTTCCCGATCCGCAACGGCATTCCGATCATGCTGATCGACGAGGCGCGCGAGCTGGACTAGCGCGCTCTGGACACCCTATCTGATGTGGGTATAGTCACGTGTCCCGCAAGATATGGAGAATCCCATGCTCGTCACCGTCTCCCCCGCAAAGAAGCTCGACTGGACAGATCCGGGCATCGCCGAGGTGACGGAGCCGCGCTTCCTGGAGGATGCGGCCTATCTGGCGGGCGTGGCGGCGGAGCTGTCGGTGGCCGAGCTGCGCAAGCTGATGTCGATCAGCGAGCCGCTGGCCAAGCTGAACCGCGACCGGTTCCGCAGCTACCGCGCGGAGACGCCGGAGGATGCCCGCCCGGCGGTCCGCGCCTTTGCCGGGGACACCTATCAGGGGCTCGAGGCGAAGACGCTCGACGCCGATGCGCAGCACTGGGCGCGCGGCCATCTGCGGCTGCTGTCGGGGCTCTACGGCCTCTTGCGCCCCTTCGACCTGATCCAGCCCTACCGGCTGGAAATGGGCAGCCGGCTGAAGACCAGGGCCGGGAAGAACCTCTACGAATACTGGGGTCCGCGGATCGCCGAGGCGCTGAATGCCGATGCCGAGGAGGCAGGCGCGAAGATGCTCGTGAACTGCGCCTCGGTCGAGTATTTCAGCGCGGTCGACACGCAGGCGCTGGCGCTTCCGGTGGTGACGCCGGTCTTCCTCGAGGAGAAGAACGGCGCGGCGCAGGTGATCAGCTTCCACGCCAAGCGCGCCCGTGGCGCGATGGCCCGCTATGTCATGGAGAACCGCATCGACAGCCTCGAGGGGCTGACGGCCTTCGACACCGGCGGCTACCGCTTCCAGCCGGGCGAGAGCACGGCGGAGCGACCGGTCTTCCTGCGTGCCGCCGAGGCGGCCGCGGCGGCCTGATCAGCCGGGCGCCTCTTCGGGGCGGTCGATCTCGATCCCCTCGGGCACATGGGCGCGGATGCGGTCCAGGATCTCCTGCCGGCGCAGCGGCTTCGTCAGGTAGAAATCCAGCCCCGCCTCCAGGATGCCCTGGTCGTCGCCCTCCATCGCATGGGCGGTCAGCGCACAGATCGGCGTGCGCTCCAGCCCGTCCCTGGCCTCGATCTCGCGGATCCTGCGGGTCGCCTCCTTGCCGTCCATCTGCGGCATGGAGATGTCCATGAAGACCAGATGCGGCGCGACGCTGCGGAAGAGCTCCACCGCCTCGATGCCGTCATTGGCGAAGGTCACGTCGAGATCGAGCTGCTTGATCATCTTCGAGAAGACGAGCTGATTGGTCTTGTTGTCCTCGG
This sequence comes from Poseidonocella sp. HB161398, assembly GCF_005870025.1. Lineage (GTDB taxonomy): Bacteria > Pseudomonadota > Alphaproteobacteria > Rhodobacterales > Rhodobacteraceae > Mangrovicoccus. Next base: position 33,672 of record NZ_VATA01000021.1, read on the forward strand.
CGGCCAGGAGGCGCATCCGCGGCCGCGCTGCCGGGGCCGGGCGCGCGGCGGCGGCGCTGATCGCATCGGCGAGCTCGTGCAGCCGCAGATGCAGGTCGCGCCGCAGCATCGGCTTCTGCACCACGGCGAAGATGCCCTGCAGATCGGCCTCGTGGGCGTCGAGATGCGAGGGATTGGCGGTCATCAGGATCACCGGATTGGCGCCGCCCTTGGCGCGCAGCCGCGCGGCGAAGGCCAGCCCGTCCATCTCGGCCATGTCATTGTCGAAGAGCACCAGGTCGAAGCGGCCGGGATCGTCGTTCAGCGCGGCCATGGCCGAGCGGTAGGTCGCGACCCGCAGCCCCATCGCGGTCAGCTGCTTCTCCAGGATCATCCGGTTGATCGGCAGGTCGTCCACCACCATCGCCGAGTGCAGCCCGCCGGGCAGGGAGAAATCCGTTGCCACCGGCGGCTCGACCTCGGGGATGGTCAGCTGGAAGCCGAAGCAGCTGCCCTCGCCGGGGACCGAGTCGACCCAGATCTCGCCGCCCATCATGCCGACCAGCTGCTGGGTGATCGCGAGGCCCAGCCCGGTGCCCTCGAACTTGCGGTTCCGCTCGTCCTCGACCTGGCTGAACTCGCCGAAGATCAGCCCCAGCTTGTCCGCGGCGATGCCGATGCCGGTATCCTCCACCGTGACATGCAGGTTGAAGAACGGCCCGTCCTCCTGATGGTAGCCGGTGACGCGGACCAGCACATGGCCGGTGACGGTGAACTTGACGGCATTGCCGATCAGGTTGGTCAGGATCTGCCGGATCCGGCCGGGATCGGCGACGAAGCGGGTCGGCAGGAACATGTCGTAATCGACCAGCAGGTCGAGCCCCTTCTCTCCGGCGGAGGATTGCAGCAGCACCAGGATCTCGTGGATCGCGCGCTCCAGGTCGAAGGGCTCGGGGTGCAGGACCAGCTTCTCCGCTTCGATCTTGGAATAGTCGAGCACGTCGTTGATGATGACCAGAAGCGCCTCGGCCGAGTTCTTGATGGTCTCGGCATAGAGCCGCTGCTCCTCGTCGAGATCGCTTTCGATCAGCAGGTCCGACATGCCGACGACGCCATTCATCGGCGTGCGGATCTCGTGGCTCATATTGGCCAGGAAGGCGGCCTTGGCCCGCGCCGCGGCCTCGGCGCGCTGGCGGGCATCCTCGATCTCGCGCTCGTAGCGGATCGTGTCGGTGATATCGAGCACCAGGCTGACCAGGTCGCCATCCTGGCCGCGCCGGTCCATCAGCTTCACATAGGTGTCGTTCCACAGCCGCAGCACCATCGGCTCGATCCGGTCGCCGTGCCAGCGTTCCAGCATCATGTCGAGCCAGCTTCCCGGCGTCTCGGCGCCGATATCGACCACGCCCTCGTCGACCAGCAGCTGCAATAGCTCGCCATAGGTGATGCCCGGGCGGATGCCGTCGAGCCCGTCGAAAAGCGACAGGTAGGCGCGGTTGGCGATCAGCAGCTGGTCGCGGCGGTTGAAGACGGCGAACCCGTCCTGGATGGTTTCCAGCGCGTCCCAGAGCCGCCGTTCGGCGACGGTCGCCTGGCGGTGGGCGCGTTCCAGGTCCTTCTGTGCCTGGCTGGCCTGGCCCTTCAGCGCCGCCGCCTCCGAGCGGACCTCGCGCACTTCGCGGCGCTGCTGCAGGATCTCGTCGGTCAGCTGGCGGGCATGCATCCCGAGGCGCCGGTTGGCGCGGGTCAGTTCGGCATGCTTCGACTCGAGCAGCTGTTCGGCGGCCAGCCGAGCGCGCCGCTCGGTAGCCAGCATTTCCTGCAAGCTGGGATTCGGGGCCTTCTTCATCCGCATCCTCGGGGGCTTCCGGCGGAAATCCTTAATCGCGGGGGATGAACAGAGGCTGAACGGCAGCGGGGGCAGGGCGGGGAGCGGCCCCGCCCGCCCGGAAATCAGGCGGCGATGCGCTCGATCGCCAGCGCGATGCCCTGGCCGCCGCCGATGCACATCGTGGCCAGGCCGCGCGTGCCGCCGGTGCGCTCCAGCTCGTAGAGCAGCTTGACGAGGATGATCGCCCCGGTCGCGCCCACCGGATGGCCGAGCGCGATGGCGCCGCCATTGGGGTTCACCTTCGCCGCGTCGAAGCCCAGCCCGCGGCTGACCGCCAGCGCCTGGGCGGCAAAGGCCTCGTTCGATTCGATCACGTCGAAATCCGCGGCCGAGAGCCCGGTGCGCGCCAGCAGCTTCTCCACCGCCGGGACCGGGCCGATGCCCATCACCTCGGGGCGCACGCCGGCATGGGCATAGCCGAGGATCCGCGCCTTCGGCATCAGCCCGGCCTTCGCCGCCGCCTCCGCCGAGGCCAGCACCACCGCGCCCGCGCCGTCATTGAGCCCCGAGGCATTCCCGGCCGTCACCGACCCGTCCTTGCGGAAGGCCGGCCGCAGCCCGGCCAGCTTCTCCAGCGTGGTCGCCTTTGGATGCTCGTCGGTGTCGAAGGCGATTTCCTCGCGCCTGACCTTCACCTTGACCGGCACGATCTGCTCGCGGAACCGGCCCTCGGCGATGGCGCGGCCCGCGCGCTCCTGGCTTTCCAGCGCGAAGGCGTCCTGGTCCTCGCGGCTGATCTGGTGCTCTGCGGCGACATTCTCGGCGGTGATGCCCATATGGCCGGTGCCGAAGGGGCAGGTGAGGGCGCCGACCATCATGTCCTGCATGGCCATGTCGCCCATCTTCTGTCCCCAGCGCACCGCCTGGCTGGAATAGGGCGCGCGGCTCATGCTCTCGGCGCCGCCCGCCAGGCCGAATTCGGCGTCGCCCAGGGCAATCGACTGGATCACCGAGACCGCCGCCTGCAGCCCCGAGCCGCAGAGCCGGTTGACGTTCATCGCCGGCGTGCCCTCGGGAATGCCCGCCTCCATCGCGGCGGCGCGCGACAGGTACATGTCGCGGGCCTCGGTATTGATGACATGGCCCATGGCCACATGGCCGATCTGCCCCGGCTCCACGCCCGCGCGCTCCATCGCGGCGCTGGCGGCAATGGCGCCGAGCTTGATCGGCGCGGTGCCCGCCAGGCTGCCGCCGAAGCCGCCGATGGCGGTGCGCGCCCCGCCCAGGATGACGATCTCTTCCATGGGTGCTCCTCCCGTTTACCCCACGGTCACGATAGCGATTTCGGGGGGCACGCCAATCCTCAAGGGGATGCCGGAATAGCCGATGCCGCGGCAGACGACCAGGTGGTTGCCGTTTTCGCGGATATGGCCGCCGACATAGCGGCTTCCGTAGACGGAGGGCACCGACGGGGTGCGGCCGAAGAGCTTGATCTGCCCGCCATGGGTATGGCCGCTGATCTGCAGGAAGGCGCGGGGGTCGGCTTCGGCGAAATAGTCGGGCTCATGCGCCAGGTGGATCGCTGGGGCGCCCTCGGGCACGGCGGCAAAGGCCGCTTCGGCGTCGAGATAGCTGGTGAAGGCCGGGCCCTGGCCGCCGGAGCGGCGATGGCGGCGGGCACGCTGGCTGTCGCTGCCGACCAGCCAGAAGCCGGTGTCGCCATGGGGGATGTGCCGCGCCTCGTTGCGCAGGAGCGGCAGGCCGGCGGCGGCATGCGCCTCGATCACCGAATTGCGCAGGTGGTCGGTGTCGCGGGCGAGGTCGCAATCGGCCCAGTCGTGATTGCCGAGGATCGACCAGACGCCGAGCGGCGCGCGGAGCCCCGCCAGCAGCGGCAGGATGTCGGTGGCCGGGACGAAGCGCGAGAAGGCCCACATGTTGCGGTCGAGCAGCAGGTCGCCCGGCAGCAGGACGATGTCGGGGGCGAGTGCATTCACCTGCTCGACGATCCGCGCGACCAGATCCAGCGTCACCCAGGGGGCGCCGACATGCAGATCCGAGATTACCGCCGCGCGCATCCGCGGCAGGGTCCAGCGGGGATCCGCGACCTCGTAGGTCACGGTACGGGGCAGGCGGCGGATGGCGAACCATCCGCGGGCCGGGCGGCTGCGGCGGGTCATGAAGGAACCTTCTGCTCGATGACCGGGACCATCTGCCTTCCCGCAGCGGAAGACAAGAGGGCCCCGGCCCCCCGCGGTGGGATGTCCCGCGGGGGCCCGGGGCCCTGTCAACTTGCCGTCCGGCCGGCTGTCGTCAGGCCAGGTCGAAGGCCAGGGGCTTGACCATCTGGAACTTGCCCAGGGCCTCGAGCTTCGAGACCAGCTCGGGCTTCACCGCCTCGTCGAGATGGATCAGCGCGATCGCGTCGGCGCCGTTGCCGGTCCGGCCGAGGGTGAAGTTGGCGATGTTGTAGCCGGCCTCGCCCACGGTCATGCCCAGCGAGCCGATCACGCCCGGCACGTCCTTGTTGGTCGTGTAGAGCATGTAGGGCGCCACTTCGGCATCGATGTTGATGCCCTTGATCTGGATGAAGCGCGGCTTGCCGTCGGAGAACACGGTCCCGGCGACGGTGCGGGTGCGGCTCTCCAGCTCGACGGTCAGCTTGATGTAGCCGTCGAAGGCGCCGGACTTGTCTTGCTTGGTCTGCGAGACATGGACGCCCTTCTCCTTGAACATGATCGGGGCGGAGACGAGGTTCACGTCCGGCGTGGTCGGCTTCAGGAAGCCCGCCAGCACGGCGCAGTCCAGCGCCTTGAGGTTCATCTCGGAGGCGACGCCGTCATAGACGATGTTGATCGACTTCACCGGCTCGTCGGTCAGCTGGCCGACGAAGCTGCCCAGATGCTCGGCCAGCTTGATCCAGGGGCCCATGACCTTGGCTTCCTCGGCGGTCACCGCGGGCATGTTCAGCGAGTTCTGCACGGCGCCGGTCATCAGGTAGTCGGACATCTGCTCGGCGACCTGCAGGGCGACGTTCTCCTGCGCCTCGGTCGTGGCCGCGCCCAGATGCGGGGTGCAGACGACATTGTCGAGGCCGAAGAGCACGTTCTCGGTCGCGGGCTCGACGGAGAAGACGTCGAAGGCGGCGCCGGCGACATGGCCGGATTTCAGCAGCTCGGCCAGGGCGGCCTCGTCGACCAGGCCGCCGCGGGCGCAGTTGACGATCCGCACGCCCTTCTTGGTCTTGGCGAGGTTCTCGGCCGACAGGATGTTGGCGGTCTTCTCGGTCTTCGGCACGTGCAGGGTGATGAAGTCGGCCTTGGCCAGGGCCTCGTCCAGCTCCACCTTGGTCACGCCCAGATCGGCGGCGCGCTCTTCGGAGAGGAACGGGTCGTAGGCCAGGACCTTCATCCGCAGGCCGAGCGCGCGGGAGGCGACGATCGAGCCGATATTGCCGCAGCCGATCAGGCCGAGGGTCTTGCCGGTGATCTCGACGCCCATGAAGCGCGACTTCTCCCATTTGCCGGCCTGGGTGGAGGCGTCGGCGGCGGGGATCTGGCGGGCCACGGCGAACATCATCGCGATGGCGTGCTCGGCGGTGGTGATCGAGTTGCCGAACGGCGTGTTCATCACGATCACGCCCTTCTTGGAGGCAAGCGGGATGTCGACGTTGTCGACGCCGATCCCGGCGCGGCCGATGACCTTCAGGTTGGTCGCGGCGTCCAGCACGTCGGCGGTCACCTTGGTGGCCGAGCGGATCGCCAGGCCGTCATACTCGCCGATGATTTCCAGCAGCTTCGCCTTGTCCTTGCCGAGCTTCGGCATGAAGTCGACCTCGACCCCGCGGTCGCGGAAGATCTGGACGGCGGTTTCGGAGAGGGCGTCGGAGACGAGAACCTTGGGCATGGTCTTAGTCCTTGTGGCAGGTGCCGGATACGGGGCATCGGGCCGCCGTCCGGCTGTCCGGAGCGGGACCCCGCCTCTGGCGGCGGGGCGCTGTGTCAGGGGAAAGCGTCCGGGGCAGGGGGCGCCCCGGGAACCCGGTCAGGCGGTTTCGGCCAGCGCGGCGATTTCCGCCTCGAAGGCGTATTCCAGCCAGGGCAGCATCGCCTCGATATCCGAGGTCTCGATCGTGCCGCCGCACCAGATGCGCAGGCCCGCGGGCGCGTCGCGATAGGCGCCGACGTCAAGGGCGACGCCCTCGGCTTCCAGGCGCTTCTGCACGGCTTTGGCGAAGACGGCGCCGTCGGTGATGCGCGGATCGGTGAATTTCAGGCAGACCGAGGTGTTCGAGCGGGTCGCCGGGTCGACGGCCAGGTTGTCGATCCAGTCGCGTGCCGCGCAGAAGTCCCAGATCGCCTGGGCATTCGCGTTGGCGCGGTCCTGCAGGCCCTTCAGCCCGCCCACCGACTTGGCCCAGTCGAGCGCGACCAGGTAGTCCTCGACGCAGAGCATCGACGGGGTGTTGATCGTCTCGCCGACGAAGATGCCCTCGATCAGCTTGCCGCCCTTGGTCATGCGGAAGATCTTCGGCAGCGGCCAGGCGGGGGTGTAGGTCTCCAGCCGCTCGACGGCGCGGGGGCTGAGGATCAGGATGCCGTGCGCCGCTTCGCCGCCCAGCACTTTCTGCCAGGAGAAGGTGACGACATCGAGCTTGTCGAAGGGCAGGTCCTGCGCGAAGGCCGCGGAGGTCGCGTCGCAGATGGTCAGGCCGGCGCGGTCGGCGGGGATCGCGTCGCCATTCGGCAGGCGCACGCCCGAGGTGGTGCCGTTCCAGGTGAAGACGACATCGGTGTCGAAATCGAGCGTCGCGAAGTCGACGATTTCGCCGTACTCGGCGGTCTTCACTTCGGCGTCGATCTTCAGCTGCTTGACGACGTCGGTGACCCAGCCGGCGCCGAAGGATTCCCAGGCGACCATGGTGGCCTTGCGGGCGCCGAGCAGCGACCAGAGCGCCATTTCCACGGCGCCGGTGTCGGAGGCGGGGACGATGCCGATGCGGTAATCCGCGGGCACGCCCAGAATGTCACGGGTGGTCTCGATCGCGGCTTTCAGCTTGTCCTTGCCGATCTTCGCGCGGTGCGAGCGGCCCAGGGCGGCGTCGGCGAGCATGGTCAGCTCGAAGCCGGGGATCTTGGCGCAGGGGCCAGACGAAAAACGCGGATTGGCCGGACGCGTTGCCGGGGCGGTGATAGCCATTGGTGGTACCCTTCCAGATAAGCGCGCTGCGTTGGGGCAGCGTGTCCCGAGGCCGCCTCTACGCCAGTCCGGGGAGTCGGGCAAGTGGCAAAATGCGTCGGTTCCGGACTGTCGCGGAAATTCCCTTCCGGCCGGCGGGCGCGCCGGTTGCGGCCGCGCCGGCGGGACGGCGGGCGGCGGGCAGGGGCCTTGCATGCAGGGGCAGCGCGCGCGTTCCCGGTCTATTGGCCGGGGGCGCGGCGTGTCGCAAATCTCCTGTCCTTGGTCCGGGCGGCCATGCGGCGAAGGCCCGGGCGCTAGCGGTTTTGCGACAGGCGCCGACCGGGGCGGCAGGCGCGGGCAGGCAGGGGAGAGCGCCGGAACCGGCGCCCCCTCAGTGGCGCACGATCGAGATCGGCGTGTAGAAACGGCTGATCAGCTCTTCGCCGAAGATGCGGACGAGCGCGTCGTAGGTGATGCGGGGAATGGGCATGGAACTATTTCCTTCTGTCACGTGTCGGCTGTTATTTTTCTGAACCGTTAATGAGAAATAAAGTTTCGACTCTATCGACGTCAATTATACCAAAGTTGCTTACGTAATGCTAATTGTCTAATCATTTGCCAATTCTGGCCAGGCCTGCAGACCGGAACTGGTTAAAATGCGGCCGGATCCGGCGGATCCGGGCCTCCGGCCGGGCCGCATGGCGGGACTGGTTTTTCGCTGCCAGCCATGGGATAGGGGCGCCGAACCGATCCGGAGGCCTTCCCATGTTCACCGCCACGCTCCTGACCAACCCAGCCGCGCCCTGTCTCGACGCGGCGACAGCCGGAGCGCTGGCAGAAGCCTGGGGCGGAGGCGCGCTGCGCTGGCTGGCGCCGGGCGAGGCGGCGGAATTCTCCCTTGCCGAACGGCCCGCGGATCTCTGGGAGCGCTGGTCGGCGCTGCAGGCCGAGGGCATCGACCTGGCCCTGCAGCCCGCCGAGGGGCGCCGCCGCAAGATGCTGCTGGCGGACATGGACAGCACGATGATCGGCCAGGAATGCATCGACGAGCTGGCGGACATGGCGGGCGTCGGCGCGCGGGTGAAGGACATCACTGCGCGGGCGATGAATGGCGAGCTGGATTTCGAGGGCGCCCTGACCGAGCGGGTCGGGCTGCTGGCCGGGCTGCCGGAAAGCGTGATCGCCGAGGTCTATGACGCGCGCATCACCATGGCGCCGGGCGGCAAGGTGCTGATCGCCACGATGAAGGCCGCGGGCGGGCATGCCGCGCTGGTCTCGGGCGGCTTCACCGCCTTCACCGAACGCGTCGCGGCCGAGCTCGGCTTCGACGAGCACCGCGCCAACACGCTGATCGCCGCGGGCGGCAAGCTGACCGGCGAGGTCGGCCGCCCGATCCTCGGCCGCGAGGCCAAGGTCGAGGCGCTCCACCAGATCAGCGCGCGGCTCGGAATCGGCCCCGAAGACGTGATCGCGGTTGGCGACGGTGCCAATGATCTGGGCATGTTGCACGGTGCGGGGGCAGGCGTTGCACTCCATGCGAAGCCCTCCGTGGCCGCCCAGGCCGATCTCCGCATCAATCACGGAGATTTGACGGCCTTGCTCTATCTGCAAGGCTATGCCAAGGCGGATTTCGTGCTGTGAGCGCTGCAGCCGGGCCTCATATGGCCGGGGCTGCATTTGGAATCGTCGGAAAGCTGCGCTACTGTCGCGGCGACTGAGGCATGCTCCGGTCAGGCCGCCGCCAAGAGCGGTCCGCCCAGGGGCGCAAGAGGTTTAGGAGGCGGAATTGATCAATCGTCTGGTGCTCGGACTGTGGATGGGGCTCGGCCTGTGGCTGACGCCCGCCGTGGCACAGGTTGCCAACAATCCGGTCGGAGCGAAGACCGATTGGACGATCTATGTCGAGGACGATCCCAAGCAGTGCTGGGTCGTCGCGGCGCCGGAGGCGGGCAAATCCACCGCCACGCGCGAAGGACGTCCGGTCGCGGTGAGGCGCGGCGACATCTTCCTGTTCGTCTCGTTCTGGCCGAAGGACGCCAATGGCGGCGGCGGCATGGGCGAGGTGTCGTTCATGGGCGGATACGAGTTCGCCGACGGCGAGCCGGTGACCGTCGAAATCGGTGATTCGAAGTTCGATCTCTTCGCCGAGGGCGAGGTCGCCTGGGCCACCTCGGCCGAGCAGGACCGGCAGATCGCCCAGGCCATGAAGGGCGGCGCGCAGGCGGTCGTGACCGGCGTGTCGGAACGCTCCGGCACCACCACCCGCGACACGTTCTCGCTGATGGGCTTCACCGCTGCCTACGAGGATGCGGAGCGCCGCTGCGGCCAGTAGGCCCGGCGTCCCATGCCGTCCCGGCCCCGCCTGGAGACCAGGCGGGGAGGGATCATCCCGCCGCCGCGAAGCGGCGCTTGAGCTTGCCGATGATGCGCTTCGGCCGCGAGATGCGGATCCAGTTGAACCGCGCCGCCGCCGTCAGGAACGTGTCGCGCAGAGCGGGGCCGTAATGGCGCCCGAGCTGGGCCGCGGCCGCCTCGATCTGCGCCTCCGGCAGCGGCTCCATCAGCGTCCAGGGGATCAGCAGCCCGGCCGCGCCCCGCGCGCCCAGCTCTTCCCGGCTCATCGACAGATCCAGCCAGTAGCTGTTGCCGCCGCGCGCCGCCGAGACATGGCGGTGGCTGTCGGGGAACTGGTCGTAGCAGTGCTTCGGCCCGATCGAGTTGAAATGCCCGTCATCGCGGTAGAGCTTCAGGTCGTGATGGAAGAGCTTGCCGCCCCGGGGCATCCGCGGATGCAGCAGCAGCGTGTCGAGAAGCGGCCAGGGATGCTGGTGGTTGGCATCCACGAAGCCCATGTCGAACCCCGTGACGTCCTCGGGCAGGTCGAGCAGCGTGATGCCGCGGTAGCGCGCCACCTCGATTGCCGCGTCGCCCTTCACCGGGTCGATCTGGAACCCGACCTGGCGGCTGCGGTCGCCGAAGAACTGCTCCTCGAAATCGAGCGTGACCAGGCGCCTGCCGCCATTCTCGGCCAGGAAGCGCGCGAGGAACCCGCCCGAGAGCCCCGAGGCGGTGCCGACCTCGATGAAGTTTCCGGGGCGGTCGGCGGCGATGACCGACTGGAAGAATTCCAGCTCGTCCTCGGCCACCGAGCCCCAGCCGTCGCGGTGATGCGCGTGATAGAGATCGTCGATCGCCTGGCGGTCCATGCCGGTCCTCCTCTCAGACCTTGACCAGCGTTCCGAAGATCCGGTCCTTGTGCTCGTCCATGTAGATCCGCAGCCAGGGGGTGAAGCGCGCCGGACGGCGGGCCACTTCGGCGGCCAGGTCGTAGATGCCGATCCATTCGACCTGCATCACTTCCTCGGGATTGGGCTTCACCGGGATCTGCTTGTTGGCATGGGCGATGAAGATGTCGACCACCTCGTGCTCGATCATGCCGTTGCCGACCTCGGCGCGGTATTCCACCGTGTCGCGCAGCGCCGGGTAGAGCCCGGTGATGCCAAGCTCCTCGCGCAGCCGCCGGACGGCGCAGTCGGAGGATTTCTCGTTCCATTTCGGATGGGTGCAGACGGTATTCGCCCAGAGCCCCGGCGTGTGGTACTTCGACATCGCGCGGCGCTGGATCAGCACGTTCTGTCCGTCCATGACAAAGACCGACACCGCCGGGTGCTTCAGCCCGTTGCGGTGCACCTCGAGCTTGTCGAGAGGCGTCAGCTTGCCATTGACCCATGCCGGGATCTTGTCTGTCATGCGGTCGGTCTTGGTTGCGGGACTCTAACTGGTCGGAGGGCGTCAGCCCGGAAAGCCGCGAGCGGCGGAGGTCTTGGTCGCCTAACCGGCTGCCAGCAATCTAAGCGGGGTTGCACCGGGTTTGCACGCCGACATCATGACACAGGCTAAGGCATTGCCCCTGCGGCATATCCTGCCAGCGGCCCGGTTTCGCCACCAAGGTGGCGCCCGCAGCGGCCGGGCTGGTGCTTTGGTCGCTTTTTCGCGGCCGCCGCGCCGTTTGCGCTGGCCCGGCGCGGCAGGCCGGCTAACGTGCCGCGGTAGATCGCGCAATCCCCCATCTCCCCATGACAGGAAAGGCCCGACATGCCCTACCGTACCGTTTCCCCCCTTGCCGCGCTCCTGCTCCTCGCGGCGCCCGCCCTGGCCGAGGGCGATCCCGCCGCGGGCGAGGCCGCGTTCAAGCAGTGCCAGGCCTGCCATGTGGTCCGCAATGACGCAGGCGAGGTGCTGGCCGGGCGCAATGCCCGGACCGGTCCGAATCTCTACGGGCTGCCGGGGCGGGTGATGGGCTCGGTGGAGGATTTCGCCTATTCCGACGCCTTCGAAGAGGCGCATGCGGCCGGCACGGCCTGGGACGAGGAGGCCTTCGTCACCTATGTCCAGGATCCCAGCGCTTTCCTGTCGGAGGTGCTCGGGCACAAGTCGCGCGGCAAGATGACCTTCCGCCTGCGCAAGGAAGAGGACGCCCGCGACATCTGGGCCTTCTTCGAGTCGCTCGACTAGGGCGCCTGTTCCGGTCGCCTGCGGCGGGGCCGACGGTCCGGCCCCGCTGCCGGGAGGGCAGGGCCAGGCCCTGTCCCGCGCCTGCCCCCGCGCAGGCGCCACCCCGGTCTCAGCGCGCGCTGCCGGTGCCGTAGCGCGCCAGGAACATGTCGACCGCCGCGGTGATGATCCGGTCGACCTCCTCCGGCGTGACCTCGGAGACCATGTTGAACATCAGCCGGGTCCACAGATGCGCCTTGCAGAGCTCGGTGAACTGCTCTGCGGCAAACTCGCAGTCGTCGATGTCCAGATCGCCCGCCGCCACCGCATTGCGGAAATATTCGGCGATGCAACGGCGCGCCTGCTCGGGGCCCGAGCGGTAGAAGGCGCGGCCGAGCTCGGGAAAGCGCTCGGATTCGGCAACGCAGAGCCGGAACACGCTCTGGCCGAATTCCGACAGCACGAAGCCGGTCAGCCGTTCGGCGATGTCGGTCAGCGTCTCGCGCACCGTCCGCCCGCTCTGGGCCAGTGCCTGGGCCTGTTCGCTCTGGCGCTGGCATTCGCAGCTGGCGATCTCCAGGAAAAGCTGCCGCTTGTCGGCGAAATAGCTGTAGAGCGTCGCCTTCGACACTCCCGCAGCGCGCGCGATCGCATCGACGCTGGCGCCTTCATAGCCCTGCTGCATGAAGATTTCGCGGGCGCCCGCGACCACCTGGTCGTATTTGCGCCCGCGTTTCACTTCGTGGCTCATGTCGTTCAAGCTCGGTCCTCCGGCTATTCGGCAGGCATCCGGCATCCCCGGCGGAGCCTGCTCCTTCCAGATAGTATGTCCGGTTCGCGAGTTGAAGTGAACTGCCTGGTTCAATCGGACCGTGCAGCCGCTGCGGCCCCCGCGACCCGATGCCCGCTGCCCCGGCGGCGGCGCCGCGCTATCACGGAGCGGCCGGAACGATGCAGGAGGTGGCGATGACGGTGGATGCAGTGATTTTCGACATCGGCAACGTGCTGATCGAATGGCAGCCCGAGCGGTACTACGACCGCGTGGCGGGCGAGGCGCGGCGGCGCGAGATGTTCGCTGCGGTCGATCTGCACGCGATGAACGACCGGGTCGACCGCGGCGAGGATTTCACCGCCACGATCTACGAGACCGCCGAGGCCCATCCCGCCTTCCGCGCCGAGATCCGGCAATGGCACGACAACTGGATCGAGCTGGCGAGCCCGGAGATCCCGCGCTCGGTCCGTCTCCTGCGGGCGCTGCGCGCCAAGGGCGTGCCGGTCTTCGCGCTGACCAATTTCGGCATCGGCAGCTTCGACTATGCCGCGACCCAGTACCCGTTCCTCGGCGAGTTCGACCGCCGCTACATCTCGGGCCACATGAAGGTCATCAAGCCCGATCCGCGGATCTACGAGATGGTGGAGGAGGATTGCGGCCTGGCGCCCGGCCGCCTGCTCTTCGCCGATGACCGCGCCGACAACATCGCCGCGGCCGCCGCGCGCGGCTGGCAGGTGCACCACTTCACCGGCCCCGAGGGCTGGGCGGAGACCCTGGTTGCCAAGGGGCTCCTGAGCGCGGCGGAGGCGGCCTAGATCAGGCCGGCACGGGCAGGGGGCGTTCGCGCACCGGCAGGTGCACGATGGCGCTGAAGGCGCCGACGCCCACGCCCACCCACCAGACGGCGGTATAGTCGCCGGTCAGGTCGTACATCCGCCCGCCCAGCCAGACGCCGAGGAAGCTGCCGAGCTGGTGGGAGAAGAACACGATCCCGTAGAGCGTCCCCATGTAGCGCAGCCCGTAGAGATGCGCGACCAGCCCCGAGGTCAGCGGCACCGTGGCAAGCCACAGCGCGCCCATGATGACCGAGAAGACCAGCACGGTCGTCGGCGTGATCGGCATGGCGATGAACCAGGCCGAGATCGCCGTGCGCCCGACATAGATCGCCGAGAGCAGGTACTTCTTCTGGAAGCGGTTGCCGAGCCAGCCCGCGGTCAGCGTGCCCGCGATATTGGCCAGGCCGATCACCGCGATCGAGACCGCGCCGAGCGCCGAGGTGGTATTGACCCCGATCGCGGCCAGCAGGGAGCCGTCGGCGATCGGCCCGCACATCTCGGCAACGAGCGCCGGGAAATGCGCGGTGATGAAGGCCAGCTGGTAGCCGCAGGAGAAGAAGCCGAAGAAGATCAGCGCATAGCTCGGGTCGCGCAGCGCGCGCTTGAGGATCTGGCCGAGGCTCTCCTCGATCTCCGCCTTCGGCGCCACCGGCGCGCGCATCAGCGGCAGCGCGGCGAGCACGGCGATGATCGCGGCGGCGAAGACCAGGAAGACCTGCTGCCAGGCCATCATCGACAAGAGCCATTCGGCGACCGGCGCGCCCACGACCTGGCCCGCGCTGCCCGCGGCGGTGGCGATGGCCAGCGACATGGAGCGGTGCTCGGGCGCCGAGGCGCGGCCGACGACCGCCAGGATCACGCCGAAGCCGGTCCCGGCGATGCCGAACCCGACTGCCACCTCCAAGAGCTGGTGCTGGATCGGCAGGGTCGAGAGCGAGGAGGCGACGAGCCCGAAGGCGTAGAGCACGGCGCCCATGATGATCGCCTTGCGGTCGCCGATCTTCTCGGCGATGGCGCCGAAGAAGGGCTGCCCGATGCCCCAGGCGAGGTTCTGGATGGCGATGGCCAGCGAGAAATCCGTCCTGAGCCAGCCGAATTCCTCGGCAATGGGGATCTGGAAGACGCCGAAGCTCGCGCGGATGGCGAAGCTCACGAGCATGATGATGCAGCCCGAGATCAGGACCGGCGTGAGGAGGGGGGCGCGTGTCATGGGTCAGCAATGCCGCCCTTTCCGGGATCCGTCAAATGCCATTTGCTGATCGCGGCCATCACGTCCGGCGATGCGGCCCGGCCGCCGCTCCGGGCCTCCGCCTCGTCAGATTGCAGAGGCGGCCGCCCGCCGCGCACTGGAACGGCGCCCGTCGGTCCGGGCAATGGTGTTCCGCCGGCCGGCCCGCAGATCTTCGGACGCGGGCGGCGGCTCTGCCGGGTCCGGGCGTTCGGCAGCCGCGGCAACCCAGTGCAGGTCGGCATCCCGCCGCTCCGTGACATTCCATGATCTCCGCCGCCACCCGCAATATGGCCATGAGCCGGGCGCCGGACGGCAATTCTTCCGCTCCCGTCGCCGCCAAGGCGGGGGGGCGCGGAGGGCCGGCACCCGCACTTGGCCGGGTCCGGAGGACCGGCAGGTTGCGGACGGCGCTGGCCGCCTTCGCTTTGCCCGGATCGAGCTTGCCGCTCAGGGCCGCCGCGTCGAGACCCGGGCGGCACGCCGGGCACCGTCGCGGCGCCCGGCGTTGCCGAGATGCGCGGCCCGGAGGCAAATGCGATTGCCTGGCAGGATGCTGAAAAGGTCCGTTTGGCCGATGAGCTGGGGCAAGACTGGAACAATCGTCCTAAAATCGGCTGGACTTGCCCATCCCTGAAGAAATCACCTGACCAGATCCGGAACGAATTCCTCCACGACGAGGCACTGGAGTCCTTTTTCAGCCCCCTGCCAGAGACCGGAGGGGGCTCGGCCGGCGCGCGTGTTCCGGGCGCAGCGCGCCTGTCCCGGGCCACATGACCAGCTGCTCCTTATGCCGGATCGCCACGCATGTGGTGCAGATGCCCGGCTCCGGACACAGCGCGCAGGCCCTGACCCGCGAGGAAGGAGAGGTTGCGCGCCGGCCGTGCCGCCTTCCGGTGTGCGGGCCTGCAGCCGGCTCTCCCCGCCGGGCCCTTCCACGATCCAGGCATGTGCCCGGGGATCGTCGTCCCGGCTCTTCTCCCGGTCGAGGACGTCCGCGATGCAATGCCGTCGCGACGGCGCCGGACGCGTTCTTTCATCCTCGCCAAGGGTCATGCGACGGGGGGCTCGATCTCGGCGAGCTGTCCTGGCCGGTTCTTTCGAGGCGCAGCCGCGGGATCTCCAACACGCGGAGCCCGGCGATACGGCCGGCGGAGAAGACGCGCTGGTCGCGCATGTGCTGGTCGCGGCGCGCGCTGCCCTCATCCGCCGCGGCGATGCTCCTGGCGAGGGTGTCCTCCAGCTTGCGCAGATCGGATGCTGTCAGGGTTCGCGGGAGTCCGGCCGAGCTCCTTCCCCGCACCACTGCCAAGGCAGAGCCGGTGGGGCCGAGCAACGTTCCCTCGTTGCCGCCCGTGCGGGAGTGAGCCCCGCCTGACGCTCTGCCACGGCGATACCCGCGCTTGCGGAGCGCGCTGGGGCCAAGATCGCCGCGGAACCAGCCCTTCTCGGCAAACCATGCGTACATGGCGCAGACGCGGTAGATCTTGGCGGCGATTGTCTTCGGCGCGAGCCGTTCGCCGCGACGGGTCCGTGCGCCGCACTCCAGCAAGGCCAGGCATTTGCGACGCTGCGGTTCGCGGGCATCCGGTAGGTCAAGGGCATGTCCCGGCTGCGTCCGGCGGCACATTGAGGCCACCGGATGTCCGGCAAGCTCCCGCATGCCGCGGGGAGGGCCGCATCTAGCCGCGGAGGGCGTCCCGGACGGCCGATCGCAGGGCGGGGAGGAGCTCGGCCTCGAACCAGGGGTTGCGCCTCAGCCAGGCGTTGTTCCGCCAGGAGGGATGCGGCAGCACGAAGGTGCCCGGCGCATGGGCGCGCCAGCCGGAGACGATGCCGGAGAGCGGGCCCTTCAGCCCCAGATGCCGCTTGATCGCGTAGCCGCCGATGACGAGCCGCAGGGGGACCGGACCGATCTCCTCGAGCACCGCGCCATGCCAGGTCTCCCAGCAGACCGGCGGGGGCGGCAGGTCGGCGCCGCGCGCGTCGTAGCCCGGGAAGTATATCCTATATCCTCTAAATTCTCTATACGAACGAACACAGGACTGACAACGTTCGAAAAATTCGATGATTCGGAGGAGAAGACTCAATATAGATTTTTGAGCTGCGCAGAGCGCTCGGGAGACTGACAGGCGGTCGCTTTGGCGCAGATTTCTTGATTGCGGTATCTTTCGACCTCGCCCATGCCAGATTCTTGGGCGTTTTGCACGCGTCTCATGACCTGCCGTTCGCCGGCGCACCCCTGTCCGGCGGATGAGCGCAGGAAGCGGTCGCTCGGGAACTGCCCAAGCCAGCCCGAGGATCGCGTGGCCACACTGCAGTCCAGTCGTTCATATTTCGACGCCGCCGCGCTGCGGCCTTCCCTGAAGCAGCCGCTCGGCCCGCCCCGCAGCACCCGGCGTGCTGGCCGATGGGGCGCCCACAAACTTGCCATTCATTAACAAATGCGTTTCTGTGCGCGTCGGCCTCTCTCCCTTGCTAGCGGAAGGTCCGCTTGGTCTAGAGCAAAGGATTCAGCATGCTAACGGACGTGACCAATATAGATCCTGTTCCGGTCCGGCCTGTCGTCGCGACAATCGCTACAGTATTCAAGGATGGTCACGTACTGCTGGTGCGCCGCGCCAATCCGCCAGATGTAGGTAAGTGGGGCTTTCCCGGAGGAAAAGTAGACCTCGGGGAATGCCTCCAAGATGCCGCAACCCGGGAACTTTTCGAGGAAACTGGAGTACGGGCGACAGCGCAGCGCGTTTTCACGGCAGTCGATGCACTCGATCATGATGAGAACGGAATAGTGCGCCATCACTACGTCCTTGTGGCAGTCCTCTGCGCTTGGGTATCTGGTGAGCCAATTGCCGGTGATGATGCCTTGGAGGCTCGTTGGTTTCCGCTAAACGCGCTGGAGGGAGAGGAACTTGCACTCAGCCTCGATGTGGCAACGGTCGCTCGGCAGGGTGCTGAAATCGCACTATGAGCTTGGCTCCGACAGCGTCCAAATGACCGCTTTGGGGCTCTGACCAGCCTTGCGGCAGCGCGGAAGCCTGGCCACGGCGCCGATGGTTCATCGGATTTCACGATGCCGAGCAGAAGGGCGAGACCAGCCGGTCGCGCCTGCCTCCTGGAGCGCCCGCGCTCAGCCCCTTTCCTGCCGGTAGCGGCGGCGCCGGGCTCGACGTGTCAAAGATGAGCCATCGCGGCAGGCGGACATGCGGCGGCGCAGCGCGCCCGACCAGCAACCACATAAAAACGGTCCGCCGCAGCCATCCTTGTCATTCCCCTGGGCAGTTCTCGCGCAGGTAGATCTCGAAGGGCGTGAACGGGGTTTCCGCCAGCGGCTTCTCGCTTCGGCGGAAATGGTCAGCCAGGATGTCGACGGCACGGATGGCCTCCAGCCGCGGGTTCTGGTCGATCACCGCGTCGAGCAGCCCGTCGCGCAGGAGTTGCCGCCTGACCGGGGTCAGCTCGTGGGTGATGAAGGTCACCTGCGCCTCCAGTCCCAGCGCCCGCAGGCTCTGCGCCATCGCGTGGTTTCCGGCGGAGACGTTGTAGATGCCGCGGATCTCAGAATCGTCCGCCAGCGCGCGGCGCACCAGCCGCCCGGCGCGGTCGCGGTCCTCCTCGCTTTCCAGGATCTCGACGATGCGGCAGGCCGGAAAGCGTTCGCGCAGCACGGAGCGGAAGCCGATCTCGCGGTCCTGGTGGCCCTGGATGCGGCTCAGCCCGAGCATCACCAGCACCTTGCCGCCCTCGCGGCCGAGGAACCGGCCCATCAGCTCGCCCGCGACCCGGCCGATCTGGCGGTTGTCCGGCCCGACATAGGCGATCCGCCCCGACGCGGGTACATCCGTCACCAGCGTCACCACCGGAATGCGCTGCGAGGCGCGGCGCAGCGCGTCGGCCAGCCGCGGATGGTCGGGGCAGCAGATCACCAGCCCGTCATGACTGGCCGCCGCCTCGGCGATCCGGCGCTCGATCGCCTCGATCTCGGTCGGGGGCAGGCAGCTGACCGCGAGGCTCATCCTGAGATCGGCCATCGAGGTGTCGAGTGCCGAGAAGGCCTCGCGCAGCGCCGCGAAGAACGGGTTCTCCGGCGGGTACATGACCACGGCGATCCGCAGGAGCGGCAGGTGCGCGCGGAACAGGCGGCGGTCGAGCTCCAGTTTCGAGGCCCATTCCAGCACCCTGGCCTCGGCCTTCGGCGAGACGCCGCCGCGGCGGTTGATGACCCGGTCGACGGTGGAGAGGCTGACGCCGGCAGCCTCGGCAATGGCGGTGAGGGTGGTCTTGCTTGTCATGGGCGCCATTTTGAAAGGATCCCTTCTTTTTGCAAGCTGCATTGACGGGATTGGTTCAGGTAAACCTTCCTCAACGAATGGGAGGATCACAGATGAACGACAGGAGCGCCCATCTGGGCGGCAGGATCAGGCTGGGCGTCAGCCCGCTGTCCTGGGTGAACGAGGTGCTGGCCGATCTGGGCGAGGGCATCTCGGCCGAAACCATCCTGGCCGAGGCGAAGGCCGCCGGCTTCGCGGGCGTCGAGATGAGCCGCGCCTTTCCCGCAGAGGCGGGCGCGCTGGCGGCGCTCCTGAAGCGCCATGGGCTGAGCTTCGTCTCCGGCTGGCATTCCGGCTTCCTGGCGGAGCGGGACGTCGAAGCCGAGAAGGAAGCGGTCCGGCCGCATGCGGCGCTCCTGAAGGCGCTCGGCGCGGAGGTCCTGGTCTATGGCGAATGCGGGCACATGGCGGAGGATGCGCTCGACGTGCCGCTTCCGGCGCGGCTGACCCTTGGTGACTTTGCGGCTTATGGCGCCCGGCTGACAGAATTCGCCGACTGGCTGGAAGCGGATTTCGGGCTGCGGCTGGTCTATCACCATCACCTGATGATGGTGGCCGAGACGCTGGACGAGGTACGCAGCGTCATGACCGCGACCGGCCCGTCGGTCGGGCTCCTGCTCGACACCGGCCATGCCGCGGCGGGCGGCTTCGATTACGCCGCGCTGATCACGGAATTCGGGCCGCGCATCGGGCATGTCCATCTGAAGGATGTCCGCGCCGATGTCTTCGCCCGCGTCCGCGCCGAAAGCCTCAGCTTCAATGACGGCGTGCGGATGGGCATGTTCACGGTGCCGGGCGACGGCTCGGTCGATTTCGCCCCGCTCGCGCGCTTCCTCGCCTCCGGCCAGTACAGCGGCTGGCTAGTGGTCGAGGCCGAGCAGGACCCTGCCAAGGCGTCCCCGGCAGAGACCGTTTCCCGCGCCTTCCGCTTCGTGACCGACCAGATTTTGCAGGCCCAGGCCGTCTGACGCCTGCCGGAGGATCCCCAATGACACCGAAACCCCTGAATGTCGGCCTGATCGGGTCGGGCTTCATGGGGCAGGCCCATGCGGACGCGTTCCGCCGTGCCGGCCTGCTCTATCGCGACCTGCCCATGCTGCCGGTCCTGCACACGCTCGCGGATGCCACCGGGGAGCTTGCGGCGCGCGCCGCGGCGCGCTTCGGCTTCGCGAAGTCGACCGGCGACTGGCGCGCCATGGTTGCCGATCCCGAGATCGACCTCGTGGACATCACCACGCCCAATGCCATGCATGTGGACATGGCGCTGGCGGCGATCGAGGCGGGCAAGCACGTCTATTGCGAGAAGCCGCTGACCGTCACGCTGGAGGATGCCCGCCGCCTGACCGCCGCTGCCGAGGCGAAGGGCGTGAAGACGATGGTCGCCTTCAACAACATCAAGACGCCCGCGGCGCTCCTGGCGAAGAAGCTGATCGAGGCAGGCGAGATCGGCACCCCCACGCGGTTCCGCGGCTGGTTCGACCAGGGGTTCTTCAACGATCCCGAGATGCCCTGGTCCTGGCGCTGCTCGCGGACCGAGGCCGGATCGGGATCGCTCGGCGATCTCGGCAGCCATGTCGTGTCGGTCGCGCAGTTCCTGATGGGACCGGTCGAGAGCGTGCTGGGACAGGAGCAGACCTTCTTTGCCACGCGCCCGGCACCGGGCGGCGGATCGGGCTACGGCGCGGCCGCGGACGCATCGGGCAAGCGTCTCGCGGTCGAGAACGAGGACCAGTTCCAGGCGCTCGTCACCTTCGCCAATGGCGCGGGCGGGACCATCGAGTCCTCGCGCATCGCCGCCGGCAAGGTCTTCGGCATCTACTGGGAGGTCTCGGGGACAGAAGGCACCATCGTCATGGATGGCGAGCGCTTCAACGAGCTGAAGATCGCCCGCTATTCCGAGGCCAAGGCCGATCGCGGCTTCAAGACGATCCTCGCGGGCAGCCAGGTGGAGCAGTTCAACGGCTTCTTCGGCTTCGACTTCGCGGGCGGCGGCCTGGGCTATTTCGACGTCAAGGTCATCGAGGTGCGCGACCTGATCCACGGCATCGCCGGGCAGGGCTGCTTCCCCGACTTCCGCTTCGGGCTGGAGAACCAGTCGATCATCGCCGCGATGGAGGCCTCGGCCGCCAGCGGCACCAGGACACGGACCGGCCACGGGGCCGAAGGAATGCTGAGGGCAGGAGAATGACGATGACCGGCATTGCCATCATGGGGGCCGGCCGCATGGCAAAGGTCCATGCCGCCGCCATCGCAGGCGCCGGGGCGCGCGTCGCGGCGATCTACGATCCGGTGACCGCGGCGGCAGAGGCGCTGGCCGCGCAGACCGGGGGGCAGGTCTGCGCCAGTCCGGAACAGGCGATGGCGCTGGCGGATGTCGACGCGATCATGATCGCGACCTCCTCGGACACGCATGTCTCGCTGCTGGCCCAGGCGGTGGCGACGGCCAAGCCCGTGCTCTGCGAGAAGCCGCTGGCGGCGAGCTACGAGGAGAGCCGCGCCTTCATCGCCTCGGTGGGCGAGGCCGCTGCCAGGAAGGTGTTCCTCGGATTCAACCGCCGCTTCGACCGCGGCCATGCCTCGGTGCGCGAGGGCGTTCATGCCGGGGCCATCGGGCGGCTGGAGCAGCTTGTGATCACGAGCCGCGATCCGTCGCCGCCGCCGCTCGACTACGTCCCGCGCTCCGGCGGGCTGTTCCGGGACATGATGATCCATGATTTCGACATGGCCCGCTCGATCACCCGGCAGGAGATCGCCAGCGTCACTGCCCATGGCTCGGCGATCATCGACCCGCGGGTGGGCGAGCTGGGCGATGTCGACACTGCCTCGGTGACCATGGTCACGACCGAGGGCGTGATCGTCACCATTCTCAATTCGCGGCGCTGCGCCTTCGGCTTCGACCAGCGGATCGAGGCCTTCGGGGAAACCGGCATGCTCCTGTCGGACAATCCGCGCCAGTCGGGCTTCACCACCTATTCGGCTGCAAGCCCGGGCACTGCGGCACCGATCCTCGAGTTCTTCATGGAACGCTACGGGCCGAGCTACTCCGCCGAGATACGGCTGTTCCTCGATTGCGCCCGGGAAGGTCGCGACATGCCGGTGAACGCCATCGACGGGCACATGGCGGCCTGTCTCGCCGAGGCGGCGACCGCCTCGCTCAAGACCGGGCAGACGATCCGCCTGACCGGACCCGACCAGGACTTCGCGGAGATCCTCCATGCGGCACAGTGAGACCATCGCCATCGTCACCGGCGGCGCGCAGGGCGTGGGCAATGCCATTGCGGCGCGCCTCGCCGAAGAGGGCTGCACCCGCCTGATGCTGACGGGCAGGAGCGAGGCCAAGGGCGCGAAAGCCGTCGCCGCCCTTGCCGAAAAGGGCGTGGACGCACGTTTCACCGCGCTCGACCTGCAGGACCCGGCAGGCTGCCTGGCCCTCGTCGAGGCCACCGTCGGCGCCTTTGGCGACCTGACCGCTCTGGTCAATGCCGCCGCGCTTGGCGCAAGGGGCTCGATCACCGATACCAGCCCGGACTTCTTCGACGAGATGTTCGCGACCAACGTGCGCGGGCCGTTCTTCCTGATGCAGGGCTTCGTCCGGCACCGGCTGGCGCGGGGCGGCAGCGGCTGGATCGTCAACATCCTGTCGAACTGCGCGCATTGCGGGCAGAGCTATCTCGCGCCCTATTCCGCCTCGAAGGGGGCGCTGGCGACGCTGACCAAGAACGTGGCCAATGCCCATCGCCACGACCGCATCCACTGCAACGCGATCCTGCCGGGCTGGATGGACACGCCGGGAGAGGATGCCACGCAGCGGAAGTTCCATGGCGCGCAGGATGGCTGGCTTGCCGCGGCCGAGGCCGGGCAGCCGATGGGCCAGCTCGCGAAGCCAGCGCAGCTTGCCGGGCTCGCCGCCTATCTGCTGAGCGCGGAGTCGGGCGTCATGACCGGTGCGCTGATCGACTACGACCAGAACATTCCCGGCGCCTATCCCGAATAGGCCCCGGACAGCGCCGCCCCGGGAGGGGGCGGCATTCCACCAGGGAGGAAACCACCATGAAACGACTTCTGCTCGCGGCCTCGGCCGCGGCCATCGCGGGCATGGCCCAGGCCGACCGCTACGTGATGATCACCCACACCATGGGTACCGATCCGTTCTGGCCGGTGGCCGAGACCGGCGGGCGCGATGCCGCGACCCAGATCGGTGCCGAATTCGAGCACATGTTCGCCCCCTCGGGCGACATGGCCGACATGGCGCGACTGATCGAGAGCGCCACCGCCACGATGCCGGACGGGCTGGTCGTCACGCTGCCCGATGCCGCCGCCCTCGGGCAGGCCGTGGCATCCGCAACCGAAGCCGGGATTCCCGTCATCACCATCAACTCGGGCGAGGAGGCCTCGAAGGAGCTGGGCGCGCTGATGCATATTGGCCAGAGCTCCGCCATGGCCGGACACGGCGCGGGCGAGCGGCTCCTGGCCGAGGGGCCGGTGGGCAAGGCGCTCTGTCTCAACCACGAAGCGTTCAACACCGATCTCGTCACCCGCTGCCAGGGCTTCTTCGATGCGCTGGATCAGCCCTTGAACATGATCGACGTGTCGAACGACGTCGCCCAGATCAAGACCCGGACGGCGGCGGCGCTGCAGTCCGACCAGGAGATCGACACGCTCCTGGCCATCGCGCCACATACCTGCGAGGCCGCTGCGGCCGCAGTGGAGGAGGCCGGCGCGACCGGCGCGGTGAAGCTTGTCTGCTTCGACCTGAGCCCGGGCGTGCTCGACCTGATCGAGGCGGGCAAAGTCGATTTCACCATCGACCAGCAGCCCTATCTGCAGGCCTATCTCGCGGTGACCTTCCTCAACCTCTACAACACCCGGTCGGGCATGATCCCGCCGGAGGACGTGCCCTCGGGGCCGGGCTTTGTCGATGCAACCAACGCCGCCGCCGTCCGCGAGCAGGCCGGCACCTATCGCTGACATCAGCGGGGGGCGGCCGGCCGCCCCCCGACCGTTCCATGAGGAGGGAGGAAGGATGACCCAGGTCATGACAAACATGCCGAAACGCACCGAGGCCGACCGGCTGGACAGGGGAGGCCGGCTCGACCGGCTGAAGCGGAGGCCGGAGATCGGGGTCTTCCTGGTGATGGCGATCGTGATCGCCGCCATCGCGGTGGCCTCGGAGGGGAACGCGTTCAACGCGCTCGGGCTGAAGAACAACCTGTCGATCATCTCGCAGTTCGGCATCATCGCGGTGGGCGCCTGCCTGCTGATGATCGCGGGCGAATTCGACCTGTCGATCGGCTCGATGATCGGCTTTGCCGGCATGTCGATGGCGATGATGCTGAAATGGGGCCTGCCCTTCGGGCTGGGCCCGGCCACGCCCTTCACCGCCTTCGCGCTGACGCTCTGCATGACGCTGTTCCTCGGCTGGCTGATCGGCACGATCGTGGTGCGCTCGAAGCTGTCGAGCTTCATCGTCTCGCTGGCTTTCCTGTTCTTCCTGCGCGGCCTGACCGAGGTGTCGTTCCGCGTCATCAACAAGTCGACGCAGATTTCCGGCCTGCCGGACTACAAGGAAACCAGCTGGTTCGCCGATCTCTTCGGCGGGCAGGCCTTCGGCTGGGTCTACGACATCTGGTTCCGGCTCGGCGGCAATGCCAACCGGGCGGGCGAGCAGTGGGTGGCGGGCTTCGACATGCGCGTCGTCTGGTTCATCCTGGTCGCCGGGGCCGCCTATGTCGTCCTGTCGCGGACCCAGGCCGGGAACTGGATCTACGCCACCGGCGACAGCCAGGCCTCGGCCCGCGCCAATGGCGTGCCGGTGGACAAGGTGCGGATCTCGCTCTTCATGCTGACCGCCTTCTGCGCCACTCTATTTGCGGCGTGCCAGGTATTCGAGACCAACACCGCCGACGCCGCCAAGGGCAACCTGAAGGAGCTGGAGGCCATCGCCATCGCCGTAGTCGGTGGCACGCTGATGACCGGCGGCTTCGGCTCGGTGATCGGCGTCGTCTTCGGCGCGGTGACCTTCGGGCTGGTGGCCAATGCGGTCTTCTTCATCCCGGCGATCGACGGCAGCTTCTACCGGGTCTTCGTCGGCGCGGTCCTGCTGATCGCCGTCTTCCTCAACGAAAGCATGCGCAAGCGCATCACCGGAGGGCTTTGAGATGTCCGGACCCCTGATCCGCACCGAGGGCCTCGTCAAGCGCTTTGGCCCCTTCACCGCGCTCAATGGCATCGACCTGGAGGTCCATGCAGGCGAGATCCACGCGCTTCTCGGCGACAATGGCGCAGGCAAGTCGACCCTGATCAAGACGCTCTCGGGCATCCACCCGCCGACAGAAGGGCAGATCTATGTCGAGGGCAGGCCGGTCAATTTCCGCTCGCCCCGCGACGCCTCGGATGCCGGGATCGGCACGGTCTACCAGGACCTTGCCATCAATCCGCTCCTGTCGGTGACGCGGAATTTCTTCATGGGGCGCGAGCTCCGGACCGGCCCGGGTCCCTTCGGCATGCTGAAGATGGACGAGATGGACCGCATCACCCATGAGGAGATGGTCAAGATCGGCATCAACGTCTCGGACCCCGGCCAGCTGATCGGCACCATGTCGGGCGGCCAGCGCCAGACCCTGGCGATCGCCCGCGCGATCCATTTCGGCGCCAAGGTGCTGATCCTGGACGAGCCTACCTCGGCGCTCGGACAGAAGCAGCAGATGGAGGTGCTGAAGACCATGATGCGGGTGAAGAAGCGCGGCGGCATCGCGATCATCTTCATCACGCATAACGAGATCCACTCGCAG
Source organism: Poseidonocella sp. HB161398 (assembly GCF_005870025.1). Classification (GTDB taxonomy): domain Bacteria; phylum Pseudomonadota; class Alphaproteobacteria; order Rhodobacterales; family Rhodobacteraceae; genus Mangrovicoccus. The sequence continues at coordinate 59,115 of NZ_VATA01000021.1, forward strand.
CTGGTCGCCGACCGTTTCACCTTCCTGGCTCTGGGCGAGGTGATCGGCCGCGGGACCAAGGCCGAGCTCGAAGGCGAGGACATCCGCCACCTGATGGCCGGCGGCCACGAGATCCGCGACCTCGAGCTCGAACTCGCCGCAGTTTGACCCAGACCCGCGCGCGGCATGCCTCCCCGCCGCGCACAAGCCGGAGCGGCCCCTCCGCCGCTCCGGCATCAGACTCCGCGGGCGACCCGAGCGCAATCCCCGCGCCGCCGTGGCTGTCGCGGGACCACGACGACAAGTTTCGCTCGCCCAGTCGTCCCGGACCCCGTTTCGATACGGACGGTACCCTCTGGAACCTGCCGCCGGTCCTGCAACCGGCGGCGGCGGCTTCAGGTCCGCGAATGACCGCAGCAGTTCACAATTCGATGCCCTCGGCGATCGTCAGCGCGTCCTCCAGCTTGACGCCGAGATAGCGCACCGTGCTGTCCATCTTCGCGTGGCCCAGAAGCAGCTGGACCGCCCGCAGGTTGCCGGTCTTGCGGTAGATCAGCGACGCCTTGGTCCGCCGCAGCGAATGCGTGCCATACCCGCTCGGCTCCAGCCCGATCATCCTGACCCAGTCCTTCACGATGCGCGCATACTGCCGCGGCGAGATATGGCCGGATGCATGAATGCGGCTCGGGAACAAGCAGGCGCAGCCCGCCATCTGCGGCGCGTCGATCCAGGCGGAAATGGATTTCCGCGTGTTTTCGGTTATTTCGAACTGTACCGGCCGGGCGGTCTTGCTCTGGATCACCGTCGCGCGTTCCTTGATCGCGGCGCCGATGGCCACGTCGGACACTTTCATCCGGACGAGGTCGCAGCCCCTCAGCTTGCTGTCGATGGCGAGGTTGAGCAGCGCCAGATCCCGCAGGTTTCCGGCAAGCTCGAGCCGCGCCCGGATCGCCCAGACATGGCGGGGCAGGAAGGCGCGCTTCTGGCCCATGAGGCGGCCCTTGTTCCAGGGCGGACGCTTCGGGGTGACAGCAGGCAACTGGATTTTCGACATGACGAGTCTCCATCCGGCCCTCCCGACCCCGACTACGGCACCGCGCCGACAGCTGGATGGTAGCATGACTTCGAGCGACCGGGTCCGATTCCAGTAGGGCCAGAGCTGGTTCCTCGCCGCCGCAAGGCCGGTCCGAGCCCCAAAGCGGAACCATACAGCCCCAAGGGCAGTCAGATCAGCGGCGGACCAAAAGACCGTAGCCGGGACTTTCCGCATTCAGCGGCTCGGTCCCGCAGAGCAGGACCGAACCGTATTGGCGTCAGGCGGCCTCAGCCGACGCGACGCCTTCTTCTCCCAGATGCTTCCTGAAGAACGGGAGGATCTTCTCCAGCGCCAAGCCGACCGGCTCTTCCCGGTCGTAGAGGTCGTAGTGCGACCAGTCCTGCAGTTCGACCAGCTGCCGGTCCTTTGATGCCATCGCGCGGCCATGGATCTCCATGCCGTCCCGATAGGCGCCAAAGGCACCGACCTTCTGGCCAAGGACCACCATCACCGGCTGGGTCATCAGCGTCTCGGCGAAGGCAAACGCATCCCAGGACAGGGTCTTCTGGGCATGGCTGAAGACCATGCGCGTCGCGCCACCGGTCGCTTGGCCGCGGGAGGTCTTGTAGTAGTCCGTCGCCTCGAAGACGTCGCGCTCCGTCATCCCGGCCTTGCGGGCCGCATCAAGGCTGGCAGGCAGAAGTTCATTGACCTGCAGCTCTGCGCCGCGCGCCTCGGCGCTGCGCTGCGCGGCCATGGCAGTCAGCGCGCCGACCGGATCGAACCCGTTGAAACCCTCTCGGAAAAGACGACCCAGGTTCACCGGGGTGATCCCGACCACCGCCTTGATCCGCTTCTCGGTCAACGCGGCATTCAGAGCGTAGCCGCCACCGCCGCAGACGCCGATGACCCCGATCCGGTCCGCATCGACGAAAGGCAGCGTCACCGCGTGGTCGATCACGTGGCTGACATCCTCGACCCGCTGGCTGGGGCTTTCGGTCCAGCGGGGACTGCCGCCGGACTCGCCCTGATAGCTCGCGTCGAAGGCGATGACGACGTAGCCCTGCGCGGCGAGCGCCTTGCCGTAGACGCTGCCCGAGGTCTGCTCCTTGCAGCTTCCGAAAGGGTGGATGCTGACGATCGCCGGGTAGCGCTTGCCCGGATCGAAGGCGGGCGGCAGGTGGATGTCCGCCGCGATGTGCCAGGCCATGTCGGGGTTCTGAAATGTCACGCTTTCCATGGTTTGAACTCCTTGGGTGTCGAATTGGGCGAGACTGCCCCGCCCGCGATCCGGGCAGGCATGCGTCGTCTGCGCCGGATCAGGCGCCGAGCTTTTCCCGGAAGAAGGGCGCCAGCACGCTGACCGCCTCGTCGACGAATTTCGCGCCGTCATAGAGGTCCATGTGGTTGGCGCCGTCGACGACGTGGAACGTCTTGTCGCCGCTTGCGGCCCGGGCATAGAGGTCGTCGCTCATCCATTTGCTGCCCGCGACGCTGCCCGCCACGATCTGCAGGGGCTGGGTCAGGAAGGCCTCGGCGAAGTTGTAGGCGTCGTAGCTGATCAGCTGGGTCAGGCTGCGCGCCAGACCGTAGCCCGGGGCGGTGGCGCATTGCGCACGCTGGGTGTGGTAGTATTCCCAGGCCTGGCGCAGCTCCTCGTTGGGGGCATCCTCTTCCTTCAGCGGGGCCATCGGGATCTGCGCCAGATCACCGCCGGTGGCGAGCGCCTGCGCATCCGCCGTACGGGCGGCGGCGCCAGCCTCGAGGAAGGGCAGCGCGTCGGCATCGGCCACGTCATTGTCCCAGCCATTGCGGAACATCGCGCCGATATTGACCGCGCTGACCGTGCCGACGGCCTTGATCCGGTGATCGTTGATCGCCGCGTTGGCGGTATAGCCGGCACCCGCGCAGATCCCCATGGCGCCGATCCGGTCGGTGTCCACATAGTCCAGCGTGCTCAGGTGGTCGATCACCGCGCTGACATCCTCGGTGCGGATATAGGGGTTCTCGAGCTGGCGCAGGCCGCCGCCGGACTCGCCCTGGTAGGAGGCGTCATAGGCGATGGTCACGAAGCCCTGCCTGGCCAGTTCCGCGGCATAGGTGCCGGCGGTCTGCTCCTTCACGCCGCCGCCGGGGTGGGAGACGACGATGGCCGGATACTTGGCGCCCTCTTCGAAGCCCTCCGGCAGGTTGATGACGGCCGACATCTCGACGTCCGGGTTGTTGGTGTTGGCGAAGGTGATCTTGGTCATGGTCGTCTCCTTGGGCGTGGGATCGAACCGATCCGTTGCTGATGGAGCCAATATGACGCTTGAGCCGCTCAGTGATTAGACGGTAAGTTCTTCATGGACCTATAAGCGAGATGATGAATGCGGCGCGAGGACATCGCCGATCTGACAGCCTTCGTGACAGTTGCCGAAGAGGGCAGCTTCACCAGGGCCGCGACCCGGCTGGGCATCTCGCAATCCGCGCTGAGCCAGATCGTGCGGCGTCTGGAAGACCGGCTCGGGCTGCGCCTGCTGGCGCGCACGACGCGCAGTGTCGCCCCCACGCCCGCGGGGGACCGGCTGGTCCGGAAGCTCGCTCCGCTGCTGCGCGAGATCGACAGCGATCTGGCCGAACTGAGCGAGTTCCGGGACACGCCCACCGGCAATATCCGCATCACCTCGGTCGAACACGCGGCGAAGACCATCCTCATTCCGGCGCTGGCGGAGGTGCTGCCGGGCTATCCCGACGTGAATGTCGAGGTCATCGTCGATTACGGGCTCGTCGATGTCGTGGCCGACAGGTTCGACGCCGGCGTGCGGCTCGGCGAGCAGGTCGCGAAGGACATGATCTCGGTACGGATCAGCCCGGACATCCCGATGGCGATTGTCGGTGCCCCCGCCTACCTCGCGCAGCATCCCGTGCCGAAGACCCCCGAGGACCTCGTCGAGCACCGGGCGGTCAACCTGCGCCTGCCGTCGTCGGACACCATCAACGCCTGGCGGCTGGCAAGGAACGGCGAGGCAAAGCGGGTGCGGGTCGAGGGCGCTCTCAGCTTCAACACCATAGAGCTGATCCGGCAAAGCGCTCTCCTCGGGCAGGGCCTGGCCTACCTCCCGCATGACCAGGTGGAAGAGCATCTGGCGCGGGGCGAGCTGAGCCAAGTGCTGGCGGACTGGACGCCGCCATTGCCGGGATATCACCTCTACTACCCGAACCGGCGGCACAGCTCACCGGCGTTCCGGCTTGTCGTGGATGCGCTGAAGGCCCGGCTCCGCGGCCTCGGCTGACTGGACGCCCGCAGCCTTGCGGCTGTCGAAGACATGGCCGCAGGCAGGGCAGCTGCACTCGCCCTGCGGCACTTGCCGCAACCGGACATCGGACAGGATGGCATGGGCGATGTCGCGGCTGATGCCGAGCTCGCGCCGGAGACGCTCGATCTGGCGGCCCTCCTCGAGATCGATCTTGCCGTCCTCCAGCGCCAGGCGGAACTCGTTGCGAAGCTGGTCGCGGCGGCGGTGCAGGTGATCGGCGAGGCCGCTGGCGATGATGCCGGCGGGCAGCGCGGCCATGCCGACGCCGAGCACGGTGATGAACCCGCCGAAGACCCGGCCCAAGGGCGTGACCGGCGTCACGTCGCCGTAGCCCACCGTGGTCAGCGTCACCAGCGCCCACCACATGGCGGCGGGGATCGAGCCGAACTCCGAGGGCTGCGCTTCGTGCTCGACGATATAGGCGCCTGTCGCCGCGAAGACGAGCAGGATCGTCAGGATCGAGAAGGCGGCCATCAGGGCGCCCGCTTCCTCGCGGATCACCGAGATGAGCACCGAGAGCGCCGGCGAATAGCGGGTCAGCTTGTAGATGCGGAAGAGCCGCAGGATGCGCAGCATTTGCAGGTTGGAGCTGAAGACGAGCCCGATGAAGAAGGGCAGCACCGCGCCGAGATCGATCAGGGCCATCGGGCTGCGCATGTAGCGCAGCCGTGCCTGCCAAGGCGGCCGCCCGGGGTCCCGCTCGGCGCTGGCCCAGACACGGAGCACATACTCGGCCGAGAAGATCGCGACCGAGATCGTGTCGAAGGCGCGGAAGCTGGCGTGATGCACGGCATAGATGCGAGGCACGGTCTCGAGAGCCACGGCGATCACATTGGCGACGATCAGCAGGATCAGCGCAAAGCCCAGCACGCGCGCCAGTGTCGACCCGGTCCCGGGATGTTCGAGCAACCGGTAGGCCTGCCGCCTGAGGCTTTCCTCTCTGGCGCTCACGATGCCGGAGAGGCGCGCAGATCGCGGATGGCGCGGTAGAGCGGCACGCCGATCTGCGAGAAGAGCGCGATGCCCCAGCCGAGGTTGCCGATGATCGCGGGTACGTAGGCGTGGATGAAGAACATGAAGATCGCCATGGCCGCCCCGAAGAGCCGCAGGCCGCCGCTATGGTAGCGCCGGGTCTCGTCGCGGCCCTCGACCAGCAGCTGCAGCACCCAGAGCGCGGCCAGAAACACCGCCAGCCCGATCGTGCCAAGCGCTCCGTAGCCCGGCGGATAGGGCTCGAGAAAGCCGACATAGACCTCGCCTGCAAGCGCCACGCCGATGGTCACCGCCGCCCAGAGGATGACGATATGGGCAAACCAGTAGCACAGCATCAGCGGCACCTTGCGGGACTTCAGCTTGGCCATGCCGGCGCTGTCGAAGTAGATCCAGGCCAGCGCAAACAGCGACAGGCCACCCATGGCGAGATTGAAGAACGTCCCGGGATAGGCCTCGTCGATGCCCTTGTCGGCGAGCGTGACGCAGAGCTTGAAGAAGCCCTCGCCGAGCAGGATCAGCATCAGCAGCCCGAAGCGTTCCGAGAGGTGGCCGAGCCGCGGCAGGAAGCGCTCGAAACGCAGCGTGCCGATGCCCGGCAGCAGGTACATCAGCTGGATCATCACGATCCCCGCGCCGAACACCCAATAGGCGAGCGGCCGCGGCAGGAAGGCCGAGACCGCGAAGACCCCGGCGAGGATGAAGAAGTTCCGCCCCATCTCGGAGGCCAGCGAGGTGGTCTCGGCCCCGAGATGCCGCGCCCGCCAGTAGAGCCAGGCCGTGAGCGCCCGGTTGAGCGCGTAGCCGAGCGCGAAGAACGGCCAGCCGCCATGGGTAATCTCGGGGATCGCCGCGGCGATGAACATCATGGTGACGATCTGCACCGCCATGGCCACGCGGTGCGGGATGTCGGTCGAGATGTAGAGCGAATTGTAGATCGAGTTGTCGGCCCAGGCGAAGAAGATCGCGATGAAGAGGAAGCTGTAGGTCCAGAACCCGGTCCAGTCGAGGTGATGCGACAGGTAGTTGCCGAGCAGGAAGATCGTCACCACGTGAACGAGATCGTAGAAGAGCTCGACCCAATGCACGTGATTGCTTGCGCCTCCCTCGACGTCCAAATGGTGCCGTGGGCGGGTCCAGATCGGAAAGTCCTTGAGCGGCATGTCTTCTCCCTCGCGAGACGATGTCTTCCTTATAGGGGTAGAGAAGGATCAGCAGGTCGCAAAACTCTTTTCGGAGCGAGTATGGAGCCAAGCCCGGGCCGACAGGCTGATCCTGTCTGCATCGGCACAACGGCAGATGGGCAATGGCACCTTTGTGCACGGAACTGCCGACCAGGATGCCGAGAATGCTGCGGCGAGGGTCGACCGGCCGGTTCGGGGAAGGCTGCAGCGCAGCGGCGTCGGATGGTGAACGGCCGCACTGGTGAGCGCCATCGCGCCCCTCGTCCTGGCTGAGCCTGTTCGCCAACGGCTGCAAACTGCGCACTTCGCCAGTAGGGCGGCAACGATGAGCGGTCGGTCTGGGCTGGCCCGGCCAGGTCGACGCAGGTCGACCGAAGAACGCGGTGAACGGCCGCTTCAGCCGGATCGCCGACTGGGCTCCGCCGCGCCGCCGCAAGTCCGCTTTGCCTGGCCGGCCGGTGTTGGCCTCTCGCGCCCGACGCCGCCGCGACCGGCCGGAAAGGGCTGAGCGCGGGCGCTCAAGGCGCCAGGCGCGACCGGCTGGTTCCGTCCTTCGGCCTGGCATGGTGACAGCCGATGAACCATCGGCGCCATCAGCAAGCTTCCGCGCCGCCGCATGGCCGGTCCGAGCCCCACTTCTGCCGTTCGTGCTCCCTGCAGCATTGGTCGAAGAGGGCGGAAAGCAGACTAGCGGCGGTGCGACTTGGCGTCCGCGGCGAGTTTGGGATAGCGGCCATATTACTGCCTTGAGGCGAAGAAACGGGCGAGCGCTCGAACGCAATGGCATTGCCCGGCGACGGCGAACCTCAAAATCGGCGATTTCCGCCGACTTTTTCAACAACATCCGCCGTGAGCGACGGCGCACTTTGGGCAACGACGCGTTTGCTTCGTGCTGCGCCGCCGCAGGTCCGCTTGGATCCCGCCGCCGTCTTTCGTTAAATTCCTTATCCGCGACTTCCGGGGCGGAAGCCAGACCTGCGCGCACCGAATGTGACAACGAAGCCCACAACAGCCAGGAAGAAGACCGCCCATGGAAACGCGCCCGGTCCCTCGGCATCGAGAAGAATACCGCCAACGATGCTTCCAGAGGCAATCGCGGAATTCCACACCACGACATTCATTGACAGAGCAACGTCCGCGCCTTCACCGGCGGTATCGGCAAGCGCCGTCTGAAGGAAGGTTGCAGCGCCACCAAAAGTCAGGCCCCAGACCACGGCGGCAGTGAGGACCGTTTCAGGATGGTGCCCGAACAGCCCCAGAGCAAGAGCCATCAGAGCGAAAACCGATAAGCTGATCAGGACCGAACGGCGCAACGCGCGATCGACCAATTGTCCTGAAATCCAGATGCCCAGCAAGGATGCAACGCCAAAGATCAGCAGTACGAGATCTACGCGATCGCCCAAGTCGGCGCGTTCCGCGAATGGCGCGATGTAAGTATAGAGGATATTGTGGCCGAGCATCCAGAGCAACACCACAGACAGAACCGCGCGCACGCCTGGCATGGCAATGACGCTGCCAAGATGAATTCGGCTTTCCGCTTTCTGGCCCGGATGGTCCGGCACTGCAATCAAGATCCACGCGATCAGCAGGGCGGATAGCCCGGACATGACCGCGAACGCCATCTGCCATCCGATGGCGGTTCCAAGCCATGTGCTGAGCGGAACGCCCAGAGAGAGGGCAACAGGCGTACCCACCATCGCAATGGCCATCGCTCGCCCTTGCTGCGCCGCCGAAACCATTCGCCGCGCGTATCCGCCAATCAGGCTCCACGCGAGCCCTGCTGCCGCCCCGGCCATGAACCGCGCGCCCATCGTCAGCCAATAGCTCTCCGACAGGGCTGTCGCTGAGTTGAAGATCAGAAAGCCGAAGACGGTCAGCAGTAGGACAGACCGGCGTGGCCATGTTTGCGTCAGGATCGTCAGAGGAATGGCCGCCACGAGCGAGCCGAACGCATAGGCCGTCACGGTTTGTCCCGCCAGGGAGAGTGAGACGCCGAGCCCATCGGACATCTGCGGCAACAGCCCCGCAGGCAAGGTCTCGGTCGCAATGCAGATAAAACCTGTCATCGCCAGCGCCAGCAGGGCCGCGATGGGGAGGCGCTCTTCAGCGCCAAAATGTGTCGTGGTTGTCATTGGGTGTCCATTCTGTATCGATCGATACTGAAGTAGGCGGCGGTTGCTGCCCTTGTCAATGACTTCTGTATCAACTAATTCATTAATCGTCAGGAGGACAAACATGGCAAGAACCGGAAGACCGCGCGGTTTCGACCGCGACGCAGCGCTCGACGCGGCGATGCATCTGTTCTGGGAACATGGCTTTGAGCCGACGACGCTCAACATGCTCAAGGAAGCCATGGGCGGCATCTCTCCCACCAGCTTCTACGCGGCCTTCGGATCGAAGGAGGCCCTGTTCCGGGAAGTCGTGGAACGGTATCGCGTCACGCATGGCAGCGTCACCGACATCCTGCGGGATGAAAGTCTTCCGCCGCGCGAGGTGGTCGAGACATGTCTGCGCCGCTCCGTCGCCATGCAGACGGATGTATCTCATCCGATCGGCTGCCTTGTGACGCAAGCTGCGACTAATTGCGGACCCGAAAACCAGTTTGCCGCCGAAGTTCTTTCGGCGGAGCGAAGGGCGAACTTCGAAGCGATCTTCAAGCAAGTCGAGCGCGACATTGCATCAGGGCATACGCCCCCGGACACCGACGCCCATGCGGTCGCGACCCTTTTCAGCACGTTCATGGTCGGGATCGCCACGTCAGCACGCGACGGCGCAAGCCGAGAGGAGCTTGAAAAGGCTGTAAGTCTGGCCATGGCAAGCTGGAGTGTCTCCCCGCCAACCGAGCAATAACGGCCTCGACCGGCAAAACGCCTTTGCATCTCCAGTCATGCTATTCGGAGAAAAAAATGCCAGTTTTGTCCGCATTGCTGACGTCGAGCAACCGGGTCGTGCTGCACAGTGCTGAGAATGGCTGGTTCAGTAAACTGCATCGCCGCGTAGATCGGCCCGATGAATGTCCGCAGAGGGCCGATCCGGCCAGCTTGCCGCGCCCCAGCGAGCGTCCGGAAGGTGCGCACTTCGGTCGGTCAGCACGACGAGATTGCTGCGGAGCGGGTTGAGCGGCTGCTTTCAGGATTTCGCGGGGAATTTTTGCTCTGCCGCCAGATGTGGCTCCGTTGCCCGGTGAAGCTTGGCCGCATGCTCGATGAGCCAGAGCGAGATGGCGGGCCAGGTTTCCCGGCGGCGCGTGTCGAAACTGCGAGGATAGGCGAGCGTCCTGACGATGCGGTTCGCCGGAGCGCCCCAGTTCAGATGAGCGCCGAAGGAGGCTTCGATTTCTGCCTTGCGGGCACGAAGGTGCTGGAAGATCGCATCGTTGCGGGTTCGGTCCTGATGGCCAAGACGCAGCTCGACCCTGGCGCATCTCTGGCCGACGGTCAGCCGGAATTCCACTCCGGCCAATGCCGTGGGCACCGCGACATGGGAGCCGCTCGATGAAGCCGCATGAGCGAAAAGCGGCACGCCCGCGGCGCGCATGCGGGGCAGGACATAGTTCCAGAAGTCCCGCCTGTGTTTTGCCGTCTCTTCGGGGATCCGCTTGCCCGGAAGAGTATCGGGTTCCCGGAAAAGCGTGGCCACCGGCCGGTACTCCGCGTCCTCCGGGCCGGGAATGACCTGTTCGAAGTCGAGAAACAGGCCGCTGGCCGCGGTGACCGGGGTGGCGCGGATGCATTGCAGGGCAACGCCCTGGTCGCGCAGCCAGAGCATGGCGGCACCGAGTTCCTTAGGGAAGTCGCCCGCGACCAGGATGATGCGCTGGCTGCGCGGCGGATTCAGCCTGAGTGGCCGCGCGTCGCCAAGCTCCAGGAAGTCCCGGATCCGCGCACAGGCGTCTCTGTTGGCGCCCGTCCTGTCGAGATAGCGCTGGTGGGCAGAGATGATCGCCTTGCCGTCCATCGCCGCGGCATGGGCAGCATAATGGGCCGCCTGCCAGAGGACGTCCCTGCCGGGCTTGTCCCGCTTGGTCTCGATCACCACCAGCCGGCCGGACCGGTCGAGCGCGAGAAGGTCCGGGCGGGACCGCGTTCCGGGAAGCGCGAATTCCTTTCCGAGAACGAGAAGATCCTCGCCGAGAGCCTCGGGACGTCCCGCGATCCATTCCTGCAGATGCACGCGTTCGCCGAGGCCGAGTTCGGGGAAGCTGCGCCGCTGGAGGGGCTCGATGCGGTTGCCCGCCGGGTCGATCTGAAACATGGGCCTGCATCCGCGGCGCCGGATCGGTTCACCCGGCCTGATCATCGGGTAGCACGGCCTGCACCGGCGGGGAAGCCGCCCGCAGCCGCGCGAGCCCCTCGGGACCGAAGTCCGATCCGGCGTCGATCAGGTGGCAGGCGGCGAGATCCAGCGCGGCGGCGAGCTTGTGGATGTTGTCGAGCGAGATGTTCTGCTCTTCGCGCTCCACCGCGCTGAGATAGGTGCGGTTCAGGTTCGCCTCGGCGGCCAGCCGCTCCTGCGACCAGCCGAGGGTCGCGCGGACGCTGCGCAGGTTGCGCGCGAGGTTGCGCCGGAGGGGAGAGGGAACGGTTCGCTTCACCCATAGGCTATTCGCCTCTTGCCGGTTTTAGCTCTACCGGTTTTAAGAGACATTCGTGAGACGCAACCGGAGAGGGAACGGAACCGGCATGGACGAGGCGAGACTTGTGGAACAGCTGAGGCGCATGCGGCCGGACGAGGCCTACAAGCGCGAGGCGGTGCGGCTGGCGAAGGCCTCGACAAAATCCGTCCCGGCGATCGCGCGGGAGCTGGGCATCGGCAACTCGACGCTCTACCGCTGGATCGCGAAGTATCCCGGCGGCTCGGAGGACAAGCCGCAGGTTCCCGCAAGGCGGAAACCGGTCCCTGGCAAAATGTCTGCCCGCAAGGCTTCGGCGGTCAGGGAACCGGATGAGCTGGACCGCCTGCGCAAGGAAAACCTGTTCCTGCGAGACGAGAACGACATCCTCCGCCGCGCGGCGCTGGCCTTTGCCCGGACCTCCTATCCGGTGCCGGACTGACAGGCGCCCGCGCGCAGCTTCCCGCAAGGGGTCGCGGCACGTCCGGGGCGCAGATCGCGCTGCGATCTGTCCCGGGTCCTCCGCTACGGATCGCGCCGCGGGTCGCGATCCGCTTGACGCTCCAGCCCCGCGCCCCGGAGCCTGTCGTGCCGCTTGACGGCGGCGGAACCGGCTCGGCCTGCGGCCTCGGCCGCCGTGTCTGCGACACGCCGTCCTCGCCAGCATCCGCCGGTGCCGCCGCCGTCAACCCCTTGCTGCCCTTGCGGAGCCGGGAGGAGAGCGTTCAGGTCCCGGGACTGTTGCCTTCCTCTGGCGTGAGTTCGCCCGACAGCATGCCGCGGGCAAGCTGCAGCCAGCGCGCGAGTCCGGTCCGGCCGCGATCCGAACGGGGCGGCGCGCTGACGGCACGCCGGAGCGCTCCTGCATCGCCGATCAGGACGACCTGCTCGGTTGCGCGGGTCATGGCGGTGTAGACGAGCGCGCGGTCGAGCGGCTTGCTGTCACGGACCGGGACGATCACCCGCTGCCACTGGCTGCCCTGCGCCTTGTGCACGGTGATCGCATAGGCCAGCTGGACATGAACCATGTCGGCCTCGGACAGATCATGCCGGATGCCGTCGAGTTCGGCTACTATCCTGGGTCCTGCAATGCTGACGATGCGGCCGAGCGCACCGTTCGTGAGGCCGCGCTCGGGTGCGTTCGCGATCCAGATCACGGGCTCGCCCGGTGCGACAGGCATGTCCTCCGGCCTGGCTGCGGCTTTCACCTGCGGATGCAGGGCGTGGAACCAGGCGTTGATGCGCGCGACATCGGCATTCGTGGGCGCGATGATCTGCATGTCGTCCCGTTCGGTCCCGGCGCGGCGGAACATCCGGCCGAGAAGCTGAAGTGATGCCGTCAGGTCTGCGGGTGCACAGGGCTCGAAGAAGGCGCCCGGCTCGGCCGCGACCGGACGCGGCAGTTCCGGCATGTGCCCGGTCCGCACCTCCCCGGCGATCGCCGGAATGCCCGTGGCCGCGGTCTGGCGCAGAACCTCGGAGAGGCGTGCATGCGGCAGAGCCGCGTCCTCGGCCAGGACATGGAAGACCGGACCGGGCGTCACGGGGGGCAGCTGCGCCGGGTCGCCGACGAGGATGAGCGAGGCCTCGCCCAACCGCCGAAGGAGCCGCCACATCTCGGTCACGCCGACCATCGAGGCCTCGTCGATGATGATCGCCTGCCGCCCGTCGAGCTGCCGCCCTGCCTGCTCCCAGGCGAAGCGCGCGACGGTGATGGCCGGGCGGCCCGTCACCTCGCGCGCCCGCCGCGCGGCGCGCCCGGCAAGGGTCAGGATCAGCGGCTTGCGGCCGACGGCTTCCAGCGTCGCGCAGAGCGCGCGCAGGGCCGTGGTCTTGCCCGAGCCTGCATGGCCGGACACGAGCAGCAGGCGGTGGCGGTGCGCCAGCCGGACAGCGTCGCGCTGCGCAGGCGTCAGCGGGAAGGGGCCGTTGCGGCTATCGGTGTCGATGAGCAGGCCGAGGAGCCCGGCCTCGGTCACCCCGGCGGCCGGGGGCAAGGCCGCGATTTCGGCGGTCCTCAGCGCGATCTCGGCCTCCATGTAGCCGAAGCCGGGCGGCTGCAGGTCCAGTCCGAGCGCGACGGCGGCGCGCGCGGCGATGGCGCGATCGGCGAGGCCGGGCGACGGCCGATGGCCGAGCCGCCTGGCCACCTTCTCCAGCAGGGTGCCGCGATCGACGGCCAGTGCCGCGTCCATCCCCTGCCGCAGCTTTCCGAGCTCCCATTCCACGGCGGCAATCTCGCGGCGCGGATCAGTTTCGCCGAGGCCCGACAGCCGTGCAATCTGTCCGGCCGCATCCCAGCCGGCGACGGGCAGAAGCAGCCAGGGGTTCCCGCGGACCTCTGCAAGTCCCTGTGGCCCCCAGGCTCTCGCGATCCGGCTGGCCTGCCAGGCCGGAAGGCGCGCGCCGATCTCCTCCAGCCAGCGGAAGAACGCCGCTTCCGCCAGCCTTTCGTCGAGCACCTCTGCGGCCCGCAGCGCCACCTCTTCGCCGAGCATGCCGACGATGCGGGCGTCCCCGCGCAGGATCGCGTCCTGAAGACCGGCACCGAACGTATCCGCGAGTGCTTGCGCGCGCTTCGGTCCGATCCCGGCAAAGGCGCGCTCGGAGGCCAGCCAGGCGGCGAAGGCTTCTGGCTGCTCTGGGACGACGCCGTCGGTGCTCATTCCGTGCCGTCGCCGGGCGGGGTGTAGCGGCCGCCGAGCGCGATCAGCTCCTCGACCATGGCATGGCGGCGGAGCTCTGCCTCGGCCCGGACAAGCCGCGCCCGCAATTCGGCGCAGGCCTTCTCCGAGGCCGCCAGCTCGCGCTTCACCGCCTGGTAGCGGGCCATCGGCACGGTGGCGTCGGCGCCCAGTTCATCAGGCAACTCTTCCTCCGGCGCCACGCTGCCCGGCAGCGACCAGGCGAGACCATGGCGCGCGGCATGCTCGGCGAGCAGGCGCCGCACCTCCGGATTGCCGGTGATCTGGCTGTTGCCGAGCCCGGCGCGACGCTTGATCTCGGCCTGCCAGAGCGCGCCTCCGCGCGCAGGCAGCGTTTCCCCGGCGGCCTCGCACTCCGCGATCAGCTGCGCGACCCGCCGGATCGCCTCGTCGCGCTTTTGCAGGTTCGAGCGGCGCGGGCTACTTGAGGCGCGAGACATTGCCGCCCTCGATCCGCTGCCTCAACTCGCTGATTTCCGCGCGCGCCGCCTGCAGCTCCCGCTTCAGCCGGTCGAGTTCGGCCCGGTCGCGCGCACGCTGCTCTTCCAGACGCAGCTTCTCGGCGAAGACCTCCGTCAATTCACCCCAATTCTTCTTCGCGGCCTCGAGATGCGTGTCGAGCTCGGCCTGGAGCTCGCGGAAGGCCTGCAGCGTCGGCGAGACATGGCGGTCCTTGCGCGGTCGGGCCAGTTCGGCGATGCGCTTCTGGATATCGGCGTAATCGTCGCGGTAGAGCAGGGCGGGGCTGCGCCCGGATTCCAGCGCCACATTCGTCTTGGTCAGCTTCAGCTTGCCGGTGGCAGCCTTGGCCTTGAGGTCCTTGCGCAGCGGCTTGCCCGCAACGATCCGGTCGATCGCGTCGTGGAAATCCGCCTTGACCTGCTCCGGCTTGCGCTGCTTGCGGGGGCTCGGCTCGCGCATCAGAGTCTCCTTTCGCGGCGGGGCCGCGTGCCTGCCTTGGCGAGCAGTTTTCCGGCGCGGTCCGCGGCTCGCGCTTCCAGTTCGGCAATCCTCTCCGGCGCGGTGCCAATCGCGGCCAGCCAGGCCCTTGCCTGCCCGGCCGTCGCCTGCGGCGCCTCGTAGACCGAGACCGGGTCTCCGGACTGGCGGCAGAATTCGACCGTCTCCGTCGCTGTCGCAAGGCGCTGTTCCCAGAAGGGCCGGTGGCGTTCGAGGACAACGAAATTCACGCAGCCGGTGCAGCGCGCGGGCGTCCGGTAGCGCTTGTCCGGACCGAACCCGTCGAAGAGCCGGTTGATCGTGCCGCCCGCCTTTCGGCATTCCTGGTCCGAGGCAAGGATCGAGACCGCCGCACAGAGGCCATGGGCCGCGTCCGAGATGGCAGAGGCCTTGAGGTCCTCTTTGAACCTGGTTCCATCTACCCGCGTGCGTTGCGCCCCTTCGTCGACCATCCGCCGTGTTGCGATCAGCCAGTCACGGACGATCCCGGCGGCATCGTCATCGGGCGCGTGTTCGAGCCGCTGGCGCAGCGCCTGCCAGTCGGACCGGACCGCGATCTCTTCGGCGCCGCGGCCGGCCAGCGCATTCTTCGCAAGCATCTCGAGAACATGGCCGATCGCCATCTCGGCCTCCATCGCGTTCGCCTGGAGGATCTGGTAGTCGTTGTTGGCATAGCACGCGGTCATCGCCTCTGACACGTGGCCATATTGCACGCGGATCTCCGGCAGCAGCTCCGGTTTGGCCGAATAGGCGAAATTGGCGAAGGTCTTGCGGATCATCGTCGAGCACAGGATCGCGCCCAGGCTGTCGCGCCATTGGCCGAGCCAGCCATCCTGGACCAGGGACGGGCTGTCATCGGGAAGCGCGGCCAGAAGCTCGCCGCAGGCTTCGGCGAGGAAGACCCGGTAGTTTTTGTTGAGCGTGCTGGTTTGCATCCGCCGGACGGTTCTCCCGCCTTGGGGGAAGCCATGGCTGTCCCAGATCAGGACAAGTGCGTTTCCGGCCTCGGGAGAGATATCCCTGAACTTGCGCATCTGCCTGCCCAGTTCCAGCAGGACCTCGACCGCCCGCCGGGCGGGGGGCTCCGGCGTGTTCACGCCACGAATGGCCGGCCTCATGCCGACGACGAAATCGTGCGGCTCGCGCAGGCCGCCATTGACCTTGGAGATGCTTCCTTTCAGGACGAGCATGTGCTTGGTGTTCTGCGCGACGAGCCGCTCCTCGAGGCAGAGCGGCATGCCGTATTTGCTGCGCCCGGCCGGCAGCGACAGCAGTTCGTCGGCGCGCATGCCCGAGCTCTGTTGCAGGATGGTCAGCGCCGCTGTCTGCACCATTCGCCACAGCTGGACGAGCCGCTCTAGACCGCCCTCGACCGCTTTGGGTTTCTTTCCGGGAACAAGCTCGAAGATTGGCGCCTGCCATGGAGCGCTTTCCCCCGGTAGCCGCGAAAACCGGAAGGCGGCAAGATCGCCTGCGGCCCTTTTCCTGGCGCCACCCGGGGACAGGCGATCGACTTCGCGCGCGTTCACGAATGCCGACATGTAGATCGATGTTGCCGCAATCACGTCCTCGGCCCTCGGTCCCAGCCAGTCCAGCGCCGCGTTGAGGAGCGGGATCGCGACCTCGTCCGGCATCGGCCGGTAGCTTTCGGACTCCTTCCGGCCAATTTCCATGGCCAGGTCGAGCCGGTCGCCGTAGCCGTAGGGGATTTCCGGCATGACCGGGCGGCCGAGCGCCGAGAGGGCCTGATGCGCCCGGAAGATCAGGGTCGCAGAATTGAGATGCCCTGCGGCGGTCCCCGGAGCGATCCGGTCCGGATCGCCGCCGAGCTGCGCCAGGAGGCTTGCCGCGAAACTGTCCGGATTGTCCAGCCCGCCATCGCGCCAGAGCCGCGCCTGGGTGAGAAACGAGAAATCCGGCAGGGCCTGCGCGCAGATCCAGGCAGCGAGGCGGCGCAGATACTGCCAGGCAGTGCGCAGCCGCCGTCCGGCCGCTTCGGGCGGGCTGGTTTCCTTCAAATGCCAAAGCACCAGCTTGACATCCAAAAGCAGCCACTCGCGCCCGGGGTCGGTGAGGCGGCCCTGGCCGAGCGGCAGCTCCGT
The DNA here is from genome assembly GCF_005870025.1 of Poseidonocella sp. HB161398. Lineage (GTDB taxonomy): Bacteria > Pseudomonadota > Alphaproteobacteria > Rhodobacterales > Rhodobacteraceae > Mangrovicoccus. The sequence continues at coordinate 75,982 of NZ_VATA01000021.1, forward strand.
CCCGAAATCGGCCGTGCGCTCGCTTTCCCAAGCCGTGCCGTCGCAGATCCAGACATTGCAGGAGAACTTCCCGGACTCCGGATGCGAACTGATCCGCAGGTCGGCGACCGAAAGGGTGGCGGTGCCCTGCTGTCCGAGCGCCAGGAGCGCTTCGGGCGGCAGCGGCGCGTTCAGGAGGCGGTTGATCGACATTCCCTAAGCTCCTTAGCCCGGGATCTGGACAGACGGCTTCGGCAGGCTGGCAGCCTGCCGGAGCGTGGCGTCGGGAACCTGCCGCAGCATCGCATCATAGGCAGCGAGCAGGCGGGCCGAGGTTCCGGGATCGAGCTCGGTCGCGCGCGCCGCCGCCTCGGCATAGGCGAGGGCATAGGCCACCTGCCTGGCGTCATCCGCGCGCAGGATGACAAGCGGGCAGGACGGGCAATGCCATTCGGCGCGGCAGAGCCGCCCCTGCTCCTGCCCCGGAAGCGGCGAGTCGTAAGGATCTAGGCAGCCGAAGCCCGGCGTCGCGCTGCGGATGTCGCTTCCGGCCGGCAGGAAACGTGGATCGATGCGCCCGTCCGTCATCGCCCAACGCTGCATCTGGCCCGGCATTTCCGCCAGGATCAGCCTCCGCCTTTCGGCTGTCTCTACGGAAACGTAGTGCTTGATCGTCGTGGACTGCTGCCGGTGACGCGCCTCCAGCTGGCCCACGGGCAGTTTCTCCGACCAGCGGATCACGGCGTCGATCACCGTCGGCCTCAGGGCCTTCGGCTGAAAACGATCCAATCCTGCATTCTCGATGAAGCAGGACAGCGCATCGTCGCCCCGAGAAGGTTTACTCTCGAGCAGTGCGTCTGGGTCGATAATGCGGCTCCCATTGCTGTTGCGAAGGGCTATTGCCAGGAAAACGCGGTCTTTCCAGATCGACGGTGCCACCGTCCGGGCCCGCGCCGTCATCTCGCGCAGAACCCGCAGGATCGAGCAGAGCGACAGCGGATCTGCCGGGTCCCCGGCCGGTTCCTGCCGCTTCTGCGCGCCGAATGACCGCCTCTTCGCCGGCACCAGAGTAATGATGTCGCCATCCTCGCGGATGTCGCTCCATTCGAGCCCGGTCAGCGTCGAGACATTCCAGCGGAGCCGGATCAGCAGGAGGATCAGGAAGGGCACGAGCTCGTAGCTGCGGCCCTGGAAGCACTGCACCACGTTTCCCAGTCCCAGGCCGCCACGCCTGGTGTCGAACAGCACGTGATACAGCATCGGGTCATGCGCCTGGGCTTGCCTGCTGGTCGGCAGCGGGCCGGGGCAGCGTCCGCCGATCCAGGCGAGGGCGCGCCAGCGATCGGCCATGAGCTCGGTGACATGCGGTGCACGGTCCAGGCACGCGCGGGCCGCCGAGATCCGCCTCTGGTCCGCATCCCATTGTTCGGTGATCTCGGCGACGTCCCGTTCCGCTGCCTCGTGGATCGCCTCCAGCCGGGCGTGGGACAGGAATTTCTCCGCTTCTTCAGCGTCCGATTTGGCGCTGTCCGAAGGCTGCTGGCTGCGCTTCGGCAGGTCGCGATAGATCGGCAGGTTGCGGATCTCATCGAGCGCCAAGGCGTCGTCAGGGTCGAGCTTGCCGCTCAGGGCCGCGGCTTCGAGAACGGAGCGGAGCGTCCCTGCGCGGTTGCGGCGTTCGTCGTTGCCGACGGACAAGGCCCTGAGGAAAATCGCGAAGGCCTCGAGATCGGCCGCCGCAAGGTCGCGGATGCCGATGTCTCGGCGGTGCGCCCCGCCGGGCCGCTGCGTGGTGCCGGCAAATTCAGCCCAGCCGCGGCGGAGGCGCCTTGCCAGCTGCCCGTGGCTACCGGCTGCTCCCTTGCGCACGGCATGCAGCAAGCCGGTCTCCAGGATCGGACGCAGCCCCTGGCCTGCGAGGAAGGAGACATTGTACTCCCGCCACGCCTTCACGCTGCCCTCCGGTTCGCGCACCGACAGGATGATGCTGCCGTCCGGCCCCTCTTTGATCGTCGCGTGATCCCATGGATCCTCCCCGCGGCTGTCCTCCCCATCCAGAAACTCGGCGATGGATTTCTGGCGCGACGGCAGCACGGGGCGGGCGCCTTCGTCGTGGCTGTCGGTCATTGGCTGTCCCGCCCCGCTTGCGCCCGCCGTTCGACGTCGAGCCCCTCGGAGAAGCTCAGCCAGCTGGAATATTGCTCCGTCATCACGGCGTACATCCCTTCGGTCGTCGCGATATCCTTGTGCCCCAGCTGGGCCCGGACCTTGGCCAGCGCCTGGACCCGGTCATCGAGCAGGCGCAGCCAGGAATAGTAGGTCTCGACGGCGCAGGTCGTGGACGCTGTGCCGCGCGCGCGGACGCAGGAGCGGCCTGCCGCTCCCGTCCAGCCGCTGGACCCCTGCTGCGGTCTTGCAGGGGACGAGCTCGAAGAGCCCGGCCCGGATGAAGAGGTCCTCCATCGCGCGCTGCAGGCCGCGGATCGACAGGGCCCGGCCGCGCGCCTTGCCGAGATGGACGACGAACAGCCCAGCGGGCTCGGGTTGTCGGCTCCCCTCCAGCGCCCGGTCGCGCAGTTCCAATGCGTATGCCTGAAGCTGCCGGAGCAGCTCCACCGGAAAGGACACGTCGCGGGTCTTGGCGAACTTGCCCTCCACAGACAGCTTGCGTGTCTCTGCCGGCCCGGCGCCCCGCAGGCGGAGCGCCATGATCTTTGCCACCGGCAGACCCTCCATTTCCTCGACCCGGAGTCCGGCGATGCGTCCGACGGATAAGATGAGCTGGTCGCGCATGTGCTGGTCGCGGCGCGCGCTGCCCTCATCCGCCGCGGCGATGCTCCTGGCGAGGGTGTCCTCCAGCTTGCGCAGATCGGATGCTGTCAGGGTTCGCGGGAGTCCGGCCGAGCTCCTTCCCCGACCTCCGCCAAAGCGGATCCGGTGGGGCCGGGCAATGTTCCCTGGTTGCCGCCGGTGCTGGAATGATGCAGGTCTGGCGCTCCGCCACGGCGATACCCGCGCTTGCGGAGCGCGCGGGGGCCAAGATCGCCGCGGAACCAGCCCTTCTCGGCAAACCATTTGTATATGGCGCAGACGTGGTAGATCTTGGCGGCGATTGTCTTCGGCGCGAGCCGTTCGCCGCGACGGGTCCGTGCGCCGCACCCCGCCAAGGCCAGGCATTTGCGACGCTGCGGTTCGCGGGCATCCAGTAGGTCAAGGGCATGTCCCGGCTGCGTCCCGCGGCACATTGAGGCCACCGGATGTCCGGCAAGCTCCCGCATGCCGCGGGGCGGGCGGCAATCTAGCCGCGGAGGGCGTCCCGGACGGCCGATCGCAGGGCGGGCAGGAGCTCGGCCTCGAACCAGGGGTTGCGCTTCAGCCAGGCATTGTTCCGCCAGGAGGGATGCGGCAGCACGAAGGTGCCCGGCGCATGGGCGCGCCAGCCGGAGACGATGCCGGAGAGCGGGCCCTTCAGCCCCAGATGCCGCTTGATCGCGTAGCCGCCGATGACGAGCCGCAGGGGGACCGGACCGATCTCCTCGAGCACCGCGCCATGCCAGGTCTCCCAGCAGACCGGCGGGGGCGGCAGGTCGGCGCCGCGCGCGTCGTAGCCCGGGAAGCAGAAGGCGGTCGGCAGGACGGAGACGAGGCTGCGGTCGTAGAAGGTCGCCGCATCGATCCCCATCCAGTCGCGCAGCCGGTCGCCCGAGCGGTCGAAGAAGGGCTTTCCGGCCTCGTGGACGCGCATCCCGGGCGCCTGGCCCGCGACCAGGATGCGGGTGCCGGGGCGGAACCAGGGGACCGGCCGCGGCGCATGGCGCGTGGCGGTCGCCGCGAAGCGCGGCGCGCAGAGGCGGCAGGCGGAGATCCGGCCGGGCAGGTCGCCATCTGGGCCGGAATCGGGCGGGGCAGGGCGCATGGCCGGTGTCATAGCGCGGCGCCGCGCCCGCGGCCAGCCCGGGGCGCAAGCTGGACAAGAGGGGCCCGCTGGGCGACACTTTGGCCATGTCGCATTGGCCCCTTTCTCCGCAGGACATTTCCCGCCCCGCCTATCGCAGCCTGGCCCAGGGCATCGCCGCGGCGATCGGCTCGGGGCGGCTGCGCCCCGGAGACCGGCTGCCGCCCCACCGCAACATGGCCTGGCGCCTCGGCGTCTCCGTCCAGACTGTCAGCCGCGCCTACGAAGAGCTGATCCGCGCCGACCTGGTCTCGGGCGAGGTCGGCCGCGGCAGCTTCGTCAAGCACGCTGCCAGCGCCGCGGGGGCGATGCCCTGGCATAGCGGCGGCGGCAGCGGGCGGGCGCCGATCGACCTGTCGCTGATGACGCCGGTGCGGCTGCCCGAGATCGCCGATGCCTGGACCGCCTCGCTGGAACGGGTGGCGCGCGACCTGCCGGAGGAGGCGATGCATTCCTTCGAGCCGGACGCCATGTCCGCGCGCCATGGCGAGGCGGCGGCCACCTGGCTGGCGCGCTGCGGGCTCGACCTGCCGCCGGCGCGCATCCTGATGACCAATGGCGTCACCCCGGCGATGTCGGCGGCGCTGCTGTCGGTGGCGGGGCCGGGCGAGGTGATCGCCACCGACCCGGTCACCAGCCACAGCCTGATGCCCGCGGCGCGCAACCTGCACCTGCGGCTGCAGGGCATTCCCGGCGACGGGGCGGGGATGCTGCCCGAGGCGCTGGAGGCGGCGGCGGCGGCCTCGGCGGGGCAGATGAAGGCGGTGTTCCTGCTGCCCTCGGGCGCCGGGCCCGAGGCGCGGATCATGCCCGCGGCGCGGCGCGAGGCGCTGGCAATGGCGGCGCGGCGCGCGGGCCTGTGGATCATCGAGAGCGATCCGGCCGGGCCGCTGGTGCCGGATCTGCCGCTTCCGGTGGCGCGCTTCGCGCCGGAACGGGGATTCTACCTCACCGGCCTGACCAAGTGCCTGTCGCCCGGATTGCGGCTGGGATTTCTCGCGATGCCCGAAGCGATGGCGGATTGCACGGCCGGCAGGCACCTGTCGATGGCCTGGATGGCGACGCCGCTGATGGCCGAGATCGCCGCGGACTGGATCGCCAGCGGCACGGCGGAGGCGCTGATGGCGCTGCAGCGCGCCGAGCTGGCGCGGCGCAACCGGCTGGCCGTCCGGATGCTCGGAGCGGGCGCCTCGGGGCATGCCCATGGCATGCACCGCTGGCTTCCGCTTGCAGACGGCGCCAGCGAAGATGCCTTGCTGGACCGGGCCCTGCAGCGAGATGTCGCGCTCACCCCGGGGGCGGCCTTCGCGGTCTCGCCACGGCCTCCGGCGGTGCGGATCTGCCTCGGCAGCAGCACGGCGGGAGACCTCGAGGACGCGCTATCGCGGGTTGCGCCGCTCCTGCGGGCGGCCTCGGGAGTGGCCGGATCCCCAGCCTGACAAGGCGTTTCCGGCGGATTGTCATGGGTCAATGTTCGGATTGACATGAGATTGGCCAGCTTTGAGGCTTGGGGCAGTCAGAGCGGGACATGGGGCCCGCCGTACCAAGAACGGCGCCGTTCAAACCGCTTCGGCGCAGGACAAGGGGAATGACAATGACCTATATTCGCACTTTTGCCGCCAGCGCGCTTGCCCTGGCGGTCGGAGCAGGCACGGCCGGTGCCGACACCTGGCGCTACGCGTTCGAGGAGGCCATGGACGAGGTCCAGGGCAAGTTCGCGCAGAAGTTCAAGGAGGAGATCGAGGCGAATTCCGACCATTCGGTCCAGCTCTTCCCGTTCGGCACTCTGGGCGAGTCTGCCGACATCATGGAGCAGGCGCAGTCGGGCATCCTGCAATTCGTCGACCAGTCGCCGGGCTTCACCGGGGCGCTGATCCCCGAGGCGCAGGTCTTCTTCGTGCCCTACCTGCTGCCCTCCGACGAAGAGCAGCTGGTCAGCTTCTTCCGCAACTCGAAGGCCATCCACGAGCTCTTCCCGCCGCTCTATGCCGACCAGGGGCTGGAGCTGCTGACCATGTTCCCCGAGGGCGAGGTCATGATGACCACGACCGAGCCGGTCTCGGGGCCCGCGGATCTGGACGAGGTCAAGTTCCGGGTGATGACGAACCCGCTCCTGGTGGAAAGCTACCAGGCCTTCGGCGCGACGCCGACGCCGCTGCCCTGGGGCGAGGTCTACGGCGCGCTGCAGACCGGCATCATCCAGGGCCAGGAGAACCCGGCCTTCTTCATCGAGTCGACCAAGATGTACGAGGTGACCGACTACATCACGCGGGCGGGGCACAACAACTTCACCACCGCGGTGATGGCCAACAAGGAGTTCTTCGACGATCTGCCCGAAGAGGACCAGACCGTTGTCCAGAACGCCATCGAGGCGGCCTTCGACTACATCATCGACTACCAGGACGGGCTGACCGAGGCGTCGCTGGAGAAGATCAAGGAAGCCAAGCCCTCGATGACCATCACCACGCTGACCGAGGAAGAGCGCGCGCCCTTCAAGGCCACCGCGGATTCGGTCGAGGCCGAGTTCCTCAAGATCGGCGGCGACCAGGCGCAGGCGATCCTCGACCAGATGAAGGCCGATCTCGCCGCGGCCGGCGACAGCTGAGCCGCTACGGCTGACGACAGAGCGGGCGGAGCGGCGGCAAGACCGCCCCGCCCACCGCACGGCCCCCTCCCCAGAGCCATCAAGGATCGCTGCCATGACTGCAGATTCCCCAGGCGCGCCCGCACCCAGCCGGGATATCGACCCGGATATCATCGCCGATGCGCAGGTGCCGGGCGTAGACGACGATATCGACGATTCCAAATACGTCTCCGGCCTGCCGGGGATCCTCGGCACGATCGACGCGGCCGTCGCCCGGATCGAGGCGGTGCTGCTGGCCGCGGGCGTGCTCTTGATGGCGCTGAACACGATCGCCAATGTGGTCGGCCGCTACGTCGTGGGGCAGAGCCTGTTCTTCTCCGAGGAGCTGAACCAGGCGCTGATCATCCTGATCACCTTCGCCGGCATCTCCTATGCTGCGCGCCATGGCCGCCATATCCGCATGTCGGCGATCTTCGACGCGATGGCGCCGCCCTTGAGAAAGCCGCTGATGGTGGTGATCGCGGTCACGACCGCGGCGGCGATGTTCCTGCTCTGCTGGTACTCGATCGACTACGTCACCACCCAGGCCTCGCGCGGGCGGCTCCTGCCGGCGCTGCAGATCCCGGTATGGTACATCATCGTCTGGGCGCCGCTGGGCTTCTTCCTGACCGGGCTGCAATACGCGCTGACCGCGGTGAAGAACGTGCTCGACAAGGACATCTGGCTCTCCACCTCGACGATGGAAGGCTATGACGATACCGGCGAAGAGGAGGTCTGAGCGATGAGCCTTGCCATTTTCGGCACGATGATCGTGCTTCTCCTGCTCGGCTTCCCGATGATGATCCCGCTGATCGCCGGATCGCTGATCGGCTTCGTCTCGCTCTTCGGCGGGCTGGGGCAGCTCGACACGATGGTGCAGCAGATCCTCGCCGGCATCCGTCCGGCCAGCCTGATCGCCGTGCCGATGTTCATCTTCGCCGCCGACATCATGACCCGCGGCCAGTCGGCCACGCGGCTGATCGACCTGGTCATGGCCTTTGTCGGGCATCTCAAGGGCGGGCTCGCCGTCTCCACCGCCACCGCCTGCACGCTTTTCGGCGCGGTCTCGGGCTCGACCCAGGCGACCGTGGTCGCGGTCGGCGGCCCGTTGCGCCCGCGCATGCTGAAAGCGGGCTACAAGGACAATTTCGTCCTGGCGCTGATCGTCAACGCCTCCGACATCGCCTTCCTGATCCCGCCCTCGATCGGCATGATCATCTACGGCGTGGTCTCGGGCACCTCGATTTCCGAGCTTTTCATCGCGGGCATCGGCCCGGGTCTGCTGATCCTGGTGATGTTCTCGGTCTATTCCTACTTCTACGCCAAGCGCCACAATGTGCCGACCGAGCCGAAATCGAGCTGGGCCGAGCGCGGGCAGGCGGTGCGCCGCGCGCTCTGGCCGCTGGGCTTCCCGGTCATCATCGTCGGCGGCATCTACGGCGGCATCTTCTCGCCCACCGAGGCGGCGGCGGCCTGCGTGCTCTACGCGCTGTTCCTCGAGATGGTCATCTTCCGCGAGATGTCGGTGAAGCAGCTCTACGCCACGGCGAAATCGACCGGCCTGATCACCGCGGTGGTCTTCATCCTGGTCGGCGCGGGCGCGGCCTTCTCCTATGTCATCAGCTTCGCGCAGATCCCGCAGCAGGTGCTTTCGGGGATCGGCATCGACCAGATGGGGCCCTACGGGATCCTCTTCACCATCTCGATCGCCTTCTTCATCGGCTGCATGTTCGTCGACCCGATCGTGGTGATCCTGATCTTCGTGCCGATCTTCGCCCCGGTGGTGCAGTCGGCCGGGCTCGATCCGGTGCTGGTCGGCACGATCATCACGCTGCAGGTCGCCATCGGCAGCGCCACGCCGCCCTTCGGCTGCGACATCTTCACGGCGATCGCCGTCTTCCGGCGGCCCTATGCCGAGGTGGTCAAGGGCACGCCGCCCTTCATCCTGATGCTGCTGTCGGTCGCCGTGCTGCTGATCTTCGTCCCCGAAATTGCGCTCTTCCTGCGCGATCTGGCCTTCGCGAAGTGAGGAGAGGGACATGTTCAAGAAAATCCTGCTGGCCTATGACGGTTCCAACGGCGCCTGGAGCGCCCTGGAGAAGGCCTCCGAAATGGCGGTGCTGACCGGCGCGCAGCTGGTCGTGCTGACCGTCTACCGGCACCATTCGATGCTCGAGGCGTCGCTCTCCATGGTGCGGGGGGCGGCCGAGAATGCCGCCAATCTCGACGACATCATGCGCTCGGTGTCGCGCGAGGCGGCCGAGACCGCCAAGGCGCGGGCGCAGGAGCTGGGGGTGGGGACCGTCAACGCCTTCATCAAGGGCGGCCCCTCGGCGCGGACCATCGTCAATTTCGCCCGCGAGAAGGGCTGCGACCTGATCGTGGTCGGCTCGCGCGGGCTCGGCTCTTCGGAGGGCTATATGCTGGGCTCGGTGAGCCACAAGGTCACCAGCCTGACAGACACGCCCGTCCTGGTCGTCTGACCGGGGTGATGCAATGCGCAATGATACGGTCAAGCGGTTCGGGCTTCTCGCCCTGGCCACCGATCTGACCATCGAGGGCGATGCGGCGCAGCTGATGCCCCCGGGCACCCGGCTGCATGTCGCGCGGCTGGCCTTCGAGAACCCGACCACGCCCGAGACCCTGCGCCGGACCGGCCCGCGGCTGGCCGCGGCGGCCGATCTGGTCGTGCCGGGCGTGCCGCTGGAGGCGATGATCTTCGGCTGCACCTCTGCCGCGGCGGCGCTGGGCGCGGAGGTGGAGGTCGCGCTGGGGTCCCGCGCGCCGGTGGTGACGCCGCTCTCGGCGGCGCGCCGGGCGCTTGCCGCGCTCGGGGCGGGACGGATCGCGCTGATGACGCCCTATCTGACCGAGACTGCGGATCTGGTCGCCGGCTGGTTCGCCGCGGAGGGGGTGGAGGTCGTCTCCAGCCTGTCGCTCGGCCATGAGGACGACCGCGAGATGGCGCGGATCGACCCGGCCGAGGTGGTGGCCGCCGCCTGCCGCGCCGACCATCCGCGGGCCGAGGCGGTCTTCCTCTCCTGCACGGCGCTGCCCGCGCTCGGCGTGATCGGCGAGATCGAGGCGCTTCTCGACAAGCCGGTCATCAGCTCGAACCAGGCGGCCTTCTGGGCGGCGCTCGACCTGGCGGGGATCCCCGCGGCGGGACCGGGGACGCTCTTTCGCATCAGGGAAGGATGGCGGACATGGTGACGCTGGAGGAGATCCGGGCCGCGCAGGCGCGCATCGACGGGCTGGTGCGGGTGACGCCGATGCGGCTCTCGCCCGCGCTCTCGGCGGTGGCGGGCGGGCCGGTCTGGCTGAAATGCGAGCACATGCAGGAAACCGGCGCCTTCAAGCTGCGCGGCGCGACCAATGCGGCGGCGCGGCTGGGCAAGGTCGCCGGGGTCACGACCGCCTCGACCGGCAATCACGGCCGCGCGCTCGCCCATGCGGCGCGCCAGCTCGGCCTGCCGGCGGTGATCTGCGTCTCGCGGCTGGTCCCGGCCAACAAGATCGCCGCGATCGAGGCGCTCGGCGCCGAGGCGCGGGTGACCGGCGCCAGCCAGGACGAGGCCTTCAAGGAGGCGCGGCGGCTGGAGCGCGAGGAGGGCTTCGCGCTGATCCCGCCCTTCGACCATCGCGACGTGATCGCCGGGCAGGGGACGCTGGGGCTGGAGATCCTCGCCCAGCTGCCCGATGCGGCTGCGATCGCCATCCCGCTTTCGGGCGGCGGGCTGCTGGCCGGGGTGGCGGCGGCGGCAAAGGCGGTCAATCCGCGGATCCGCATCATCGGCATCTCGATGGAACGCGGCGCGGCGATGGCGGCGAGCCTCGCGGCCGGGCATCCGGTCGAGGTCGAGGAGCTGGAGACCCTGGCGGACAGCCTCGGCGGCGGCATCGGGCTGGAAAACCGCCTGACCTACGCGATGTGCCGCGACCTGATGGACGAGCTGATCCTGGTCAGCGAGGCGGAGATCGCCCGGGGCATCCGCTTCCTCGGCCGCGAGGAGGGCGAGACGGTGGAGGGCGCGGCCGCGGTCGGCGCCGCCGCCGTGCTGGCGGACAAGCTGCGGGCCGCGCCCGAGCCGCTAGTGCTGCTGCTCTCGGGGCGCAATATCGATCCGGCGCAGCACCGCCGCATCCTGGAGGGGGAGACATGAGCGAGATCCGCATCCTGCACGAGGACGCGCTGCGGTCGCGCATCCGGCTCGACCGGGAGGCTGTCGACGTGGTCGAGGAGGCCTTCGCCCGGCTGGCCGAGGGCGGGGTGGAGATGCCGCCCGTGCTGTCGATGCACATGCCGCAGGTCAATGGCGAGGTCGACGTCAAGACCGCCTACGTGCCCGGCCTGCCGGGCTTCGCGGTGAAGATCTCGCCGGGCTTCTTCGACAATCCGTCGAAGGGGCTGCCCTCGACCTCGGGGCTGATGGTGGTGCTTTCCTCCGAGACCGGGCGGGTGCGTGCGGTGCTTCTGGACAACGGCTACCTGACCGATGTGCGCACGGCCGCGGCCGGCGGCGTGGCGGCGCGGCACCTGGCGCGGCCCGATGCCTCGCGCGCGGCGATCTTCGGCGCCGGGCTGCAGGCGCGGATGCAGCTCGGCGCGCTCCGCCTGGTGCGGCCGGTGGCCGAAGCGGTGATCTGGGCGCGCAATCCCGCCCGGGCGCAGGCGCTCGCCGCCGAGATGTCCGGACCCGGGCTGTCCGTGCGCGCCACGGCCGACCCGGCGGAGGCGGCGGGATTTGCCGATATCATCGTCACGACGACCCCCGCGACCCGGCCGGTGCTGATGGCCGACTGGCTGCGCCCGGGCCAGCATGTCACCGCGATGGGAAGCGACCAGGCCGGGAAGGGCGAACTCGACCCCGCTTGCCTTGCCCGCGCCGACCTCTACGTTGCCGACCGGGTGGCGCAGACCCGCAAGATGGGCGAGCTGCGCGCCGCGCTGGAGGCCGGGACCATTGCCGATGACGGGACGCTTCCCGAGCTGGGCGACGTGATCACCGGCCGCCATCCGGGGCGGCAGCATCCAGACGAGATCACGATCGCGGATCTCACCGGCACCGGCGTGCAGGACACCGCGATTGCCACACGGGCGCTTGCCGCCTTCGACGAGGAATGAGCGATGAACAAGCTCCAGAGAACACCCGAACGCTATACGACCGAGGAGTACGAGGCGCGGCTGGTGAAGATCCGCGCACGGATGGAGCGCGACGGGCTCGACGTGCTGATCCTCTCGGATCCCTCCAACATGGCCTGGGTGGCGGGCTATGGCGGCTGGTCCTTCTATGTCCACCAATGCGTGGTCGTCGGCCCCGACGGCCCGCCGGTCTGGTACGGCCGCGGCCAGGACGCGCAGGGCGCCTACCGCACCGTCTGGATGCAGCGCGACCGGGTGATCGGCTATCCCGACCACTACGTGCAGTCGACCGAGCGCCATCCGATGGAATACCTCTGCGCCAAGCTGATCGAATTCGGCTGGGACAAGGGCCATATCGGCGTCGAGATGGACAACTACTGGTATTCCGCGCGGGCGCATGAGCGGCTGCAGCACGGGCTGCCGAACGCGACCTTCCACGACGCGACCGGCTTCATCAACTGGCAGCGCGCGGTGAAATCCGAGAAGGAGCTGGACTACATGCGCTCCGCCGCGCGGCTGGTCGAACGCATGCACCGGCGGATCGCCGAGAAGGTCGAGGTCGGGATCCGCAAATGCGACCTGGTCGCGGACATCTACGATGCCGGGCTGCGCTATGACGACTGGGAGGGCCATGGCGGCGACTATCCGGCGATCGTGCCGCTGCTGCCCTCGGGGCCGGATGCCGCCGCGCCGCACCTGACCTGGGACGACCTGCCGATGAAGCCCGACGAGGGGACCTTCTTCGAGATCGCCGGCTGCTACCAGCGCTATCACGTGCCGCTGTCGCGGACGATCTACCTGGGCAAGCCGCCGGGGCACATCCTGGATGCCGAGCAGGCCGTGCTGGAGGGCATGGAGGCCGGGCTTGCCGCGGCAAAGCCGGGCAATCTGTGCGAGGACATCGCCAAGGGCTTCTTCGCCGCGCTGGAACGCCACGGCATCGAGAAGGACAACCGCGCGGGCTATTCGATCGGGCTGAGCTATCCGCCGGACTGGGGCGAGCGCACCATGTCGCTGCGCCGCGGCGACAAGACCGTGCTGCAGCCGGGCATGACCTTCCATTTCATGACCGGCCTCTGGATGGAGAGCTGGGGCTACGAGACCACCGAGTCGATCGCCATCACCGAGGGCGAGCCCGAGATCTTCTGCAACATCCCGCGCAAGATGCTGATCAAGGACTGACGGCGCGGCGGGGGCGCTCCGCCGTCCCCGCCCGCCAGCGGCACCAGCGGGATCCGGCGCAGCCCCGGATTGGAGGGCCGGCCGCCATGGACCGGGCTGCCCGGGAAAAAGAAGCTGGCCGGGCAGGTCTGCGGCGCGGTCCCGCCGGCCAGGCGGAAGCTCAGGATCACCGGCAGCGTGTCCCCGGGCCCCGCGGAATAGCCGCAATTTGCCGTAGCTGGGCGTTGTTGCAGAACTCAGTCTGCAAAGGAGTCACATCGTGAAACCATGCGGTTAGACGAGGTGCATGAGCAAGCCTGCACCTGCCCGCGACCGCGCGACGAACTGGTCCAGCTACACGGCTTCGCTTCGCGAGCGCGGGTCGCTATTGATCTGGCTGGACAAGGAGATGACCTGGCTCGCGCGGCATGACGGCCGCCCCGCATTGTTCTCGGAATGAGGAGGATCAGCAGACGGTCCGGGGGACCGTCTGCCCGACGAATGCGATCCAGTTCTGTCTGACCATGAAGGTCCTGTTCAAGCTGCCGCCCCGGCAGGCGACCGGGATGGCTGCCAGCCTGCTGAAGTTGGCGGGCCTGGACTGGGCGGTGCCGGACGACACGACCCTGTGCCGTCGGCAGAAGACGCTCGCCGTCCAGATCCCGTATCGGCGCGCCGATGGCCCCCTGAACCTGCTGGTCCCCTCTCGGGCATTGCTGCGCAATGCCCTGCCGGGCAGCGGACAGCACCGGCATCAAGTTTCTCGCTGAATGAAGAGGACCGTAGCGCCAGTGGCGCCGCGAAAGCCCGATGAATGAGTGGCTGGCGCGCAAGCACGGTGTTCAGGGCCGTCGTCAATGGCGCAAGGTGCATCTGGCCATGGATGCCGCCACGTCTGGCATCCGCGCCGTGGAATTCACTCCCGGCAGCGATGGTGACAGTCCTATCTTGCCGGAACTGCTCAACCAGATCCCCGAGGGCAAAGAGATCGGCACCGTGACCGCCCCTCTCGGCAGATTGCTGCGCAATCGCCTGCCGGGCAGCGGATGGGGCGCATGACACGCGCCGTTGCCACGCCGCCCTCATCGACCGTCAGGCCACGCCGATCATCCCTATCCGCAAAAGCGGTCGGCCGTGGAAAGGGAACTGCCCTGCGGCAATCACCCGAAACGAAACCCTTCGCGCCACCCGGCACTATGGCAGGGCGTTCTGGACGCGATGGACCGGATACCATGTCCGAAGCCGGATCGAGGCGAAAATGCGGTGCCTCAAGGCCTTCGGCGAGCGCATCGCCGCAAGAAATCCGGACCGGCAAACCGCCGAAATCCAGATCCGCATCGCCCTCGTCAACCGGTTCAATGCGCTCGGCACCGCTGAGATCGTCAGCGTGGCATGACGTCGACGGGGAAAGGCGCTATCATGCCTCAGGAGCAAGTTGCGCAACAACGCCTGTCGAAGTGCCCCATGCCGGTCGGGCCTTTCCCGGCTGCCCCGCCAGACGAATAGACGATGTGGGCCACGCCAGCAGCATAGGCGCTGTCGGTGACGGCAATGCCCTGCGCGACCTCTTCCTCGTCCGAGACCAGCCCGGAGGGAGAGCTCGTCTGGACACTGAAGACGCCGTTGACGCCTACCATTGCGCAGTCGATCGAGGTGCGGTCGGACAGGTCGCCCACAGCGAGGGTCACGCCCTCCGCTTCCAGCTGCCGGGCGCTGTCCGACAGGCGATGCGGACGAAGGCGCGCACGGTCCGGCCCCTGGCCAGCAGCGCGCGCGCAACGGCGCCGCCCTGTTGGCCGGTTGCGCCGAAGACGAGGAATTCGGGAGTGGATGACATGCTGGTTCCTATTGGTAACTGTTGCAGGTCACCATGTGGAACCTTTAGAAATGGCGCACAAGACGGCACATTTCTGATCCTCGGGCACAGGAAGATAACCATCGGGCGCCCCGGTTTCAGTCCAGAAAGGAGACCCCGATGCCCCGTGAAATCAACGGTCGACCCATCATCGAAAACTCTGACGGGCCGGTTCTGACGCCCTGCGCTCCGGGCAGCGTCCTTGCGCGCCTTGGCGACAAGTGGACGATCCTCGTCATTTCGCTTCTGGCTCTGTCGCCGGACCGGCCGATGCGCTTCAGCGCCCTGCGCCGGGGGATCCCGGACATCTCGCAGCGGATGTTGACCCTGACCCTGCGCAATCTCGAACGTGACGGGCTGGTCGCGCGCCACTATTACCCGGAGCTGCCTCCGCGCGTGGAATATGAGCTGACCGACCGCGGACGGTCGATGCTGGGTCCGCTGGCCGGTTTCACCGACTGGATCCGGGGTACCTGGCAGGACATCGAGGCGTCACGGAAGGCATTCGACGCAGGGGAAAAGGGCTGAGTGTTTCAGCAGGCCGCACCCCAAACTGGCATCGCGCCGGGCTAGGTGTCTGCAATGGGCTGATGCTGTTGAAAAGGTCCGTCGAAATCACCGATTTTGACGCCTGATAGCGTTGAACGGCGTCTTCTCGTTCGAGCGATCGCCCGTCTCTCCGCCTCAAGGCGGTGATAGGGCCGTTCAGCTCATGCTGCGGCCTCCTGCATCGCGCACCGGGGCCGTAGCTTTGCGAGTTTTCGAAGGTTCTGGGCGATGGCGGCGAGGAGGAATTCATCCTTGGCGCCGTTGGGGCCGCGCAGTCGCAGCCGGGTCAGCCCGAGGATGCGCTTCAGATGCGCGAAGAGCATCTCCACCTTCTTCCGCTTGTCGCGTGACACCTTGCAGGTCTTGGTCCTACGACATTCGCGGGCAAACTCGCGCGCCTCTTCGTGCGGTTCACGGGTGACGTAGGGCGCATCGGCTTTCGGGCAGCGGATCTCCTTGGAGGGGCACGCCTGGCAGGTTGCCTTCAGGGCGCGATACTTCTTGCTGCCTCCGGTGTCCCGCGTCCTGTTCGGATCAGAATAGTTGCGTCTGAACTGTTTGAGAGCATGGCCTTCAGGGCAGATATACTGGTCACTCTTCTCATCCCATTCGAAGTCCGGTCGAGAGAACGTGCCGTCGGTCCGCTCCGACTTGTCGATCACGGGGATGAAGGGAATGATGCTGCGCTTCTCGACCAGCCATCCCAGGTTCTCGGCATTGCCTTAGGCCGTGTCGGCGGCCAGCCAATCCGGCCGGATCCCGAACCGCTTCTCCGTCCTGTCGAGCATGGTGCGCGAGGCCCCGACTTCGGCCTGGCGGATCGCTCTTGTCGCCTCGACATCATGATCACAGAGCTCTTGGTGTCGATCAGGTAGTTGGTGGCATAGGCAAAATAAGGACGGTTTTCCTCGGCGCGGGTCCATTGTGCCGCTGGATCGGACTTGGCGGCGAACTTCGGCTGGACCGGCGATGCCGCTCCGAAAGCGGCGTCATCCCGTGTCTCAAGATATTCCCGCGCCGCCCTGTTCCCGGTTTCCCGCGCGGCCTCAGGGCTCCGGTCTTCCGCCGCAATGGACCGGACCTTGTTGGCGTCGGCGGAGATCAGGCTGGCATCGACGGCAAAGCCCTCTCCGGAAACCATGTCCTCCTTAAGGCAGCGCTCCACAGTGGCCTCGAACACCTGTCGCAGCAGGTTGCTTTCCCGGAACTTGCCATGGCGATAGCGGGAAGATGTCGAGTGATCAGGGACTTTGCCTTCCAAACCCAATCGGCAAAACCAGCGGTATGCCAGGTTCAGATGAACCTCGTCGCACAAGCGACGCTCCGACCGGATACCCATGACATAGCTGATCACCAGCATCCGAATGATCAGTTCGGGGTCGATGGAGGGGCGACCAAGGTGGCTGTAGTAAGGTCGCAGCGCTTCCCGCAGGCTGTCACCGTCAAGGAACAGATCGATCTCTCGCAGCATGTGATTGGCCGGGACATGACGGTCCAGATTGAACTCATAAAACAGCTGCGGTGGAACATCCTGCCGACCCATCATCCCGAAATCCTCCCATCCCCTCATAGTTGAGTGAATCGAAAGACTTGCCGCGCCGCGACAAAGACCTTTTCAACAGCAACGGCGCGGAACGGACCTTCGCCGCACGCTGCCTGAACGGCAGCTTCGGGCGTTGACGAGCGCCGCGCGGCCCGTGAGAAGCAAACCTTTCTGACGAGAGAGGCAATCTCGGCGCCGAGCCGAGCTTCCGCATTTCTGTCTTGAAACGATATTTCCCCGCAGGAGAGGCGGGACTTTGTTACTCTTGCCACCGAGGAACTGCCGCCCGTCGAGGCCCGGGCGTCACCTTGGCCAGATCGCCCGCGCAATCGGCGTCGTGGGCCACGGCGCGGAAGCCCCGGACCCGATCCACCCCAGGTCGAGAGCGGCGGCGCGGTGAAATCCGTAGTGCCGTCGCGGGAGAGGCGGAAGGCGTCGGGCCGCTGGTCCTTGCCCAGCGTCTGGTCGAAGATCCCGCCGCTCTCGCTTTCCTCCTGCGATCCGGCCAGATCCGACGAGGCGCCGAGCCTGCGGCGGAAGATGCGGATGAAGGCGCCGCCTTCGGCCTCTGCCTCGACGGAACGGCGCTGCAGATGAAGAGGCGCCGCGCAGGCCGTCGACGCCCGGCAGCGGTTCCGCGGCAAGCGCGGCCGGGCACGGGCAGGCGGCAAGGACGAAGGGGAGCTTTCCCGGGATCATCGCGCATCCCCTCGGCTTGCGTGCCGGGGACGGGCGGTCAATGATTTTCCGCAGCGTCAGGCGCCTTGCCCGCGCAGGTCGGCGGGCAGGGCGGCGCGGCGTCTCAGAACTCGACTTCGAGCTCGACCATCTCGTCGGGCTCGGCCACCGCGGCGGCCTCCCATTCCTTCATCGGCGCCCAGTCGAAGATCGTGTCGCAATAGGCCTGCAGCTTCGGCTCCAGCTCGACCGCATAGGTGCGGAAGCGGGTGCAGACCGGGGCGAACATCGCGTCGGCGATGGTCGGCGTCTTGCCGAAGAGGAACGGGCCGCCATAGGCGTCGAGGCACTCCGTCCAGATCTCCTTGACATGGACGATGTCGGGACGGGCGCCGGAGAAGACCTTGAACTTGGCATGGCGCGCCTTGATGTTCATCGGCAGCGCCGAGCGCAGGTTGAAGAAGCCCGAATGCATCTCGCCCGAGATCGCCCGGCAATGCGCCCGCGCCTTGCGGTCGGCCGGCAGCATGCCGCGGTCGGGATAGGTGTCGTGCAGGTAGTTAGCGATCGCCAGCGTGTCCCAGACCTCGACGCCCTCGTGCGACAGCCGCGGCACGCGGACGGTCGGCGACAGCAGGAGCAGCTCCTGCCGGGTGTCGGGATCGTCGATCGAGACCGGCTTCTCTTCGAACTCGATTCCCGCCAGCTTGCACAGGAGCCAGCCGCGCAGCGACCAGGACGAGTAATTCTTGGAAGAAATAGTCAGGGTTGCCGTTGCCATGGTCGGGACTCCCGGGTTTCATGCCGCACTGCAATAATTCTGTCGCAGCGCAGCGAAACATGCACTAACTTTTTTTGGGTAAACATGCTGCGACAAGGCAGGGAGCAGGCAAGATGCTGTACATGGGCTACCAGTTCCACGACGACGTGATTGCGCCTGTGCGCATGATGGCGCGGCACATGCGGCTGTCGGGCACGCCCTGGGGCCATTTGATGAACGGCTCGGCTTCCTATTTCGACGCGGCGATGGAGATGGTCTCGCGCTTCCATCTTTCGCACAAGCGGCCCGAATTCGGCATCCACAAGGTCCGCGTCGGCAACCGCGACGCCACCGTGACCGAGGAGGTCGCGCTGTCTCTGCCCTTCGGCGACCTGCTGCATTTCCGCAAGGACATCGAGACGCCCCAGCCCCCGGTCCTGGTGGTCGCGCCGCTCTCGGGCCATTTCGCGACGCTGCTGCGCGGCACGGTCGAGGTGCTGCTTCGCGACCATGACGTCTATATCACCGACTGGGCCAATGCCCGCGACGTGCCGCTCTCGGCGGGCAGCTTCGGGGTGGAGGACTATGTCGACTACCTCATCCGCTTCCTCGAGCATATCGGCCCCGGCTCGAACATCCTGGCGGTCTGCCAGCCCTGCGTGCAGGCCCTGGCCGCGGTGGCGGTCATGTCGGAGGACGGCAACCCGGCGACGCCGGTCTCGATGACGCTGATGGCCGGGCCGATCGACGTGCGCGAGAGCCCGACCATGGTCAACGACCTCGCCAACGAGAAGCCGATGGACTGGTTCGAGTCGAACGTGATCGCGCGGGTGCCCGCGCGCTATCCCGGCGGCGGGCGCAAGGTCTATCCCGGCTTCGTCCAGCTCACCGCCTTCATGGCGATGAACATGGAGCGCCACCAGGACCAGCACAAGAAGATGTTCAACCACCTGGCCAAGGGCGAATTCCGCGAGGCGCAGAAGATCAAGGACTTCTACGACGAGTATTTCGCGGTGCTCGACCTGACCGCGGAATTCTACCTCGAGACGATCGAGCGGATCTTCCAGAAAGCGGAGCTCGCGACCGGCGAATTCACCTACAAGGGCCGCAAGGTGAAGCCCGCGGCGATCCGGCGGACGGCGCTGCTGACCGTCGAGGGCGGGCGGGACGACATCTGCGCGCTCGGCCAGACCACGGCCGCGCACGAGCTATGCTCTTCGCTGCGCCCGCATCTGAAGCGCCACCACCTGCAGGCCAATGTCGGCCATTACGGCGTCTTCAACGGCCGCCGCTGGGAGAACGAGATCTATCCGCAGGTCAAGAACCTGATCCTGGCGATGGAGTAGGGGCCGCGGCCTTCGCTTCGCGCTTCTGCTGCTGGGCGTGCTGGCGGTCGTAGACATGCCAGAGATAGAGCCGGATCAGCTTCTCGGCCGGGGTGCCGAAGCTTCCCGCGATCCCGTGCCCTCCGAGCAGCCCGTCGAGCGGTGACAGGTCGATCCCCGAGAGGTCGTCCAGATGCGCCTCGAGCTTCCCGCGTCCGGCGGCGGGCCGGGGGGGCGGCGGGCCGAAGGACAGGCCGAACTGCGCCTCGGCATAGCCGAGCTCGCTTTCATCGGCCAGGCAGCGCAGCCATGGCCTGCCCAGCCCGGGCCCGGGATAGGCCTCCGAGACCTCCCGGACCAGCGCCTGCCTTGCCTGCATCAGCACCAGGTCCCCGGCCGAGAGCGGCATCGCCTTGTTGAAATGGAAGATAAGCTTGAGCGCTGCCGCGCTGAGCCCCTCGTTCAGCGGGCTGCGCGCCATCCGCGCCGGGTCCAGCCCGTGCCGCACGGCGAAATCCTCGACGATGTCGCGCTTGCGCAGCGCCCCGGGGGCGAATTTGCGGACGCTGAGCCGCGAGATTCGCGGATCGGTGCGGAATCCCTCCAGCCGCAGGCGGTACTGCGGGCTGCAGCTTTCGGGCAGGGTCTTCACCCCGCCCTTGATGCGCTGGCCGAGGGCCGAGCCGGCATAGGCCGCGGGCGCGCGCAGGTAGCAGACCACATGCAGCTTCGGCGCGCGGGCGGTCAGGAAGCCGGTCAGCGTTGCCTTCTCGCGGGCGTCCAGGACGCTGATATCCTCGCCCGAGATCACCAGCCGCCGCCGGTCGCTCCGGGCGAGCTGGCCGTCGAGCATCTGCAGGTAGCCGCGGCGGCGTTCCTCGACCTGCGCCTGCGACAGCCCGTGGGCCCTCCAGAAATGATAGCGCTCCGGCGCCTCGCTGAAGGCGGTGTAGACCGGCACCGAATGGTTGGGGAATTCGAGATCGGCAGTGACGGTCTCGCCGTCGTCATAGCCGGCCAGCGCCGACTGCAGCGTCGTCGTCCCGGTCTTGTGCATGCCGACATGCAGCAGGACTTCTTCCATCGCGGGACCCTTCCTTGCCAGCGCGTCCGCCCATGCTATCCAGAGCGGGGCCGGGGAAGAAGCCGCAAAACGCCGCTCCTCCCGGGGCCGGGGGGCAGGGCGGCCCGGAGGCCGCCCCGCGGGGGATCATTCCAGTTCGACCAGCAGATCCTTGGCGTCGATCTGGGCGCCGGGGGTGACATGCACCGCCTTCACCTTGCCGGAGGCCTCGGCATAGAGCCCGGTCTCCATCTTCATCGCTTCGATCACCACGATCAGGTCGCCCTCCTTCACCTCCTGGCCCGGCGTGACCGAGATCTGCGAGGCGATGCCCGGCATCGGCGCGCCGATATGCCTGGGGTTGCCGGTCTCGGCCTTGGGGCGCGCCGCCGAGGACGCCTTGGCCTTGCGGTCGGGCACGCGGATCGTCCGCGGCTGGCCGTTCAGCTCGAAGAACACCCGCACATCGCCGTCATCCTGGGTCTCGCCCACGGTCTGCAGCCGGATCTCCAGCGTCTTGCCGGGGTCGATCTCGACCGAGACCTCCTCGGCCGGCTCCATGCCGTAGAAGAAGGTCCGCGTCGGCAGGGTGCGCACCGGCCCGTAGGTCTCGTGCCGGGTCATGTAGTCGGCGAAGACCTTGGGATACATCAGCGAGCCGTTCAGATCCTCGTCGTCGATCTCCATGCCGAACTGCTTGGCGAGCTTGGCGCGCTCGGCCTCGAGGTCGACCGGGGCGAGATGCTTGCCCGGGCGCTCGGTATTCGGGGCCTCGCCCTTCAGCACCTTCTTGACGATGCCCGCCGGGAAGCCGCCCGGGGGCTGGCCGAGATTGCCCTTCATCATGTCGATGACCGAGTCGGGGAAGGCGACATCCTTTGCCGGATCCTCGACCTCGGCGCGGCTCAGCCCCTGGCTGACCATCATCAGCGCCATGTCGCCCACCACCTTTGAGGACGGCGTCACCTTGACGATGTCGCCGAACATCTGGTTCACCTCGGCATACATGTGGGCGACCTCGTGCCAGCGCTCTTCGAGCCCCAGCGAGCGCGCCTGCGCCTTGAGGTTGGTGAACTGCCCGCCCGGCATCTCGTGCAGGTAGACTTCCGAGGCCGGTGCCGCGAGGCCCGACTCGAAGGCGGCATACTGCGCGCGCACGACTTCCCAGTAATCCGAGATCTCGCGGATTTTCGCGATGTCGAGCCCGGTGTCGCGCTCGGTATGGCGCAGGCTCTCGACGATCGAGCCGAGGCAGGGCTGCGAGGTGCCGCCCGAGAAAGCATCCATCGCCGCGTCCACCGCATCCACCCCGGCCTGGGCCGCGGCCAGGATCGTGGCGCCCGCGATGCCCGAGGTGTCGTGGGTGTGGAAATGGATCGGCAGCCCGACCTCTTCCTTCAGCGCCTTGATCAGCATGCCCGCCTGCGTCGGCTTCAGCAGCCCCGCCATGTCCTTCAGGCCCAGCACATGCGCGCCCGCGGCCTTCAGCTCCTTGCCCATGGCGACATAGTAGGCGAGGTCGTATTTCGACCGCGCCGGGTCCAGCAGGTCGCCGGTATAGCAGATCGTGCCCTCGCAGACCTTGTTGGCCTCGACCACCGCATCCATCGCGACGCGCATGTTCTCGACCCAGTTCAGGCTGTCGAAGACGCGGAACACGTCGACGCCGGACTTGGCCGCCTGGGCGACGAAGCTCTCGACCACATTGTCGGGATAGTTGGTGTAGCCGACGCCGTTCGAGGCGCGCAGCAGCATCTGCGTCATGACATTCGGCATCTTCCGGCGCAGGTCGCGCAGCCGCTGCCAGGGGCATTCCTGCAGGAAGCGGTAGGCCACGTCGAAGGTCGCGCCGCCCCAGCATTCTACCGAGAAGAGATCGGACAGGTTCGCCGCATAGGCCGGGGCCACGCGGATCATGTCGATCGAGCGCATCCGCGTCGCCAGCAGCGACTGGTGCCCGTCGCGCATCGTCGTATCGGTCAGCAGCAGCCTGGTCTGCGCCGCCATCCAGTCGGCCACGGCCTGCGGGCCCTCGGCCTCGAGCAGCGTCCGCGTGCCCGCCGGCGCCGTGCCGGGCTCGACCACCGGGGGGCGCGGCTCCTTCGCTGCGGCGGGCTTCACCCGTCCGGCGGTCTCGGGATGCCCGTTCACCGTGATGTCGGCGATATAGGTCAGCACCTTGGTCGCCCGGTCGGCCCGCTGCTTGAAGTCGAAAAGCTCGGGCGTGGTGTCGATGAACTTGGTCGAGTACTCGTTGTTGAGGAAGACCGGGTGCTTCAGCAGGTTGATGACGAAGTCGATATTGGTCGACACCCCGCGGATCCGGAATTCGCGCAGCGCGCGGTCCATCCGCTTGATCGCCGCCTCGGGCGTCTGCGCCTTGGCCGTCACCTTGACGAGCAGCGAGTCGTAGTAGCGGGTGATGACCCCGCCCGCATAGGCGGTGCCGCCGTCGAGGCGGATGCCCATGCCGGTCGCGCTGCGGTAGGCGGTGAGGCGGCCGTAATCGGGGATGAAGTTGTTCTGCGGATCCTCGGTGGTGATCCGGGTCTGCAGCGCATGGCCGGTCAGGCGGATGTCGTACTGGCTGGCCTTGCCGGTCGCCTCGGTCAGCGACTTGCCCTCGGCGATCTTGATCTGCGCCTGGACGATGTCGATGCCGGTGACTTCCTCGGTGACGGTATGCTCCACCTGGACCCGCGGGTTCACCTCGATGAAGTAGAACTTGCCGGTCTCCATATCCATCAGGAATTCGACGGTGCCGGCGCATTCGTAGTTCACATGCGCGCAGATCTTGCGGCCGAGCTCGCAGATCTCCTCGCGCTGCGCTTCCGAGAGGTAGGGGGCGGGGGCGCGCTCGACGACCTTCTGGTTGCGGCGCTGGACCGAGCAGTCGCGCTCGTAGAGATGGTAGATATTGCCCTGCTTGTCGCCGAGGATCTGCACCTCGACATGGCGGGCGCGGATGATCATCTTCTCGAGATAGCCCTCGCCATTGCCGAAGGCGGCCTCCGCCTCGCGGCGGCCCTCGAGGATCTTGTCCTTCAGCTCGGAGGGCCCGTTGATCGGCCGCATGCCGCGGCCGCCGCCGCCCCAGCTGGCCTTGAGCATCAGCGGATAGCCGATCTCCCCGGCCTCCTTGGCGATGGCGTCGAAATCATCGCCCAGCACCTCGGTCGCGGGAATGACCGGCACGCCGGCCGCGACCGCCACCTTGCGCGCGCTGGCCTTGTCGCCGAGGGCGCGCATGGTCTCGGCCTTCGGGCCGATGAAGGTGATCCCCGCCTCGGCGCAGGCCTCGACGAAATCGGGGTTCTCGGAGAGCAGGCCGTAGCCCGGATGGATCGCGTCGGCACCCGCGGCCTTTGCCACGCGGATGATCTCGGGGATCGAGAGATAGGCGGCCACCGGCCCCAGCCCCTCGCCGATGCGATACGCTTCGTCGGCCTTGAAGCGGTGCAGCGAGAGCTTGTCTTCCTCGGCATAGACCGCGACGGTCTTCTTGCCCAGCTCGTTGGCCGCCCGCATGACCCGGATCGCAATCTCGCCGCGGTTGGCGACGAGAATCTTCGAGAACTCCGTCATGGTCACATATCCTTACCAATATCGACGTCTGGGCGACACTTAGCGCCTGTGACGACGGCTGGCAAACATTTGTGCGCGGGAGGCGTCAAAGTGTTACAGATGTTGCGCCCGTATTTTCGCCAGCTCCTTGGCAAGCGCCAGTTTTTTCGTCTTGGAGAAGACTTTCATTGGTGGAACGCAACGGCGTGGCCGCCCGGGATCCGGACGGCCGCGGGAGGTCAGTCGGCCGACGCGTGGCTGCATGCCGGCGTGGCGATCTTCTCGCGGTCGGCGGCTTCGTCCAGGCACATCACGTTGATGCTGACATGCGGCCAGCGTATCTGCCGGTCCGGGCTGCCGGGCAGGGGAAAGAAGTCCAGAAGGACATTCTGTATATAGGCCAGCACCCATTTCCGGCCATTCAGCGGTTTTTCCAGCTCCATGATCCAGAAGATGGCCTCCATCTCCGTTGCATTGGCCTCCTTGACGATGAAGGGCGTGTTGACGATGCCGCCCGTTCCGAAATCGGTGCGGAAATGCAGCGTTGTCGTATGCTTGACCGGGCCCAGGCTGGCGATGCTCTTCTCCAGCAGTTCCCATGGCTTCGAGACGTCGAAGGTGGGGACCTGGAGAATGCCCTTGAATGCATCGGGGCCGCTCAGACCGGCATAGGGCGCGAGATAGCCAGTCAGCGCCGGATCCGGCTGGCCCGGCGCGGCTTGCAGATGAACCGGCAGGCCACTGATCTTTGGGATGGCGGGACCGCCAGCCGCGCAGAAGGCCACGCCCATCGCCGTCACCGCATCGCCATGGGGAATGCTGGCCAGGCGCGCAACCTTTAGCTTCTCCTCCCTCATCACCGGGCCGCCATCGACGGGCGTGTAGTCGATGCTGGCATTCTGGTCGGAGATCCACAGGAGGAAGCCCGGTTCGTGATGGATGCCGCTGCCGGGCCTGCCGCGGATATTCTCGGTCGTGCAGGGGCTGTCGCCCGCGGCGATCTGGACGATGAGCTGCTGGTAGTCGAGCGCGAAGATCTTCTGGTCGGTCTGCGCGGTCGCCGGACGGCTGCCGTCCTTCTCTACGCCGCGGTTCGCCACCGGACCGTCAACGATCACGAAGTCCAGGGTTTCGTTGTACTGGTTGGCGAGCACGCGGTAGTCCGGCTGCTGCACACCATCGACGATGCCTCCCTTGAAGGGCAGGGCGATCATGTTCCAGCCACGTCCTTCGAAGCCGGTGACGATATCGCGCTTTTCGTTGATCCACTTGCCCGGCAGCCGGGACAGCAGGCCCAGCTTGTCGGTGTCGCCAGGGGCTGCTGCTGCAAAGCTGCGCATGCCGCTCTCGAGTGTGGCTGGGGTCAGGTCTAGTTTCATAAATCAATACCTCTTGCGTGAAATGCGAGGCCCCGGTCCGGCCGGACGGCGGATCGGAGGGAATGAAATCAATAAATAAAATACGCATCCGACTCCGGAGCAGGCGGAGCATAGCACGGATTACCCCATTCCCTTACGGAAAGATGGCGGCCTCGGGGACCTTGGACCAAGGCGCGGATGCACGGAAATCCGCCGCCGGGCAGGGGCCGCGGGAAAATTCCGGAACGTACCGGGAACACGCCTTCTCACCCGCGGCTGCCCGCGCTATAACGCGGACATGAACGAATTCGACGACAGCGAAGCCTTCGAAGCGGCCGCCGTGCCCCTGTCCCGCCGCGCGATGGCGCCGCGGCCCACGCCCTATCTGGACGGGCTGAACCCCGCGCAGCGCCAGGCGGTCGAGACGCTCGACGGGCCGGTGCTGATGCTGGCGGGGGCGGGGACCGGCAAGACCCGGGCGCTGACCGCGCGGATCGCGCATCTGCTGACCACCGGCAGCGCGCGGCCGAACGAGATCCTCGCCGTGACCTTCACCAACAAGGCCGCCCGCGAGATGAAGGAGCGCGTCGGCAGCCTGCTCGGCCATGCGGTCGAGGGCATGCCCTGGCTCGGCACCTTCCACGCGATCTGCGTCAAGCTCCTGCGCCGCCATGCCGAGCTGGTCGGGCTGAAATCGAACTTCACCATCCTCGATACCGACGACCAGATCCGGCTGATGAAGCAGGTGATCCTCGCCGCCAATATCGACGAGAAGCGCTGGCCCGCCCGCGCGCTCTCGGGGGTGATCGACAACTGGAAGAACCGCGCCTGGCGCCCCGATGCGGTCCCGGCCTCGGAGGCGAATGCCTTCAACGACCGCGGGATCGAGCTCTATGCCGCCTACCAGCAGCGGCTGAAGGATCTGAACGCCTGCGATTTCGGCGACCTGCTGCTGCATGTCGTGACGATCTTCCAGCAGCATTCCGACGTGCTGCAGCAGTACCAGCGCTGGTTCCGCTACATCCTGGTCGACGAGTACCAGGACACCAACGTCGCGCAGTACATGTGGCTGCGGCTGCTGGCGGCGGGGCACCGCAACATCTGCTGCGTCGGCGATGACGACCAGTCGATCTACGGCTGGCGCGGCGCCGAGGTCGGCAACATCCTGCGCTTCGAGAAGGACTTCCCCGGCGCCGCCGTGGTGCGGCTGGAGCAGAACTACCGCTCCACCGCGCATATCCTCGCCGCTGCCTCGGGCGTCATCAAGGGCAACGAGGGACGGCTGGGCAAGACGCTCTGGACCGATGCGCAGGGCGGCGAGAAGGTCCGGCTGATCGGCCATTGGGACGGCGAGGAAGAGGCCCGCTGGATCGGCGAGGAGATCGAGTCGATGCAGAAGGGCACCCGCGGCATGCGGCCCTTCGAGCTGGACGAGATGGCCATCCTGGTGCGCGCCTCCCACCAGATGCGCGCCTTCGAGGACCGGTTCCTGACGATCGGGCTGCCCTATCGCGTGATCGGCGGCCCGCGCTTCTACGAGCGGCTCGAGATCCGGGACGCCATGGCCTATTTCCGGCTGGTGACCTCGCCCGAGGACGACCTGGCCTTCGAGCGGATCGTCAATACGCCCAAGCGCGGGCTCGGCGACAAGGCGCAGCAGAAGATCCAGCTCTGCGCCCGCGCCAATGGCGTGCCGCTGAAGGAGGGCGCGCGGCTGCTGGTCGAATCGAAGGAGATCGGCGGCAAGGGCGGGGCGGCGCTGCGCGCGCTGGTCGAGGGGCTCGACCGCTGGGCGATCGCGCTGCGCGAGCCCGGGGCGAACCATGTCGAGATCGCCCAGGTGATCCTCGACGAGTCGGGCTACACGGAGATGTGGCAGAACGACAAGACGCCCGAGGCGCCCGGCCGGCTGGAGAACCTGAAGGAACTCGTCAAGGCGCTCGAGAGCTTCGAGAACCTGCAGGGCTTCCTCGAGCATGTCGCGCTGGTGATGGACAACGACTCGGGCAATTCCGGCCCGCAGGTCTCGATCATGACGCTGCATGCCGCGAAGGGCCTGGAATTCCCCGCGGTCTTCCTGCCCGGCTGGGAGGACGGGCTGTTCCCGTCGCAGCGCTCGATGGACGAGAGCGGCATCACCGGGCTCGAGGAGGAACGGCGGCTGGCCTATGTCGGGATCACCCGCGCCGAGGAGGTCTGCACGATCTCCTTCGCCGGGAATCGCCGGGTCTACGGCCAGTGGCAGTCGCAGCTGCCCTCGCGCTTCGTCGACGAGCTGCCCGAGGCGCATGTCGAGGTGCTGACCCCGTCGGGGCTCTATGGCGGCGGTCAGGCGCCCGCGGCGCACTCGACCCTGGACGAGCGGGCCTCGCGCGCGGATGTCTACAACTCCCCCGGCTGGAAGCGGCTGCAGGAGGCGCAGAGCCGCCCGCGGCCGATGCACCAGCCCAAGGAATCGCTGACCACGGTGATCGACCTGGCGGCGGTGTCGAGCTTCACCATGGGCGAGCGCGTCTTCCACCAGAAATTCGGCTACGGCACGATCGCCGGGATCGAGGGCGACAAGCTGGAGGTCGCTTTCGAGCGGGCGGGCACCAAGCATGTCGTCGCCCGCTTCGTCCGTCCGGCCGACCAGGCGGATAGCGACCCGCCCTTCTGATTCTCCGCCTGCGGAGGCATTTCCTCCTAGAATGCAGGTGCGGCATTTTGTAAGCATGGCGTGCAAGCGGGCCTCCGGGCCCGTCAAGGCAAGCGGCATTTCGGATGCGTGGATGAATATTCTCATAGTCGAAGACGATCCGAATCTGCGGGACCTCTGGGGCGCGGCCTTCCGCGGGGAGCGCCATGAGGTGCGCGCGGAAGGCACGGCGCAGGCGGCGCGCAAGGCGCTGATGACCGGCGGGTTCGACCTCATCCTGCTCGATGCCTATCTCGGCGCGGCCTCGGGGCGCGCGGTCGCCTCGCTGGCGACCTTCGGCAATCCGGGCTGCAAGATGGTCGTGGTGGCGGGAAGTGCCGGGCTTTCCCATTCCAGCCTGATGGGCCTGTCGCCCGCCGTCGTCTCGGTCCTCCGCAAGCCCGTCGATATCGAGCATCTGCTGGCGGTCTGCGGCCATATCGACCCGTCTTCGGGGGCGTCTCCGGCCTGATCCGTGAGGTTTCGTGAGCGAACGTGAGCTGCGGGGCGGGCCCCGCGGCCGCATTCCGGCACGTGCCTGGCATCCGGACATAAAAAAAGCGGCGACACCAGGGAGGAGGAGGGTGCCGCCGCTAAAAACAGAAAGCCCAGGGAGGAGGAGGGGCTTCCTGATCCGAATTCTTCCGGAAGCCGGGGCCGCTGCCGCGAGGCGCTGGACCATGTCGCTTCCGATGAGTTCAATGTAGCATTTTTCTGCGCTTGCACAATAGGGAAAGTTTCAATGCTGCCATGCAGCATCGGCATGAACATGTAGTTTTCTTCTTATATTTGGTTATTATCGAGGTTTCCGGGGCGAGTTCCGGGACTTGCGGCGGGACTGTTTACGCTGCAGGTGCAAAATCGCGGAACTGCCTACGACCAAGGTCGCAGCCCGGTTCGGGATCCCCGTGGCGGGGTCCGGACGGGAAAGTTCCGGGGAATTCATGGAACCTCGCGGATTCCGGCTGATTCCGGGGTCGATTCCATGAATTCCCTTCGGAAGCCCGGCTCCAGGCCCGGAGTCTGCCCCGGAATCGTGACTGCGAAGCCGCAACAGGGCTGCGTTTTCCCCTTTATTCCTTTACTGGTTCCATAGGGCAGGGCATTTTTCTTATCGAGTTGTGTAAATTCCGCTTGAGTTCCATGAAATCCCATACTATCCCTTGAACTCAACGGAGACATAAAAAAACAAGCAGGCTCATACAGGCAAGCATCTCTCCGGTAAGAAATCTTCGCGCGGGCGTGTCCCCCAGATTTGACCGCGCAGAAGATCGACCAAGAGGCACAGGTGGCGGATCAGGCTGTGGCAGCGGCCCGGTCCGCCACTTTCATTTAGGTGGACGGCCAGGGGATAGCGATCGTGCAGGGCACCTTCCGCGGTGTGAAGAAGCAGAAGATCGACACGAAAGGCCGTGTCTCGATCCCGTCTGCCTTCCGCAAGGTGCTGGAAAGCGGCGATCCCGAACGCAGCCCCGGCGAAGACCCCAACCTCATCATCGTGCACGGCACCAGGGACCGCAAGTTCCTGGAAGGCTACAGCCAGGACGCGATGGACCGCGTCGAGGCGAAGATCGCCACGCTGCCCTCGGGCAAGGCGAAGCGGGCGATGACCCAGCTCTACGTCACCGAGACTACAGACATGCGGGTCGACTCGACCGGCCGGATCGTGCTGCCGAAAGATCTGCGCGAGCGCCTGGGCCTGGCCGAGAGCGACGACCTGACCTTCGCCGGGACGGGCGACACCTTCCAGATCTGGAAGGCCTCGGCCTATGACGAGGAGGTCGGCTCGGTCGATCTCGAAGACCTGGAAGAATTCGAGCCCGACATGGACATGAACGACCTGCTCGACCTGCTGACCGGAGGCTGAGGAATGGAAGAAGCGCCCCATGTCCCGGTCCTGATCGGCAAGATCATCGAAGCGGTCTCTCCCGTCACGGGCCGCTGGCTCGACGGCACGCTGGGGGCAGGGGGCTATACCCGCCGCCTGCTCGATGCCGGGGCCGCCCATGTCACTGCGGTCGACCGCGATCCGCTGGCGCTGGAGATGGCGGCGGAGTGGGCCGCGGCCTATGGCGACCGTCTGAGCCTGGTCCATGCCACCTTCTCGACGCTCGACACGGCCGATCCCGAGCCGCTCGACGGGATCACGCTCGATCTCGGCGTCAGCTCGATGCAGCTCGACCTGGCCGAGCGCGGCTTCTCCTTCCTGCGCGACGGGCCCCTCGACATGCGGATGAGCCAGGACGGCGTCTCTGCGGCCGATCTCGTCAACCGGGCCTCCGAGGAGGTGCTGGCCGACATTCTCTATCACTATGGAGAGGAGCGCGCCTCGCGCCGGATCGCCCGCGCGATCGGCGCAGCGCGCAAGGAGGCGCCCATCGAGACCACCGGGCAGCTCGCCAAGATCGTCGAGTCCTGCCTGCCGCGGCCGAAGCCGGGCCAGAGCCATCCGGCGACGCGCAGCTTCCAGGCGCTCCGGATCGCGGTGAATGACGAATTCGGCGAGCTCGCCACCGCGCTCGAGGCGGCCGAACGGGCACTTGCCCCCGGCGGCTGGCTGGCGGTCGTCACCTTCCATTCGATGGAGGACCGCGTGGTCAAGCGGTTCATCCAGGCGCGTTCGGCCCGTTCGGGCGGCGGCGGCAGTCGCTACGCCCCGGCGCAGAAGACGCGCGAGGCGGTCCTCGTGCCGTCGCCCAACCGCGCCATTGCGCCCGACCAGGACGAAATCGACGCCAATCCGCGCGCGCGCTCGGCCAAGCTGAGGCTCGCGCGGCGCACCGGGGGCCCGCTCTGGCCGCTCGATCGCGCCCAGCTGGGCCTGCCGCCCCGCATCCTGCCCGAGGATTTCACATGAAGACGCTGATCGGTTTCCTGCTCGGACTGGCCGTTCTCGGCCTCGGCTTCTGGGCCTACCAGGAGAACTACCGCACCCGCGACGCGATGGACCAGGTCGGCGCGACGCAGCACGAGATCATGCGGCTGCGCGACGAGCTGACCATGCTGCGCGCCGAATGGGCCTGGCTGAACCGCCCCGAGCGGCTGCGGCTGCTGGTGGAGGCCAATGGCGCGGCGCTGCAGCTCAGCGACATGGCGCCGGACCGGTTCGGCGTGCTCGACCAGGTCGCCTATCCGACGCGGCCCTACCTGTCCTCGGCGCCCGCAGGGGCGCTGTCCGATGGCGCAACGACGGAGGAACGGCCATGACCGAGCCGACCGGAGACGGCGAACAGCCGCGCCGCCCGCTGCGCCCGCTGGCGCCGGTGCTGCGCGCGCGCGACCGCGGCGAGAATCCCGACCTGATCGAGCGGGCGAACCGCATCCGCCGCCACGAGACGATCCGAGAGAAGCTGATGGCCCGCGCCGAGGGCCGGCTGATCGTGCTGGGCCTGTTCTTCCTGGCGGTCTTCGGCACGGTCGGCATGCGCATGGGGCAGCTTGCCACCTCGGTGCCCGAAGAGCCCCGGGTGTCGCTCTTCGGCTCGACCATCACCAGCGCACGGGCCGATATCGTCGACCGCAAGGGCCGGGTGCTGGCCACCAACCTGCATACCCAGGCGCTCTATGCCCACCCGCAGGACATGATCGACATCCCCTATGCGGTGGACGAGCTGGTCAGGATCTTCCCCGATCTCGACCATGACGCGCTCTTGGCGCGGCTGAGCCAGAAGGGCCGCAAATTCGTCTGGCTGCGCCGTACCCTCTCGCCCGAGGAAGTGCAGGCGGTGCATGACATCGGCGATCCGGGGCTGCTCTTTGCCACCCGCGACATGCGGCTCTATCCGAACGGCCATCTCGCCGCCCATGTGCTGGGCGGGGCGAGCTTCGGCGACGAGGGCGTGCGCGCGGCCGAGGTGATCGGCGTCGCCGGGGTCGAGAAGGCGATGGATGCGCGGCTGCGCGATCCGGCGAAGGTCGGCGAGCCGCTGCAGCTGTCGATCGACCTGTCGCTGCAGGCGGCGACGCGCAAGGTGCTGCAGGGGGGGATCGACCTCTACAATGCCAAGGGCGGCAGCGCCATCATCATGGACATCCATACCGGCGAGGTCCTGACCATGGTCTCGCTGCCCGATTTCGACCCGAACCGGCGGCCGCGCCCGGCGCTGAAGGGCGATCCGTCGGAAAGCCCGCTCTTCAACCGCGCGGTGCTGGGCGTCTACGAGCTGGGCTCGGTCTTCAAGATCTTCGCCGTCTCCAATGCATTGGATCTGGGCCTCGTCACGCCCGACACGCTGATCGATACCGAGAGCCCGCTGGTCTACGGCCGCTTCAAGATCGGCGATTTCCACAATTACGGGCCGACCAAGACCGTGCGCGGGGTGATCGAGGTGTCGTCCAACGTCGGCACCGCCCATATCGCCCAGATGATCGGCCCGACCCGGCAGAAGGAATTCCTGGGCAAGTTCGGCTTCTTCGAGCCGACGCCACTGGAGCTGGTCGAGGCGCCGACCGGCCGGCCGCTGCTGCCCAAGGTCTGGGGCGACCTGGCGGGGATGACGATCTCCTTCGGCCACGGCATGTCCTCGAGCCCGATGCACCTGGCGGCGGGCTATGCCTCGCTGCTCAATGGCGGGCACAAGGTGACGCCGACGATCTTGAAGCACCAGGGCATTGTCCCCGAGGGCGAGCGGGTCGTCTCCGAGCAGACCTCGCGCCAGGCACGCGAGATGCTGCGCCTCGTGGTCACCGACGGCACCGCCTCGATGGGCGACGTGCCGGGCTACTACGTCGCGGGCAAGACCGGCACGGCCGACAAGCCGAAGCCGGGCGGCGGCTACTACAAGGACCGCAACATGGTCACCTTCGCCTCGATCTTCCCCTATTACGATCCGAAATACGTGGTCATCACCACGCTGGACGAGGCCTCGGTCTTCGCGGCGGGGATGGAACGGCGGACCGCGGGCTGGACGGTGGTGCCGGTGGCCGCCGAACTGATCCGCCGCGTCGCACCGCTGCTGGACATGCGGCCCGCAATTGAAGAGCCTGCGCCTAGTGGGATACGAGAAGCCCGCAACAGCCATTGAGGGGCCGCCATGACCGCGAACACCGCCCAGGTTAAGTCACTGGCAGAGCTCGGCTTGCACGCCAAGGCCGGGCGCGAGGCGCGAATCACCGGGATCGCGCTGGACAGCCGCCGGGTCGGCGAGGGCAACCTCTTCGCCGCTCTGCCGGGCTCGAAGATCCATGGCGCGGCCTTCGTGCCCGCCGCACTGGAGCAGGGGGCGGCGGCGATCCTGACCGATCCCGAGGGCGCCAAGCTGGCCACCGGCGCGCTGATCGGCTCGGGCGCCGCGCTGATCGTCACCGAGGATGCGCGCGAGGCGCTCTCGGCAGCGGCCGCGCTCTGGTACGGCGCCCAGCCCGAGACCGCCGTGGCCGTCACCGGCACCAACGGCAAGACCTCGGTCGCGACCTTCACCCGCCAGATCTGGGAGGCGCTCGGCCGCAAGGCGGTCAATCTGGGCACTACCGGGATCGAGGGGGGCTATGCCGCGCCGCTCCACCACACCACGCCCGACGCGCTGACGCTGCACAAGCATCTCGCCGCGATGGCGGCCGAGGGGGTGACGCATCTGGCGATGGAGGCGTCGTCGCACGGGCTGGACCAGCGCCGGCTGGACGGCGTGTCCCTGGCGGCGGGGGCCTTCACGAATTTCACCCAGGACCACCTAGACTACCACCATACGTTCGAGGCCTATTTCGAGGCCAAGGCCGGGCTTTTCGCGCGGCTTCTGGGCGATGACGGCGTGGCGGTGGTCAATCTCGACGATCCGCGCGGGCTCGACATCGCCGAGCTGGCCGAGAGCCGCGGCCAGGAGGTGATCGGCGTCGGCCATTCCGAGGCGGCCGAGCTGCGCATCACCGGCCAGCGCTATGACGGCTCGGGCCAGGATCTGCGCTTCAACTGGCAGGGCCAGCCCTACCAGACGCGGCTGTCGCTGATCGGCGGCTTCCAGGCGCTCAACGTGCTCTGCGCGGCCGGGCTCGCCATCGCCGCGGGCGAGGAGCCCGGCGAGGTCTTCGAGGTGCTGCCGCGGCTCAGGACCGTGCGCGGGCGGATGCAGCATGTCGCCACCCGCGGCAATGGCGGCACGGTCTTCGTCGATTTCGCCCATACACCCGACGCGGTGGCGACGGCGCTCCGTGCGCTGCGCCCGCATGTGCTGGGCAATCTCGTCGTGGTGCTGGGCGCGGGCGGCGACCGCGACATGACCAAGCGCCCGCTGATGGGCGAGGCGGCGGCGCAATATGCCGACCAGGTGATCGTCACCGACGACAATCCGCGCAGCGAGGACCCGGCGGCGATCCGCGCCATGGTGATGGCGGGCTGTCCGGGCGCGCTCAATATCGGCGACCGGGCCGAGGCGATCCTGCGCGGCGTCGACGCGCTGGGGCCGGGCGACGCGCTGCTGATCGCGGGGAAGGGCCACGAGACCGGCCAGACCGTGGGCGACACGGTCTATCCCTTCGACGATGCAGAACAGGCAAGCGTGGCGGTCTCCGCGCTGGAGGGAAAGCAGCCGTGACCCCGCTCTGGACGTCCGAAGAGGCGGCCGCCGCCACCGGCGGCACCGCCGACATCCCCTTTGCCGTGACCGGCCTGTCGATCGACACCCGCTCGATCCGCCCCGGCGAGATGTTCATCGCGCTGAAGGACCAGCGCGACGGCCATGACTTCGTCGCCCAGGCGCTGGAGAAGGGTGCCGCCGCGGCGCTGGTCTCGCGCCGTCCCGAGGGCGTGGCCGCGGACGCGCCGCTGCTGGTCGTGCCCGAGGTGCTGCCCGCGCTCGAGGCGCTGGCCAAGGCCGCGCGGGCGCGGACCCGGGCGAAGGTGATCGGCGTGACCGGCTCGGTCGGCAAGACCTCCACCAAGGAGATGCTGCGCCATGTGCTGTCGCGCCAGGGCCGCGTCCATGCCGCCGAGAAGAGCTTCAACAACCACTGGGGCGTGCCGCTGACGCTGGCGCGGATGCCGCGGGACGCCGATTTCGCGGTGATCGAGATCGGCATGAACCATCCCGGCGAGATCGGCCCGCTGGCGACGCTCGCCGATCTCGACATGGCGGTCATCACCACCGTGGCGGCCGTGCATCTGGAGGCCTTCGACAGCGTCGATGGCATCGCTCGCGAGAAGGCGGCGATCTTCACCGGGCTCCGGCTCGGCGGCGCGGCGATCATCAATGGCGACCTGGAGACGACGGCGCTGCTGCAGAAGGTGGCGATCGAGGCCGGGGGCGATCCGGTGCTTTTCGGCCATGAGGGCACGCGGGCGCGGCTGGCCGAGACCCGGCTGGTCGCCGGTGGCACCGAGCTGGCCGCCGAGATCGAGGGCGTGCGCTACGAGACGCGGCTGTCGACGCCGGGGCGCCATTTCGCGATGAACGCGGTCGCCGTGCTGGCGGCGGTGAAGATGCTGGGGCTGGACCTGGGCCAGGCGGCGCGCGACCTGGCGGACTGGACGCCGCCCGCGGGGCGCGGCACCACCGAGACCGTCCTGCTGGAGCAGGGGGCGGTGACGCTGCTCGACGATGCCTACAACGCCAATCCCACCTCGGTCGGCGCCGCCTTCGAGGTGCTGGCCGCGACCCAGCCCGGGGGCCCCGGCGGCCGCCGGATCGCCGTGCTGGGCGACATGCTGGAGCTCGGCCCCGAGGCGCGCGCGATCCATGCCGCGCTGGCGGGGCACAACGCGCTTTCGGCGATCGACGGGGTGATCGCCGTCGGTCCGCTGATGGCCGAGCTCGACGCCGCTCTGCCCGCGGAGAAGCGGCTGGGCCGTTTCGCCACGGCCGCCGAGGCGGCGCGGGCGCTTCCGGGGATGCTGCGCGCCCATGACGTGGTGCTGGCCAAGGGGTCGCTCGGATCGAAAGTCTCTCAGGTCGTCACCGCGCTCCGCGAGGCGGCCAAGCAAGGAACCTGACGGAAATGTTCTACTGGCTGGCGGCGCTCTCGGATGGCGGCGATGTCTTCAACCTCTTTCGCTACATCACCTTCCGCGCGGGCATGGCCTTCGCCACGGCGCTGGTCTTCGGCTTCCTCTTCGGGCGGCCGCTGATCAACCTGCTGCGCCGCACCCAGGGCAAGGGTCAGCCGATCCGCACCGACGGGCCCGAGACGCATTTCTCCAAGGCGGGCACGCCGACCATGGGCGGGGTGCTGATCCTCGGCGCGCTGATGGTCTCGACCCTGCTCTGGGCGCGGCTCGACAATTCCTTCGTCTGGATGTGCCTGATGGTGACCGCGGGCTTCGGCCTGATCGGCTTCGCCGACGACTATGCCAAGGTCTCCAAGCAGAACGTCTCGGGCGTCTCGGGCAAGGTGCGGCTGGGGCTCGGCTTCCTGATCGCCGGGGTGGCCTCGGCCTGGATGATGGCGGTGCACCCGCCCGAGCTGACCGGCAACCTCGCCTTCCCGATCTTCAAGACCTTCCTTCTGCACCTCGGCTGGTTCTACATCCCGTTCTCGATGCTCGTCATCGTCGGCGCCGCCAATGCGGTGAACCTGACCGACGGGCTGGACGGGCTGGCGGTCATGCCGGTGATGATCGCCGCCGCGACACTGGGGATCATCGCCTATGTGGTCGGCCGCGCGGACTTCTCCAGCTATCTCGACGTGCACTATGTCGACGGCACGGGCGAGCTTCTGATCTTCTGCGCCGCGCTGATCGGCGGGGGGCTGGGCTTTCTGTGGTACAACGCGCCGCCCGCGGCGGTCTTCATGGGCGATACCGGCTCGCTGGCGCTCGGCGGCGCGCTCGGCGCGATCGCGGTGGCGACCAAGCACGAGATCGTGCTGGGCATCGTCGGCGGGCTCTTCGTGGTCGAGGCGCTGTCGGTGATCATCCAGGTCGGCTATTTCAAGCGCACCGGCAAGCGGGTCTTCCTGATGGCGCCGATCCACCACCATTTCGAGAAGAAGGGCTGGCAGGAGCCGCAGATCGTGATCCGCTTCTGGATCATCTCGCTGATCCTGGCGCTGATCGGCCTGGCGACGCTGAAAGTGCGCTGAGCCGATGATGCGCGTCCCCGCCACCCCGATCAATCCCCGCCACAAGCGGCTTGACGAGGCGGCCGGCGCGCTGTCGCGCTCGGGCTTCCTGGCGGCGGGGACGGGGTCGCTGGCGGCGGTCGCCTGGAAGCTCTTCCATGTCGAGGGGCCGCTGCGCTTTCTCAGCCTGCCCGTGGGGCTCTCCTCGGCGCTGTTTCTCGGCTGCGCCTTCTTCCTTTTCACGCTGGGCTGCGTCTGGCTGGTGACAGCGGTCTTTCCCGACGAGGAGATCGGCGCGCCGCGGCCGCACGGCCTGCGCAAGCGGCTGACGGTGCTGGGGCTGGTCCTGCTGATCATGCCCTTCGAATTCGTCCTGCTCTTCGCCGGGGCGACCGGCGCGGCGCTGGTCTTCGACACGTTCGGGCGGCTCTGACGCCCATGGGCGGCCCGGGCCGGGGCCGCGGAAGCGACGCGCTTGAGGAAGGACCCGATGCGCCCCTGCGAGAGACTGGTGGAAAGCTGCCGCGACGACTGGGAGGCGGTGACGGGGCATGCCTTCCTGCAGGCGCTGGCCGCGGGCCGGCTGCCGCGCGGCAAGATGGCCTGGTACCTGGCGCAGGGCCAGGCCTGCACCGACGCTTTCGTCCGGCTCCTGGCTGCGGCCGCGGCCCATGCGCCGGATCTGGCTGGAAGCTTGCGCGCGGCGCGGATCCTGGCGCAGATGGAGGCGGCGGGGCAGAGGCTGTGCCGCTCTTCCGCCGGGCTCTGCGGCAGGGCGGCCGAGACCGGGCCCTGCGGCACCGGGGCGGCGCTGCTCGGCCTGGCCGGTCAGTCGGGCTGCTACGCGCAGATGCTGGCGGCGCTCCTGGCCGCGGACTGGAGCCTGGCCAGCTGGGCCGCCGCGCAGGACGCCGCGCGGACGGGCGCGCCGGACTGGGCTGCGGGCTGGATCGGCCATTACGGCGATCCGCGGCTGGGCGAGGCACTGCGCGCCTTCTGCGGCGAGCTCGACGCGCTCTGGCCCGGGCTCGACGCGGCGGCGCAGGGCGCGGCGGCGGAGATGTTCCGCCTGGTGCAGGCGCATGGCCGCGCGCTTCTCGACGCGGCCTGGGCAATCGACATGGCGGCGGGCTGAGCCCGGCCGCGACAACGCAAAGACGCAACGGAGTAACGAGATGATCCCGGTACGAGGCATGCAAGGCGCGCGGGTGGCGGTTCTGGGGCTGGGACGCTCCGGCCTGTCGGCGGCGGCGGCGCTCGAGGCGGGCGGCGCCGAGCCGGTCTGCTGGGACGACAGCCCGGAGGGCCGTGCCAAGGCCGAAGCCGCGGGGCACGAGATCCGCGACCTGACCAAGCCCGGCGCCATGCACGGGCTCGACCGCCTGGTGGTCTCGCCCGGCATCCCGCATCTCTACCCCCATCCCCACCCGGTGATCCGCGCCGCGCTGGAAGAGGGCGTGCCGGTCGACAATGACATCGGGCTTTTCTTCCGCTCCTTCGCGGGCGCCGAATGGGCCGATTTCGACGTGCCGCCGAAAGTGGTGGCGATCACCGGCTCGAACGGCAAGTCGACGACGACCGCGCTGATCCACCACTGCCTGGAGGAGGCCGGGAAGGAGGCGCAGCTAGCCGGCAATATCGGCCGCGGCGTGCTCGATATCGATCCGCCGGGCGATGGCGGAGTCGTGGTGCTGGAGCTGTCGAGCTACCAGACCGACCTGGCGCGGGCGCTGACCCCGGACGTGGCGGTCTTCACCAATCTCTCGCCCGACCATCTCGACCGCCATGGCGGCATGGGCGGCTATTTCGCCGCCAAGCGCAGGCTCTTCGCCGAGGGCGGGCCCGACCGCGCGGTGATCGGCATCGACGAGGAGGAGGGGCTGTTCCTGGCGGGGCAGATGGCCGAGGCGCCCTCCGACGACCGGGTGATCCGGGTCAGCGTCACGCAGAAGCTCGACGGGCCGGGCTGGAACGTCTTCGCCCGCAAGGGCTTCCTGTCGGAATACCGCAAGGGGCGGCAGGCGGGCTCGATCGACCTGCGCGGCATCCGCGGCCTGCCGGGGCGGCACAACCACCAGAATGCCTGCGCCGCCTATGCCGCGCTGCGCTCTCTGGGGCTGGCGCCGCGCGACATCGAGGCGGGCTTCCGCAGCTTCGCGGGCCTTCCGCACCGCAGCCAGATCATCGCCGAGGCGGCCGGCGTCACCTATGTGAACGATTCGAAGGCGACCAATGTCGACAGCGCGGCGCAGGCGCTGCAGGCCTTCCCGAAGATCCGCTGGATCGCGGGCGGGCTGGGCAAGGACGGCGGCATCGCCGCGCTGGAGCCGCATCTGGGCGCGGTGGTGAAGGCCTATCTGATCGGCCATTCGGCCCGGGATTTCGCGCTGCAGCTCGGCGGGCTCGACCACGAGATCAGCGAGACGATGGAGCAGGCAGTGGCCATGGCCATGGCCGAGGCGGGCGAGGGCGAAACCGTGCTGCTGGCCCCGGCGGCGGCGAGCTTCGACCAGTATCCGAATTTCGAGAAGCGGGGCGAGGATTTCACCCGCATCGTGCGCCGCCGGCTGGGTCTCGGGGACTGATCGGCGCCCCTTTCCGCGCCCCTGGCCGGGCCCGCCCGAAGGCGCGTCCGGCCTGCCGCAGAGGAATCCGATTTTTTTTCGGAAACGCTCTTGCGGCCCCCGGAGCATCTCTTTAAAGAGCGCTCCACCGGGTGATTAGCTCAGTGGTAGAGCGCTTCGTTCACATCGAAGATGTCAGGAGTTCGAATCTCTTATCACCCACCACCGCCTCCCTAAAGCGCAGTAAAATCAATGCCGACATGTCCCACATTTCGGCTCTGCTGGATGGCGTGGGACACAATGGCATCACCACTCCATTCCAGCCAGTAGCGCCACAGCCGATTCCGCGAGCTTCGATCGCTGAACGTCGCGCGTGTAGACCTCGCTCGTCTGCGCCTGCGAATGGCCATGTACCGCCATGATCTGGTGCTGCGTGGCGCCTGCCTCGGCGAGTAAGTGGCCGGCCGCTTTCCGGATCCCGTGCGGGCTCCGGTCGGGCAGTCCGGCCTCAACGCACCAGCGCTTGAAGCAATTGCGGAAGCTGTCCGAGCTGCGCCACGGGCGGCCGTGCGCCGTGAGTAGATAGGAGCCCGATAGGTGCTCGACCTCGCGGGCGCGAATCGCGCGCAGGAGTGGCGGCAGGACCGGGATCGTGACCTTGCTCGATCCCTTCTTACCGGGCTGCCACTGAAGCCAGGTCAGGCCGTCGCGCTGAATCTCGTTTGCTCGGCCGAGCGCGATCGCATCCGAGACCCGCGCCGCCGTGAACATGAATAGCGTGAGCGCCATGTGTGCGTCGCTGCCGAACGGGTGGCGCTGGCGGAATTGCTTCAGGTCTCCGACGCTCCAGGGCTTCGCGCCGCCGCGGCTCTGGTAGGTCATCGGAATGTCGGCGGCCGGGTTGTCCTTCACGATCTCCCGCTCGACCGCCCAGCGATACATCGCTCGGACCGCGCCGACTACGTTCTTGCGAGCGCCTGGCCGGTCGGCCATCGTGACTAGTCACCTGGAACTAAAGTTTGTATCATTATTCTGCCTGATACGGGAGGATGTGATGGGTGGCCGTGTTGCTGTTCCAATTGATCTCAGCGACGAGGAACGCTCATTCCTCGAATCCCAGCTTCGCAGGCACAAGGCGGCCCGATCACTTTCGGACCGCTGCCGCATCGTCCTGCGATGCGCCGAAGGGATGTCCAACAAGGAGATCGCCGCCTCACTCGGCCACAGCCAGCACACGGTGGGCAAATGGCGCCGCCGCTTTGCGGAGCAGAGGCTCGAGGGGCTTTCCGATGAATACCGTGAAGGCCGTCCACGCACGGTTTCGGACGAACAGGTGGCGGAGGTCATCAAGAGGACGCTGGAAAGCACGCCCCGGGACGCGACACACTGGTCGA
>NZ_VATA01000210.1 GCF_005870025.1 Poseidonocella sp. HB161398
TGCGGCGCGACATATGTGGAACGGCCCGCGTGGCAAGAGCTTTTTCATCCGAGGAACAATTTGGGAGCGGTGCGGTCATATGTACGGCCTTTCAATGCAGCCTATGCTGCTGGCCTCGATGAAGTCCGCGATACGAGGGACTAATCAAACAGACGCGCTTTATGCGCATTGTCGCGCAGGCCTCACTCGTATCGGGATCTCGTCCCACTTGTTCATCGTCTGCTTCTGCACCTTGCCTCTGCCGGCCATCGCCGGTCAGATCACCACGGCACTGGCCACCTTCAGGCGACCGCGGCGGGGATTGTCTGGGGGGTTTCGGGTTGCCGATAGCTCTCACCCTTGTTCAGCAATGCCCATATGATCCTTGCCATCTTGTTGGCTAGGGCGACGGCCGCAACCCTGAAGGGGCGCCTGGCGAGCAATGCCTTCAACCAAGGACTCGCTTTGGCACTGTTTCGTGCGATCCGTAGGACCGACGTCGCGCCCACCACCAAAAGCGAGCGGATCTCCGGATTTCCCATTTTCGATATTCGACCAAGTCGATCCTTCCCTCCGGACGAATGAACTCTTGGCGCCAATCCGAGCCATGCTGCAAAATGACGGGCGGACTTGAAGCCCCCAGGGTCCGGAACCAGTGCTTTGACAGTGGCAGCGGTGATGGGGCCGACTCCGGGGATGGAGGTCAGTCGCCGCGCATCATCGTCGTGCTTCACCTCGGTGACAATGGCACGCTCGAGCTTGTCAATCTGCTTGGTCAGAGCCTCAATCTGTTCAGCGAGCATGGCCAGGGCGAAGCGAGCCGGACTGGGCAGACGGTCGTCTGTGTCGTCCCGGATGATCGCGATCAACGTCTCTACCTTCGCGACGCCTCCAGCTGCGATGATCCCAAACTCGGCAAGATGAGCACGCAGAGCATTGATTGCCTGCGTTCGCTGCCGCACCACAAGAGCGCGGGTTTTCAGTACCATGGCCGCAGCTTGCTGATCGGCCGTCTTAATCGGGACGAACCGCATCGTTTTCCGTATGACAGCCTCGCTGATAGCCTCTGCATCTGCCGCATCCGTTTTTCCGCGCTTGAGAAACGGTTTCACGTAAGCTGGGGGGATGAGCCGCACGATGTGGCCGAACTTGGCGACCTCGCGAGCCCAATAATGGGAACTGCCACATGCTTCCATCCCGACAAGGCAGGTCGGCTGCTTCTCGAAGAATTTCAGTACGTCGCCTCGGCGCAGCTTGCGATTGAAGACGGGGGAGCCATCACTCTCCGCGCCGTGGACTTGAAAGACATTCTTCGCCAAATCCAGCCCGATGGTGCTAACATTCTTCATGGAACGGCTCCTCTTTTTGTGGCGTCCAAACAACGACCACGTTTTAGCACATCGATGCTGTCGGAGCGGGCCGTTCCACCTCATCAAACAGGGTGAGATTCCGCGACAATCAGGATGAGACGTTGCGGCGGGTGCGAGCCGGAGGGCGGGCGTAGCCCGGCCGGAGGCTCGCACCCGCCGCGGCGCCCGGATTTTCGGGGCCCGTGATCGCGGCCGTCCCGCTTAGGCTGGTGGTTTTGAGGAATGGAGAACCACCCTTGTGCCGGGGCGCCATGTAACCGATCACCAGA
>NZ_VATA01000211.1 GCF_005870025.1 Poseidonocella sp. HB161398
CCGGTCTATGTCTTCGATGTCGACGACACGATCATTACCGGCACGCCGGAGGCGGACGTGCTGCAGGGCGGCTGGAAATCCGAGACCTACTACGGGCTGGCGGGTGACGACCTGATCGGTGCCAAGGGCGGTGCCGACACGGTCTGGGGCGGCTCCGGCGGTGACACCATTGCCGGGAATGCCGGACGGGATCTGCTGAATGGCGGCCAGGACGACGACCTGATCCTCGGCGGGCTCGGCGACGACACGATCCTCGGCGGCTCGGGCGACGACACCGTGCAGGGCGACGCGGGCAATGACATGGTCTACCTCGGCAGCGGCCATGACCTCTTCCTCGACAATGGCGAGACCGGGATTGCGGGCCGCGACACGGTCGAGGGCGGCGCGGGCAGCGACACGATCATCGCCGATGGCGGCATGGACAAGGTCGAGGGCGGGTCCGGGCGCGACCTCATCATGGGCGGCCAGGGCGCCGACGTGCTGCGCGGCGGGCTCGGCGACGACACGATCTTCGGCGGCAACGGCTCCGACGTCGTGCAGGGCGGCGCGGGCGCCGACCTGGTCGATCTCGGCGCGGGCTCCGACCGCTTCTCCGACTCTGGCGAGACCGGCGCGGCCGGGAGCGACACCGTCAATGGCGGCGACGGCAGGGACACGCTGGAGGCCGGGGGCGGCTTCGACCTGCTGACCGGCGGCGCGGGCGCCGACCTCTTCGTCTTCGCCGCGGGGTTCGAGGACGACACGATCACCGATTTCGAGGCCGGGACCGACCGGATCGACCTCACCGATGCGCTCGGCACTGGCTATTTCGGCGACCTGGTTTTCGAGAACACGGCCCAGGGGCTGCTGATCTACGCCGCGGGCAATCTTGCCGACACGATCCTGCTGACCGGGGTGCAGTCGGGCGATCTCGGTGCCTCCGACTTCCTGCAGGTCTAGCCCCCTGTCCGGCCGCGTGCGCCCGCCCGGGTTGCGCGGCCGGGAGATTCCGTCTTGCAATGCGCGCGGCTTGCGCCTGGACGCGGACCGGGTGCCGGGCACTTGGCGCCTGCTGACGAAAGTCACGATGATGTCCGGAAGACGACGACACCTGGGTCCTCTGGCCAAGCATCATCCGGAATTCGATCCAGTCGATCACGGCGTGGAAACGGTAGGCGTCCAGATCGACCACCGGCTTGAGCAACGTCTTGTCGTTAAAGCGGCGCTGCCTGCCGTCGAGCGGGGCAAACTTGTGGCCGAGAGACTGGATAGCCCGCGTCGAGAGCTTCGGTGCTGGCTTCCCGTATCCCGTATGGCAGCCGGGCGAGAATGGGCAGGGGCATGGGGCATCTCCTTGTTTCCTATGCTTATACCCGGCCCATGCAGGATGGTCTCATGGGATGCTGCCATTCGGCGGAGGCAGCGAGGGCACCGGCAAGCACGCCACCTTCTTCCATAGATTGTTCTATTCTAAGTTAAATTACCCTTAAGGGTAGAGGCTCTATCCCTTTCACCAGGGAGCCATGCCTTTGCGGTCCTTCATCGCGATTTCATTCAGATGTTAGAGTTTTCCTAGTTTCCATTGCCAAGACCTTTGCGGAGAGGGAGCAGAGCTCCATCACATTGAAACAATGTGCTT
>NZ_VATA01000212.1 GCF_005870025.1 Poseidonocella sp. HB161398
TCGACCAGTGTGTCGCGTCCCGGGGCGTGCTTTCCAGCGTCCTCTTGATGACCTCCGCCACCTGTTCGTCCGAAACCGTGCGTGGACGGCCTTCACGGTATTCATCGGAAAGCCCCTCGAGCCTCTGCTCCGCAAAGCGGCGGCGCCATTTGCCCACCGTGTGCTGGCTGTGGCCGAGTGAGGCGGCGATCTCCTTGTTGGACATCCCTTCGGCGCATCGCAGGACGATGCGGCAGCGGTCCGAAAGTGATCGGGCCGCCTTGTGCCTGCGAAGCTGGGATTCGAGGAATGAGCGTTCCTCGTCGCTGAGATCAAT
The DNA here is from genome assembly GCF_005870025.1 of Poseidonocella sp. HB161398. Classification (GTDB taxonomy): domain Bacteria; phylum Pseudomonadota; class Alphaproteobacteria; order Rhodobacterales; family Rhodobacteraceae; genus Mangrovicoccus. Next base: position 317 of record NZ_VATA01000212.1, read on the forward strand.
TGGAACAGCAACACGGCCACCCATCACATCCTCCCGCATCAGGCAGAATAATGGTACAAACTTTAGTTCCAGGTGACTAGGCCTCGTTGACAAAAGGGATTCACAGTCGGGCGCTTCCGTGAGTCAAGATCACCGTTGCGACGGAGGCGACCTTGGCCCGCAACCCGATGTCCGATGCGGAATGGCGGTTCTTCGAGCATTTCATCGCCGCCATCCGCGCCCCGAGCGGCCGGAAACCTGTCAACCACCGCCTTGTTCTGGATGGCATATTCTGGAGTGAGGCGTGAATGCGCCACTGGTTCGAGCATAACGCCGAACACGGACGGGGCTCCGTGGCGGAACCTTCCGGAAGAGTTCGGAAAATGGGGGGCCGTCTACCGCCAGTTCCGGTGCTGGAATGAGCCATCCGCGCCATCGGTCCGAGCGCAGCGCCGGATGGTGATCCGCGCCCATCAGCAGGCAGCGCGCTCAAGGGAGGGACTCAGAAGGAAGGTTTCGGCCGTTCTCGACTGTCCGGCGGGAAAACGATCCCGCGGATCGGTTTCTGATCCGCCTCCCACTTCACGACCAAGGTCCACCTCCGGGTGAACGGTGCGGGGCTGCCGATGCGCCGCGAGATCACCGGCGGCGAGACAGCGGGCATCAAGGGGGTCGACCTGGTGATGACGAAGGAGCTGCCGGAGCCTGCATGTTTCCGCGCCGACAAGGGCTATGATGCTGACAAGGTACGGGAAAATCTGGACGAACGTCGTATCGTGGCGGTCATCCCGATGCGGCGCAACCGCAAGGGATGGCGCGCTGCCGACCGCGACTTCTACCGCTGGCGCAACCTGGTCGAACGTTGCTTCTCCAAGCTCAAACAGTGGCGTCGGGTGGCAACGCGCCATCACAAGACCGCGCTGAGTTTCCTCGGATTCATTGACATCGCATCCATGCGCATCTGGCTGAACCGCGCCGGGTTTTCCGGAGGCTCCCAACCTTGAGAAGGTGGCGCCATGACGAAGACATCCAATCGATTTTCAACCGAGGTGCGTGCCCGAGCGGTGCGCATGGTTCTGGAACATCAGGCTGATCACGCTTCGCAATGGGCGGCGATCTGCTCTATTGCGCCGAAGATCGGCTGCACGGCCGAGACGTTGCGCAAGTTGGTGCGACGCGAGGAGCGTGACACGGGACAATGGCTCGCTGATTGATGTCTCTGCAAGAAGGATCGTCGGCTGGCGCGCGTCTCGCTCCATGCAGGCGGAATTCGTTCTCGATGCCCTCGACCAGGCTCTGCATGATCGGCGTCC
>NZ_VATA01000213.1 GCF_005870025.1 Poseidonocella sp. HB161398
GCTGATCTCGATCGTGCTCGGGATGGGCCTTCCCACCACGGCGAACTACATCGTCGTCTCCTCGCTGATGGCAGGCGTCGTGGTCGAGCTCGGCGCGCAGAACGGGCTGATCGTGCCGCTGGTGGCGGTGCACATGTTCGTCTTCTATTTCGGCATCATGGCGGATGTGACCCCGCCCGTGGGGCTGGCCAGCTTCGCGGCGGCGGCGATCTCGCGCGGGGATCCGCTGAAGACCGGATTCCAGGCGTTCTTCTACTCGATCCGCACGGCGCTGCTGCCCTTCCTCTTCATCTTCAACACCGATCTGCTGCTGATCGATGTCAGCTGGCTCCATGCCGTGGTGATCTTCGTCGTCGCGATGATCGCCATGCTGGTCTTCGCGGCGGGCACGATGGGCTGGTTCGTCACCCGGTCGCGGCTCTGGGAATCCGCCGCGCTGATCCTCGTGGCGCTGACCCTGTTCCGGCCCGGCTTCTGGCTCGACCGGTTCACCGCCGAATGGACCGCGGCGCCGCCTGCGGTGATCTTCGACCTTGCGGCAGAGGCGCCCGCCGCGGCGTCGCTCCGGGTCGGGCTGGAGGGCGACACGCTGGATGGCCGCCACGTCTCCTCGATCTTCCTCCTGCCGCTCGGACCCGCGGGCGCCGACGGCGCGACGCGCCTGTCGCAGGCGGCGGGGCTCGACCTGGTGGCGCGGGAGGACGATGTCATCGTCGACATGATCGCCTTCGGCGGCCCGGCCGAGAAGCTCGGCATCGATTTCGACTGGAGGGTGACCCATGTCGACGTGCTGAGCGAACGGCCGCCCAAGGAGATCTTCTATCTCCCGGCCTTCCTGCTGCTGGCCCTGATCGCCCTGATCCAGCGGCGGCGCGCGTAGCGCGGCCCCCGGACAGGCGTGCCGCCGTCGCTGATGGCGCGCGCTGGCCCGTCCTGCGGCCTGCCCCTTCCGGGCGGGCCGTCTTGCCTTTCCGCCTGCGCCGGGCGGAGGGGCGGCCCGATCCCGAACTGGGAGTTGCAATACTTCCAGTACGGTTTGACGAACTTCGGGGCGATCAGGCGCACCTCATGCCCAATCGCCGCCAACGTCCGCGCCCAATGATGGGCTGTCGTGCAGGCCTCCATGGCAACAAGGCATCCAGGATGCGTCTGCATGAACGCTAGTCACCTGGAACGAAAGTTTGTTTCATTATTCTGCCTGATGCGGGAGGATGTGATGGGTGGCCGTGTTGCTGTTCCAATTGATCTCAGCGACGAGGAACGCTCATTCCTCGAAGCCCAGCTTCGCAGGCACAAGGCGGCCCGATCACTTTCGGACCGCTGCCGCATCGTCCTGCGATGCGCCGAAGGGATGTCCAACAAGGAGATCGCCGCCTCACTCGGCCACAGCCAGCACACGGTGGGAAAATGGCGCCGCCGCTTTGCGGAGCAGAGGCTCGAGGGGCTTTCCGATGAATACCGTGAAGGCCGTCCACGCACGGTTTCGGACGAACAGGTGGCGGAGGTCATCAAAAGGACGCTGGAAAGCACGCCCCGGGACGCGACACACTGGTCGATCCGGTCGATGGCTGCG
>NZ_VATA01000214.1 GCF_005870025.1 Poseidonocella sp. HB161398
GGGCTGGGCTGGGCTGGGCTGGCCGCTGCCGGAGGCGCTGTCCGACGACAACCTCGAGCTCCTCCTGTTTCCGGCAGCGCCCTCGGTGCCGGACCCCGAACGGCCAGTGCCGGACTGGGCACTTGTCTGTCCGGACATGCGAAAGGCGCGCCCCCGGCCGGGGACGCGCCTTTGGAAGGTCTTGGAAGGAGGGCCCGGCAGCCCGGGCGATCAGGCCACCGGTTCGCCGTGCAGCGGCCTGCGATGCTGGCGGCCGCCGACGGGGCTGCCAACGCCGTAGCGCAGGATGGCGGAGAGGAAGGTCAGCATGCTCAGCACCGCGGCCAGCGATCCAGCCTGGGCCAAAAGCTCGCCCCGGTCGAGGATCGCCAGGGCGATCCCGGGGATCAGGAGCGCCACCGCCAGGAGACTCGCTGCAAGATGCAGCACCGCCATGCGGGTCTCAGCGGCGCGGGGCGTCAGCGCGTAGTAGCTGCCGAAGACCGTCATCGCCACGAAGCCGAGAAGCTGCAGATGGCCATGCGCAGGCGAGAGCATGTGGTCATGGGAGGCGGACATCTGGATGCCCCAGAGCATGCCGCCAAGGCCGCAGAGGGCGCCGGCGGCGAAAAAGCATGCGGGAATGGATTTCATGTCAGTCGCTTTCTGGATTGGCTGGCCGGACCGCCGATCTGCGGCAGGCGTGGCGGACGGCCCGGAGTCAGTTCGGGCCGACGATGGTCATGCCCACCTCGCCCGCCTTGGCGAGCACGGCGGCGATATCAGGCGCGGCGGCGGGCGGCAGCTCGGTCTGGCTGTCGGGCAGCGCGGTGCCGATGCCGGTGAAGAACGCCTCGTGCATTTGGCCGGGCGCGTTCAGCACGAGGACCCGCGCCGGCGCCTCGCCCACGGCCCGGAAGGCATGCACGGCGCCATCGGGAATGGCGACATAGTCGCCCGCGCGCGCCAGGCACTCCTCGCCCTCGATCATGAAGCCGATCTCGCCTTCGAGAATGTAGAAGGCCTCCGTCTCGCCGGCATGGTGGTTCGGCGGTGCCCCCGCACCGACCGGGACGGTGCATTCCACCAGGCAGTACTTGCCCTGCACCTCGTCCGGAAAGGCGTGGAATTGCATCAAGATGTTCAGAGCGCCGTATTTGCGGGGCCTGGTCGCCATTTCTTCCTCCTGTGAGCTTGAGTCGCCTCGGAAGGATTGATACCATAGTCCCGTTATAAGACAAGTGTATCATAACGGAGGACTGCAATGACTGCGCGTGCCGGGCGGACGGCCCAGAAGGAACGAACCCGCCAGGCAATCCTGGACGGCGCCCGCACCCTGATGCAGGAGGGCCAGCCGGTCACCGTCGCAGCCGCAGCGGAGCGGCACGGCATTTCGAAGGCCACGGCCTACCGCTATTTCTCGGATGCGGCCGTTCTCGCGGCCGAGGCCGGGCTCGACATCGCCGTGGCGGGCTACGAGGAGATCACTGCCGGTGCCGCGGACCTTCGCGGGAAGCTCCGCGCGATCAGCCTCTATTTCTTCGACTTGTCACTGGCTCATGA
>NZ_VATA01000215.1 GCF_005870025.1 Poseidonocella sp. HB161398
CCATAGAGCGGGTGCCGGGGATCGAGGACCTGAACGACCTCAGGAAAGGATTCGTCAGCATCACCAAGGGGGGTATCCCGAAACATCTTCGCTCAGGTGCCGAAGTTGCGCCATCGGTCCGAACGACGATAGCCGTGGCTCTAACGCCACTCCTTCGCGAACCGGGCGCTGGACGCCTCGCATTGAACCATTCTCTGTGGCCGGTCCCGGTCGCGAGACGTCCAGAGCGACCATGTTGGCACAGGCCCGGAGCTCGAGGTCCCGCGAGACGAACTCGCAGCCGTCGTGGCCCTGATCGGTTTCGGATCGCCGGTTTTGCTGCAGCCCCCTCCAGCATCTGCGCGCCGTCTTCGCCACGGTGGGTGGACCGGGGATCGGCAACCGGGCAAAGCCGCGAATGGGCATCCTTCTGTATTGGGGCGGCTTACGTCAAGGATCGGACGGGAACACGCAATCAACGCGTCATGAGGTGCTGCACGGCGCGCTTGACGGGGCCGGTTTCATTTGGCGACGGCACATGCTGTGGCCGTTGGGACGTTGCTGTGGGATGCCGCAAACGGGTCGAGGAAAGACGGGGCGGTCCCAAGATCAGGATACTGCTTCCGTCCGCAGTCAGCGCGGTGGCTGCCACATCATGCCAGGTTCAAGAGCGGTTCCCGCGTGCCGATCTGAACGGCGCATTCAGAGGATGATGCGAGGGGGGTTGCGGCATCGTCGGGAACCGCGTCCCGGCTTGCGGCCCCGGTAATCCTGCGCACCCCGGCGCGGCACAGCTCCTCCTTATTCTGCGGATCGGGATTTCAGCGGCTCAAGCCGCGCACACCGCCGTTGCTTCCGCTCGCGTGAAGCGGAATTCGCAATCATCGCGCCACATGCGATGGAGGACGATGCCGATGCGCCGCGCCAGGGCGACGGTTGCGCACTTCCTCCCGCGCCGCCGGGAAACGCGCAATGCCCAGGCGGTCAGCCAGTTGCGCCGCCCGCGGTTCAGCATCACGATCGCAGCCTGGTAGGGCGCCGTACGCAATCCGACATCCCCGGCCCGGGCGATCTGGCCGATGACATCGCGCTGCCCCGATCGCTCGCGGCGCGGGGTCAAGCCAGCCCATGGGCCGATATCCCTGGAACGGCGGAAGCGGTCCGGATCGTCGATCGCGGATTTCACCGTAAGCGCGATGATCGCACCCACGCCGGGCATCGTCATCTTCAGGCGGGATCGGACTTGCCATGATCCCGGAGAGGCCGTTCCAGGATCGCCAAGTCCCGACGCAACTCCGCCCGGGCCTTCAGAACCACGTCCGTGGCGACTTCCAGAAGGGGTTTGCCAGCAGCCAGTTCCCGGATGCGCGCTTCGAAAGGGATCATGTCCCGGGGCGTGGTGTAGCTGGCGGTGGCCATCGGGTTTCTCGGTAGGGTCGTGTGTGGACGCCCCCGCGAATGCAAGCAGAACTTAGGAAGGTGGCGGGATGTGATCGGGTGCAGTCGTGTGTCCGGCCTGTCATTGCGG
>NZ_VATA01000217.1 GCF_005870025.1 Poseidonocella sp. HB161398
GTGGCCTGGGAAACCGTGCAGGCCTTCCGGACTCAGCCCTGATCCCCGACACGGAAACGGCCCGGGGCGTGTTCGCGTCCCGGCCCCATTTTCTGTAGCCGCGCCGGGTCGACCCCGGTTCGTCGGCGCCGCGCCCGCTTGCAGATGGCCGATATCGGCCACGATCTGCTCGACGATGCGGGCAGGCTCGGCCAGGGTCGGCATGTGCGGTAGGACCTGCACCCGGGGTTCGTCCCGAAGGGAAGCCTCGGGCCGCAGAGGCTCGGCCTCGGGGACATGGCCTGCTGCCGGTTCCGTGGACACGAAGATAAGATCGTGACCATGGAACTGGAGAGTGGAAATGAAGAGACGGAAGTACAGCCGCGCGTTCAAGATCGAGGCGGTGAAGCTGGTGACCGAACGGGGCGTGTCGGTCTCTCAGGCTTGCCGGGATCTTGAGCTGGCAGAGAGTGTGCTGCGGCGCTGGATGCGTGAAGCGACGGTGGCGCCTGCCACGTCGTTCCCCGGCAACGGTCAGCAACGCCCGGACCTGGCCGAGATCGCAGCCCTGAAGAAGGAGGTCACCAAGCTCAAAGCGGAGCGTGACATCCTAAACTGAGGAGGATCAGAAAACAGTCCGGGGGACTGTTTTCCCGACGAAGGCCGCGGCTCACTTCGCGCGGGAAGCGACATGACATCCGCATTCGTTGCGAAGCCTCGGCATATCTGGCCGGTCAGCTGGATGTGCGACGTGCTGAGCGTCTCCCGGTCTGGCTTCCATGCTTGGCTAAAGCGGCCGATCAGCGCCCCTGCGAGTGACGACGCGAAGCTCGTCATGGAGATCGACAAGAGCTTCAAGGCCAGCGACCGTACCTATGGCGCTCAGCGGATCTGGCGTGACGTGCTCGAGGACGGGCTGTCCTGCGGGCTGCACCGGATCGAGCGCCTCATGCGACAGAACGCCATGAGGGCGAGACCGAAGCGGCGCGGAAAGCCGAAGGACGATGGCGAACGCTCGGTCATCGCCGACAACATTCTTGACCGGGACTTCCAGGCCGACCGGCCGAACCAGAAGTGGCTGGCCGTGACCTGAGACCCGCATCTTCCTCCAGTTTGAGGTTGAGTCCGCCCCAACCAGGAGACGGACAATGAAGCGATCAAGGTTCAGCGAAGAGCAGATCATCGGGATGCTGAAGGAGCAGGAGGCGGGCATGGCGACGGCCGATGTCTGCCGCAAGCACGGGGTCAGCACGGCGACGTTCTACAAATACAAGGTAAGCGATGTTCCGGGATCACGGGATCTCAGGTTGACGGCTTGAAATTCCATGGAAGAAGTTCGTCGATCCGCTTCTGCGGATGTCCGGCGGCGATCGCCTCCAGCGTGGCCTTGAGATAGGCGAAGGGTTCGACGCCGTTGATCTTCGCCGTCTCGATCAGCGACGCAATGCGGCCCCAGGACCGGCCGCCCTCGTCATGGCCCGCGAATAGGGCAT
>NZ_VATA01000218.1 GCF_005870025.1 Poseidonocella sp. HB161398
CAGAGGTGGTTCTCTGATTGCGGCCTTGTCAAGCGGAGGTCTGATCTGTCCTTCGGGGGTCATGGTTCTCTCCGAGGTCGGGCGTAAGCGCGCCTCATGATGGCGTCCGGTGGCGGACCGTCTCAAATGTCGCGGGCTGGGTCGCCGGTTGAAATCCGGTGCCCAAACCACCTCTGCGAGATCGATCATGCCTCCGTCCCGTCGGGACATCTCGACCTGGCCTTTCCTCGGCCGGGCATTTCAGCGTGTTTTCAGGCTGCGGCCTCCGCGGTCCATCGGAAGTCCGCGCCCGTTTTCCAGAGCGTCAGCATCAGCACGGCGATCTTGCGGGCGGCGGCAACCCTGGCCCGCTTGGCGCCCTTGCGTGCGGCCAGCCGGAGGGCCCATGACTTGAGCGGCGAGAACCGTTTCACCCGGCACATCAACGACGTGGCGGCCTCGAACAGCAGGGTGCGCATCGCGGCATCGCCGCATTTCGATATGCGCCCCTGATAATCTGTCTCTCCGGACTGGTAGCGGCGCGGGGTGAGGCCGAGGAATGCGCCGATGCTCGCGGACCTGCCGAACCGGTCTGCCCTGTCCACGACGGCAATGAAATTGAGAGCGACAATCGCCCCGACACCGGGGACGGTCATCAGGCGCCGGGCCAGCTCCGACTCCTTGGCGAGGTCGCGCAGGTCCTTGTGTATCGCGGCGGCGGCCGAGCACAGCGTGGCGTGAACTGTCATGAACCCTTCGGCGATCAGGCCGAACACCGGTTCGCGGCTGGCGGCCTCCGCCAGCTGATCGCGGAACGATTGCCGGAGCTTGCCCTGATGAATGCCGGTCATCCGGATGCCGAAGGTTTTCAGGACGCCACGGACATGGCGTTCGAGATCATTGCGCAGACGGAGCAGCCGGTCCCGGGCCCCGATCAGCGTCCGGAGCCGGTCCGCATCAAGGCTGCGGACATGGACAGGCGTGATCCAGCCGGTTCGCGCCAGCTGGGCCAAGCCCTCGGCATCGGCGGCATCGGATTTGTTCAGCCGCGCAGACAGGACCTTGTGGGCAACCCTCGCATCCACGCAGGTCACGGCCAGGCCCAGATCGCTCAGCGATCGCTGCAGCCAGATCGACAGCTGGCCGCTCTCGTGAACGGTGAGGACCGGTGCGATCCGCTTCTCTGCAAAAAACCTTGTCACGGCGGCGGGATCGCAGGCGACGGTCTTCCGGGCCTGGACGGCCCCGGTCTCGTCGACGACACAGATCGAGATTTCCTTGAGGGATACATCGAGCCCGGCATAGTGCTTCATGGTCGTTCTCCTTCCAGCGGTTTCATGTGAGGCTGAGGGTATCTGACCTCGCTCGCCATCGGGGAGCGACCGCCGCAATCACACCATGTCGCGGGATTTCGGACCAGGTGTTAAGCTTTAGCGCCTGACGAAGACTGACCCGAGATGACGAAACGGAAACGCTATTCAGCGGAGTTCA
>NZ_VATA01000219.1 GCF_005870025.1 Poseidonocella sp. HB161398
GCCGCCGCGAGGTCCGTCTCGATCAGCCGTAGCATCTCGACGAATTGCGAGAAGACCAGGACGCGGCGGCCCTCGGCGACGAGCTCTGACAGGAGCTCGCGCAGGCGGGCGCGCTTGGCGCTGTCGGCCACCGCGCGGGCGGCCGCGGTCTTGACCAGCGCCGGGTCGCAGCAGACCTGCCGCAGCTTGAGGAGCGCGTCGAGCACGGTGATCCGCGCCGCGCCCAGCCCGCGCGCGGAAATCGCCTCGCGCACGCGGGCATCCATCGCGCTGCGCACGGTCTCGTAGAGCGCCTGCTGGGCTTTCGGCAGCTCGACCCGCTCGAGGATCTCGGTCTTTGGCGGCAGTTCGGCGGCGACCTGTTCCTTGGTGCGGCGGAGAAGGAACGGCCGCAGCCGCCGGTTCAGCCTGGCCTGGGCCGCCCGGTCGCCCTGCTTCTCGATCGGGGTGCGGAACAGCGCCTGGAATGTCCTGCGGTCTCCGAGCAGCCCGGGATTGACCCAGTCGGCGAGCGTCCAGAGATCGGCCAGGGAATTCTCCAGCGGCGTGCCGGTCAGGGCCAGGCGCCCCGCCGCGGGGATGTCGCGGAGGGTCTTGGCCATCTGCGACGCGGGGTTCTTCAGGGTCTGCGCCTCGTCGAGGATCGCCAGCGGCCAGTCGCGCGCCGCCAGCCAGCCGCGGTCGCGCGCCAGGAGCGGGTAGGTCGTCAGCACCAGGTCGGCTTCCCCGGCCGCCTCCCGCCGGGCGGCGCGGTCCGGCCCGTGCAGGGTGACGAGCTGCAGCCCGGGCGCGAACTGCGCCGCCTGCGCTTGCCAGCCATGGATCAGGCTCGTCGGCACGATGAGCAGCGCCGGTCCCGCCGCCCCGGTCTCCTTCCGCGCCAGCAGCAGCGCCAGGGCCTGCAGCGTCTTGCCGAGTCCCATGTCGTCGGCGAGGATGCCGCCGAACCCTGCCGCCAGCAGGCTGCCCATCCAGTTGGCGCCCTGGGCCTGGTAGCCGCGCAGCTGGGCCGTCAGCCCCTCGGGCGGGCGGATCGCGTCCGTGTCGGCCAGTGCCTGGAGGCTGCGGGCCAGCGGCAGGATCCCGGCATGGTCGGCGAAGCGGACAGAGCTGCCCTCCAGCGCCTCCTCGGCCAGCCGGGCGACCTCGGCATCCGAAGGATGCAGCGCGCCGAGTTCGGCATGGTGCGACAGGAAGAGGTGCAGGAGCGGCGCCAGCGGGCTCAGATCCAGCGCGGCGTAGCCGTCCTTGCCGCGGTCGAGATACACGGGGCGGCCGGCCAGATGCGCCGCCAGGGCGGCGGCGTCCGCGAAGGCGCCGGGCTCGCCGCGGGCCTGTTCGAGGAAGGCGGCGATGAGCGGGGCGACATCCACCGCCTGCCCGCCGATCTCGGCGCGGAAGCCGAGCGA
>NZ_VATA01000022.1 GCF_005870025.1 Poseidonocella sp. HB161398
GCGCTGCTCGACGTGATGATCATTTCGGACGTGACGGCCGTCGTCGACGGCGCGACCTTCGAGCGTCCGGTCTATGCCGGGAACGCGATCCAGACGGTGAAATCCATTGATACCAAGAAGGTAGCGACCATCCGCACCTCGACTTTCGAGGCCGCCGGAAGCCAGCCCGCCTGCGCGGTCGAGACGGTTTCGGTGCCCGGCGCGACGGGCCTCGCCGAATGGGTCGAGGACAAGCTGGCGGAGAGCGACCGTCCCGAGCTGACCTCGGCGAAGATCGTGGTCTCGGGCGGTCGCGGCGTCGGCTCCGAGGAGAGCTTCGCGATCATCGGCGCGCTGGCGGACAAGCTGGGCGCGGCGGTGGGCGCCTCGCGGGCGGCGGTCGACTCGGGCTTTGCGCCGAATGACTGGCAGGTCGGGCAGACCGGCAAGGTGGTGGCGCCGGATCTGTATATCGCGGCGGGGATTTCCGGGGCGATTCAGCACCTTGCGGGGATGAAGGACTCGAAGGTCATCGTCGCGATCAACAAGGACGAGGAGGCCCCGATCTTCCAGGTCGCCGATTACGGCCTCGTCGCCGACCTCTTCGACGCCGTGCCGGAGCTGACCGGGAAGCTCTGAGCGCCCCGGGACAGAGACAGTCAAAGGCCCCCGCGGGGGCCTTTTTCGTGTCCGGGCGGATCAGCCGCCGAAAGCGTGGTGGTACTGCAGCCCGACCCGTTCCGCGCTGGAACGGAAGCCGCCATCGGGTCCGGCGCGATGGTCGATCGCCACCGAGACCGCATCGCCCGAGGGCATCCGCAGCCCCACGCCCAGCCGGGTGCGCAGCGCCAGATCGTCCTTGGTGTTCACGCCATTGGCGAAATCGTAATAGCCGGGCATTGCGCTGCCCTCGACGAACCAGGCGCCGCCCAGCGGCACCTCCGCCGTCACGCCGGCGCCGACCCAGAGATCGTCGATCCCGTCGAGCACCGCGCCACCGCCGAGCCTGATCCCCACCGGACCGATTTCGCCCAGCGTGTTGCTGCGCAGATCGGCCGAAACGCTAAGATCGCGGTCGTCGCGCGCCGAGCCCGGGTCGCTCTGGCCGAGGCCGAAAACCGCTTCGCCGGCCATGGCCTGGGCGGCGAGAAAAAGGCCCGCAAGGGCCGATAGTGCCGGAAGAATCCGCATGCCTGTCCTGCCTGTCGTTCTTTTGTCCAAGAATCTGTACCGGCAGATCTAGCCGCGACGGGGAAACTCCGCCAGTGGCTGCGGACCGGCTGGGCGAAGAGCCGCCTCCGCGGGCTGGGGCGCGATCTCCTCGAAGTCGAAATTGTCCAGCCGCTGCGCCCGGCGCCCGGCCTTCTCGGCGCTGGTGCGGATCTCGGCGAGGTCCTTGGCCGCCTGGCCGAAATGCCGGTCGAGATTGCCGACCCGGTCTCCCAGCCGCTCGACATCGCGGGCCAGCAGCCCGAGCTCGCGGCGGACATGGCCCGCCTGCTCGCGCATCCGCACGTCCTTCAGCACCGCGCGCATCGTGTTCAGCACCGCCATGCAGGTGGTCGGAGAAACGGTCCAGACCCGCAGCGAGAACCCCTCGCGGACGATCTCGGGGAAGCTGGCATGCAGCTCGGCATAGACCGCCTCGGAGGGCAGGAACATCAGCGCGCCGTCGGCGGTCTCGCCCTCGATGATGTATTTCTCGGCAATCGCGCGCAGATGGCTGCGCAGGGCGGTGCGCATGTCGCGCGCGGCCACGGCCTGCTCGCGCTCGTCGCGGGCATTGCGCAGCGCCTCGTAGGCCTCCAGCGGGAATTTCGAGTCGATCACGATCGGCCCCGGCGGGTTCGGCAGGTGGATCAGGCAGTCCGCCCGCCGCCCGTTCGAGAGCGTCGCCTGCATCCGGTAGCTGTCTGCGGGCAGCGCGGATTGCACGATGTCATGCAGCTGGATCTCGCCGAAGGCGCCGCGGGTCTGCTTGTTGGCCAGGATGTCCTGCAGCCCCAGCACGTCGCCCGAGAGCTTCTCGATATTCGACTGCGCCTTGTCGATCGCCTCCAGCCGCTGCTGCAGGTCGCCGAGGCTGCGCGCCGTCCGCGTCGCCTGGCCGTGCAGCGTGTCGCCCATCGACTTGGTGACCTCCTCCAGCCGCCGCTCCATCGTCGCCAGCATGGCCGATTGCGCCACCGCCTGCGCCTCGGCGACATGGGAAAGCCCGCCGGCCAGACGCTGCTGGGCCTCGCCCAGCCCCTGGACGCGCGTGCCGACGGCCTGGATCGACTGGACCAGCGCCTCGGACTGGCGCGCCGCGCGGGAGGAGGCGCGCAGCGAGGCGAGCAGCAGCAGCACGAGCAGCCCCGCCGCGCCCGCCGCCATCCAGAGCCGCGGATCCTGCAGGTCGAAGGCCAGGGCAGCGCCGGTCATGTGCGCCCGAAGAGCCGTTCGATGTCGGAGAGCTTCAGCCGCACATAGGTCGGGCGGCCGTGATTGCACTGGCCGGAGAGCGGCGTCGCCTCCATCCGGCGCAGGAGCGCGTTCATCTCCTGCGGCTGCATCTGGCGGCCGGAGCGGACCGAGCCGTGGCAGGCCATGCGCGACAGGACCGCGTCGATGCGGGCCTTCAGCGCATCGCCGCCAGTGCCCTCGAGCTCGTCCCAGATGTCGCGCAGGAGCTTCGCGGCATCGACATGGCCGAGGATCGCGGGCGTCTCGCGCACCGCCACGGTATCGGGGCCGAAGGGCTCCAGCGACAGGCCGAGCCCGGCGAGGTCCTCCGCGATCTCCCGCAGCGCCTCGGCGCCCCCGGCCGGCAGGGTGACGATCTCGGGGATCAGCAGCGCCTGGGCAGGGACCGAGCGGGTCGCGGCCTGGGCCTTCAGCTCCTCGTAGACCAGCCGCTCATGCGCGGCATGCTGGTCGACGATGACCATGCCGTCGGGGGTCTGGGCGATGATGTAGTTCTCGTGGAGCTGCGCGCGCGCGGCGCCGAGCGGATGGTCCTGCGGCGCCTCGTCGGGCACCGGCGCGGGCGCGGGCGGCGCGGCGGGCTCGAACCGGGCCGAGGGCGCGCCGAAGCCCTCCATCGGCGGCAGATCGGGCGCGGGGCGCGGCGCAGGGGCCTGGGCCATGTAGGCGGCGGCACGGCCCTGCAGCGAGGGGCGGTCCATCTGGTAGACGCGCGGCGGCTGGGCGGAGGTTTCTTCCGGGCGGAAGGCCCCCAGCATCGCGCCGGAGACGGTGGAGGAGGCGCGGTGCCCCTCCCCCGCCAGCGCATGGCGCAGCGCCGAGACGATCAGCCCGCGCACCGTTCCGGAGTCGCGGAAGCGCACTTCGGCCTTGGCGGGATGGACGTTGACGTCGACCAGCTGCGGGTCGAGATCGACGAAAAGCACCGCCGCCGGATAGCGCCCCGAGGGCAGCACGTCCATGTAGGCGGCGCGCAGCGCGCCGCTGAGCAGCTTGTCGCGGACCGGACGGCCATTGACGAAAAGGTACTGCGCCTGCGAGGAGCCGCGCGCATAGGTCGGCAGCGCGGCATAGCCGGTCAGGCGGACGCCCTCGCGCTCGGCCTCGACGCGGATGGCGTTCTCGATGAACTCTGCGCCGAGGATCCGGCCCAGCCGGCCATGGAGCGCGTCGAAGAGGTCGCCGGTCTCGGCATTGAGGCGCAGGACGGTGCGGCCGCCGTCCTCGCGGCTTTCGCGCAGGGTGAAGGCGACCGCGGGCTCGGCCATGGCGAGGCGGCGCACGGTATCGGCGATGGCCTGCGCCTCGGAGCGGTCGGTGCGCAGGAATTTCAGCCGCGCGGGCGTGGCGTAGAAGAGGTCGCGCAGCTCCACCACCGTGCCGCGGCCGAGCGCGGCGGGGCGCACCGGCGCCAGCCGTCCGCCCTCCACCGTGATCGACGCGGCCTCGGCGCCTGCGAAGCGGCTGGTGACCGAGAGACGGCCGACCGCGCCGAGCGAGGGCAGCGCCTCGCCGCGGAAGCCGAAGCTGTGGATGTTCAGCAGGTCGCTGCCGTCGATTTTCGAGGTGGCATGGCGCGACATTGCCAGCGGCAGATCCGCCGCGGCGATGCCATGGCCGTCATCGGTGACGCGGATCAGCGTCTTGCCGCCATCGGCATAGTCGATCTCGATCCGCCCGGCCCCGGCATCGAGCGCATTCTCGGCAAGCTCCTTCACCGCCGAGGCGGGACGTTCGACCACCTCGCCCGCGGCAATGCGGTTGATGGCGGCCTCGTCGAGCTGGCGGATCGGTGCGGGGCTGATATTGCGGTTATGCGCGTTCATTCCACAAGGGATAGCACGGGCGCGGACAGGCGCCAAGCGAGTCGCACGCGGCTATTGCGGCGGCCAGGGGCGGCCTCCCTCGGCCTCGATCCAGGCGCGGATCCAGTCCGGAACCTCGGGCGAGGGTCCGTCATGGCCCATGGCCGCCAGCACCTTTTGCGTGGGCACGATGCCATTGGCGTCGGTCACGGCGATCCGCACGAGGATCTGCGAGGTGCACTCGCCCTTCCGCCACATCGACTGGTCGAGATAGAAGAACCGGTGGTCCCAGGCGGCCAGCCGCACCCGCGACTCGACCTGGTGGAAGACCCGGACGCGGCGGCGGAAGCGCACGGAGAGCCCCGCCACGGTCATGCCCCAGCGCTGGCGCTTGAGGACGCCCCAGAGCCCGGTGCGCTTGGCCTGGACGACGCGGGCGATGTCGTAGAGCGTCAGCGTGCGGCCGTTGTTGAGCTCGAGGAACATGTCGAGATCCCAGGGCCAGATGCGGTGGGTGGTGGCATGCAGCTCCTGCGGCAAGAGCGGCGGCGCCTTGCGGTAGAGCCAGAGATCGGCGGCCATGCGGATGAACGGATACATCGGAACCTCCTCGGATTGCCGGCAGAGGGCCAGCGCCCTGGGGGCGCGTCAAGGCGGACATCGCGTCCGTTCTTGTTCTTTTTACCATGAATGCCTAGGTGCTTGGCAAAGCGCCATTCCCGAGGAGAGTTCCGCCCATGATCATGATCCTGCAACTTGTCGACCTGATCCTCAGCGTCGTCTTTTTCGTCATGATCGTTCACATCATCATGAGCTGGCTGATCAATTTCAACGTGCTGAACCTCAGCCAGCCGCTGGTCTACCAGATCTGGGACGGGCTGAACCGGCTGCTCGACCCGCTCTACCGGCCGATCCGGCGGATCCTGCCCGATACCGGGGCGCTGGATCTGGCGCCGCTGGTGGTGTTCATCGGCATCATCGCGCTGCGCGACATCATCATTCCGGGCCTCGCCCGCGGCATGATGATGTGACCGCCCGGGCCGCAGCCAGGCCCGACCCGGCTGCCGCTGCGCCCGGAAGCCCGGCCGGTCGCGGTCGGGCACGCGCCCTGCGGCGGCCGTATCGCCCCTTGGCAGACCGGGCCGGATGACCGGCGGCCTGCCCCCGCTCCGCGCGCTGCGCCATCCGCAGCCGGTGCTGGAGCATCTGCCCCTGCCCTGGCGCCGCGGATGCGGCTCCGGCCCGCTTGAGGGGCGCTTCGCCCCGGATGCGGCACTATTCCATGACGGCGGCGCTGCAGCGGAGATCCGGCTGGAGGCCCGCGCCGATGGGCTGGAGCTCTCGGCCCGGCGCTTCGGCGGCAGCTATGTCTCGCTGGCGATCGACCTGCCTGCGGAGATGGCCGCGGATCTGGGCCCCGCGCATAACCTCCGGCTGCGGCTGGCCCTGGCGGCTGGCAATACCCCCCTTCCCGGCGGCGGCTATCTGCGGCTGACGATCGAGGAGAATGGCACCCCCTGGCAGATGACCGTTCCGCTCGCCCTGGCGGCAGGCGCGCGCGTGACGCCGCTCGGCCCCGGGCCCGCGGCGCCGACCCCGGTCCCGGGCCTCTTCCGCCGCGGCTGGATCGACCTGGTTTTCACCGGCATGGCCGGGCGCGGAGTGCGGATCCCGCATCTCTCGCTCTGCCGCGCCCCCGCCCCGCATCCGTGACGCCGCGTTCCGTCACGCGCGCTCTGGACAGTCGGCGCGGCCCGCGCTTCCCTCTGCCCGAGGGAGGACCGCCATGACCGCTTATCCGCATCTTCTGCGCCCGCTCGAGCTGGGCCATGTGACGCTGCCCAACCGGGTGCTGATGGGCTCGATGCATACCGGGCTCGAGGAGACCGGCGACTGGGCGCGGGTCGGCGCCTTCTATGCCGCGCGCGCCGAGGGCGGGGCCGGGCTGATCGTCACTGGCGGGCTGGCGCCGAATGCCGAGGGCGCGGTGCTGCCCGGCGCGGCGGGGCTGAGGACCGCAGAGGATGTCGCGCATCACCGCATGGTGACCGAGCGGGTCCATGGCGCGGGCGGGCGGATCGCGGCGCAGATCCTGCATGCCGGGCGCTATGCCTATTCCGACCGGGCGGTGGCGCCCTCGGCGATCCGCGCGCCGATCTCGCCCTTCCGGCCGCATGCGCTGGACGAGGCCGGGATCGAGACCCAGATCGCCGATATCGCAGCGGCGGCGGCCCGCGCCCGCGAGGCGGGTTATGACGGGGTCGAGATCATGGGCTCGGAAGGGTATTTCCTGAACCAGTTCCTGGTCGCCCATACCAACCGGCGCGAGGACCGCTGGGGCGGCAGCTACGAGAACCGGATGCGGCTGCCGGTCGAGGTGGTGCGGCGGGTGCGCGCGGCGGTGGGCGCCGATTTCATCCTGATCTACCGGCTGTCGATGATCGACCTCGTGCCCGACGGCTCGAGCTGGGAGGAGGTCGTGACGCTGGCGCGCGCGGTGGAGGCGGCCGGGGCCTCGATCCTCAATACCGGCATCGGCTGGCACGAGGCGCGGATCCCGACTATCGCCACCAGCGTGCCGCGCCGCGCCTTCGCCTGGGTGACGAAGCGGCTGATGGGCGAGGTCGGCATTCCGCTCGTCACCTCGAACCGGATCAACACGCCCCAGATCGCCGAGGACGTGCTGGCCGAGGGCTGCGCCGACATGGTGTCGATGGCCCGGCCCTTCCTCGCCGATCCGCAGTTCGTCGCCAAGGCGGCGCGCGGCGAGGCGGCGCGGATCGCGCCCTGCATCGCCTGCAACCAGGCCTGCCTCGACCACACATTCGCAATGAAGCTGACGAGCTGCCTGGTCAATCCGCGCGCCTGCCACGAGACCGTGCTGGTGCCCGAGCCCGCCGCGGAGCCGCTCGACATTGCGGTAGCGGGGGCAGGTCCGGCCGGGATGACCGCGGCGCTGGCGGCCGCAGAGCGCGGCCACCGGGTCACGCTCTACGAGGCGGCCGACGAGATCGGCGGCCAGCTGGTCCTCGCCGCGCGGATCCCCGGCAAGGAGGAGTTCCGCGGCCTGCTTGACTGGTTCGCGGGCGAATTGGCGGCCTCGGGCGTTGATCTGCGCCTCGGCCACCGCGTCACGGCGGAGGAGCTCGGGGCCTATGACCATGTGGTGATCGCCACCGGCGTGCGGCCGCGGGCGCCCGGCATTCCCGTGGCGCCGGGCGCCGAGGTGGTCAGCTATGCCGAGCTGCTTTCGGGCAGGGCCGCGCCCGGCAAGCGGGTGGCGGTGATCGGCGGCGGCGGGATCGGCTTCGACGTGGCGGAATTCCTGGCCCATGTCCCCGGCCAGAGCCCGTCGGAGGATCTGGCGCTCTGGAAACGCGAATGGGGCGTCGGCGATCCGCGGCAGGACCGCGGCGGGCTGCGCCCCGGGGGCGCCGAGCCCGCGCCGCCGCCGCGCGAGATCGCCATGTTCCAGCGCAGCGCCGGCAAGTTCGGCGGCTCGCTGGGCAAGACCACGGGCTGGATCCACCGCAGCAGCCTGCGCGCGAAGGGCGTGCAGATGGAGGCTGGGGTCGAGTACCTGGAGATCGGGCCCGGCGGGCTGCGCTACCGGCGGAAGGACGCGGAGCAGGTCTTTGCCGCCGACCAGGTGGTGATCTGCGCCGGGCAGGAATCCGAAACCGCTTTGGCGGATCTTGCGGCGCGGCGCCCCGCGGGCAGCACCCATACCGTCGGCGGCGCGGACTCGGCCCGCGGAATCGATGCCAAGCGGGCAATCGCCGATGCCTACCGGCTAATGCTCAAATTATGATTCATTTTTCACGCCGCTTTCGCTAGGGTTGATCCAGTTCAGGGAAAAGCTATGTCCAGGTGGAACAATCGGAAGGCGTCCGGCATCTTCCCGCTGGACGGATCGTGGGAACCAGGTAGTTTCCCAGCTTCGCATGATTGCGTTAACTAGGGTCTTGGCCAATACTTGGCCCTTACCTGAGATCATGCGATGATTTTTATGATGTTTGTACGAAAATCCCGCGTAATCAGGTTCGCGGGGGAAGGAACGGTTGGAGTGGAGTATGGACAGACTGTCTGAGATGGAAGCCTTTGCCGCGGTCGTGGATCAGGGAGGATTCACCGGGGCGGCTCAGAAGCTGGGGATTTCGAAGTCGGCGGTCTCGAAACATGTCTCCTCTCTGGAGGCGCGGCTGGGCGCCCGGCTGCTGAACCGCACCACGCGGCGGGTCAATCCGACCGATGTCGGCCTGGTCTACTACGACCGGGCACGAAACGTTTTGAACGCGGCCGTGCAGGCCGATGCCGCCGTGCTCGGCATGCAGGCGGAGCCGACCGGCACGCTGAAAGTGCTGGCGCCCGCGGATTTCGGCACCTGCGTGCTGGCGCCCCTGGTGGCGGAGTATCTCGAGCTCAACCCGGGGGTCGACGTGAACCTGGTGCTGGGCCACGACCCCTGCGAGGCGGTCAATGGCGATATCGACCTGTCGGTGTGCCTGGGCAGCAAGCCCGACAGCACGCTGCGCAGCCACAAGCTCGACACCGTCACGCGCCTTCTCGTGGCCAGCCCGGACTATCTCGCCCGGCATGGCAGCCCCGCGCGGATCGAGGATCTGGCGCAGCATTCGCTGCTCCATCAGCTCGAAAGCGGCGGCGATCCGTCCTGGACGCTGGTCTCGGCGAGCGGCGAGGCGCGCGTGGTGCGCAGCCGCGGCCGGCTGGCGACCAATAGCGGCACCTGCCTGAAGGACAGCGCCATCGCCGGCATGGGCATCGCCTTCCTGCCGGATTTCCTGGTCGGCGACGCGCTGGCCGCCGGGCAGCTGCAGTCGGCCATGCCGACCCTGCCCGCCCAGACCGCGCCGCTCTATGTCGCCCATGCGCCGAGCCATGGCAGCCTGCCGCGGGTGCGCAGCTTCGTCCAGTTCCTGGTCGACGCCTATGTCGAGGCCCCGCAGGCCCAGGCCGACCGCGCCATCGCCTGATCCGGCCGCGGGGGCGCCTGTCCCCGCTGCCCGCGCACTGGCAAGCTGCCGAAAAGCCTGTCTGGCCGGAGCCCGAGCGGAACAGCAGCCCGTCCCGCGGCCGCTATGCCAAGCACCGGAGCGCTGGCCTGCCCGGCGACCGCCCGGCAGCCAGCCAGAGCGCTCCTTTCCCTGCAGTCCGGCCTCCGCGACGTTCTTCGAGACCGGAGAGGCCCCGCCCCTCGGATCCCCGCTATTCGAAGCCGATCACGACCTCGACCCGCCGGTTCTTCCGCCTCCCCTCTTCGGTGGCGTTGGTCGCCCGCGGCGCCAGCGCGCCCACGCCGGCCGCGGCGACCCGCTCCGGCGCCAGGCCCAGCCCGTCGACCAGCAGGCTGCGCACCGAAGCGGCGCGCCGCTGCGACAGATCCATGTTGGCCGCCGCCTTGCCGCTGGCATCGCTATGACCAACGATCGTCGCGCGATAGCCGGGATGCGCCGCCAGATAGGCCGCCAGCGCCGGCAGGCTCGCCGGAACCTCCTCGCCGAGCGTGTCCGCGCCGGTCGCGAAGCTGACATCCTCGAGCACCGCGAAGCCCTCCGCATCGAGCTCCGCCGCCAGATCCCCCGCTTCGGGCCCCGGGACCGGGGCCGTTTCCGGGGCGAGCCCGACCGGTGCCACCGTGGCAGGCAGGAGCGTCGTCTGCTGCCAGAAGACCTGCGACGCGGTCCGGCTGACCACCAAGAGGCGCAGCCCGTCCCCCGTCCCGGTCTCGGCGCCGAGCGCGTAGAATTCCGACAGGTCGAGATACATCTGCGGCGGCGGCAGAAGCTCGATGCCGCTGCGGAAATCGAAGCCGCCGCAATCCGCGGCCGCGCAGCGGAAGAGGATCCGACCGCCGCCGTCCTCGATCTCCGATGCCAGCGTCTCGAAGACCGAGAGCGGCGTCGTCTCCGCGTCGAGCGGGCGCGACCAGGCGACCGTCTCGCGCCGGGCGTCGAGGCTCTGCTGCGGCACTTCGGTGCCGTCGAACGCGCCCGCGGGCAGGCTGTACTGGCCGACCGGATCGTCGCGGCGCCCGGTCTCTTCCGCGACCGCCAGGCCCGGCAGAGCCAGCGCCGCGATGGCCAGCAGGGCCCGGCTCATGGCTGCACGCGGTAGTGGTAGCGAAGCACCGGCTCCATCCCGAGCCCGGCATAGAGCGCCCGCGCCCCGGCATTGCCCTCGGTCACGGCGAGCGCCAGCACCTCCGCGCCCTGCTCTGCTGCCCAGGCCGCGGCCCGCGCCATCAGCCTCGCGCCATTGCCGCGACGGCGAAAAGCGGGGCGGATCTCGATCGCGTGGATCATCGCGATGCGGCCGTCGACCGCGGCGAAGGCGGTGCCGGCCGGGACGTCCCCGTCGCGCGCCATCAGCGAGACATGCGGCCCGCCGACACGGGACATCACCGCCATGCGGTCGCGGCCGATCCCGCCCTGCGCCCAGATCTCCTCCTGGATCGACAAGGGCGGCCAATGGGCGAAGGTCGTCAGCCGCGGCATTTCGATGCCGGCAAAGGCGTCCAGCGGCGCGGCATAGAGCAGGCTCGGATCCTTGATCGCATAGCCCTCGCGCTCCAGCAGCGCGTCGAGCCCGGGCGTGTCTGGCAGGATCTGGAAGACCGGCGCCTGGCCCCAGGCCTGCATCTGCGCCACCGCCCGCGGCAGCGCCTCGGCCAGGCCTTCGGCCCCGGGCAGCGCCCGCGCCGCGCTGACCCGCTTCCCGCCGCCGGGCGAGCGGCGCATCCGGAACGGGCCCAGCGCGGTCTCTTCCGCCGCGGGCCAGGTCGCGGCCAGCGCCTGGCGCATCTCCTCCGGCCCGGGCAGGCTCACGGCGCCACCGGCGGCAGCACCTCGCCCAGCCGCGCCATGGCGGCGTCGATCTTCGGCCCGTCGGTGCCCCGCACGACGATCTGCGCGCCGAAGGCGCCGTCGCGCTGGAACGGGTAGCTGCCCATCGACAGCTCGGGGAATTCCTCGGCCAGCCGCCGCAGCGGCCCGGCGATCTCGCCCTCGGGCATGTAGAGCGTCACCGACTGGCTCAGGAGCGGCGCGCCGCCCGAAAGCGTCGGCATCACCGAGGCGACCATCGCCTGGAAGACCGAGGGCACGCCGGCCATGACATGGACATTGCCGAGCACGAAGCCCGGCGCGGCCGAGACCGGGTTGTCGATCAGCGTCGCGCCGTCGGGGATGCGGGCCATGCGCAGCCGCGCCTCGTTCATCTCGGTGCCGCGATTGGCGTAATGCGCGGCGAGGATGGCGCGGGCGTCATCGCGCACATCGATATGGGCGCCGAAGGCGGCGGCGACGGCATCGGCGGTGATGTCGTCATGCGTCGGCCCGATGCCGCCCGAGGTGAAGACATAGTCATGCGCCTCCGACAGCGTGCGGACGGCCGCGGTGATGGTCGCGGCCTCGTCGGGGATGAAGCGCGCCTCGGCGAGGGGGATGTTGTGGCGGGTCAGCTCGCCCGCGAGATAGTGCATGTTGGAGTCGCGGGTGCGGCCCGAGAGGATCTCGTCCCCGATCACCAGCATCGCCGCCGTAGGATTGCCCGTCATCGCCCTGTCCTTCCTGGAAACGTCCATGCATATCTAGGCCTTCGCTAGCCCTGTTCCATGCCGGGATCAACTGTCCCGACCGTGGCACGGAGACCGGCCGCGGCCAGCCCTCACCCGGTGCGGCCGCATCCAGAGCTCCGCCCAGCGCGCGTGCAAGGTCCTTCGCCAATGTCCTGCAACGCTATCCCGGAGCGCCCGGCTTCCCAGTCTCGGCCGCGGCCCTTTGCACATCGCTCAGATGTCGAGGGACACCGCTTGTGTGACCTCGCGCAGATAGACCGGCTGGATGATGTCGTTGAAGCATTGCGAGGTGGCGGCGACGGCGTCATTCGCATCCGGGCCGAGCAGATACATTAGCCCCACTCCAAGACCACCCCAGAGCACCCCGGAAAACAGGGCCCCAGTATTCTCGCCGAACCCCGTCAGGGCGCTATCGGAAACCTTCTGGCGCCAGTTGATTTTCGGGTTCTCCGCAGCCTGCGCCTGCAACTCGGCTTTTTCGGCAGCCGTCTCGGCGGCCGCAAGCTTTGCCTCCAGCAGGCCAATCTCGGCCTGCGCCTCCCGCAGCTCCCGGACCAGCCGCGCGACGGTATCGGCAGCCTGCTCCAGCAGCTTCGCCAGCTGCGCCTCCTGATCGGTCAGATGGGTCGCCAGCAGCACCGCCGAGATCTGCTGCAGGTATTTCTGCAACGGCTCTGCCGCCGCAAACGGGTCCGGCAGTGCGTTCCCGACAGCATGTATCGCCGTTCCGAGGAGCTGTGCCAAGCCGGCCGCATAGAGGCTCGACCGTTTCGGGTCCCGCAAAAGATGCTGTGCCTGCGTCCGCGCCGCTTCGGGAGGCAGCGCCTTTCTCTGGTGCTCGATTTTCCGGATCGCGTCAGCCACCGCCGCCGGACCTTCTTCCCAAATGTCGTCCGGGATCAGGGCGATGTCGCGGCAGAGCTCCCAGTCGCTCCAAGTTCCAGCAAGGATCGCGAGATACCAGCGGCTCCAGAAAGCCCAATCGCTTTCGTTGCCACTGAAATACTTCAAAATTGCCTTCCTTCCTTTCCTCAGCACCTCCGGTTCGTCTTTGCCAATCCACAAGCCTTGTTCGTTCTGCCAGACTGCGCACCAACCATCGTTCGTCCCGTTTGCGACGTTCACATCTCTTGAGGCCGCAGCAAACGCAGAAGCGCGCCCGAAAGCAGCAGTATCACCAACGGCGGCTGCGGCAGCTTCCCGCCAAAGACCATTTCTAGACTCTACTGAGGCGGCGGCGGACAGAGCTGCAGACAAGGCACGCCGCACCAAAGACCTAGGGGAAAGTAAAGAGGCAGCCCCCCTCCCTGCGCGGTATTTGGATCGAAGAGAGCGCGATGCGGCAACCAACAGAGAAAACTTCTCAGTTGGAGCATTGGCGGCTGCCGCGGACAAAATGGCAGCTCGAAGAGCTGGCAGAACAACCTCAGACAGTGAGGCTCCATCATTTAGCCCCAAACCTGGCAAAGCCATTTCTTGGTCAGCCAAACCAAAGCCCGGCAGTGCCCGAAGCGCCGAGCGCGCCGCAAGATGGATCGAGACCTGATCTGGCTGGTCTTTCAGCCAGGCCTCGATGTCCGTCTCGTCCGCAAATTCCACCATCCAATCGCCCCGCTCAAATCCGGCTCCACCCTGCCCGCGCGCCCCTGCCCGAACAACCCGCTTGACGCCGCAGCCATTCGCGCGCATCTGCCGCCCATGACCAAGGAAAAGAAACCCCAGCAGGTCTTCACCCTGCTCGTCCAGCTCGGACGCAAGAAAGGCGACGGGCTGCCCGAGGGCGCAACCGGAGCGGCGCTGATGTGCTACTCCTCCGGCGTCGACGAGGCCGAGGCCGTGCGCGAGACCGTTGCCGTGCTGAAGCAGGCCGATCTCGCCCCGCTCGATGTCACCGGCTACGGCACCCGCGAGGAGCGCGAGGCGATGGGCCACGAGATCGATGCCGACGAGGCGGAGCTGATGGACCGCGCGCTGGCCGAGAATGCCGTGATCGTGGCGCAGATGACCCCGTTCTTCGGAGACGAAGACCGGGACTGAGGGGGCGGATTGCACGCCTGGCATCTGCGCGGTACTCCGGCCCCAAAGGAGACCGCCGATGCCAACCGATCCCGTCGCGCTGACCCGCCGCCTCGTGCGCTGCCCCTCTGTCACCCCCGAGGAGGGCGGCGCACTGGAGCTGCTGGCGGGGGAGCTCGCCGCTGCCGGGTTCGCCTGCACCCGCGTCGACCGCAACGGCACCGCCAATCTCTTCGCCCGCTGGGGCGCCAAAGGGCATCCGAGGACCTTCGGCTTCAACGGCCATACCGACGTGGTCCCCGTGGGCGATGCCGCCGCCTGGACCATGGACCCGTTCGGCGCCGAGGAGGCCGGGGGCTGGCTCTACGGCCGCGGGGCGACCGACATGAAATCCGGCGTCGCCGCCTTCGCCGCCGCGGCGATCGACCTCGTCACCCAGGCGCCGCCCGACGGCGCGGTGATCCTGGCGATCACCGGCGACGAGGAGGGCCCGGCAAAGGACGGCACGGTCGCGCTGCTCGACTGGATGGCGGCCGAGGGCGAGGCGATGGCGGCCTGCCTGGTCGGCGAGCCGACCTGCCCCGAGACGCTGGGCGACATGATGAAGATCGGGCGGCGCGGCTCGGTCAGCGCCTTCTTCACCGCCAGCGGCATCCAGGGCCATGTCGCCTATCCCCACAAGACCGCCAATCCGGTCCCGGCGATGGCGAAGCTGGTCGACCGGCTCAGCTCGGCCGTGCTCGATGCCGGCAGCGACCATTTCGACCCCTCGACCCTGGCCGTCACCACCTTCGACACCGGCAATCCGGCGACCAATGTCGTGCCCGCGAGCTGCCGCGCGACGGTGAATATCCGCTTCAACGACCTGCATGACAGCGCCGGGCTCGTCGCCTGGATGGCGCAGGAGATGGGTCAGGTCGCCGAGGAGACCGGCATCGGCTTCGACATGACCACCGCCGTCTCGGGCGAGAGCTTCCTGACCCCGCCGGGGCCGCTGGTCGATCTGGTGGCGCAGGCCGTGACCGCCGAGACCGGCGTGACGCCGGAGCTGTCCACTTCGGGCGGCACCTCGGATGCGCGCTTCGTCAAGGATCACTGCCCGGTGGTGGAATTCGGCCTGGTCGGGCACCGCATGCACCAGGTGGACGAGCGGGTGGAGATCGCCCAGATCCCGCAGCTCAAGGCCATCTACAGCCGCATCCTGACGGAGTATTTCGCGCAATGATCATCACAGAAGCCGCAACCGGCAAGGACATGGCGGATATCCGCGCGCTGCGGCAGGCGGTGTTCATCGACGAGCAGAACATCCCGGCCGAGCTGGAATGGGACGGGCTCGACACCGAGGCACGGCACCTGATCGCGCGCGAGGCCGGGAACCCGGCGGGCACGCTGCGCTGGCGGATGGTCGGGGAGACCGCGAAGATCGAGCGGGTCTGCGTGCTCGACACCTATCGCGGCACCGGGCTGGGCGCGCGGCTGATGTTCGCCGCGCTCGACGCCATCCGCGAGACGCCGGAGGTGCAGCGGGTCAAGCTGTCCTCGCAGGTCTCGGCCGCGGGCTTCTACCGCAAGCTCGGCTTCACCCCGGACGGCGAGGAATACGACGATGCGGGCATCCCGCATGTCGACATGTGGCGCGACCGCCCGTGATCCGTCCCCGCCTGGCCGTGATGGTGAAGGAGCCGCGGCCGGGCCGGGTCAAGACGCGGCTGGGCGCGGGCATCGGCATGGTCCCGGCCGCCTGGTGGTTCCGCCACCAGACCCGGGCGCTCCTGCGCCGGCTGCGCGATCCGCGATGGGAGCTGGTGCTGGCCGTCAGCCCCGACCGCGAAGGGCAGGAAAGCCGCGCCTGGCCCGCGGATCTGCCCCGCCTGCCCCAGGGACGCGGCGATCTGGGCGCGCGGATGGGGCGGATCCTGCGCCAGGCCCCCGGCCCCGCCATCGTCATCGGCGCCGACATCCCCGGCATCACCCGCGCCCATGTCGCCCGCGCCTTCCATGCGCTGGCCGCCCATGACGCCGTGATCGGCCCGGCCCCCGACGGGGGCTACTGGCTGGTCGGGCTCGCAGGACGCCGCGCCGCGCCGCCGGGGCTTTTCCGGGGCGTGCGCTGGTCGAGCGCCCATGCCCGCGCCGACACGCTGCGCAGCATGGCGGGGCTGCGCGTCGCCACCGCCGACACGCTCGCCGATATCGACAGCGCCGCCGATCTCGCGGCCCTCCGCCACCTTGGCACCGGCAGCGCCGCCCGCTAGAACACCCGCAGCACAGGCGCGAGGACTCCATGACCTTCTCCCACAAGCACCTCCTCGGCATCGAGCCGCTCCATCCCGAAGAGATCCGCACGGTCCTCGACCTCGCGGACCGCTATGCCGAGATGAACCGGCGCGAGGACAAGCATGGCGACGCGCTGGCGGGGATGACCCAGGTCAACATGTTCTTCGAGAACTCCACCCGCACCCAGTCGAGCTTCGAGCTGGCCGGCAAGCGGCTGGGCGCCGACGTGATGTCGATGTCGATGCAGACCTCCTCGGTGAAGAAGGGCGAGACGCTGATCGACACCGCGGTGACGCTGAACGCGATGCATCCCGACCTGCTGGTGGTGCGCCATCCGCATTCCGGCGCGGTCGACCTGCTGGCGCAGAAGGTCAATTGCGCGGTGCTGAACGCCGGCGACGGGCGGCACGAGCATCCGACCCAGGCGCTGCTCGACGCGCTGACCATCCGCCGCGCCAAGGGACGGCTGCACCGGCTGAACATCGCCATCTGCGGCGACATCGCCCATAGCCGCGTCGCCCGCTCGAACATCCTGCTGCTGCACAAGATGGAGAACCGCGTCCGCCTGGTCGGCCCGCCCACGCTGCTGCCCGCAGGGGTCAGGGACTGGGGCGTCGAGGTCTATCACGACATGGCCGAGGGGCTGGCCGATTGCGACGTGGTGATGATGCTGCGGCTCCAGCGCGAGCGCATGGATGGCGGTTTCATCCCGTCCGAGCGCGAGTATTTCCACCGCTTCGGCCTCGATGCCGAGAAGCTGGGCTACGCCAAGGACGACGCGATCGTCATGCATCCCGGGCCGATGAACCGCGGGGTGGAGATCGACGGGCTGATCGCCGACGACCTGACCCGCTCGGTGATCCGCGAGCAGGTGGAGATGGGCGTCGCCGTGCGCATGGCCGCGATGGACCTGCTGGCGCGGAACCTGCGCGCCGAGCGGGCCGCCGCCCCTGTCATGGCGTAAGGAACGCGGCATGAAGGACCCCAAGGATCCGCGGATGAGCGGGATGATCGCGCTGGCCGCGCTGGTGGTGATGGCGGCGCTGACCGTCCTGGTGGTGGTCATTGCCTGAGGTGACGCCGCCACCGCTGCCCGGACAGCGGCCCCTGGCCGGCATGGGCTGGATGGTGCTCTCGGGCCTCGCCTTCGTCTGCTTCATCGGCGCGATGAAATCGGTGGGCGATGCCGTGCCGGTGGTCGAGGGCGCCTTCCTGCGCTTCGCCTTCGGGCTGGTCTTCCTGGTACCCCTGGCCGGACGGCTGCGCGCGCACTGGCCGAAGGGGCGCGACCTGAAGCTCTTCCTCGGCCGCGGCGTCGTCCACTCCGTGGCGATCTGCGCCTGGTTCTTCGCCATCGCCAGCATCCCGCTGGCCGAGGTCACGGCGATCAACTACCTCGCGCCGGTCTGCGTCACCGTCGGCGCCGCGCTCTTCCTGGGCGAGCGGCTGGCGGCGCGGCGGATCGCGGCGGTGGCCGTGGCGCTGCTCGGCGCGCTGATCCTGCTGCGCCCCGGCTTCCGCACGCTGGAGCCCGGGCATTTCGCGATGATCCTCGCCGCGATCAGCCTCGGCAGCTCCTACGTGATCGGCAAGACCCTGACCGCGCGCTTCCCGCCGACGGTGATCGTCGCCTGGCTCAGCCTCTCGGTCACGCCGATCCTGCTGCCGCTGGCGGCGGCGAACTGGGTGACGCCGCCCTGGCCCGTGCTGGCCACGCTGGCGCTGGCCGCGGTCTTCGCCAATGTCGGGCACTACCTGATGACCCTGGCCTTCCGCGCCGCGCCGGTCGCCGTGACCCAGCCGGTCACCTTCCTGCAGCTCGTCTGGTCGGTCCTTCTGGGCGTGATCGTCTTCGGCGAGCCGGTCGATCCCTATGTGCTGCTTGGCGGCGGGGTGATCGTCTCGGCCGTGTCCTTCATCGCCTGGCGCGAGCACCAGGTCAAAAAATCCGGCCGCTAGGCCGGATTTGATCGGCATCAAGGCGGGGCCCGCCTGTCCTCGCGTAAGGTCCGTCTTGCCACAGAGATGAGGACACCGACGATGACCCACGTTGCCCATGCCCTTGCCGAGGAGTTCCCCGCTCAAGTCGAGACCCTCCGCCATCTGCGCCAGACCGACGCCCGCGTCGCCCGGCTGGCCGACGAATACACCGAAATCAACGACATCCTCCATCGGGTGGAGACCAATCTGCAGCCGATGTGCGATATCGAGGCGCTGCGCCTGCGGCGCACGCGGGTTGCCCTGAAGGACCAGCTCGCGAAGCTGCTGTCCAGGGCGGAGCCCGTGGCCGTCTGACGGTCCGGGCCTGAGCGCACCGCACGCGGCGGGGAGTCACGCGGGCGGTGCGCCGCCAGGAGGCTCCCGTTGCGCGCCGCTCAAGCCGCCCAGTCCCAGACCTTCGGCGGCTGGGTCCGCGCGCGGCGCCGTTCCAGCCGCCAGCGCCTCTGCCCGGGCTCGTGCACCGGGTCGAGCGACCAGCGGCTCTCCACCCCCGGGGCGCCCCCGGCGCCCGGCGTCAGCAGCAGCCCCAGGGCCTGGCCTCCTCCCGTTTCCGCCGCCAGGTGCAGCCGTCTGACCGGCGTCATCGCCGGGGGCGCGGGCAGTTCCGCGACCACCAGCGGAGCCGCCCCGCTGCGCAGCCCCTCCTCCATGCACCACAGCAGATCCTCGGCGCGGACCGGCTCCGCGAAGATCAGCCGCCCCGGATCGGCCAGCATGCGCACGCCGTCGCAATTCAGCTGCTCCGCCTGCCAGGAGGGGCGGATCCACAGCACCGGCCCGGTCACGGCCGCCGCCACGGCCAGGGCCAGCCGCCGCCGCGCCGCGCCGCACAGCTCATGCGCCCGTCCCGGACGCAGCGACATTTCCGCAGAGACCCGCACCAGCGCCGCAGAAGGGTGCGGATCGCGACTCAGCCCGGCCTCGATCATGCGCCGATCCTAGCATGTTCCCCAAATGTTCCAAAGCCGGACCGGACGGGCCTTGCGCCTGCTGCATCTGCACTCTAGCCAAGGCAGGACCGCATCCGGAGATGACTACATGCAGAAGAAACAGCTTGGCCGCACCGACCTGGCCGTCACCTCGCTCTGCCTCGGCACGATGACCTGGGGCAGCCAGAACACCGAGGCAGAGGGCCATGCCCAGATCGAGATGGCGGCGGATCGCGGCATCAACTTCATGGACACGGCCGAGATGTACCCGGTCGCCCCGGTGCTCGAGGAAACCGTCGGCGACACCGAGGCGATCATCGGCAACTGGTTCGAGAAGACCGGGCGGCGCAATGACTGGGTTCTGGCCACCAAGATCGGCGGGGCCGGCGGCAAGGCCCGCGGCGGCGCGGCGATCAGCGCCGGCGAGATCCGCCAATGCGTCGAGAACAGCCTGCGGCGGCTGAAGACCGATGTCATCGACATCTACCAGCTGCACTGGCCGAACCGCGGCTCCTACGCTTTCCGCCAGAACTGGAGCTACGACCCCTCGGCGCAGAACCGCAACGAGACCATCGAGCACATGCAGGACGTGCTGGGCGAACTGGCAAAGCAGGTCGAGGCCGGCAAGCTGCGCTATATCGGCCTGTCGAACGAGAGCGCCTGGGGCATGTCGACCTGGTCGCGCGTCGCCGACGAGATGGGCGTGCCACGGATGGCGACGATCCAGAACGAGTACTCGCTGCTCTACCGCGAATTCGACACCGACGCCGCCGAGGCCTCGCTGAACGAGGACATCCCGCTCCTGGCCTACTCGCCGCTGGCGACCGGGCTGCTGACCGGCAAGTACCAGGGCGGCGCCATTCCCGAAGGCAGCCGCGGCACGCGCAATCCCGGGCTCGGCGGCCGCCTGACCGACCGCGCCCTCGCCGCGGTCGAGGCCTATGCCGAGGTCGCCCGCGCCCACGGGCTGAGCCTGGTGCAGATGTCGCTGGCCTTCTGCGTCAGCCGCCCCTTCATGGGCGCCGCCATCATCGGCGCGACCTCGACGGCGCAGCTCGAGGAGGTGCTCTCCGCTGACGGCCTGGAGCTGAGCGAGGACTGCCTGAAGGACATCGCCGCGGTCCACAAGGCGCATCCGCAGCCCTACTGAGCGCGCTCCGGCAGGGTCCCGGTCCCCGGGACACCGCCGCCCGGCCCGCCAAGGGCCGGGTTCCCGGGCGGCAGACGGTCCGGAAAGCGGGATCTGCAGACGATAAGAACTGCAGACAATAAAAAGCTCCGGCCGGGCCTCCCCTCCCAGCCGGAGCACAGTAAAAAAGAGGCCAGCCGCACCGCAGGGTCCTCCCCTACCCCGCAGATGCGGCCGACCGTCAATGGAGGTGCGGGGTCAGGGCGCTAGCCCTGCGCACTCTCCATATACTCCTGTTCCAGCCGTGCCCGGGACGCTGCGCGGCGGCCATGCATCGACGGCGTGTGCCGCAGCAGGCGCATTCGCGCGTAAAGTCCTAGCACCAGGCCGAACAGGCAGAACACAAGTTCAAGCGGCGAAAACACCTTTTCCCCGAACAGGGCTGCGAGGATCGCAAGCCCGTAGGCCCAGAAGGCCGTGAAACCGATCACGCAGACAAAGGCCCAGAGTTTCCTCATCGTTCCTCCTCCCGGCGATGCCCGCAAGTTGCTGCAAAGCAGCGAAAATTTGTTTCATGCCGGTGGCATCTTGCCGCAGAGAACCCTAACCCGACTCAGGGGTGATACGTCAAGCGCCTATCCACTGAGCACCTCCCCGCTGCGGATGTTTTTACATACGATTTCACATTTTGCCACAGAAATTTTTGCTTCACTCGGTCCACCAGCCGCGGGCATGATGCGTGCCGACGATGACCGCGAAAGACAGCCAGTAGAACAGGAAATAGATATTCGCCGTCTTGAGGAACTTCAGCGAGGCCTTGGCGACATTGTCGGTTTCCGCGCGTTCCCTCAGCGCCGCCTTGTAGCCGGCGAGGCCGCCCTCCGCCTTGAGGATATGCGAATAGACCAGGGCCCGCCAGTAGAGCACGAAGACCAACGGAAACCCCAGGACCAGCGAGATGTAGCCCAACGCATAGTACCGGTCGATATCCTGGACCATCCCCGCCCTGTTCCTGCCAGCGCCGACAGCCGGCGCCGCGGAATGCTAGCGGAGATGTCTTTCGTCTTGGTCAACGCCAGCGGCGCCAACCCGCAGGGGCTACATCAGGTCGTCTTCGGCATCGGCCGAGGAGATGCCCATCGCCTCCAGCCCGTCCTCGAGATAGCCCGATAGCTGCGGCATGCCGGACAGGTAGTCGGCCGTCGGCACCCGCGCCTCTTCGCGCGCGGTCTGCACCGCCTCGTCCCATTCGTCCGGCGTGAAGCTTTCCCGGCCGATCCAGGCGAGCGCGACCAGCATCAGAGCCTCGTCCTCGTTCAGCCCGGCGATGAATGAGGACAGCTCCGCCCGGGCTGTCGAGTCTCCGCTGTCTTCGGCCTCCCGCGCCAGCAGGATCACCTGCGCCGCGATGTCGGCATGGATTTCGGGCATTTTTCTGCCTCCTTGGTGAGTCACAGCATCACGATTGCCGAATCTCGGACCGAAGGAAAGGACATAGATCAGATCGCGCGGAGCCTGCGGAGAAGGCTCCGGCTCAGCCCCCGCGCGGCGCGAAGAGCCGGACATAGAGCGCGTCGGGCAGCACCCGGCCGAGCTTGAACAGAAGGCCGAAGCCGCGCGGGAAATCGCGGCGGAACCGGCGGGACTTCATGTGGCGCAGCACGATCTCCGCGGCCTTCTCCGGCTCCATGATGAAGGGCATGGCGAAGCTGTTCTTGTCGGTCAGCCGGGTGCGGATGAAGCCGGGATTGGCCAGCTGCACCCGCACGCCGCTGCCGCGCAGGTCGCAGGCCAGGCACTCGGCCAGCGACATGATCCCGGCCTTGGAGGCGGTATAGCCGATCGAGCCCGGCAGGCCGCGATAGCCGGTCAGCGATCCGGTCAGCAGCACATGGCCGCGGCCGCGCGCCACCATCGCGGGCAGCACCCGGCCCAGCACCCTGAGCGCGCCGGTGAAATTGACGTCGGCCATCGTCTCGGCCTCCTCCGCCTGCCACTCCGCCGCCGCCATCGGCCAGTAGACCCCGGCGGCAAAGACCAGCCCGTCGATCTGGCCCGCCGCCTCTGCCGCCGCCGCGACCGAGGCCGGATCGGCGACATCCACCGGCACGGCCCGCGCCGGACCCGGCATCGCCGCCGCGGCCTCTTCCAGCCGCGCGCCATTGCGCGCGCTCAGCACCAGCTCCGCGCCCTCGTCCGACAGCGCCCTGGCCAGCGCCAGGCCGAACCCCTCGGAGGCGCCGACCACCCAGTAGCGCTGCCCCGCAAACCCGCTCATTTCCGTTCTCCCGCCGCCCGTCTCAGGCGGTCATTCCGGGGGCCGCGGCGCTGACCGCCGGGCGCATCACCGCCACCAGCTCGGCGACCTTGATGCCGAACTTGCGGAACTGGCTGCGGTTCACCACCGCCCCGTTCTCCATCACGTACATCCAGTCGGTCACGTCGAGCACATGGCCGCCGGAGCTCTCGGGCAGGCGCAGCCGGTAGCGCAGGCTGAGGCTCGGCCCGCTCTGCCGCCCATGGCCAATGCCGACCACGTCCGGCGCCTCGGCCTGCACGCGGCCGTCTTCGTCAACGCTCAGCGTCCACACCCGCTCCTGCCGCGTGCCGCTGTCATAACGGAAGGACTCGCGCATCGTTCCCCGCGCGCCGTCCCATTCCACCACCATCCGCGCCACGAAGCGCGCCGCCACGCGGCCGAAGGGGCCGTAGATCACGCCCTCGCAGTCGAGCGGCCCGTCGAGATGGCGCACCAGATCGAAGGCCGGCGCCTGCCCGGCATAGTCGGACGGGCGCTGCGCCCGGAAAGAGGCCAGCCGCCCGGCCAGCGCCGCCACCAGCATCGCGGCCAGCAGGCCGCCGAGAAATCCCGCAAGAAGGCTCACCGGCTGACCTCCTCTGCCGGGGGCGCTGGACGGACATGCCAGCCCGCGCCCTTCAGGCGCAGCTTCAGCGCCTGCCAGTAGATCAGCCCCAGCACCCGGCGCGAGCCGAAGGGCCGGCGCAGGCACATGCCGAGGATGCCCAGCGACCGGAGCGGCGCCCGCCGTCCCGTCAGCGTCGCAAAGAGCCGCCCCGCCTCCGAGCGGTGGTCGATCCAGATGCCGATCCGGTCGGGCCGGATGTCGAAGCGGAAGACATAGCCGCCATCGACCGGCAGGAAGGGCGAGACATGGAAGATCTTCCGCGCCTCCAGCCGGTCGGCGGGGCCGATCTCGCGCTGGTCGGGATGATGCAGCAGGTAGGAATGCCGGTCGCCATAGGTGTTCGACACCTCGGCCACCACCGCGCGCAGCCCGCCCGCCCGGTCATGGCAGAGCCAGAAGCTGACCGGGTTGAAGACATGGCCCAGCACCCGCGGCTGGGCGACGAGAAGGATCTGCCCGTCGCAGGCCTCGAGCCCGTGCGCCGCCAGCACCTCGCGCATCCAGGCGGCGCCGCGGCCCTGGCCCGGCGCGCCGCCATGGTCGCGGTCCTGCAGCGCCGCCAGATTGGCGCGGTTGCGCGAGAAAAGCAGCGGCCCGCGGCTCTCTTCCGGATCGCAGATCACGTAGTCGACACTGTAGCGGAAGGCGTTCTGCACATCCGCCTCGCGGGCATGGACGGTCTCGCCCCTCAGATGCTCGACCCGGCTCATGCCACCGCCCTTTCGCGGCCCGCCGCCGAAATCCCCTCAGCCGCGGCCAGCCCGGCGGAAAGCCCGTCCTCGTGGAAGCCGCTGCCCATCCAGGCACCCGCGAACCAGGTGCCGCGCCGCCCGCTGATCTTCCGCACCGCCTCCTGCGCGCGCAGCGTCTGCGTCGTGTAGACCGGATGGCGGAAGGTCGTGCGCGTGTGGATCTTCGCCGGGTCGATCGCGCGGGTGCTGTTGAGGCTGACGAAAAGCGGATCGTCCATCGGGATCGGCTGCAGCGAATTCATCCAGTAGGTCAGGCCGATCGGACCGCCCGGCCCGCCCGCCTCCTCGCTATAGACCCAGGAGGCCCAGGCCCGGCGCCGCCGCGGCATCATCGCCGTGTCGGAATGCAGCACCACCTCGTTCGGCTGGTAGTCGATGCGGCCGACCGAGGTCAGCTCCTCCTCCGCCGGATCGGCGATCATGCGGATCGTGTCATCGGCATGGGTGGCGAAGACCACCTCGTCAAAGCGCTCCCAGTCGCCGCCCTGTGCCTTGATCCGGACGCCGCCCGCGTCGCGCAGCACCGCATCGACCTGCGCGCGGGTGCGGATGCGGACATTGCGGGCGCGCAGCATGCGCTCCATCCGCTCCAGGTATTCGCGCGAACCGCCCCGCACGGTGTACCACTGGTGCTGGCCGGTGACGCTCAGGAGATTGTGGTTGGCGAAGAAGCGCACCATCGCCGCGGCGGGGAAATCCAGCACGTCGGAAACCGGCGTCGACCAGATCGCCCCCGAGAAGGGCAGCAGGTAGTGGTCGCGGAACCCCTCCGAGGTGCCCAGGCGCTCCAGCATCTGGCGCACGGTCAGGCTGTCATCGCCGGCATAGTCCGCCGCATGCGCGTTGAAATGCAGGATGTCGCGCAGCATCCGCCAGAAGGCCGGGCGCGCCAGGTTGCGCTTCTGCGCGAAGAGCGTGCGGAAATCGTTCAGCGCGTATTCCAGCCTGCCGCCCCCGGCGGAGACGCCGAAGCTCATTTGCGCGGGCGCCACCGGCACGTCGAGCTCGGCGAAGAGCCGGGTCAGCCGCGGGTAGTTCGCCCGGTTGAAGACGATGAAGCCGATATCGACCGGCTGGTCGCCGCGCTTGCCCGCCATCACCGTGCAGGCATGCCCGCCGATCCGCGGCGCCGCCTCGAACAGCGTGACCTGGTGCCAGGGCGACAGGCCCCAGGCTGCGCCCAGCCCCGATATCCCGCCGCCGATCACTGCCACGCGCCGCGCCGCGCTGCCTGCCTGTGCTTCCATACCCTAGACCTCCGCCTTGTTCACTCTAGCTCTACGCACAGGCCGCTGCCGCGGATCACAAATTTCCGACCAGGCACGCTCGCGGCGCCTATCCGCCAGACCCGGAGAACTGACGCTTTGCAGGACCTGAGCCAATCGCCTAAGCTCGTGGAACCAGGACCAGACGGACCCCCGAGGCAGGCCCTAGCCGTGACCCTTGCCCCTTCCACAGAAGAGCGCTGGCTGGCGCTGATCGCGCGCATCCGCAGCCGCGACCAGGAGGCCTTCGCCGAGCTCTTCCGCCATTTCGCCCCGCGGGTGAAGGGCATGCTGATGAAGGCCGGCAGCGACGCGGCCACCGCCGAGGAATGCGCGCAGGAGGTCATGGCCACGGTCTGGAACAAGGCGGCGCAGTTCGATCCGGCCCGCGCCAGCCTGGCCACCTGGATCTACACGATCGCGCGCAACAGGCGCATCGACATGGCCCGCCGCGCCGCCCGCCCCGAGCCCGAGGATCTGCCCTGGGGCCCCGAGGCAGAGCCCGACCAGGCCGATGCGCTGGCCTTCCAGCAGGAAAGCCGCGCCCTGGCCGATGCCGTCCGCCGCCTGCCCGATCCGCAGCGCAAGCTGGTCGAGCAGGCCTATTTCGGCGAGATGAGCCACACGGAAATCGCGGAAGTGACCGGTCTGCCCCTTGGCACGATCAAATCGCGGATTAGATTGGCGCTCGATCGCCTGAGACGGGAGATGACCAGGCCGTGACGCATGACGTGACCCATACCCTGCCCGACGAGCTGCTGCTCGCCTATGGCACCGGCGCCCTGCCCGAGGTGTTCGACCTGGTGGTGGCAACGCATGTCTCGCTTTGCGACGACAGCCGCGCGCGGCTGGAAAGCTTCGATGCCGTGGGCGGCGCCCTCCTTGAGGATACCGCGCCGATGGCAATGGACGAGGGCAGTCTCGCCGCCTGCATGGCGCGGATCTCGGACAGCCCCGCCGCGGCGCAGCGCCCGGCGCGCAGGCCCGGCATCTTCCCGGAACCGTTGAGAAAAGCGGTGGGCGGAGATCTCGACAAGGTGGCCTGGCGGCCGATCGGCATGGGCGCACGGCAGGCGATCCTGCAGGACACGCGCGGCGCCTCGGTCCGGCTGCTGAGCATCCCGCCCGGTGCCGCCATGCCTGATCACGGCCATCGCGGGCTGGAACTGACGCTGGTGCTTCAGGGCGCGTTCGAGGACGAGTTCGGCACCTACCGCCGCGGCGATGTCGAGATTGCCGACGAGGAAATCGACCACATGCCCCGCGTCCTCGGCGACGAGACCTGCATCTGTCTGGCGGCCACCTCGGACCGGCTGCGCTTCCACAGCCTGCTGCCGCGGCTGGCCCAGCCCTTCCTGAGGATCTGAGCCGCCGCCGGAGCGGAGTTGCGGACCGGCCGCAAGGCCGGCCCGCGCTGGATCACCGCATGAACTCCCGGCTGGGGAACGGATCGTCCTTGGGCGGCAGGCCCACATCCATCCGCAGGTAGTCGGGCATGTGGTCTATCTGCCGGCGGATCATGGGTGCGCGGCCGAGACCGGCAATGGCGGCGATCAGGAAGCGCCAGCCGCCATGCTCGGAAATCAGCGAGTCGACGGTGACGGAAAGCGGCGCGGGCGCGCCCATGGTGTCGTGCTTGATCATGTTCATTGATATTTCCCGCCCGTGAAGACACGGATTTCGGGCCTTTCTTTTCAAGTGCTTGGGTTTTGGGAAAGATCAGCCGCAGGATCGCCGGACCGGACGCGTTACGCCGGTTGAGTGGTCTTGATGCTGATCGGAGATGTCAGGGGGCGGTGGCCCGGATCAGAGTCGGTAACCCTGTCGGTACGACCCCTTGCAGCCTTCGACTGGCAGCCACAGATTGGTCGGGCGCGGCATGTGCTTCATCGCTGTCATGTAACGCCCTCCTGGCTGAAAGTTGATCGGCTGCCCTGCGCATAGCCGAGTTTTCCACAATCGCAAAATGAAAAGTCGCGCATTTCCGCGCAATAGGCGAAAAACCGGGCCGCTGCCCGGTTTGCAGGCAGCGGCCCTGGCCGGAAGCCTCCCCTCTTCCAGCCGGATTCAGCGGAACCGGAGGTTCCCCGGGTTCAGCTCGTCCACCGATCTGGCGCCCATCAGGCGCATGCCGCGCTCGAGCTCGGCCTTCATCAGGGTCAGCGCCCGCTCGACGCCGGGCTGGCCCGCCGCGGCCAGCGGATACAGGTAGAACCGGCCGCCGCCGACCGCCTTGGCGCCGAGGCTCAGCGCCTTGAGCACATGGGTCCCGCGCTGGATGCCGCTATCCATGATCACGTCGATCTGGTCGCCGACCGCGTCGACGATTTCCTTGAGCTGGTCGAAGGGCGCGCGCGAGCCGTCGAGCTGTCGGCCGCCGTGATTCGACAGGATGATGCCGGTGCAGCCGATCTCCACCGCGCGCTTGGCGTCCTCGACCGACATGATGCCCTTCAGGCAGAACTGCCCGTCCCAGTCGCGCACCATCTCGGCCACGTCGTCCCAGGTCATCGACGGATCGAGCATCTCGGTGAAATAGCGCCCGATCGACAGCGTGTCGCCGCCCATGTCGATATGCGCGTCGAGCTGCGGCAGCGAGAATTTCTCGTGGGTGACGTAGTTTATCCCCCACATCGGCTTCATCGCGAATTGCGCCATGCCGCCCAGGGTCAGCCGGAAGGGGATGGAGAAACCGGTGCGCAGGTCGCGCTCGCGGTTGCCGCCGGTGATGGAATCGACCGTCAGCATCATGACGTCGATGCCCGACTCCTTGGCCGTCTGCATCATCGCCTTGTTCAGGCCGCGGTCCTTGTGGAAGTAGAACTGGTAGCATTGCGGCGTGTCATACTGCTTGCGCAGCTCGGCCATCGAGGTCGTCCCCAGCGACGAGACCCCGAACATCGTGCCGAATTTCGAGGCCGCCGCCGCCACGGCGCGCTCGCCGTCATGGTGGAAGAGCCGCTGCAGCGCCGTGGGCGAGCAGTAGATCGGCAGGGCCAGCTTCTGCCCCATCACCGTCACCGACAGGTCGATATCCTCGACCCCGGCCAGCACCGAGGGCACCAGGTCGCAGGCCTCGAAGCTCTCGGTATTGCGGCGGTAGGTGACTTCGTCATCCGCCGCCCCGTCGATGTAGTTGAAGATCGGCCCCGGCAGGCGCTGCCTGGCCAGACGGCGGAAATCTTGAAAATTGTGGCAGTCAGTCAGGCGCATGGCCAGCCCTCCCCGGCAGGCGAATTGTCCAGTCTCCCTCCGCTCTCGTTAGAGGCTTCGGACGATCTGGTCAATCATCCTATCCAATTCAGGCCAAAGCTGTGACGATCTGCCCCCGCCCTATTGCGGGGTCAGCCGGATCAGCGCGCCATTGTCCTCGTCGGTCAGGATCATCACCGCCCCGTCGGGCGCGATTTCCACATCGCGGATCCGGGCGAAGCCCTGCAGGTAGCGCTGTTCGCCGGTCACGCGGCCATCCGCGATCTCCAGCCGCACCAGCGCCTGCCCGGCGAGCCCGCCGATCAGCGCGTCGCCCTGCCAGCCGGGGAACATCGCGCCGTCATAGAAGGCCAGGCCCGAGGGCGCGATCACCGGATCCCAGTAGTAGACCGGCTGCTCCATCCCGTCGCGCGCGGTCTCGCCCGACCCGACCGCGCTGCCATTGTAGCTGACGCCGTAGGAGATCACCGGCCAGCCGTAGTTCTTCCCCGCCTCGGGCCGGTTCAGCTCGTCGCCGCCGCGCGGCCCGTGCTCGACCGTCCAGAGCGCCCCGTCCGGCCCGATCGCCGCCGCCTGCAGGTTGCGGTGCCCCCAGGACCAGACGCCCGGCGCCCCGTCCGCGATCCGCGGATTGCCCGGCGCGGGCCCGCCCATCGGATCGATGCGGATCACCTTGCCGAGCTGGATTGAGACATCCTGCGCCAGCTCCCGCGCCCCGGATACCGAGCGCTCGCCGGTAGTGACGAAAAGCGCGCCCGACGGGTCGAAGACCAGCCGCCCGCCGTAATGCGCGGTCGAGGCCCAGGCGGGATCCTGGCGGAAGACCACCTGCACGTCCTCCATCTGCCGCCCGTCGGCCGAGAGCCGGCCGCTCGCCACAGCGGTGCCGGTCGTCCCAGCGCCCCGCGGCTCGGCATAGCTCCACCAGACCCGGCGGCTCTGGGCGAAATCCCCGCGGATCGCCACGTCGAGAAGCCCGCCCTGGCGCCGCGCATCGACCTGCGGAAGGCCTGCGACCGGCTCGGAAAGCGCCCCCTCCGCCGACACGATCCGCAGCCGGCCCGGCCGTTCCGTCACCAGCCAGCCGCCCTCGGGCAGCGCCGCCATCCCCCAGGGATGCGACAGGCCCTCGGCCACCACCTCGCGGCGCAGCCGCACCCCGTCCTCCAGCACCGGCGCCCGCGTCTGGCCCGCGAAGGCCGGGGACTGGCCGCGGCCATTCGGGCGGGCGTCGTTGAAATCCCGCGCATCGGCGCAGGCCGAGAGCGACAGGAAAGCGGCAAGCGTCACGGGAAGCGGGGCGGAGCGGATCATGCAGGGCCTCTTCTGGTGGAATGCGTCTCCCTCAGACATGGCCCGCAGCCGCGTTCACGCAAGATCGCGCGGCTTCACCTTCGCGTGGACCGCCCCGGCGCGGTTCCGCTTGGCAGGCGGCCGGGCGCGCGCTATGGGACGCCATGCTTTCCTACCAGCACGCCTATCACGCCGGAAACGCGGCCGATGTCCACAAGCACGCCCTGCTTGCCGTGGCGCTCGACTACATGGCGAAGAAGCCGAAGCCCCTGAGCTATATCGAGACCCATGCCGGGCGCGCGCTCTACGACCTCGCGGGGCCCGAGGCCGCCAAGACCGGCGAGGCCGCGGCCGGGATCGGCCGGATGGAGGGCTGGTTCCCCGACGATCACCCCTATGCCCAGGCGCTGGATGCCGCGCGGCAGCTCGGCGGTCCGCAGGCCTATCCCGGCTCGCCGATCGTCGCCGCAACGCATCTGCGCGACACCGACCGGCTGATCCTGGCGGAGAAGCACCCGCAGGAGGTTGCCGCGCTGAAGAAGGCGATTTCCTGGGCCGAGATCCACGCCGCCGACGGGCCCGCCCTGGCGCTGTCGCTGACCCCGCCCGAGCCGCGGCGCGGGCTGATCCTGATCGACCCGTCCTACGAGGTGAAGACCGAATGGACGGCGATCCCGGATCTGGTCGCAAAGCTGCGCCGCAAATGGCCTGTCGGCGTCGTGATGCTGTGGTATCCGCTTCTGGAATCGGGCGCGCATCTGCCGCTGGCCGCGAAGCTGTCGGAGATCGGCGGCGAGGCGGTGACAAGCACGGTGCGCTTTCCGCCCGCCCGGCCCGGCCATGGCATGACCGGCAGCGGGCTCTGGGTGGCGAATGCCCCCTGGGGCTGGAAGGAGGCGGCCGACGCGCTCGCCGCCCGCTTCGCCAGCCTCTAGCGGCGCTGCCGCCTCAGCGGTGCAGGCGCTGGATGGTGACGTACTGCGCCATCTCGCTGACCCATTGGCGGCTATCCCACAGCATGCCGTCCGAGCCGACCCAGTAGAGATTGGTGAAGCTCCGGCTGCCTTCCAGCGCGTAGCAGCTTTCGCGCATCCGCGTGGTGCTGTGGCGGAGCTGCAGGACGACGCGGTCCTCGGGGCCCTCGTTGACGAGCTCGCAGTAGAAGCGGAACTTCTGGATGCTCTCGTCGCCGCCGATGAAGCGCAGGTCGCGCGCGTATTTCGCCGATGCCCGCTGCGGCAGCGCGGTCTCGATCCCGGCGGTCGTCGCGCTCAGCAGATCCGGTCCCAGTCCGCGGGTGGAGAACAGCGCCCCGCCCTTCAGCGTGAAGGTCACGCCGTTGCGGGTGATCCAGGTCTCGGCATTGCCGTTGCGGCCGAAGGCGATGGCCGTCGCCTGGTCGCCGGTCACCGGCACGTCGATCAGGATCAGCGGCCGTCCGGCGCGCTCCACCGTCTCGCGGGTGACGACCGGGCCGGTCCGCTCTTCGCCCGGCGTCAGCGCCGAGCCGATCGTCTGCAGCGAGCCGAGGATGACCGTGTTCAGCGACGAATCCACCGGTGCGTTCGTGCATCCCGCCAGCAGCCCTGCCGCCAGGACCGCACCCATTCCAATCCGACGCATCATCTCCAGAACCGTCCCCACTGCTCTTCGACACGGTCCTGACGGGAGGACTCGACGAGGCCGTAGAGACGGCCGTTGACGTTCAGGCGCGCGCCGCCGTCGCGCTGCAGCGGCCGCATTGTGAATTGCGGAACCACTTTCGAGGACGTGCCGGAGAACCAGCCCAGCGGGATCGTCAGCGTGATGCCCTTGTCGAAGGAGCCCTCGCCGAAATCCTCGGACGAGACATCGGTGAAGGTGGCGAAGGCGCCGACCTTCCAGCCATTGGCGTAGATCCGCTGGAGCCCCAGGGTCGCGCCGTAGTCGCCTGCCAGGTAGCGGCCGACATCGACCTGCGCGAGATAGTCCTCGTAGCGGTAGTAGACCGAGCCATGGCCGGTCACGACATCGTAGTCCTGCAGGCCGAAGCCGCCGTCGAAGTCCCGCTGCCGGACGAAGTTGACCTCGGCGCCGAAGGCGAAGGGCGTGTCATAGGGCGCCCAGAGCGCCTCGGTGGAGACGCCCGCGAACATCTGCTCCAGGTAGCCCGCGGTGACGCGGCTGTAGAGATCCTTGCCGGGGCGCGCATAGTAGGCCGCCTGCAGCGTCTCCATCGCCGGATCGCCTTCGCGGTCGTAATACGGGAAATCCGACCGGACATGCGGCAGCACGCTGTTCGATTCCCGCTTGTTCTGGTCGAGATTGCCGAAGGCCTTCTTGATGACCGTGCCCGAAACGATCAGCCCCGGCGTGACCTCGACCCCGGCGCCGAGCCGCAGGCCGACATCGGCGCGGAACGGGTTGTCGGGATCGAAGAGGCTGGTGCGCATGTAGGGTTCGGCCAGGAAGTTGAGCCGCGGATAGAAGCCGTCGACCTGGTCCCCGCCGGTCAGGCGGGCGGGCGTGCTGGTCACCTGCGCGGCGGCCAGGATCTTTTCGGACCCGTCGGCCGCGACCTCGTAGCGTTCCAGATCGCTGCGCCGGAAGGTGAAGGAGGGCATCGCCATCCCCGATTCCATCGGCACGATGGTGAAGACCTCGACCGAGGCCGG
Organism: Poseidonocella sp. HB161398; assembly: GCF_005870025.1. Classification (GTDB taxonomy): domain Bacteria; phylum Pseudomonadota; class Alphaproteobacteria; order Rhodobacterales; family Rhodobacteraceae; genus Mangrovicoccus. The sequence continues at coordinate 32,304 of NZ_VATA01000022.1, forward strand.
CAGGATGGCCGCCATCGCCCGCGCGGCGCGGCCCAGGGCCTGCGGCTCGGCCACGTAGGTGACGTTGCGCAGATAGGCGGTCGCATGCGTGTCGTCGATGCGCAGCCCTTCGAGCTCCATCTTGTCGAGCAGAAGCACTTCGGCCAGCTTGCCGCGCACATAGTCCCGGCCGGCCTCGCTGTCGCTCCAGCCGGTGACATAGGCATCGGGCGCCGCCGCGCGGGTCGGGCGCGGCGTGATCGGCAGGGGCGCGCTGTCGAGCGACCCGCCAGTGCCCGGCCGGTTCGGGTTGAAGCTGAAGGCGACCTGCACCCCGACCTCGGAGCCGTAGAGATAGTAGGCCGAGAGCTCCGTGCCGCCCTTGGTCTGGTAGGTGGCGCCGAAGTTGAAGGGGATGTCGCGGTCGAAGACCCCCAGATCCTCGGATTCGAGCTGGTACTCGTCGCTGGAATATTCCGCCTTCAGCACGAGGTTGTCGCGGACCTGCCACTGGACGCTGCCGAAGGCGCCGATCTCGCCGCGGAACAGCGTGGAGAGGTTCGGGTCGCCGCCCTCGCCGACATCCTCGGGCGTCAGGGGCGCCCGGTCTCCGAAGCCCGAGAGCACCGAATTGCCCGCCAGCCGGCCCCAGCCGAGGCCGCCGGAGAATTGCAGCTTGCGGCCGATATGCTTGGAGGCGACGACATATTCCGCGCCGTAGATGCCGGTGCCGATGAAGTCCTGCAGGCCGATCGTCACTTCGGGCAGAAACGGGGATTCCTTGATCGCGGTGAAGCGCAGGTCGAAGCTGCGGTCATAGTAGGTGCTGAAGCCCGCGGAATCGAAATCCCTGATCTCGGTATAGCGGAAGCCGCCATAGAGCCGGGGATGCACCTGCGCGCCGAACTGGAACCGGGTCATGCCGGCGAAATTGCCGATGGTCAGGGCCATCTCGCCGTCGGGCTTGGTGAAGGCGCTCGGCGTCTCGATCGCGCCCGGCACGTTGAAAAGGTTCATCGTCGGCCAGTCGGATGGCCGGTATTCCTGCGCCCCGGCCGCGCTGGCCAGAAGCAACCCCAGAACCGAAACACCCGCTTTCAGCCCCGCTCTGAAGGCAGTTTTGCCGCTCACGTTCCACCCACCTAAAACTGATGCACCGACACTCGACTGCGGCGGCCGTTTCTGCAACACCCCGGCCCGGCCGGGCGGGGCGTCGCTGCGTCATGTGCCATTTTTCACACGTTCCGGGCCGGTTCAGGCCTGGCGCTGGCTGCCCGGGCCCATGGAGCCCTCGACCCAGCGGGCCAGCACCGCGCGCGCCGCGGCGGTGTCGTTGCCGTCGACCGCGTCGCGCAGGTCGCGCAGGAAGGTCGCCACCTCGATCTCCGAGAGATTGGATTCCCGCGCCCGCGTGATCTTGGGGTGAATCGTGGTCATCCGCCCGTCGCCGATCAGCAGTTCCTCGTGCATCTTCTCGCCGGGGCGCAGCCCGGTGATGGTGATCTCGATGTCGCCATCGGGATGCTCGGCATCGCGGACGCTGTAGCCCGCCGCCTCGATCATCTGCCGCGCCAGGTCGATGATCGCCACCGGCTTGCCCATGTCGAGCACGAAGACATCGCCGCCCGAGGTCAACGCGCTGGAGATCAGCAGCAGCCGCGCGGCCTCGTCGATCGTCATGAAGTAGCGCGTCACCGATTCATGGGTCAGCGTGACCGGCCCGCCATTGGCGATCTGGTCCTGGAAGAGCGGGATCACCGAGCCCGAGGAGCCCAGAACATTGCCGAAGCGCACCATCGAGAAAAGCGGCCCCGGGCGGGTCGCCATGTCCTGGATGATCAGCTCGGACAGGCGCTTCGACGCGCCCATGACATTGGTCGGCCGCACCGCCTTGTCGGAAGAGACCAGGATGAAACGCTGCACGCCGCTGTCGCGGGCGGCATCGGCCAGGGCCTTGGTGCCCAGCACGTTGTTGCGCAGCCCCGCGATCGGGTTGGTCTCGACCAGCGGCACATGCTTGTAGGCGGCGGCATGGAGCAGGATCTGCACGCCCTCGCGCGACATGATCGTGCGGCAGAGGGTTTCGTCCACCACCGAGCCCAGCACCGGCACCAGCTCCACGTCGCTGGAGAGGCCGCGCAGTTCCAGGTCGATGCTGTAGAGCGCGAGCTCGCTCGATTCGAACATCACCAGCCGCTTCGGCCCGAGCGCCAGGAGCTGGCGGCAGAGTTCCGAGCCGATCGAGCCCCCCGCCCCTGTCACCATCACGGTCGCGCCGCGGAACGTGCTGCGGGCAATGGACATGTCGCTCTGGAAGGAGCGGCGCTGCAGGAAGTCGGACGGGCTGACCGGGGCCAGCTTCGAGGGCAGCGGCTCCTCGCCGGTGAGCTGCGCGAAGGAGGGCAGCGCCTGGACGTCGACCCCGAGCGGCACGAGCTGGTGATGGATGCGCGAGCGCTTCACCGCGGAAAGCGACGGCATCGCCAGCAGCACCTTCGAAACGCTCTTCTCCGAGACCACGCGCGGCAGCTCGATCGGCGCCCAGACCGGCAGGCCGGACACGAAGACGCGGTGCAGCGCCGGGTTGTCGTCGATGAAGCCGACAGGCACCACGAAGGCGTCATGGCGCAGCGCGTTCGCCAGCTGGATGCCGGTGCGCCCGGCGCCGTAGATCACCACGGCGGAGCGCGGATGCCTGCGGCTGAGGATCGACAGCAGCACGAAGCGCAGCAGCACCCGCGAGCCGATCACCCCGATGAAGAGGATCAGGCCGAAATTGATGAAGGTCGACCAGGGAAGGGCATGATCGACCAGGCTGTTGAGGGAGGCGCCGACGATCGACACCATCACCGCGAATCCCGCGGCAAGGTGGACGCCGTTGGTCTCGAATCCGTTCAGCCGGATCCGCGGCAGGCCGAGGAACAGGGACACCATGGCCGCGATCACCATCATGGCGATCGCGATGGTCCAGTTCTCCCACACCGCCGCCTGGGAATCGACGGCGCCGCTGCGGAAGAAATTCGCCATGAGCAGCGCGACTGGCACGGCGCAGACATCGAGCGCGACCAGAATCCAGCGCTTCTGCATCATGGTCAGCGAGCTGACCAGCCCATACACACTTTGATCTTCCCGGTCCAAAATCAGCCTTCCATCACCGGTCGCAGAAAAACACCGCCGGAGACTGTCCGGCGAGGCACAGATTTACTTTGTCAAATCAATGGAACGAAGAAGCTTAAATTCAGGTAGCCAGACTCCATCTCGAGCGTCCTCCAGAATGATGCTGCCAAGCCGGACGGTGCGACTCCTTCCAGCTTTTAACGATTATTTTACCTTTACGGGAGCGAACCCGCACCTGCTTTCTGCGTCGCAGCACCCTTTAGGTAGCGCAATCGCCAGCTAGGTCGATTTCGGCCGAATGCGGGGGAGGACTGCACAAAAAGTTTGCACAAGTATAAGAAAATCGAAACATACGTTCCTGTTTTTCCGATAGATGAGATCGAGCTGTGCTTTCCGGGGCACGCAGCGGCGCCGGTAGACCCGGTCGGTTTCCTCGGCATTGCGGCAGCCGGCCAGCAGAAGCGCCTCGTGACGGTGGAAGCGCAGGGTCGCGAGGCCGGTGATTCCCGGCCGGCAGGCCAGCACTTCGCGGTAGAGCGCCGGGGCCGCCTCGACATAGCGGCGCAGCGGCGGGCGCGGACCGACAAGGCTGATATCGCCGCGCAGCACGTTCCAGATCTGCGGCAGCTCGTCGAGCCGGAGCCTGCGCAGCCAGCGGCCGGTGCGGGTGATCTGGTCGGTCTTGTCTCCGCCGGTGACGCCGCCGCGGCCGGGATCGACCGTCATGGTGCGGAACTTCACCAGGGTGAAGCCCTGCTCGGCGGTCTTCATCCGCTCCGAGAGGTAGAAGACCGGCCGCCCGTCGCGCAGCAGGATCAAGAGCGTGATCGCCAGGATCATCGGCGCCACCGGCACCAGGAGGAGCAGGCAGAAGGCGAGGTCCATCAATCGCTTGGCGGGCGTCACGGCTGGCCGCCCCCGGCTGCGATCCAGTCGGCGGCAAGCGCGCGGGCGCCCGCGCCCGCGGTCTCGAGCCCGGGCCAGAGCGCCTGCTGCCGCGCCAGATCCAGAACGAGGCTCGGCACCGCGCTGCCCGGCGCGTCGCGCCAGGACCAGGGCACCGGATGGCCCAGCTCGCCGAGCGCGCCGAGGAGGTCCGCCATTGCCGTCGCGCCGCCCGGCTCCGCCAGGTTCACCGCGGTAAAGCGCTCCGCCGGAGCGGCCGCGGCGGCCCGCGCCGCCACCCGTGCCAGCGTCACCGGCGACAGGTAGCTGCGCCGCGGCCCCTGACCATCGGCGAAGCGGTCGAGCACCAGCGGGTCTCCCGCCGCCGCCCGCCGCACGGCATCGCCCAGCATGTCGGCGCCGACGATATTGGCCAGCCTCAGGCAGAGCGCCGCGGGCCCGCCGGAACGCGCCGCGATCCAGTCGCGCGCCGCTGCCTCCATCGCCAGCTTGGCCCGGCCATAGGGCCGCTCGGCCCCGCCAGCCTCGGACTCCGCAAAGGCGCGCCCGCTGCCGTCGGGGCGGTAGACCGCGGCCGAGGAGCAGAGCATCACCAGCGGCGTGCCGAGCGCGGCGCCGAGTTCCAGCCCGGCACGGGCCAGATCCGAATTCGCGGCCAGCTCCGCCTCGCTCCCGGCGGTGACGCCGGCAAGGACGAGGATCGCCGAGGGCGCCTCGGCAAGCTGCTCTGCGAGGTCCGGGCCGCAGGGCCCGGCCAGGTCGATGCCCGGCCCGGCACGCCGCGCCTGGAAGAGCGCCCGCGGCGCCTCTGCGCCGATCAGCGGCCAGGCGCCGCGCAGCAGCCGACCGGCGCGGCCGGAGGCGCCAAGGACCAGCACGGGTGCGGCCATCAGTTGTTCCTCGGCTTGTCGGGCGATTTCTGGTTCGCTTTGTGGACTTCCAGCCCTTCCTCGATCGACGGGTAGAGCGAGAGCTCCCCGTCATGCAGAATCGCCACCATGTCGCACATGCTCTTGATCTGGGACAGGTTGTGCGTGGCCATGATGGCGCTGGAGCTGCGCAGCCGGGTGTGGAAGGTCTCCGCGCACTTGTCGCGGAAGCGCTTGTCCCCGACCGAGGTCACCTCGTCGACCAGGTAGCAGTCGAAGGGCACCGCCATCGACACGCCGAAGGCCAGGCGCGCGCGCATCCCCGAGGAATAGGTCCGGAACGGCATGTCGAGATAGTCGCCCAGCTCACTGAAATCGCTGACGAAATCGACCATGGCATCGGTGTCGATGCCATGCACCCGGGCGACGAAGCGGGCATTCTGCGCGCCGGTCATCTCGGGGTGGAAGGCGCCGGAGAAACCGATCGGCCAGGACATGGCGCCATTGCACTGGATCTCGCCGGAATCGTAGTCCTGCGCGCCCGAGATGATCCGCATCATCGTCGACTTGCCGACGCCGTTATGGCCGAGAAGCGCGATCTTCTTGCCCGCCGGGAAGAGCAGGTTGCAGTCGCGCACGATGTATTTCCGCTGGCCGTGGCTGCTCGGATAGCTCTTGGTCACGTTGACGAAGCGCACCGAGCCGCGGCCGTGCGCCGGCCGTTCCCGCGGGGCGCCCGGCGCTGCGGGCTCCTCGGGGACGGTTCCGGCGACGGGGCGCTTCGTGCCTCTGAGACGGGCGAACATGGCGCCTCCCCTCTCAGCGACGGTCTCGGATCGACATCACCACCAGCATGGCAACGCCCCAGATCACGAACAGGAAGGCCGTCGCGGTCAGCCCGTAGAGCACCCGCTGCGGATAGATCGAGCTGGCCGCGAGGGTCGGCTCGATATGCACGGCCAGGTAGCGGCTCTTGCGGCGGGCCTCGGCAACGGCGGCATCATAGGCGCCAAGCGCGGCAGTATAGGCCGCCTCGGCAAATTGCCGGTCGGCCAGCAGCTCCTCGTAGGTGCCCACGGCCGGCGCCTGGTCGCTGCCGACATTGGCGCGCTCTTCCTTGATGCGCTCGCGGATCGCCTCGATCATCCGGTCAGAGCGCTCCAGCCGGGGGTCGTCGTCCCGGGTGGTGGTGCCGACCAGCGCGTCGCGGGCGATCATCTCTTCGGCCAATCTGGTTTCCAGCGCGGTGATGACGCCCTCCTGCCCGGCCACGCTGGCCGAGGGATCGACGAACTGGCTGCTGCCGCGGAACTCCGCGACGGCCACGCGGGACTTCTTCAGCCGCTCCTCGGCGATATGCAGGTCGGCCTCGGCCTCCTTGATCGAGTCGCCCTCGGAGATGCGGCTGAGATCGTTGATCAGCGTCGCGCTCTCGTCGAGGATTTCCTGCGAGATCTTCTGCGCGTCCTCGGGCGAGAAGGCCCGGACCTCGAGATTGATCAGGCCGGAATCCGCCTCGTAGATCACCTTCACCGCCCGGCCCCAGTAGTCGATCATGTCCTCGAGCGTGGCATCGGGCTTCAGCGAGAAGACCGGGTCGACGTCATAGGCCGGGCTGAACATCGCCCGCAGGTCGAGCTTCTGGTCGGCGAGCTCGACCATGCGCTGCGACTGGATGAACTGGTAGAGCACGTCGGCATCCGGCGTGGTGGTGGTGCCGCCGATCCCGGTCAGGCCGAACACGGTCTCGATCGAGGTCGAGGTATCCTCCTTGTGGACGAAGAAGGCCGAATTCGACGCGTAGCGGTCCTGGGCATGCTCGTAGAGATAGTAGAAGGCGCCCGCCGCAGGCAGGAGCACCATCAGGAAGAAGGTGTAGAACAGGAAGCGGTGCTTGTGGCGCAGCCGTGCGCGCGGCACCGGAGCCATGCTCACGCGGTTCAGCGGCGGCTTGCGCCCGCCGGCGCCGCCGCCCTGCCCCGGGCGCGCGGGAACCGGCGCATCGGGACGGCGCGCGGGCACCGGGTTGCCCTCGACGGGCACCGGAACGCCTGCGGCCTTGGCCTCTGCCGCGCGCGGGCCGGGCCCGCGGCCGCCGGGCTTGCCGGGTCCGCCGGGCCGTCCGGGGCCGCCCTGCCGCCCGGGACCGCCGGGCTTGCGGCCCGGACCGGGACCGGGGCGCGGACTGTCTGCAGGCTCGGCCGGACCGGGCTTGCCGGAGATCACCTCGGGCGAGATTTCGGTTTCGTCATTTCCGGCCTGCTCGGGCTCGGAGGGGGTACCGCCCTGGGCGGATCGGGGGGTGTTCACTTTTGTCCACGCTCATGCTTCGCGGTTCAGATTAGGCTCGGACGGCCGGGGGCGCGCAATCTGTCATGACCGCGCATGCGCCCAACCGGTCCCGGCCTGCGGCGGCAGGAGTTTGCAGATCCTACATTTCGTACAGGATAACACGGTAGTAGCGCCGGAGGAAAAACAGACCCGCGAGCGCCGGCACGCTGGCGAAGAGGATGATGTAGGAAAGCGACACATAGGACGCGTCGTACTGGAAGTAGACGCCCTCGCGCATCAGCCCGACGATCTGCAGGATCGGGTTGAACCACAGCCAGTCCTGCAGCGCGGGCGGCAGCGAGTCATAGGTGAAGAACACGCCCGAGCAGATCAGCAACGGCCGCGTCGCGATCCCCCAGAGCTGCCGGTAGAGCGGGTAGTAGGAGAACATGAAGCAGTTGAACAGCCCGATCCCCAGCGCAAGGTACATGATAAGCGACAGCGCCAGCGCGATCTGGCTGATATTCATGATCATTTCCGGCTGGAAGATCACGATGATCCCGCCGAGGATGATGTAGAAGACCAGCATTTGCATCAGCGCGTTCAGCAGGAACCGCGCCAGGATCGCGTCGATGAAAGTGACGCTCGGATAGGCCAGAAGCTGCCGCGAGAAGGTGATCGAGCCCGAGATCTTGTTCGACAGGTCCATGTACATGCTGAAGGGCAGGAGCCCGGTCGCGTAGAACAGCATGAAGTTGTCGCCGACCGGCGGGGTCCGGACCAGGAGCGAGAAGCCCAGGGCCATCACCATGATGCCCAGAGTCGGCTCCAGCACCGCCCAGAGATAGCCGCCGGGCGATTTTCCGTAGGTCGTGGCCATCTCCCGCAGGATCAGCGCGCCGACGACGCGCGGCATTCGGGCAAAGGAATTCAGCAGGCTCAAACGGTCGGTGCCCCCATTACTGACATCACTGGAAGAGTCCTACAGCGTTTCCATCAGGACGAGAAGCTCTTCGGCCTGATCTGCGAAGCTGCGGCAGGGCACGGGTTCGGGATGGGCGTCGCGGTTCTGCAGTTCCTGGCCGAGAATGGCGGTCAGCTCTTCCGGGCTGGCGCCGATCGGCAGCCGCCGCGACTTCGCCCGGTGCTCGGTCGCGCCGCCGCCATCGGTCTGGATCACCCGCACGCCCCGGCTGATCGCCTCGCGCACCACCAGCCCGAAGGTCTCGCGCCATTGCGACAGGAAGAGCAGCACGTCGATCGAGGCGTAGAACTGGTCGATCCCGGCCGCCTGCTCGAAGCGCGGATGGATGTTCCACTGCCCGCGCATGCCCTGGAACATGCTCTGCCGCCACCAGCTGCCGTCGAGCGAGCCGTCGACGACGATGCCGCGGAAATCCGCGCGGTCGAGCCGCTGGAACGCCGCCTTGACCAGCGGCCAGCCCTTCACCGCCGAGGGCCCGCCGACGAAGCCGAAGGTCAGCTCGGGCGACTGCGCCCGCCGCACCGCCTGGTTGTCGAAGAAGCCCGGGCCGGGCCGGTTGATGCCATTCTCCCAGATCACGCTGCGCCGCGCGGGCAGGCCCGAGCGCAGCGACAGCCCGTGGGCGAAGCTGCTGGGGAAGGTCACCAGGTCGGCCTGGCGGATCGCCGAGAAGAGCTTCTCGTTGCGCTCGCCGAGCTGGCTGCGGCTGGAGACGCAGCCCACGCATTGCCGCAGCCGCACCGGATCCTGGCCGCAGTAGCGACCGTCGGGCTGGACCATGAACTGCCGCTGGCAGAGCCACCAGAAATCATGCACCGACAGCATCACCGGCAGCCCCTCGGCGCGCAGCCCCGGGATCAACCCGGCGCCCAGCCCCTGCAGGCAATGCAGATGGGCGACATCGGCGCCGACCTGGCGGGCGATCTGCGCCACCCGCGCGGTCATCTGGTCGTCCCAGTAGCGCAGCATCGGCTGCGGCCCTGGCGGCATGTTGATCCGGTAGGTGTCGATCCCGTCGCGATGGCTGCGGATCACCGCATAGGGCGGCAGTTCCTCGGCCTGCATCGTCGCGACCGCGCTCACCCTGAGCCCGGCGGCGCAGAGATGGCGCGACACTTCCTTCGCGACGATCGTTGCCCCGCCGTAATTGTCGGGATCGAAATGCACGTTGACCACGAGAACGTGGCTGAAACGGCTGGAAGTCACGACACGAGCCACTCCCTCAGGCCGGCATCGGTAATCCGCGCCGAGGCAGGATCGCTCCATTCCCGGTGCAGCTCGGCATGGGCGGCGCGGCCCAGCTCGCGGCCGCGGTCGGCGCGGGCGGCCAGCGCATCGAAGGCCGCGTCCCACTCCGCTTCGGTCTCGGCCAGCCAGCCGGTCTTGCCGTGGCGCACCGCCGCGGGCAGGTCGCCGAAGGGGCTGGCGATGACCGGCCGCCCGGCAGCGGCGGCGTCGAAGGCCCGCACCGCGCTCTTGCACAGGTTGAACGGATCGTCGGCCAGCGGCACCAGCACGGCATCCGCCTCGGCGAGCTGCGCCAGGTAGAGCGGATAGTCCTGGAAGGGCACCGGGATGATCTGGCGCACCAGCGACGGGTCGAGCCCGGCATGATGGTCGAGACCGTGGCCGATCAGCATCAGCCGCCGCCCGGAATCGGCGGCGAGGAAGCGCTCCAGCGCCGGACGCGCCACTTCGAGATCGCCCAGCCGCCCGTCCGAACCGCTGGCCAGCGCCAGGGTCAGCCCCGGCCCGCCCGCGACCGGTGCGGCGCCGGGAAGCCCGGCCAGCATGTCGGCATCGGCATAGTTGCGGCGCAGGAAGACCGGACGCGGCAGGAAGGCCCGCACCGCCTCGACCAGCGCCGGCGTGCTGACGCTGATCGCGTCGCAGGCGCCCATCACCGCGAGGATCCCCGGCGCGGCATCGGCGAAATGGCGGGTGAGGATCTCGGGCAGGCTGACCTGCGAGCCGGTGATCGCCGGCACGGAGAAGAGCGGGTCGTCGAGATCGTAGAGCACCGGCAGCCCAAGCCGCCGCGCCTCGTAGAGGTACATCCAGGTCCGCGCCCCGGGCTCCAGCCGGTAGAGCATCACATGGCTCGCCATCTGCAGCGCGGTCAGCGATTCCGCCTCGTCGCGGTGGTCGGCCGCGGCGAATCCCATGCCGCAGGCACGCGCCAGGCCGGACATCTGCTCCACCCGGTAGCGGGTGCATTGCGGCAGGCTGGCCTCGGCGATCACCGCCAGGTGGCGCTGCTGCGCGCTGCCCTGGCTGCCGAAGAAGACGCCGCTGCGGGCGAGATGCTGCCAGGTCGGTCCCAGCGCATAGATCGACCGCGCCGCGGTACCGAACCCCACCGCCTTCCCGACCGTTGTCTGGGCCAGCCGGATGCGGCCGTAATTCGCAACCCGGCCCAGAGCGGCACGCGTTCCCTCCTCGCGGGCGATGGTCCGGAGCCTGTTCGCCAGCGGAAGCGGATTCGGGACAGTATATGCCATCGCAACCCCGCACTTCTACCTGCCGAACTGCTACACCTACGGCGCCTTCTGGGCAATTCCCTCACTTGCCGCACGGTGGAAATCCGCCATAACGGGTAGCGCAACACGGGAAAGACAGAAGACGGCATGGCACAGATCACGGTCCTGCTCTGCAGCTACAACGGCGGCAGGCATCTCGGCGCGCAGCTCGACAGCTTCTCCGCACAGACCTGCCGGGACTGGAACCTGGTGATCGGCGACGACGGATCGCGGGATTCGACCCGCGCCATTGCCAGCGCCTTCCGCGATCCCGCAGGCCGGGCGCCCAGGATCGTCGAGGGTCCGGGCCAGGGCTTCGCGGCGAATTTCCTCAACCTGATCTGCGACGAGACCGACCCGCCCGGCTATGCCGCGCTGAGCGACCAGGACGATGTCTGGTTCCCCGGCAAGCTGGAGCGCGCGATGGCGCTGCTGGCCGGGACCGATCCGGACACCCCGGCCCTGGCCTGCGGCCGCACGATGCTGGCCGATGCCGCGCTGCATCCGCTGGGCCCGTCGCGGCTCCACCGGCATTTCGGCTTCGGCAATGCGCTGGTGCAGAACGTGGTGGCCGGCAACACGATCGTGCTGAACCCCGCGGCGCACCGGCTGATGCGCGCGGCCGGCCGGCAGAAGGTGCCCTATCACGACTGGTGGTGCTACCTGATGGTCACGGGCGCCGGAGGGCGCATCCTCTATGATCCGCGGCCCTGCATGCACTACCGCCAGCATGCCGGCAACGTGCTGGGCGAGAACCGCAGCCTGCGCGCGGTGATGCGCCGCGCGGGCTCCTTCGGCGGCGGCAAGTGGCGCGGCTGGTTCGAGGCCAACCTGGCCGCGCTGGAGAACTGCCGCCACCTGCTGACGCCGGAGAACCGCGCCCGGCTGGACGCCTTCGCCAGCCATGACCGCTCTACCGCGCTGGGGCGGACCCGGGCGCTGATGGCGATGGGGCCGCGCCGCCAGCGGGCGCTGGAAACCGCCGCGCTCTATGGCGGGACACTGCTCGGGCTGGCCTAGCAGGCCGCCGCGGAAACGGCACGCTCCCGGCCGGTTCAGAACCATGATCCCGGCGCCAGGCGGCAAGGGGCCTCGCCGCGGCTTGCTAGAGCAGCTCCTCCAGCCGCTCGGCCGGGCGGCAGAGCCGGACGCCCTTCGGCGAGGCGACGAAGGGCCGCTCTACCATCACCGGATCGGCGACCATCGCGTCGAGGATCGCGTCGGGATCGGCATCCGGCGCGGTCAGGCCCAGCTCGGCGGCGGCCGTGCCCTTGGCCCGCAGCGCCTCGGCCGGGGACATCCCCGCCACCGCAAAAAGCAGCTGCAGCTGCGGCCTGGTCCAGCCGGTCTTCAGGTACTCGACCACGACCGGCTCGTGCCCGGCATCGCGGATCGCCTGCAGAACCTTGCGCGAGGTGCCGCATTTCGGGTTGTGGTGGATGACGAACTGCATGGCCGGGCCCTTCCGCTGCCGCGCCGCTTGCCCGCGGCGCCGTCATCGGCTTATCACTTGTCTCTCCTGCGGGCACTGTGCCAGCGTGCCGCCAAGACCGGCGCATCACGCCGCGACAGGAGAGCCGATGACCCAGACCCTGCCCCTCGAGACGCCGCCCGCGCGGCCGCACCGCACCTTTTCCGACGCCGCCGAGGCGGTGGCCTTCCTGCGGGAGCTCTACGACGAGGCACGGACCTTCCTCTCGGAGCGCTTCGCCGCGACGCTGACCGGCGGCCAGGCGCGGGCGCGCTTCCGCGCCTACTATCCCGAAGTGCGCGCGGTGATGACCAGCTACGCCTCGGCCGACAGTCGGCTGAGCTTCGGCCATGTCACCGAGCCGGGGCGCTATGCCACCACGATCACCCGGCCCGATCTCTTCGAGAACTACCTGACCCAGCAGGTCGGGCTGCTCCTGCGCAATCACGGCGTGCCGGTGCAGGTCGGCTGGTCAGCGACGCCGATGCCGATCCATTTCGCCGCCGCCGGGCAGAAGGTCCCGCAGGAGGGCGCGCTCGACTTCCCGCTGCGCGACATCTTCGACGTGCCGGATCTGGCGACCACGAATGACGACATCGTCAACGGCTATGCGGTGACGCTGGAGGACGGCTCGATCCCCTTCGCGCCCTTCACGGCGCAGCGGATCGACTATTCGCTCGCGCGGCTGGCGCATTACACCGCCACCGATCCCGAGCATTTCCAGAACCACGTGCTCTTCACCAACTACCAGTTCTACGTCGAGGAGTTCGAGGCGATGGCGCGCCAGGCGCTGGCCGATCCCGCGTCGGGCTACACCTCCTTCGTCGGGCCGGGCAATTCCGAGATCACCAGCCCCGATGGCGAGCTGGCGCGGCTGGCCAAGATGCCCCAGATGCCGACCTACCACCTCAAGCGCGAGGGCTCGGCCGGGATCACCCTGGTCAATATCGGCGTCGGCCCGTCGAACGCGAAGACCGCGACCGACCATATCGCCGTGCTGCGCCCGCATGCCTGGATCATGGTCGGCCATTGCGCGGGGCTGCGGAACTCGCAGCGGCTCGGCGACTTCGTCCTCGCCCATGCCTATCTGCGCGAGGACCACGTGCTGGATGACGACCTGCCGGTCTGGGTGCCGATCCCGGCCCTGGCCGAGATCCAGACCTCGCTCGAGCAGGCGGTGGAGGAGATCACCGCGCTGAAGGACTACGAGCTGAAGCGGATCATGCGCACCGGCACCGTCGCCACGATCGACAACCGCAACTGGGAGCTGCGCGACCAGTCCGGCCCGGTGAAGCGGCTGAGCCAGTGCCGCGCGGTCGCCCTCGACATGGAGTCGGCGACCATCGCCGCCAACGGCTTCCGCTTCCGGGTGCCCTACGGCACGCTGCTCTGCGTCTCGGACAAGCCGCTGCATGGCGAGCTGAAGCTGCCCGGCATGGCCTCGGAGTTCTACAATACCCAGGTCAGGAGGCACTTGCAGATCGGGATCCGGGCCATGGAAATCCTGCGTGACATGCCTCTGGAGCGAATCCATTCGCGGAAACTTCGCAGCTTCAACGAGACCGCTTTCCTCTGACACCCGATTTGGCGTTGCAAATCTGCAACATCCAGCCCCGGCGGAGCGCCCTGAAAACAGCCTCAGCGGCCCTTCCGGGGCGTCAGGAGCATATTTTCTGTGGGCAAACCCGCCGATCGGCACGAAATCCTTTGTAAAGCGATTGAGTAGCTGATTCCCTTAGTTCTAAGGTGGGCGCCAAACCAAGAACCATACAGGCACAAGGAACGAAGCCGTGACCAAACCGCTGACGAAGACCCAGCTCGTTGCAGCCGTGGCAGAGGCCATGGAGACCGACAAGAAGACCGCGACCGCGGCTCTGGACGCCATTGCCGGCATCATCACCGAAGAAGTCGCCAAGGGCGGCGCCGTGACCCTGCCGGGCGTCGGCAAGATCTTCTGCCGCGAGCGCCCCGAGCGCATGGTCCGCAACCCGGCCACCGGCGAGCAGATCAAGAAGGAAGCCGACCGCCAGGTGAAGGTGACCATCGCCAAGGCGCTGAAAGACGTCGTCAACGCCGCCTGAGACCGGCCGACGAGACTGCCGGGGCCCCTCCGCGGGGCCCGGCGCACCCTGCCGCCCTATTCGGCGGCCAGCGGCATCTGCGGACGCGCCAGCTCGGCCACTTCCGCGATCAGCCGCGTCATCACCCTCTTGATCCGCGCGAATCCCTCATGGGGCACCAGGCTGCGCTCGTCCATGTAGAGCGAGCGGTCCAGCTCGACCTGCACCACGCTCTGCGACGAGGACGGCCGGCCGTAGCGCTGCGAGATATAGGCGCCGGCAAAGGGCGTGTTGCGCGCCACGGCCAGCCCTTCTGATTCGAACACCGCCTCGATCGCCGCGGTCACGTCCGGATCGGACGAGGCGCCGAAGCGGTCGCCCAGCACGACATCGGGCAGCCGGTCCATCGACATGCAGTGATGCTCGATCGCCTCATGCGGCATGGAATGGCAGTCGATCAGGATCGTCCGGCCGAAGGCCTGCCGCTGGCTGGAGAGCAGCGCCTGCAGCGCGTCGTGATAGGGATGCCAGTGTTCCGACAGGCGGCTCTGCGCCTCCTCGATCGGCAGCCGACCGCGGTAGATCGCCCGCCCGCCCGCGACGACGCGGGGAATCACCCCGAGCCCGGAGGTCACGCGCGGATTGTGCGCCAGCCGCCGCACGCCGTGAATCAGCGCCGGATCGAGCTCGTCCGCGGCGCGGTTGAGATCGACATAGGCGCGCGGCGTATGCGCGGCCAAGAGCGGAACGCCAAGCGCGGGCGCTTCGGCGATCAGCTTGTCCACATAGGCATCTTCGGACGATCTCAGCGTGTGCGGATCGAGAACGGAGGCTTCCAGGAAGGCCTCTGCATAGCTGCGGCCGGAATGCGGCGACGCGAAAATGGCGCCTGACAGCGGCTTATCCGGAAGGAACAGGTCGAAATGGGTCGTCGGCATCGGCTCTCCTCAGGCTTTCCTTATAGTCAGATTCTTTTCTCTGTCGAAAGGGCTTGCACCCCCCCGCGACTCTGATTAGAAGCCCCCCACCGACGCAGAGCAGCAGCGGAACGGAACGGAGGGCGGCGCCCGAAGGACCGGAAAGAGGCGGCAAAGCGGAAGGCTAGTGGGCGGTTAGCTCAGCGGTAGAGCACTACGTTGACATCGTAGGGGTCACAAGTTCGATCCTTGTACCGCCCACCATTGCCTCTCGGAAAACGGGCCCCCGTTTCGGGGGCCTTTGGCTTCAACCAGGCGCGGACGCGCCGCGAAATGAGGAGAAAGGCCATGAAGGTCCGTAACTCGCTCCGCTCGCTGAAGCAGCGTCATCGCGACTGCCGCGTTGTGCGCCGCAAAGGCCGGGTGTACGTGATCAACAAGACCCAGCGTCGCTTCAAGGCACGCCAGGGCTGAGCTGATCAGCATCTACGACGTCAAAGCCGCCCATCGGGCGGCTTTTGCGTTTTCTGAACCTTTCTGCGTCACGGCTTCGCGATGGGCCGTGCCATGCCCGCCACTTGCGACGGCGTGGCACTGGTCATTATAAGATGTCAGGTCCATATCTGGGCTGTCCGGAAGAAGGGGTTCCCATGGCGATCGTCGACACGCTCAAGCAGGCCGTCACCTGGTGGAACGGCCAGACACTCGGCACCAAGATCTTCACCAGCCGCCACGGCCGGAAGGTCGGCGAGGACGATCAGGGCAACATCTTCTACCAGACCGAAGACGGCAAGCGCCGCTGGGTCATCTATAACGGCGAGGCCGAGGCCAGCCGCGTGTCGCCCGACTGGCACGGCTGGCTGCACCATACCTGGGACGAGCCGCCCACGGACCGCCCGCTGGCGCACAAGCCCTGGGAAAAGCCGCATGCCGAGAACCTGACCGGCACGGTCATGGCCTATGCCCCCGCCGGCTCCATCCGCCGGCCCGAACCCGCCGCCCGCAGCGACTACGACGCCTGGTCGCCCGAATAACGGCCCGAAGAAGGGGACGTACATGTCCGAGAATGTTACCGAAGTCGCCGTCGGCGGGACCGTCCTGGCCGTCGCCGCAGCCTTCCTGCTCTACACGCTCAGCTCCACCGGCGGGATGACCAGCAATGCCGGCTATCCGCTGACCGCCAGCTTCCGCTCGGCGGAGGGAATCGGCGTCGGCACCGATGTCCGCATGGCCGGCGTCAAGGTCGGCTCCGTCACCTCGATGGACCTGAACCCGCAGAGCTTCCGCGCCGAGGCCACCGTGCAGATCCGCAACGGTATCGAGCTGCCCGACGACAGCGCCATCGTGATCTCCTCCGAGGGGCTGCTCGGCGGCAACTATGTCGAGATCCTGCCCGGCGGCTCGGTCGACAACTACGCGCCCGGCGACGAGGTGGTCGACACCCAGGGCGCCGTCAGCCTGATCAGCCTCCTGATGAAGTTCGTGGGCGGCGGGGAATGATCCGGAGCCTCCTGGCTGCGGCGCTCCTGGTGGCGGCCCCGGCCCTCGCGCCGGAGGCAGCCCGCGCGCAGGACAACATCCCGGTGCAGACCGCGCCGGTGGTGACGCTGCGCGGGCTCGACCGGCTGTCCGGCGAGCTGACCGAGTTCCAGGTCCGCGCCGGCAGCAGCACGACCTACCGCGATCTCGAGATTTCCGTGGCCGAATGCCGGGTGCCCGCCGACAACCCGACCGGCGACGCCTATGCCTATCTGACGATCAAGGACCGGCGCGCCACGGAGCCGAATTTCGAGGGCTGGATGGTCGCCTCCTCGCCCGCGCTCAACGCGCTCGACCACATGCGCTACGACGTCTGGCTGATCCGCTGCAGCAGTTCCTGAGGCGTCGCCACCGGCGCCCGGGCATCGAAGCGCGCCGGGCGCGGCAGCGCCCGCGCCAGCATCCGCCGGTATTCCCGCCGCGAGACCTCCTGCGCGCCCAGCCGCTGCAGATGCGGCGTGACGAACTGCGTGTCGAATAGCTCGAACCCCTGCCCTTTCAGCCGGTCGACCAGATAGGCCAGCGCCACTTTCGAGGCGTCGGTGCGGCGCGAGAACATGCTTTCGCCGAAAAAAGCGCCGCCGAGCGCAACGCCATAGACCCCGCCGACCAGCACCCCGTCGCGCAGCACCTCGATCGAATGGCCGAATCCCAGCGCGTGGAGCTCGCAGTAGAGATCGAAGATCGCGTCGTTGATCCAGGTCTCCTCGCGGTCGGCGCAGCCCGCAAGCACCCCGGCGAAATCGCTGTCGAAGCGGATCTCGAACTCGGCCCGGCGGATGCGCTTGGCCAGCGTGCGCGAGACATGGAACCCGCCAAGCGGCAGGATTCCGCGGCGGCGCGGATCGACCCAGAAGATCTCCGGGTCGTCACGGCTCTCGGCCATCGGGAAGACGCCCATCGCATAGGCGCGCAGCAGGATTTCGGGCGTCAGGTGAAGGCTGTCCATTGTCATCGGGGCCTAGTCGTCAGGCACCCGGACACTCAAGCGCAAAGCCGGGGCAGAGGCCAGTGGCATTCTGCCCCGTCCCCGCCTCAGGCGGCACTCAGGCGGTGGTGGATGTCCTCGGCGGCGTCGCGCCCCTGGGTCACGGCCTCTAACGTCAGGTCGCTGCCGCCGGTGGCGCAGTCGCCGCCTGCCCAGACCCCGGGCACCGAGGTCGCCCCGCCCGGCGCGATGGCGATCTTGCCCGCCTCCAGCCGGATGCCGCCCGGCGCTTCGCCCAGGCACTGGCCGATCGCCTTGAAGACCTGGTCGGCCTTCAGCCGGAAGGTGCGGCCCCCGGCGGCGCGCAGGAACTCGACCTCCTCGACGCCCTCGCCGCCATGCAGCCGCACCGGCTCGGCGCCGGTGACGATGCGCACGCCCTTCGAGGCGGCATGCTGGCGCTCGGGCGCGTGGACGCTCATCTCGGCCTCGCTGCGGCGGTAGACCATGGTGACGCTCTGCGCGCCGAGCAGCTTGGCCTGCACCGCTGTCTCCAGCGCGGTCATCCCGCCGCCGATCACCACCACGTCGCGCCCGACCGGGATCTCCTGCCAGCCCTGCTGGCGCAGCCCGGCGATGAAATCCACCGCGTCATGGACATTGGCCTTCTCCGCCCCCTCGGCGCGCAGCGCGTTCACCCCGGCCAGTCCCAGCGCCAGGAAGACCGCGTCATGCTCCGCGCAGAGCCCTTCGAGCGTCACGTCGCGGCCGAGCCGGAGGCCGGTGCGCAGTTCGATCCCGCCGATCCGCGCGAGCCAGGCGATCTCGGCCTGGGCGTAGCCCGCGGGCAGCTTGTAGGCGGCGATGCCGTATTCGTTCAGCCCGCCGGCCTTCTCGCGCGCCTCCATCAGCACGACGTCATGGCCGTGGCGCGCCAGCCGGTGGGCGCAGGCGAGCCCGGCCGGTCCGCCGCCGACCACCGCCACCCGGCGCCCGCTCGGCGCCGCGCGGACGAAGGGATGGCCGGGCGCGGCCATTGCCAGATCGGTGGCAAAGCGCTGGAGCTGCGCCACGGCCGGCGCCAGCGCCGCCGCCTCCTCGCCCAGGTCGCGGCAGATCCAGTCGAGCGGATTCACCCGCGCGCAGATCCCGCCGAGGATGTTGGTCTCGTAGAGCACCTGCGCGGCCCCGGCGAAATCGCCCTCGGCCATCTTCGCGGCAAAGCCCGCCAGGTCGGGCCCGTCGGGATAGGCCCGGGCCAGCTCGGCCAGCCCTTCCGGCGGGCAGGAGCGCGCCAGCGCTATCGCCTCCTCGGCGTCGAGCGGCGGCTGCGGTTCGGCGAAATTGCGGGCGAGGGACTCGGCATCGAGGCGCCGAGCGGCAATTCCCGGCGTGGTTCTGTCAGGGGCCATTTTCGGTTCTCCGCGTCTGTTCCTTGGGATCACAAGGTCGTTAATCCCCCCGGGCCGGGCGGACATTGAGCGAAATCAACCGAATCTGCCGCAGTGAACCGGACAAAGCGCCACGCGACAGCTTTCAACTGACCGAAACCTGCCATATATGACCGGGCCAAGACGGGTGATGAAACCCCATTTTGGATCCAGACGAGGCACGCATGACCGACAATCCGCACGGCGCCGATGTGGCGTTTATCGAAGCTCTGGCGAAGCTGCTGCGGGAGAACGACCTGAGCGACCTCGAGGTGAAGCGGGAATACGGCGAAGACGACAGCCTGACCGTCCGGGTCAGCCGCACCATGACCGTCGCGCCCGCCCCTGCCGTCGTCCAGGCCGCCGCCCCTGCCATGGGCGCCCCGGCCGCCGCCGCGGCCCCGGCCGCTCCGGCCGCGCCGCAGGAAGATCCGGCCGCCCATCCCGGCGCGGTCACATCGCCGATGGTCGGCACCGTCTATCTCCAGCCGGAGCCCGGCGCCCCGGCCTTCGCCGCCGTCGGCGAAAGCGTCCAGGCGGGACAGACGCTGCTGATCATCGAGGCGATGAAGACGATGAACCAGATCCCCGCCCCCAAGGCCGGCACCATCAAGCGCATCCTGGTCGAGGATGGCGGCCCGGTCGAGTTCGGCGCGCCCCTGATGATCATCGAGTAAGCCCCATGTTCAGCAAGATCCTGATCGCCAACCGCGGCGAGATCGCGCTCCGCATCATCCGGGCCTGCCGCGAAATGGGGATTGCCTCGGTCGCGGTCCACTCCACCGCCGATGCCGATGCAATGCATGTCCGCATGGCCGACGAGAGCGTCTGCATCGGCCCGCCCCCGGGCTCGGAAAGCTACCTGCACATCGCCTCGATCATCTCCGCCTGCGAGATCTCCGGCGCCGAGGCGATCCACCCGGGCTACGGCTTCCTCTCCGAGAACGCCAATTTCGTCCAGATCGTGCAGGATCACGGCCTGACCTTCATCGGTCCGACCGCCGATCACATCCGCATCATGGGCGACAAGATCACCGCCAAGGACACGATGAAGAAGCTCGGCGTGCCCTGCGTGCCCGGCTCCGAAGGCGGCGTGCCGACCCTGGACGAGGCCCGCGTGGTCGCCGCCGAGATCGGCTATCCGGTGATCATCAAGGCCACCGCCGGCGGCGGCGGGCGCGGCATGAAGCTGGCCAGGACCGCCGAGGACCTGGAATTCGCCTTCCAGACCGCGCGCTCCGAGGCGAAATCGGCCTTCGGCAATGACGAGGTCTATCTCGAGAAGTACCTCGGCAAGCCCCGCCATATCGAGATCCAGGTCTTCGGCGACGGCAAGGGCCAGGCCGTGCATCTGGGCGAGCGCGACTGCTCGCTGCAGCGCCGCCACCAGAAGGTCTTCGAAGAGGCCCCCGGCCCCTGCATCGACGCCGAAACCCGCGCGCGGATCGGCAAGATCTGCGCCGAGGCCGTGGCCGCGATCAACTATGCCGGCGCCGGCACGATCGAGTTCCTCTACGAGGACGGCGAGTTCTACTTCATCGAGATGAACACCCGCCTGCAGGTGGAGCATCCGGTGACCGAGGCCGTCTACGGCGTCGACCTGGTGCGCGAGCAGATCCGCGTCGCCGCCGGTCTGCCGATGGAATTCGTGCAGGAGGACCTCGTCCCCCAGGGCCACGCCATCGAGGTGCGCATCAACGCCGAGCGCCTGCCGAACTTCTCGCCCTGCCCGGGCCGGATCACCGCCTATCACCCGCCGGGCGGGCTGGGCGTCCGGATGGACAGCGCGATCTATGACGGCTACTCGATCCCGCCCTATTACGACAGCCTGATCGGCAAGCTGATCGTGCATGGCCGCGACCGCGACGAGGCGGTGGCCCGCCTGCGCCGCAGCCTGGGCGAGCTGATCGTCGACGGCATCGACACGACCGTGCCGCTCTTCCCGGCGCTCCTGACCGAGCCCGACATCCTGAGGGGCGACTACACGATCCACTGGCTGGAACACTGGCTGGAAGAGAAGACCAAATCCTGAGGCATCGCGGCGGCTCCGGCCGCCGCTTTCCGTTCTGGCGCCATCGAAATCGCGGTGATGTGGCCAGCCGCTCCGGCCCGCGGCGTTGACTTTCCGCCGCCGAGAGCCACCCTGCCCGGCAAGCCCGGCGCCCTCCGAGGGGCGCCATGACGATGACGCAGGACAGGACCGATCCCATGACTTCGCTTGCCGACCGCCTTTCCAATCCCGATCTTCTGGTCACCTCCGCGCTGGTCGCGGGGAAATGGGTCTCCGCCGCCGACGCCCCGGCGCAATTCGAGGTGACGAACCCCGCGACCGGCGAGGTGATCGCCACCCTGCCCGATCTGGGCGTGGCCGAGGCCCGGGCCGCGATCAACGCCGCCTATGACGCGCAGAAGCCCTGGGCCGCCAAAACCGGCAAGGAGCGCGCCGCCGTTCTGCGCAAGTGGTTCGACCTGATGATGGCCAACCAGGACGACTTGGGCACCATCCTGACCGCCGAGATGGGCAAGCCGCTGGCCGAGGCCAAGGGCGAGATCGCCTATGGCGCCTCCTTCATCGAATGGTTCGCCGAGGAGGCCAAGCGGGTCTATGGCGACCTGATCCCGGGCCACCAGCCCGACAAGCGGATCATGGTGATGAAGCAGCCGGTCGGCGTCGTCGCCTCGATCACGCCCTGGAACTTCCCCAATGCGATGATCGCCCGCAAGGTCGCCCCCGCCCTGGCCGCGGGCTGCTCCTTCGTCTCGCGCCCGGCCTCCGAAACGCCGCTCTCGGCGCTGGTGATGGCGAAGCTCGCCGAAGAGGCCGGAGTGCCCGCGGGGCTGCTCAGCGTCGTGACCTCCTCGGCGGCCTCCGAGATCGGCCAGGAATTCTGCTCGAACCCGAAGGTGCGCAAGCTGACCTTCACCGGCTCCACCAATGTCGGGCGGATCCTGATGAAGCAGTCGGCCGAGCAGATCCAGAAGACCTCGATGGAGCTCGGCGGCAACGCGCCCTTCATCGTCTTCGACGACGCCGATCTGGATGCGGCCGTCGAGGGCGCGATGATCTGCAAGTTCCGCAACAACGGCCAGACCTGCGTCTGCGCCAACCGCATCTATGTCCAGGCCGGGGTCTATGACGCCTTCGCCGAGAAGCTGGTCAAGGCGGTCGAGGCGCTGAAGGTCGGCAACGGCTTCGACGAGGGCGTGCAGGCCGGGCCGCTGATCTCGCCCAAGGCCGTGACCAAAGTCGAGGAGCATATCGCCAACGCGACTTCGAAGGGCGCCGCGGTTGCCACTGGCGGCCATCCCCATGCGCTCGGCGGGACCTTCTTCGAGCCGACCGTGCTGACCGGGGTGACGAAGGAGATGCAGGTCTCCACCGACGAGACCTTCGGCCCGGTGGCGCCGCTCTTCAAGTTCGACACGGTCGAGGACGTGATCGCCCAGGCGAATGACACGATCTTCGGCCTGGCCTCGTATTTCTACGCCAACGACCTCAGCCGGGTGTTCCGCGTGGCCGAAGCGCTGGAATACGGCATCGTCGGGGTGAATACCGGCATCATCTCCACCGAGGTCGCGCCTTTCGGCGGCGTGAAGCAGTCGGGCCAGGGCCGCGAGGGCTCGAAATACGGCATCGACGACTATCTGGAGCTGAAATACGTCTGCCTCGGCGGCGTCTGAGCCGGACGGCACAGCGCCCTGCCGGCCACGGCCGGCGGGGTCCTCGCAATCGAGGCACGGGGCGGCACATTTGCACCGCCCGGGCCTTCGACCCGCGCCACCGATCCGAGTACCGCGAGTGCGCGGCACCGGCGGCAATGCAGGACAGATCGCCGTCCACAGGGCGCGAACCGGGCCCGCCGCGATGGACGGTCCTCCGGACCGGTCAAGCTGACGGCTCCGCGAGCCGTTCGAAATGGACCCTCTTGCGGCCGGACCCCTGTCCTTCCTGCGGATGGTCCGCCGCTGCACGTTCTTCAGATTGACGAGCGGATCCCGGCGCTCGGGGCCATCCCCGACACCACAGCAGCCCCCCGGATGTCCGTGACAGCTGGCTCGTCGCCGGGCTTCGGGCCGCTCCCGGCGCGGGCAGAGGCCCCGCCCCGTCAGCTTGCATCCCCGGCGGCTGGAGAGCCCGCGCTATCGGCAGTAGCAGACGCAGCGGCAGCGGCAGCGGCAGCGGCAGCGGCAGCTCCGCCTCTCTCGCTGGGCCCGCTGCGGCAAGGCCCAATTCGCAAGCGCGATCCCGGACCCCTGGCGCCCTGCCAGCCGCCCGAGCGGGGCAATCGGGGCTTCATGCTCGGCCATCAGCTCCGCCACCGCCACGTCGCCCTCACTGACCTCTGCTGCGTCCATCCAGATGCGGATCACGTTGCGCAACAGGTCTTGGCGGCGGCTGAGCGCGTGGAGCGTCTTGTCGCCAAGATGCCCGGCGAGGACGTGGCGCTCGAACGCGGTGCCGTGGCTTCGGTGGCGTCCGGGGATGGGCTTTCTTCCTCTGAACGCCCGCGCGGGGCAGTTCAACCGGTCTGTCTGGTCCGCCTGCAGGGGCGCGCCAGGGCGAGCGGCGCGCCGCCAAGACACGCGGCATCCCCTAGCGCCTGGCCATCGGCCTTGTCCACCTGAGAGCCCGCCTCATGACCGACACCGCCGCATGCTGGCGCGCAGTCCGGCGCGTTGCCAAAGCTGCGCGGCTGGCCCGACCGGATTTCGACACTGCCTATGCCGGCCAGCCAGACGCGGCCGGGCCCGGCGGCCCCGAGAGCCGGCCCGCGAGGTCGGGCGCCTGCGAGCGATCCCCGGGACCGCCTGCCCGGCACTGCTCCGGGACGCCGTTGCAAAACTGTCAGCAAGCCCTGCGGCAACGGCCGGGCACCGGAACCGCCAAGGCAATGTCCCGGCGGGCAGCAGCCGCGCCGCGGCTCCCGCAGGCGGAAGAGCTCCGCTTCACTGCCTGGCGGGATGTTGTCCGGCAGCAGGCCGCGGGCGATCGGGCCCTCCCGGCGATAGGCGGCGGCAGGAACGGGCCACGGCGCCCCGGGTCCCGGGGGCGTCAACGCGGGCCCGCCCAGCGCCGGTGGCGGCCGTCACGGACCTTCCGCGCCCCGCGGGGGATAGGCGGCCATGATCATCTCGCTGCTGAGATCGGCATAGGCGCTTAGCCAGGCCCCGCGCACGTCCGGGGTGAACTCCTCGCCCAGATGGACCGAGAGCGCATGCACCAGCGCGGCGCCCACCGGCTGGTAGTCGGCCGGGGTCACGCCATAGGCGACATGGCGCCGGGCCATCGCCCGCACCGAGGGCATCAGCTCGTCGAGATCGTGCAGGCTCTCGACCACGGCGCAGAGCGTGGTCATCAGCTTCGCCCCCTGCGCCCGGAGATTGCCGCGGAAATAGGGCCGGACATGCGGCGCGATCTCGAAGAGCCGTTCGTAGAACAGCCCGGCCGCGGCCTCCGCCTGCGGCAGCACCTTGCCAAAGCTGGCCTGGACCAGCTCCACCTCCTGCGGCGTCATCCTGCAACCTCCCTCTGCGCTCCGGCGTGGCGGAGCTTGCGGGGGGCGGGGTTAATTCGGCGCTAAACCCGGCTCGGCTTCGCCGCCTTCCGGGGCGGCGGCATCGGAGACGAGATTGTCGTTCTTCCATTCGCCTTTGAGCACCGTGCCGTCGGCATAGGTCAGCACGCCCTGCCCCGTGCGTCGCCCCTCGTCGAAGCCGCCCTCGTAGCTGTCGCCGCTCTCGAAGACGACCTTGCCCTGGCCGTGCTGCCGCCCCGCCTTGAAGCCGCCGGTATAGACCAGCTGCTCCGGCATGGTCAGCACGCCCTCGCCCTCGAAGACATCGTCATGGAAGCCGCCCTCGTAGGTCGCGCCCGAGGCGAAGGTGGCCTTGCCCTGGCCCTCGCGCAGGCCCGCGAGCCAGTCGCCCTCGTAGCTGTAGCCGCCGGGCAGGACCAGCTTGCCCTTGCCCTCGTAGCGGCCCTCGTGGAAGCCGCCCTCGTAGACCGCGCCCGAGCGCAGGATGCTCTTGCCCTGGCCCTCCATGATGCCCTGGCGGAAGTCGCCCTCGTAGACATCGCCATTGGCGAAGGCCACCTGGCCGGGCCCGTCGGGCTGGCCGGCCTTGAACTGGCCGCGATGGACGGTGCCGTCGGTATAGGTCAGCACGCCCTCGCCCTCGAACTGGCCGTCGGCCCATTCGCCCTCGTAACGGTAGCCGTCGGCGCCGGTGAAGGTGCCGCGGCCGGAGATCACGTCATCGGCATAGGTGCCCTCGAAGCGCTCGCCGGTGGCGTATTCGGTGATCCCGGGACCCGAGCGGCGGCCCATCGCCAGGCTGCCGCGGTAGACGTCGCCGTTGACATAGGTCACCACGCCCTCGCCCGAGAGCTGGTCCGCGACCCACTGGCCCTCGAAGCTCGACCCGTCCGACAGCGTCAGCTTGCCCGGGCCGGAGCGCTGGTCCATCGCCATGGCGCCCTCGTAGACCGAGCCGTCGGGCATCGTCACCCTGGCCTGGCCCGAGCGGCGGCCGCCGTCCCAGCCGCCCTCGTAGAGATAGCCGTCGGGCATCCGCAGCGTGCCTTCGCCATCGGCCAGGTCGTCCTGGAAGCCGCCCTTGTAGACCGAGCCGTCGGGATAGGTCCGCGTGCCCTGGCCGCTCATCTTGCCGTCTGCCCAGGTGCCGATCATCACCGAGCCGTCGGGCAGGGTCAGCTGGCCCTCGCCCTGCGGCTGGCCCGCCACGAAGGCGCCCTCGTAGACCGAGCCGTTGACCAGCTGCGCGCGGCCCTGACCCTCCTGCTTCCCGGCCACCCAGTCGCCGGTATAGCGGTAGCCCGAAGGCAGGCTGTAGCTGCCGAAGCCCTCGGGCAGGCCGGCCTCCATCGCGCCCTCGTAGACGCCGCCATTGGAGAACTGGACGGTGACCGGGCCCTCTTCGGCCGTGACGGCAAGGCCGGCGCCGACGGCAAGCATGGCCGAGAGAAGCGCGGTCCGGAGCTTCGGAGACATGGGGCGGCACCTTCGTTCGTTCATGGCAATCCTGAGCGTTTGTATGGGAATTGGCGCCGCCAAGTCCAACCCTGTTTGGCGAGGATGCGCGGGCGGGCGCTTGCGTCGCGGGTATATCTGACCTAAGTCAGGGAAAATGTCTGACCGGAGTCAGGAATCATGCCGCTCGATCCCGTTGCCCGCTTCCGCCGCTTCGCCCGTGCCGTCACGGCCGAGCTCGGCGCGCTCGACCAGTCCTTCCTCGGCCGAGGCCGCCCGCTGGGCGCGGCGCGGGTGCTGAACGCCATCGGCCGCGGCCAGTCCGACCTGGCGGCGATCCGCGCGCATCTGGGCCTCGATTCGGGGCTGGCCAGCCGGCTGCTGCGCGCGCTGGAGGACGAGGGCCTGGTCGAGACCGTCCGCCATCCCGGGGACGGCCGGCGGCGCATCCTGCGCCTGACCGCGGACGGGGCGGCGGAGTATGCCGCCTACGAGAAGCTCTCGGACGACCGCGCGGCAAAGCTGCTTGGCGGGCAGGCCGATGCCGGGGCGCTGCTCGACGCGATGGACCGGATCGCGCTGGCGCTGGGGCGGCAGCATGTCGAGATCGCCGAGGCCGATCCCCGCAGCGCCCCGGCGCTGCACTGCCTCGGGGAATACTATGCCGAGCTCGGCCGCCGTTTCGCCCAGGGCTTCGACGTCAGTCTCTCGCGCGATCCGCAGGCGGCGGACATGGTGCCGCCGAAGGGCAGCTTCCTGCTGGCCTATTCCGACGGGCTGCCCGCGGGCTGCGTCGGCATCAAGGGGGCGGGCGACGGCACGGCGGAGATCAAGCGGCTCTGGGTCGATCCGCTGACCCGCGGCCACGGGCTGGCGCGGCGGCTGATGACCGCCTCCGAAGACCGCGCGCGCGAGCTGGGCATCCGAGTGCTGCGGCTCGACACCAACAGCGCCCTGCCCGAGGCGGTGGCGCTCTACCGCCGCACCGGCTGGACGGAGATCCCGCGCTTCAACGACGACCCCTATCCCGATCTCTTCTTCGAGAAGGCGCTCTGACGCGGCCGGATGCGGCGGTCGATGCATGACCGCCGGACCGTCCGGACCGCCGCCGGGGCTGCGGGGCTTGCGCGGAGGCATCCCGGCCGCCATCCTCGGCAAGGGAGGACGGAGATGAGGGTTCTCGCGGGATACGCCACGCAGGAAGGCCATACCGCCGAGATCGCCCGGCGCGTCGCCGCGCAGATCGCGGCAGCCGGGCACGCGGCGGATCTGCTGCCGCTCCGCAAGGCGATCCGCCGGGCGCCCTCGGATTACGACCGGGCGATCCTGGCCGCGCCGGTCCATCTGGGGCGCTACCACCGCGACCTCCGGCGCTATGCGGCGCGCCACGCCGATACCCTGGCGCAGATGCCGGTCCTCTTCCTCTCGGTCTCGCTCTCCGCCGCCGGGCAGGATGCCGGCGACTGGCAGGGGCTCGGGCGGGTCCTCGACGGCCTCGCCGCCGCGACCGGCTGGCGGCCCGCCCGCGTGGAGCAGGTGGCGGGCGCCTACCGTCCCGAGCGCTACGGCTGGCTGGCCCGCCCGGCGATGCGCCGGGTGCTCGCCGCCCGCGATCCCGGCGCCGATCCGCGCAAGGTGCATGTCTATACCGACTGGGCGGCGCTGGAGCGCGCGGTGGAACGCTTTCTCGCGGGCTGAACCGCTCCGCAGGGCGGCCAAAGCCCGGGCAAATCCCGCCATGCGCCGCCAGGGCGCGGCCGGGCGGGCAAAGCGGGGCTTTCCCTCTCGCCCGACCCTGCTAAGAGGGGACGAGATCCTGGAGACCCGACCATGACCGCATCCTTCCGCCTGACCCTGGCCCAGCTGAACCCCACGCTCGGCGACCTCAAGGGCAATGCCGCCAAGGCGCGCGCCGCCTGGGAAGAGGCGAAAGCCGCCGGGTCGCAGATGATCGCCTTCACCGAGATGTTCATCACCGGCTACCAGGCCCAGGACCTGATACGGCGCCGGTCCTTCGTCGCCGCCGCCGAGGAGGAGATCCGCAAGCTGGCGGCCGACTGCGCGGACGGGCCCGCGATCGGCATCGGCGGTCCCTGGCGCGGCGAGGACGGGCTCTACAACGCGTTCTGGATCCTCGAGGGCGGCAAGGTGACGGCGCGGGTGCTGAAGCACTGCCTGCCCAATAACGACGTCTTCGACGAGATGCGGCTCTACAAGCGCGGCCCGCTGCACGGCCCCTATGCGATCGGCCCGCTGCGCATCGGCTCGCCGATCTGCGAGGACAGCTGGTATCCCGATGTCGCCGAAGCGCAGGCCGAGAGCGGCGCGCAGATCCTGCTGGTGCCGAACGGCTCGCCCTATCACCGCGGCAAGCAGTCCGAGCGGATCGGCATCATGGTCGCCCGCGTGGTCGAGACCGGCCTGCCGCTGGTCTATCTCAACATGGTCGGCGGCCAGGACGACCAGGTCTTCGACGGCGGCAGCTTCGTGCTGAACCCCGGCGGCCACCTGATGGCGCAGCTGCCGGTCTTCGACGAGGCGGTGGCGCATGTCGATTTCGAGGAGACCCCGGAGGGCTGGCGCGCGAAGAAGACCAGGCTCGCCACCCATCCCGACACCTGGGAGCAGGATTACCGCGTGATGGTCGAGGGGCTGCGCGACTACCTGTCGAAAACCGGCTTCTCGAAGGTGCTGCTCGGCCTCTCGGGCGGGATCGACTCGGCGCTGGTCGCGGTGATCGCCGCCGACGCGATCGGGCCCGGGAACGTGCATTGCGTCATGCTGCCGTCGGAATACACCTCCGCCCATTCGCTGGAGGATGCCGCCGAGGTGGCCAAGCGGCTCGGCACGCGGATCGACACGCTGCCGATCGCCGGTCCGAAGCACGCAGTCGAGGAGGTTCTGGCGCCGCTCTTCGAGGGCCGCGCCCCCGACATCACCGAGGAGAACATCCAGTCGCGCCTGCGCGGGCTCCTCTTGATGGCGCTGTCGAACAAGTTCGGCGAGATGCTCCTGACCACCGGGAACAAGTCCGAGGTCGCGGTCGGCTATGCCACGATCTACGGCGACATGAACGGCGGCTACAACCCGATCAAGGACCTATACAAGACCCGCGTCTTCGAGACCTGCCGCTGGCGCAACGCCAACTGGCGCGAGTGGATGAAAGCCCCCGAGGGCGAGGTGATCCCGGTCCGCGTGATCGACAAGCCGCCCTCCGCCGAGCTGCGCCCCGACCAGAAGGACGAGGACAGCCTGCCGCCCTACGAGGTGCTCGACGCGATCCTCGAAGGGCTGGTCGATGACGAGAAATCGGTCGACGAGCTGGTGGCCGCGGGCTTCGACCGGGAGACCGTCCGGCGGGTGGAGCACCTGATCTTCATCAGCGAGTACAAGCGCTTCCAGGCAGCCCCAGGCGCCCGCCTGACCAAGCGCGCCTTCTGGCTCGACCGCCGCTATCCGATCGCCAACCGCTGGCGCGACACCACGTCCTGAGCGCGGCTGCGCGGCCCCCGCGGCCGCGCCCTCCGCTCCGCCTGCGCGGCCGGGCACGGGCTGTCCTGCAACCTCCGGTCACGAGCTGTCCTGCAACCTCCGGTCACGAGCTGTCCTGCAACCTCCGGTCACGGTGGTTTCAAAACACTCGCCTTCTGAAGTAAAATGTGCGATTTTCCTCTACATTCTTAAATGAAAAGCCATAGCAAAAAGGTCATGAGGAAAATGTCACACGGAATTCTTCATTCAGATTAGACGCGGAGATCCTCACTTGAGCCTGTCATGTGAGGTATCTATTTACTGTTCGACTCGCAAATTTGAACAAGGTGGCTGCTATGCGGGGACCTGTTGACAGACGCACCCTGAGCCCCGAGACGGCCCTGCTTGTCGAGGAAATCCTCCAGGCAATGGAAGTGCTGACCTCGGCCGAGCTCCAGGGCGACGAACTCGCGCAGCGCCGCGCGGAGCGCACCTATCGCAGCCTGATGCGGAAGCTGCGGCAGCGCGCGGCCTGCCAGGGGCATTCCTGACGCGCACCGGGGCGCGGTCAATAGGGAACCGGAATCTCCCGGGAACGGAACGCGCGCTCAGGGCGCCGGGCCCACCACCCAGTCGGCCGCACGGCTGTGGCGGCGGACGGTCTCGCCATTGGGCAGGTCGTTCCCGCGGATGCGGCGCGCCGCCTCCTCCGGCGGGATCCCGTGCCGGACCTCCCAGCGCCGCAGCAGCCTCCGCTCCAGCTCCGCCGCCTCGACCTCGAGGAACACCGTTGCGTCGAAATGCCGGGCGAGCCGGTCCCAGGGCGCCAGATCGAGCAGCAGGTAGTTGCCCTCGACCACGAGGATCTCCGTCTCCTGCCCGACGATCCGCGCCCCGGCCCTCGAGATCTCCAGATCCCGGTCGAAGACGGGAATGGCGATCTCGGGCTCGGCATTGGCGCGCAGCCGCGCCAGAAGATGGTCGAACCCGGCGACGTCGAAGGTCGCCGGCGCGCCCTTGCGCGGCCGCAGCCCGCGCGCCTCGAGCACCGCGTCGTCATAGTGGAACCCGTCCATCGGCACCACTTCGGCCCGGCCGGGGCTCCCGGCATTCAGCCCCTCTGCGAGGAAGCACGCCAGGCGCGACTTGCCAGAGCCGGGCGCGCCCGCGACGGCGATCAGGCGGCGCGCGCCGCGGGGAAGCTCGGCCAGGCGGGCCAGGCAGGCCTCGCGCGGGATGGGGTCGGTCACGGGCCGCGGCTCCTCGTCAGGTCAGTCCTGCCGCAGAGTGGCCGCCCGGGCGGCCGCCCGCAACCCGCCGCGTGGTCTCACTCCAGCCAGGTCTGATAGCTGGCCGGCACCCAGGAGAACCCGCCCTCGCCGCGCGGGGCGACATGGCCAAGCGCCGGGAAGGGCATGTGGTAGCCGATCGCCGGGATCCGGTCGGCGGCGATCATGCCGAGGATCTTCCTCCGCGTCGCCGCCGCCTGCGCCTTGTCCATGTCGAAGCGGACCTCCCAGTCGGGATAGCCGAGCGACCAGACATAGTGGTTGGCGGTATCGGCGAACAGCATCATCTGCTCGCCGTCGCTCTCCACCATGTAGGCCATGTGGCCCGGGGTATGGCCATAGGCCTCGACCGCAGTGATGCCCGGCGCCACCGAGGCGCCCGGATCGACGAAGCTGAACTGCTCGCGCAGCGGACGGACCTTGGCCTCGTAGCCCTCGTTGCCCGAGGCCGACCAGTGGTTGTCCTCCACCGCGCCGGCCACATGGGCGGCATTGGCGAAGGTGGCGTCATCGCCCGACATCAGCCCGCCGATATGGTCGCCATGCATATGGGTCAGCACGACCCGGTCGACCATGTCCGCGCTGTAGCCCGCCGCTTCCAGCGCGCCGGTCACGCCCTCGGGCGCCAGGCCGGTATCGAACAGCACCAGCTCCGAGCCGGTATTGACCAGCATCGGCGTGAAGAAGAACTGCGCCCGGTCGGCGGGAATGAAATGCGCGTCCGACACGGCGGCGAACTCGTCCTCGGGCACGTCGGTGCCGAAGATCGCATGGGCATTGTCGCGGGTCGTCGTGCCGCCCAGAAGGGTGACGACCTCGTAGCTTCCCAGCTTGAAGCGGAAGAATTGCGGCGGCGTCGTGGCCCCCATCATCTCGGCGGCTGCCATGGACATCCTCGGCATTGCGGCAGCCAGCGGCGCGGCGGCTGCGGTGGTCAGGGCCTGTCGGCGGGTGATCTTCGTCATGTCGCGTCTCCCTTGCTGTTCCGGCAGCGGCAATCACGGCGCCACCGCCAGTCAGCCGGAGACTAGCCATGATCTATTCCGGATCTCACTCCCACCAGCGGTCTATCACGGCGATGTCATCATCCGACCAGCCGAAGTGATGGGCAAGCTCGTGAACCGTCACATGCGCGACCAGATCCTCGAGCCCGACATCCCCCCGCGCGATCCATTCGTCGAGAATCGCCAGCCGGAACAGCCAGATCGTGTCCGGCCCCGAGGGCTGGTCCATCACCGACTTCTCGGTCAGCGGGATGCCGTCATAGAGCCCGGTCAGCTCGTAGGGATCGGCGATCTCCAGGTCGCGCAGCATCTCCTCGGGGGCGAGATCCTCGACCCTCAGCGCCACCTGGCGCGCCGCCGCCGCAAAGCGCTGCGGCAGCGCCTCCAGCGTGGCACGGGCGATCTCCTCGATCTCCTCGAGGCCGGGGGGCAGTCCGAAGGCGGGCAGCGACTCAGGTTCATCGGTCATGGCCCCGTCATGGCAGCCGGGCCCGCCGCCGCCTAGCGACCGCGTCGTCACAGGGCGCCCGGAGAGGGTCCGGGAGAGGGCCGGGCCCTCTCCCGGCGGCTTCCGCGCGGATTTCTGGACACCGTGCGCGCGATGTGGTTAGCCAGCGCCGACAGGAGATCCGCCATGACCACCACCCGCTTCGCGCCCTCCCCCACGGGCTACCTGCATATCGGCAACCTGCGTGCCGCCCTGATGAACTTCGCCATCGCCCGCAAGGCCGGCGGGACCTTCATCCTGCGCATCGACGACACCGACCAGGAACGCTCGAAGCAGGAATACATCGACGGGATCTTCGCCGACCTCGAATGGCTCGGCTTCACCTGGGACCGGGTCGAATACCAGTCCAAGCGGCTCGACCGCTATGCCGCCGCCGCCGACAAGTTCCGCGCCATGGGCCGGTTCTACGAATGCTTCGAGACCCCGACCGAGCTCGACCTGAAGCGCAAGAAGCAGCTCAACATGGGCAAGCCGCCGGTCTATGACCGCGCCGCGCTGAGCCTCTCCGACGACGAGAAGGCCGCCCTGCGCGCCGAGCGTCCCGGCCACTGGCGCTTCCTGCTCGACCAGGAGCGGATCGAATGGTCCGACGGCATCCTCGGCCCGATCTCCATCGACGCCGCCTCGGTCTCCGACCCGGTGCTGATCCGCGGCGACGGCCAGGTGCTCTACACGCTGGCCTCGGTGGTCGACGATGCCGAGATGGGCGTGACCCATGTCGTGCGCGGCGCCGACCACGTGACCAACACCGCGACGCAGATCCAGATGATCGACGCCTTCGGCGGCAAGGTGCCGGCCTTCGCCCACCATTCGCTGCTGACCGGCCCGCAGGGCGAGGCGCTGTCGAAGCGGCTCGGCACGCTCTCGCTGCGCGACCTGCGCGCCCGCGGGATCGAGCCGATGGCCATCCTCAGCCACATGGCGCGGCTCGGCTCCTCGCAGCCGGTGGAGCTGCGCAGCTCGATGGAGGAGATCATCGAGGGCTTCGACCTCTCGAGCTTCGGCGCCGCCCCGACGAAATTCGACGAGGCCGACCTGCTGCCGCTGACCGCGCGCCATCTGGGCAGCCTGCCGGTCGAGGCGGTCGCGGCGGACATTGCCGCGGCGGGCGTGCCCGACGCGCTGGCCCCGGCCTTCTGGGCGGTGATCCACGAGAATGTCGCGACCCGCGCCGAGATCGCCGGCTGGTGGCAGATCCTCCGCGACGGGGCCGAGCCCGCGATCGAGGACGAGGACCGCGACTTCATCGCCGAGGCGCTCGCCATGCTGCCGCCGCTGCCGTTCGACGACACGACCTGGGGCAGCTGGACCGCCGCGGTGAAGGAGAAGACCGGCCGCAAGGGCAAGGGGCTCTTCATGCCGCTGCGCAAGGCGCTGACCGGCAAGGCCCGCGGCCCGGAAATGGCGCATTTCCTGCCGCTGATGCAGGCCCTGCCGAAACA
This sequence comes from Poseidonocella sp. HB161398, assembly GCF_005870025.1. Lineage (GTDB taxonomy): Bacteria > Pseudomonadota > Alphaproteobacteria > Rhodobacterales > Rhodobacteraceae > Mangrovicoccus. Next base: position 66,001 of record NZ_VATA01000022.1, read on the forward strand.
GGGCTGAGCCCTGCCGCCGGGGCCCGCCACGGGTCCCGGCCGCCGCCCGCCTTGCCACGCGACGGTATCCGCGTCAGAGGCGCCGGTACATGTAGGTGGTCGCATGCCGCGCCCGCCCGTCCGGATCCCAGGCGAAATCCGGGATCTCCCCGGCCACCTCGAACCCCACCGAAGCATAGAGCGGCGCCGCCGCATCCCCGCTGCGCGTGTCGAGCGTCACCAGCGTCCGGCCGAGGCCGCGGGCATGGCCGAGCGCGGCCGTCATCAGCTGCCGGCCGATCCCCTGCCGCCGCGCCGCGGGATGCACCATCATCTTGGCGATCTCGCAGCGATGCGGCTGGTTCGGCGGCATCGCCGTGACAAGCTGCACTGTGCCGAGCAGCCGGCCCGCCCGCTCGGCGCCGAAAAGCACCCGCCGCCCGGCCTCGATCTCGGCGCGCACATCCTCGGCCCAGAACCGCCGCGCCTCCGTCTCGGCAAGCGGCGCCATGAAGCCGATCGCCGCCCCGCCCGCGACGCTGCCAACGAGGATCTCCGCCAAAGCCTCCAGCCTCGGGCCAAGCCCGGCGCCGTCGATCGTGATCACGCGCGTCTCCATGGCGGAACTCCTCAAGCCAGGGCGATTATGTAGCGGACCGGCGCCTCGGCCGTCTCGAAGGACGACGCACCGCGCAGGCAGTAGCGCAGGCAGTCGCCCGGCCCCAGCTCATGCGCGGCGCCGTCCACCGTCAGCCGCAGCCGCCCTTCGAGCAGCAGCAGGTGGTGCTCCTGCCCGGGCCGCGCCGGGGCGCCGTAGCTGATCCGCTGATGCGGCCCGATCGTGCATTCCAGCAGCTCCACCGTCAGCTGGCGGCTCGGCGGCGAGACATTGCGGCGGGTGAACTGCTTGCCGGGATCCTCCCAGACGCTCTGTCCGGCGCGGCGCATCAGCGGCTCGAAGCCCGGCTCCAGCGGCGCCAGCAGCTGCGAGATCGGCAGGGCCAGCGCCGTGGCCAGACGGCCGAGCGTCTCCGCCGTCGGGCTGACCTCGCCATTCTCGATCCGCGAGAGCGTCGCGCGGCTGATGCCGCTCCTGCCCGCCAGGTCCTGCAGGGTCAGCCCCTGCCCGGTGCGCAGCGCGCGCAGATGATCGGCCAGGGGCCGGATGAGATCGCTTTCCGTGTTTTCCATATCCGGGAATTAATCCCGATTCTGATCGGTGCGCAAGACAGGACGGCGGCCGCATGCTTGTTCCGCTGGCGGCAAGGCGCTACGCAGGCAGGAAAAGGAGCCCGCGATGCCGCGCATTCTCTTCGTCTGCCTGGGAAATATCTGCCGGTCGCCCGCGGCCGAAGGCGTGCTGCGCGCGCTGGAACCGGATTGGGAGATCGACAGCGCCGGGACCGGCGACTGGCATGTCGGCGAGCCGCCCTACGGACCGATGCAGCAGGCGGCGCAGGCCCGCGGCTACGAGCTCGGCGGGCTGCGCGCGCGCCAGTTCACCCGTGCGGATTTCGGCAGATGGGACCGGATCGTCGCGATGGACGACGCCAATCTCGCCAATATCGAGCGGCTGCGCCCGGCAGGGGACGGCACGGAGGTGGTGCTGATGATGGCGTTCGCCCCGGAGACCGGCATCTCCGAAGTGCCCGACCCCTACTACACCCGCGATTTCGACGGCGCGCTCGACCTGATCGAGGCCGCGGCACGGGGCCTGGCCGCGCAATCCGCCCCGCGGGACTGACCCGGGGCGGCGGCCGGAAATTTGTTTCCAAGCCGGATCCCCCCTTGCATAGACATGCGGGATTTTGAATCATCTCGTTGAAAATAAAAGATTTTTCAACCGGAGGACGATATGACAAATCCCCTTGCAACTACGTTTGGCAGTCTGGCGCTCGCCCTGGCCGCGACGGCGCCGCAGGCCGCGACGCTGCTGACGAACGGGACCGCCGATGGCGCCAGCTTCGACGACCCGGACTTCCGGGGCCTCATGTTCGACATCACGACCGGCTCGAACAGCCTGACACTGACCGACATCATCGCCACGCTTCATACCGGGGTCACCGCCGATTACGCGGTCTACTACTATGCCGGCAGCTACGCGGAGACGGAGATGGGCGCGCTCGGCGACTGGACCCTTCTCACCGCCTTCGACGACCTGACCGGGACAGGCAGCGAGCAGAGCCTCGACACCACCGATCTGCTGCTCGAGGCAGACTCCACCTATGCGCTTCTCATCCTCGGCGCCAGCGGCGGCGGCGTGAATGCCAGCTGGGACGGCTCGACGGGCGACGTGATCGCCTCCGACGACAATCTCTCGATCGAGAACGGCCTTTCGGTCAGCTACCCGCTCGGCACCTACTACTATTCCCGCGGCCTGCTGGGCGGGCTGGTCTACGAGGTGAATTCCGAAGTGCCCCTGCCCGCCTCGCTGCCGCTGCTGGCTGCCGGGCTGGGCGGCATCTGGTCCCTGCGCCGCCGGAAGGCCGCGCGGCCGAACTGATCCCCGGGGGCGGGACCCCAGACGGGCCCCCGAGCGGTTGCGGCCGGCTGCCCGGCGCGCAGAGGACGGCCCCCTGCCGGGCCAGGCCCGTTAACGCATTTCCATAAATGAATTGTTAAACATGTCGGGACCACCTTCGTCGAAGATCTTTCTGGAGCCCATTCCGATGACCACCTTCGCCAAGCTGGCCGCGCCCGCGGCCTGCCTTCTCGTCCCTGCCCTGCCGCTTGCCGCCCAGACCAGTTACCAGACCTGCATCACGCCGGGCTGGCTGGAGAAATCCGATGCCGATTTCGCCGCCGCCTGCGCCGATCTGGCCTTCAATGGCAGCCTCGAGGAACGCCAGCGCCTGGCCTGGATGTTCTTCGCCCGGGTCAACCGCCTGCTCGACGCGCCCGAGGGCAATGACGGCATGACGCCCTCGGGCAAGGTGCCGCTCTGGATGGCCTGGCCGACCGATCCCGACACGTTCCACTCCGCCAGGCCCTTCGATTTCGGCGCCCCGCCCCGCACCGACATGGAGCCGAGCGCCGAGAAGAAGGACATCGTGGCCGGCCGCGTGACCACCGCCGATCCCGACGGCGCCAACGAGGAAGTCACCCGCAACCAGATCAGCTACGACTACCTGATCGCCAAGGGGCTGACGACCAAGCTCGATGTCGCCGCGTATTTCGAGGATCACGACTATGTCGACATGCCGGTCGGCACGATCGAGCTGAAGGCCTCCTGGCTGCAGGTCGCCGATGGCAGCCCGGCGCCCGAGGGCGCGCTGACCTATGATTTCGACAGCGGCACCTATTGGTGGCGCGGCCTGCATATCATGGTGAAGATGGCGCCGCTCCCTGATCCGGGCGACACCTTCTACAGCGAGGATCCCAGCTGGTTCTGGACGACCTTCGAGTTCAACGCCAATCCCGGCGTCGCCCATGTGCGCGAGACGCTCATCACCCAGCGCGCGCCGCTGCCCGGCGGCCAGATCGCCGAAATCCTGGCCGCCGCCGGGCTCGGCGGCGAGGGGTTCGACCGCTACGCCCCGAACGGCACCCAGATCCGCTTCACCGAGAACGGCACGGGCGCGGTGCCGGTCGTGCTCGGCCATACCGACATGGAGGATTTCGCCGGCGGCCCGAACACCGCGCAGCCGCAGTACTGGACCGGCTTCCAGGCGAGCTGCCATGCCTGCCACGCCACCGCTGCCTACAACCCCGCAAGCGGCAGCTTCTTTCCCTTCTCGGTGCCGGTAGGCGCGCTGCATCCGGGCTACAACGTCGCCGACAAGGCCGGGATCGTCCAGTATCTGGGCCAGGGCTTCAAGCCGCTCGACTTCATGTGGCCGATCGCCTTCCAGGCGCGCTGAGCCGCCGGGCGCCCCGGCCCGGACCGGGGTGCCGCATCGCCGCAGGGGCGGGATAGAACCGTTCCTTGCCAGGAACTTGCACATCCCCTGTCGCACGGACGGCCTTGACAGCTGCCCGGACGGCTGCTCCCGTCATGCCATCGCAGACATGGGGGAGCGGCCATGCCGGACAGCCTCAGGCACAGCATCCTGGACGCGCATGTCGCGCTCTGGGACCCGCAGGCCGCCCGGGCGGAGCCCGCGGACGGCAACGGGCGGCGCTACCTCGGCCGCGACGGCGGGATCCGCTGGAAGATCATCCCGCGGGGCACGCCCGGCGAGGGGTTCTGGGACGCCGTTTCCGGCGGCGACCTGCGCGCCGTGCGCGAAGCGGCCGGACGGATCCTGCTGAAGCGCGCGCTGACCCCGCCCGAAACCGGTGCGCTCTGGCGGGAGGAGGACCGGCGCGACCCCTATCTCGCCTCGGCGCTCTTCACCCTGCCCCATGGCGGCCCGTCCGCCGAACGGCGCGATCTCGGCCGGATGGGCCCGGATTTCATCGTCATTGGCTCGGGCGCAGAGGGCGCGGCGACGCTCTACGACCATATCTGCCGCCATCCGAAGATCATGGACCGCCGCCCGGCCGAGATCGGCTATTTCACGCTCCGGCGCCATCAGGGCGAGGCCTGGTACCGCCAGTTCTTCGCCGGCCGCCGGGACGGGATGCTGGCGGGCGAGGCCAGCGCCTCATATTTCGACCGCCCGCTGCCCGGCACCCCCGGCCGCATCGCCGCCCTGGCGCCCGGGGCCCATCTCTTCCTGATCCTCGCCGATCCCGTCCGTCGCGCCATCGAGGAATACTACGCGGCGCCGCCGGACCCTGCCGGGCCTCGCGAAGAGCTGACCGTCGCCCGGCTGCGCGCCGATCTGGAGCGCGGCGCCGCCTATCTGCAGACCGGCTTCTACGACCAGCGCCTGCCGCTCTGGCAGGACGCGATCGAGTCCGGACGGCTGAGCATCCTCGCCCGGTCCCAGCTGGAGAAGAGCCCGACCGAGGTCGCCGCCGCCGCCTGGAAGGTGCTCGGCCTGCCCGAGGCCAGCCCCGCCCTTCCGCAGCAGCGCCGCGCCGGCCATCCCGCACCGGCGGAGGACGTGCTCGACTTCCTCGGCAGCCTCTACCGCGGCACGGCCGAGACGCTCGCCCGCGACTACGGCGTGCTTCTCTGACCCCCTGAACGCGAAACGCGCCCCCGGAGGGGCGCGCCTGGACGTCACGGAGCCGAGGGGCGCCCGCAGGCGCCGCCCGGTCAGTGCTTCTTCTTCTTCGGCGGCATCAGGTCGGTGATCGTGCCCTCGAACATCTCGGCCGCGAAGTTCAGCGTCTCCGACAGCGTCGGGTGGGCGTGGATCGTATGGCCCAGATCGACGGCATCCGCCCCCATCTCGATGGCCAGGGCGGCCTCCGCGATCAGGTCGCCGGCATTCGTGCCGACGATGCAGGCGCCGATGACGCGCTGGTCCTCGGGATCGAAGAGCAGCTTGGTCATGCCCTCGGAGCGCCCGTTCGACAGCGCCTTGCCCGAGGCCGCCCAGGGGAAGACGCCCTTCTCGACCTTGATGCCCTTGGCCTTGGCTTCCGTCTCGGTCAGGCCGCACCAGGCAACCTCCGGATCGGTATAGGCCACCGAGGGGATCAGCCGCGCGTCGAACCAGCGGTTCTCGCCGGCGCAGACCTCGGCCGCGACCTTGCCCTCATGCACCGCCTTGTGGGCGAGCATCGGCTGGCCGACCACGTCGCCGATGGCGAAGATATGCGGCACGCCGGTGCGCTGCTGCTTGTCGACCGGGATGAAGCCCCGCTCGTCGACCAGCACGCCCGCCTTCTCGGCATCGATCAGCTTGCCGTTCGGACGGCGGCCGACCGCGACCAGCATCATGTCGAACGTATCCTCGAAGGTCTTGCCGTCGGCGCCCTCGAACGTCACTTTTAGCCCCTTCTTCAGGGCCTCGACATTGGTGACCTTGGTCTTCAGGTGGATATTCTCGTAGCGGCCGCCGATGCGGGTCGCCAGCGGCTTGACGATGTCCTTGTCGGCGCCGGGGATGATCTGGTCCATGGATTCCACGACCGTGATCTTCGCCCCGAGCGCGTCATAGACGCAGGCCATCTCCAGCCCGATGATGCCGCCGCCGAGGATCAGCATGCGCTTCGGGATCTGCCGCAGCTCCAGCGCGCCGGTCGAATCCACCACCCGCGGATCGTCCTGCGGGATGAAGGGCAGGCTGACAGGCTCCGAACCGGCGGCGATGATGCACTGGTCGAAGGAGACGGTCCTGGTGCCCTCTTCGCCCGTCACCTCGATCATGTTCGGCCCGGTGAACTTGCCGGTGCCGGTCACGATCTCGACCTTGCGCGCCTTCGACAGGCCGGTGAGCCCGCCGGTCAGCTGGCCGACGACCGAGTCCTTGAAGGCGCGCAGCCCGTCGAGATCGATCTTCGGCTTGGAGAAGCTCACGCCATGCGCGCCCATCTCCTCGGCCTCGGTGATCACCTTGGCGACATGCAGCAGCGCCTTCGAGGGGATGCAGCCGACATTCAGGCAGACCCCGCCCAGTGTCGGGTTCTTCTCGATCAGGATCACCTTCTTGCCCAGATCGGCCGCGCGGAACGCCGCCGTGTAGCCGCCCGGGCCGGAGCCCAGAACCACCACCTCGGCATGCAGGTCGCCCTTGCCCGACGCGGTGCCGGTGGCGGCGACGGCGGCAGGCGCCGCCGGCGCAGCCGCGGCCTTCGGGGCCTCGACGGCCCCGGAGGACGCGCCCCCCTCGCCTTCGAGCACCATGATCAGCGAGCCCTGCGAGACCTTGTCGCCCTCGGCGACCTTGATCTCCTTGACCACGCCGGCCGCGGGCGACGGCACTTCCATCGTCGCCTTGTCGGATTCCAGCTCGATCAGCGCATCTTCGGCGGCAACCGTGTCGCCGACCGAGACCAGCACCGAGACCACCGGAACATCGGTGAAATCGCCGATATCCGGAACCGTCACCTCGATCGCGCCGCCGCCGGAGGATTTCGCCTCCGGTGCGGCCGCCGGGGCCGCGGGGGCCTCCGCGGCGCCTTCGGCCTCGAGCACGATGATCAGCGTGCCCTCGGAGACCTTGTCGCCCTCGCCCACCTTGATCTCCACGACCTTGCCGGCCGCCGGAGACGGGACTTCAAGCGTCGCCTTGTCGGATTCGAGCTCGATCAGCGGATCCTCGGCGGCGACGACGTCGCCGACCGAGACCAGGACCGACACCACGGGAACATCGGTGAAATCACCGATATCGGGTACTTTGACATCCATCGGTAGCTCTCCTTACCACATCAGCTTGCGCATGTCGCCGAGCAGCGTCTTCAGCGTCACGCAGAAGCGGGCTGCCAGCGCGCCGTCGACGGCCCGGTGGTCATAGGAAAGCGACAGCGGCTGCATCAGGCGCGGCACGAATTCCGAGCCGTTCCAGACCGGCGCCATCTTCGAGCGGGTCAGCCCGAGGATCGCGACTTCCGGCGCATTGACGATCGGGGTGAAGGAGGTGCCGCCGATCCCGCCGAGCGACGAGATGGTGAAGGTCGCGCCCGACATGTCGCCGCCCTTCAGCTCGCCCTTGCGGGCTTTGCCGGAGAGCTCCATCAGGTCCTTGGAAATCTCCACGAGGCCCTTGCGGTCCGCGTCCTTGATCACCGGCACGACCAGCCCGTTCGGCGTGTCTGCCGCGAAGCCGATATTGTAGAAGTTCTTCTTGATCAGCTTGTCGCCGTCGGGATGCACCGAGGAATTCAGTTCCCAGTGCTCCTTCAGCGCCGAGACCGAGGCCTTGATCACGAAGGACAGGAGCGTGACGCGATAGCCGTTCTCCTTGGCCATCGTGTCCATTTCCTTGCGGTACTTGTCGAGCTCGGTGATATCCGCCTCGTCGTTATGCGTGACCGCCGGGACGTTCAGCCAGGAGCGGTGCAGCGCAGGGCCCGAGATCTTCTTGATCCGGGACATCTCCACATTCTCGACCGGGCCGAACTTGGAGAAGTCGATCGCCGGGACCGGCGGGATGCCCATGCCGCCCGAGACCGCGCCGCCGCCTGCGGGCGCCGCTGCCGGGGCGGCCGCCTTCAGAGCCTTGGCGATGTCCTCGCGCAGGATGCGGCCCTTGCGGCCGGTGCCGTTCACCTTGGCCAGGTCCACGCCGACCTGCCGCGCGAAGGCGCGGACCGACGGCGAGGCATGCGCCTTGGAGAAGCCGCTATCGGTGACGGAGGCCGGAGCCGCCGCCGCCGGAGCGGCCGCAGGCGCCGCGGCCGGGGCCGCCTTCGGCGCCTCGGCTTTCGGCGCTTCCTTGGCGGCCGGGGCGTCCGCGCCCTCGAGCACCATGATCAGCGAGCCTTCCGACACGCTGTCGCCCTCGGCGACCTTGATCTCCTTCACGACGCCGGCGGCGGGGGAGGGAACCTCCATCGTCGCCTTGTCGGATTCGAGTTCCAGAAGCGCGTCTTCCTCGGCGACGGTGTCTCCGACGGAGACCAGGATGCTCACGACCGGAACGTCCTTGAAATCGCCGATATCCGGAACCTTAACTTCGATTGCCATAGTCTTGTCTCCTCGTCCGCTGCCTTACACCAGGCGCGGGTTCGGCTTTTCGCCGTCGATCTCGTACTTCTTCAGCGCCTTCTCGAGCTGGGCCTTGGTGACGCTGCCTGCCTTGTAGAGGTCCACCATCGCCGCGGCGGCGATATGGTTCGGATCGACCTCGAAGAACCGCCGCAGGTTGACGCGGCTGTCCGAGCGGCCGAAGCCGTCGGTCCCGAGGCAGGTGAAGCTGCGCCCTTCGGGGACGAAGCCGCGGATCTGCTCGGCATAGTTCTTCATGTAGTCGGTGGCCGAGATGATCGGGCCGGTCGACTTGGCAAGCTGCTCGGTGACGAAGGCCACTTTCGGCTCCGCCAGCGGGTTCAGGCGGTTGAACCGCGCCGCGTCCTGGCCGTCGCGGGCCAGCTCGTTGTAGCTGGTGGCCGACCAGATCTCCGCGGTGACGCCGAAATCTTCCTGCAGCATCTCCGCCGCCTTGATCGCCTGCACCAGGATCGTGCCCGAGCCCATCAGCGTGACGTGCTTCTTGCCCGGCTTCGCGACCTCCTTGAGGCGGTAGAGCCCCTTGATGATGTCGCCTTCCGAGCCCATCGGCATGTCGGGGTGGCTGTAGTTCTCGTTCATCAGCGTGAGGTAGAAGAACACGTCCTCCTGGTCCTCGTACATCCGCTTCAGCCCGTGCTGGACGATCACCGCGACCTCGTGCTGGAAGGTCGGATCATAGGTGACGCAGTTCGGGATGGTGCCGGCCAGGATGTGGCTGTGCCCGTCCTCGTGCTGCAGCCCCTCGCCGTTGAGCGTGGTGCGGCCCGCGGTGCCGCCCAGCATGAAGCCGCGGCAGCGGCTGTCGCCTGCGGCCCAGGCGAGGTCGCCGATCCGCTGGAAGCCGAACATCGAGTAGTAGATGTAGAACGGGATCATCGGCACGCCATGCACCGAGTAGGAGGTCGCCGCGGCCATCCAGTCGGCCATGGCCCCGGCCTCGTTGATCCCTTCCTGCAGCACCTGGCCGTTGACGCTCTCTTTATAGAACATCATCTGGTCGGCGTCCTGCGGGGTGTAGTTCTGCCCCAGCGGGTTGTAGATCCCCACCGAGCGGAACAGCCCCTCCATGCCGAAGGTGCGGCTTTCGTCCGGGACGATCGGAACGACCTGCTTGCCGATCTTCTTGTCGCGCAGGAGCGTGGTCAGGATGCGGACGAAGGCCATCGTGGTCGAGATGTGGCGGTCGCCGGTGCCCTGCAGCTCTTTCGAGAAGGCGTCGAGCTTGGGGATCTCCAGCTTCGGCGCGTCGTGATGGCGTTTCGGGAACTCGCCGCCAAGCGCCTTGCGGCGGTCGGCCAGATAGGCCTTCTGGGCGTTGTTCAGCTTGACGAAGGGCGCCTTCGGCAGATCCTCGTCGGTGACCGGGATGTTGAACCGGTCGCGCATCGCGCGCAGCTGGTCCTCGGCCATCTTCTTCTGCTGGTGGGTGGTGTTCTGGCCTTCGCCGGCCGTGCCCATCCCGTAGCCCTTGACCGTCTTCACCAGAAGGCAGGTCGGCTGGCCCTTGACCTTGGTCGCGCGGTCGAAGGCGGTATAGACCTTCTGCACGTCATGGCCGCCGCGGCGCAGATCCCAGATCTGCTCGTCGGTCCAGTCCTCGACCAGCGCCGCCGTCTCCGGGTACTTGCCGAAGAAATGCTCGCGGATATAGGCGCCGTTCTTCGACTTGAAGGTCTGGTAGTCGCCGTCGATCGTCTCGTCCATCAGCTGGCGCAGCTTGCCGGACGTGTCCTTCTCCAGCAGCTCGTCCCAGCCGCGGCCCCAGAGAAGCTTGATGACTTCCCAGCCCGCGCCGCGGAAGGCGCCTTCGAGTTCCTGCACGATCTTCGAGTTGCCGCGGACCGGGCCGTCGAGGCGCTGCAGGTTGCAGTTCACCACGAAGATCAGGTTGTCGAGCCCTTCGCGCGCCGCCAGGGAGATCGCGCCGAGGCTTTCCGGCTCGTCCATCTCGCCGTCGCCGAGGAAGCACCAGACCTTGCGGTCCGACTTCTCGATCAGGCCGCGGTTCTCCATGTATTTCATGAAGCGCGCCTGGTAGATGGCGCAGAGCGGGCCGAGGCCCATGGAGACGGTCGGGAACTGCCAGTAGTCCGGCATCAGCCAGGGGTGCGGATAGGAGCTGAGCCCGCCGCCGCCCGATTCCGAGCGGAAGTTCTCCATCTGCTCTTCGGTCAGGCGGCCCTCCATGAAGGAGCGCGCGTAGATGCCCGGCACGATATGGCCCTGGAAGAACACCAGGTCGCCGAGATTGGTCGCGGAGCGGGCGCGCCAGAAATGGTTCAGGCCGACATCGTAGAGCGCTGCCGAAGAGGCGAAGGACGCGATGTGGCCGCCATATTCGGAGCTTTCCTTGTTCCGCCGCACGACCGTGGCCATGGCATTCCAGCGGTTGATGGTGCGGATCCGCCATTCCATTTCAAGATCGCCCGGATAGTCAGGCTGGTCGTCCACGGGGATGGTGTTCTGGTAGGGCGTCGTCGCGGAGAAGGGCAGCATCGCGCCAGCGGCGCGGGCCTGCTGCACTGCCTTGTCCAGAAGGAAATGAGCACGATCGGCTCCGTCCCGCTCGATGACGTCGGCAATTGCCTCCTGCCATTCCTGGGACTCTACCGGATCGATATCTGGCTGATCTTTCATGGAATCTCTTCCCGTGCATGAAGCACACCGAGAGAACCCGCTGAATCGGCCCCTCCCCGTGCTGTTTCTCCCGGGCAGGAGACGCGGAAAAGGCGGTTTTTCCAGCCCAGGCATTCAATTCTTGGCGATTATTTTCTTGCGCGGTCCAGCGTGCGTCGCTAGCAATCTTCCGCGCAAGATTATTTCGCTCTTGATCTTCGTTTTGCCGTTATTTTCAAGGCACTAGATACTGGATACAGTCAGCGTTCTTTACCTACAAGACCGGTCTGGACGCCGACACCCCCCTCGCCGCATAACCGCCCTTACCGGCATGCATGGCAAGAATTATCTGTCCCATAGCACTTGTCACGCGACATTTTACCTATGCCCGGATTCATGGAATTGGTCGGGTCGCAGGCCCTATAATGCGCAGCGAGGTCCGGTTTGGCCAGATAGAGATGGCCGACATTGTGCTCGGCCGGATATTCCGCGCCGCGGGAATCGAGAATCGCCAGCATTTCCGCCTTCAGCGCTTTCGCGTCCACTCCCTTCCGGACGATGTAGTCCTGGTGCAGGACGTGGCACATGAAATGGCCGTAATAGAGACGCGCCACCAGCTTGTCCGAAATCTCCGCCGGCAGCTCTTCCAGCCAGTCGCGGTCGTTGCGCCGGAGCGCGATGTCGAGCGCCAGGATGTCCTCCACCTCGCCGGAATGGATGTGCTGGTAGCGGATCGCGGCCCCCGCGGCGGCAAAGCGGTTCAGCCCGGCGATCTTGGCCTCGCGCGGCGCGCAGGCGAAGAAGGCGCCCTCCCGGTCCTCGAAGAACGCCGGCAGCAGCGCCTCGGCCTCGGCGATGCCGCCGTCATGCATCTTCAGGATCAGGTGGTGCTCGTAGCGGTCGCGGTACTGGCGCAGCCGCAGCGGCAGGTGCTCGGGCCAGAGCCCGGCGAGAAACTGCATGAAGCGGTCGGTGAAGCCCTTGGTCGGCCCGAACTTGTTCAGCCGCGCATCGACCGCCCCCTTGATGGCGAAGAAGGCCGGCAGCCGGTCGGTGCCGAGCTTGTCGATCATCACCACCGTGTCCTTGCCGTATTTCGCCGAGATGTCGAAGATCTCGCGCTGCATGTATTCGGCCGAGACCGGCAGGGTCTCGAATTCCGACAGGATGCGGCGGCGCAGCTCGGTCAGGTCGGCCGGATCGTTGGTGCCGATATAGAAGACCTGCTCGGCCCCGTTGACCGGATAGGTGTCGAGGCGCACGGCGAAGACCGCCAGCTTGCCCGCGCAGCCCGCCGCCTCGTAGAGCCGCCGCTTGTCGGCATTGAACCGCGCGGGGCTGGCCGCATCGACATCGCGCACCCGCGCGGCATAGTCGGTATCCGAGGCCTTGCGGTTGGTCGGCGCGGGCGCCTCGCGGTTGTAGTCGCCGCGCTCCAGCCGGGTCAGCATCTCCTCGGGACTGGCGCCGAGCTCGATCCCCAGATGGTTCACCAGCTCCAGCTCGCCCGCTTCGTTGATCCGCGCGAAAAGCGCCAGCTCGGTATAGCTCGGCCCCCGCTCGACCAGCGAGCCGCCCGAGTTGTTGCAGACCCCGCCGGTGATCGAGGCGCCGATGCAGCTCGAGCCGATCTCGGAATGCGGCTTGCGGCCGAGCGGCTTCAGGAGCTTCTCCAGCGAGAACAGCGTCGCGCCGGGGAAGCTGACGATCTGGCGGCCCTGCTGCAGGGTGTGGATCGCGTCCATCCGGTTGGTGTTGACCAGCACCACGCCGCGGTCGTAGCGGCCCTTCGGCGTCGACCCCTCGGTCAGGCCGGTATTGGCCGCCTGCATGATGACGATCTTGTCGGCCGCGACGCAGGCCTCCAGCACCTTCCACTGCTCCAGCAGCGTGCCGGGACGGACGACGGCCAGCGCCTCGCCCTCGCCCGAGCGGAACCCCTTGCGGAACCGCTCGGTCGCCTTCTCGCCGGTCAGGACGTGGCGGCGCCCGACCACGCTCCTGAGGGTTTCCACCAGATCGTGATCGGTCATCGCCGTCATCCTTTCCGTCGTGTCAGTAGGCTACCGAGGGCAGCCATGTCGCCAGCGCGGGCCACAGGAAGACCAGCGCGAGGCCGAGAAGCTGCAGGAGCACGAAGGGGATGATGCCCTTGTAGATGTCCATCAGCTTGATTTCGGGCGGGCAGACGCCCTTGAGATAGAAGAGCGCGAAGCCCACGGGCGGGGTCAGGAACGAGGTCTGCAAGGTCACGGCCACCAGGATCACGAACCACACCAGCGCGGCATCGTCGAGCTCGCCGAAGCCCGGGATCGCCAGATCCAGCCCGGCAATGACCGGCGCCATCAGCGGCAGGACGATCAGCGTGATCTCGATATAGTCGAGAACGAAGCCCAGCAGGAACACGATGAAGAGAATGAAGATCACGGTGCCGTTGGGGCCGAAGCCGGTGCCCGAGATCATCTCCTCGATCAGGAAGTCGCCGCCGAGCTCGCGCAGCACGAAGGAGAAGACCGTCGCGCCGAGGAAGATGGCGAAGATGTAGGCGGTGGTGTTGAAGGTCGCCTTGCAGACATTCCACAGCTTGGCGAAGGTGAATTTCCGGTAGAGCAGCGCCAGCAGCGTCGCGCCGAGCGCGCCCACGCCCGAGGCTTCGGTCGGGGTGGTGATGCCCGCGAAGATCGAGCCCAGCACGGCGAGGATCAGCCCCAGGGTCGGCAGCACCGCGATCGCCACGTCCTTCACCGCCGCCCAGTCGGGCGCCTTGGCACCGGCCGGGACCGGGGCGACGTCGCGCTTCACCAGCGCGATGACGAAGATGTAGACGAGATAGAGCGCGCCGAGGATGAAGCCCGGGAAGACCGCCGCCATGAAGAGGTCGCCGACCGACAGCGCCATCTGGTCGGCCATGATGACGAGCATGATCGAGGGCGGGATCAGGATGCCGAGCGTGCCGGAGGCCGCGACGACGCCCGCGCCCAGCGGCTTCGAGTAGTTCTGCGCCATCATCGTCGGCAGAGACAGCACGCCCAGCAGCACGACCGAGGCGCCGATGATGCCGGTCGAGGCGGCGAGGATGATGCCGATCAGCGTCACGGTCAGCGCCAGCCCGCCGCGCACCGTGCCGAAGAGCCGCTGCATCGCGGTCATCAGCTTCTCGGCCACGCCGGATTCGTCGAGCATCAGCCCCATGAAGATGAACATCGGCAGCGCGACCATCACCGGATTGGCCATGGTGGCGTAGACCCGGTTCACCGTGGCGCCCAGCGTCAGGTAGTCGAGCCCGGTCAGCGTGCCCTCGAAGCTCTCCCAGCCGATCATCGCGGGCAGGCCGAAGAGGTCGTTGTCATAGAGGAAGGCGATGCCGCAGAAGAGCACGCCGACCCCCGCCAGCGTCCAGGCCACCGGGAAGCCGGTGAAGAGGAGCGCGATGAAGGTCAGGAACATCGCGATGACTAGCTTCTCCTCGGTGTACTCGACGAGGAAGGTCAGCGCGTAGCCGACGACGGCGAAGCCCAGCAGCGTCAGCAGGATGATCCGCAGGTCCCGGCCCTCGCGCTCGGAGGGGCCGCCGAAGATCAGCGCATGGCCGTCATGGATCAGCCGCGCCAGCGCCGCGAGGCCCAGGAGGATGAAGCTGACCGGGATCACGCCCTTGAGGATCCAGCGGTAGGGCAGGCCCGAGGGGCTGTCCGAGCTCTCGTTGACGCGGAGGCTCTCGTAGAAATAGTCGTAGCCCTGGTCGACCATCAGCCAGATGAAGGGGAAGACCAGCGCCAGGATGCCGATCACCTCGATCACCCTTTGCGCCCGGCGCGACAGCTGCATGTGGAGGAGGTCGACGCGCACATGGCTGTCGGAGACCATCGCGTAGGAGATGCCGATCATCGTCACCAGCCCGTAGAGATGCCATTGCAGCTCGTCGAGCTTGGGGAAGTTCATGTTGAAGGCGTAGCGCATCACCACCTGGCTGACGATCGCCAGGACCAGCACCACATTGGCCAGCATGACGACATGGCCGACGGTCTTGACCCCCGTCTCGATCGCCTTCGCGACCGGCTGGTCGTCGATATCGGGATGCTCCAGGAGCCCTTCGTAAGTGCCGACCGGATCGTCGAGCCGGTCCTCTTGCTGGTAGCCTTGCATGGCGCGTCGTCCTCGTCCCTGCCGCCGGCGCCTGCCGGGGCTCTCCTCGTCTCGATGAAAGCGGCCGCATTCTGCCGGCGGGCCCGACCGGAAACCGGAGCGGGGCGCCTCATGGCGCCCCGCGGCAGGTCTCTAGGATGCGGCGGTCACTTCCGCGGCAGGAAGGCGTTGACCTTCCACACTTCGTAGCCGTCGCGGAATTCCGACAGGTCGGCCCAGACCTTGGCGAAGAACGGGTCGTTCGCGGCCTCCTCGGCGGCGACCTCTTCCCAGGCGGCCTCGAAGGCGGCCAGCATTTCCGGCGACCACTGCTCGATCGTGACGCCCTCGTTGGCGACATTGTCGTTCATGACCTTGAACTGGGACGCCTCGCCCTCGGCGAAGCTGTCGGCCAGCGAGGCCATGCAGGCATTGTGCAGGATCGCGCGGTGCTGCTCGGACATGTCGTTATAGACGTCCTTGTTGACCAGCAGCTCGAAGAAGGTCGCCTGCTGGTGCCAGCCCGGGAAGTAGTTGTACTTCACCAGCTTCGAGAAGCCGAGGCGGGTGTCCACCGCGGGCATCGAGAATTCGGTCGCCTCGATCGCGCCCTTCTCCAGCGCGGGGAAGATCTCGCCGCCCGGGATCAGCGACACGGCCGCGCCCATCTTCTCCAGCACCTTGCCGCCGAGGCCGTAGAAGCGGATCTTCAGCCCCTGCATGTCCTCGGGCGAGGTGATCTCCTCGGCGAACCAGCCGGCGGTTTCCGGCGCGTTCAGCGCGCAGGGGATGACCTGCACGTTGTAGCCGCCCTCGTCGTACATTTCCTGGTAGAGCTTCAGGCCGTTGCCGTAGAACATCCAGGCCATGAACTCGCCCGCGTCCGGGCCGAAGGGCACGGCCGAGAAGATCGGCGAGGCCGGCATCTTGCCCGCCCAGTAGCCCGAGATCGTGTAGCCGGAATTGACCTTGCCGGTGGAGACCGCATCGAGGATCTCGAAGGGCGGCACCAGCTTGCCGGGCTCGTAGATGCGCATCTGCATCGTGCCGCCGGACATCAGCTCCAGCTGCTCGGCGACGCGCGGCAGCGGCGTGCCCAGCCCCGGAAGCGCGGTCGAGAAGGCGACCGGCGTCTTCAGCAGCAGCTTGTCCGCGGCCTCGGCCATGGGCGCGGCAAGCATGCCGGCGACGGCCGCGAGGCCGATAAGGGATTTCTTCATGTGCTCCTCCAAAAGCGTTCGGCGCCCGACGGACGCCGACAGAACCGGGTGGCTCCCGCACCCCCCCTGATAAGAGGTTTATAAAGTTGACCACTGACACGGAGAACCCGGTTTCGAGATCCTGCGGCGACCTTACGCACCCCTCACGCAATGGTTAACGGAGGAATTCAGAAAATGTCAAATGTTTAAAACACTGTAAACGCTTGAAAAGTTTTCCTAGCGTCATGAAAAATGCATGACGGATAGCTGGATTCTGCATAACCGGTGCGTTTTGCGATGGAACAGGCCGCAGCTCTTGTGGAATAGTCTCTTGACCTCCTGACTGGATCTTCACCCTCTGCAGGCCCGGAACTTGATGTCGGAACAGCTCTTCGATCCCGTGGATCATGACTCGGTCGCCGACTCGGTCGTCGCCCAGATCGAGGACATGCTGGTCGCGGGCATTCTCAAGGAAGGCACCCGCCTGCCCTCGGAACGCAACCTGGCCGAGCTGATGGATGTCTCGCGCCCGAAGCTGCGAGAGGCGCTGAAGCGGCTGGAGGAGGCCGGGCTGATCGTCACCCGCCATGGCGAGGGCACCTTCGTTGCCGCGCTGACCGGCCAGGCGATGTCGCCCGCGCTGATCGACCTCTATGCCCGCCACCCGGTCGCCTTCTTCGACTATCTCGAATACCGCCGCACGCAGGAGGCCTTTGCCGCCAGGCTCGCCGCCGAGCGGGCCACCGCGCCCGACCGCGAGATCATCCGCGCCTGCATGGAGCGGCTGCGCCAGACCTGGGTCGATGCCGACGACCAGGGCTCGCGCGAGGCGGATGCCGCCTTCCATTCGGCCGTGGTCGATGCCAGCCACAACCGCACGCTGATCCACATGATGGGCTCGATCTTCCAGCTCACCCGCCAGGGCGTGTTCTACAACCGCCATTTCCTGCAATCGATCGACGGCTCTGGCAAGCTCCTGGTAGAGCAGCACCTGGCCATCGGCGAGGCGATCCTGGCCGGCGAACCCGAGGCCGCCGAGGCCGCCGCCGTCGCCCATATCGACTTCGTCGAGCGCTCCTTCCGCAAGGGCCTGCAGGCGCATGAGCGCGAGACCGTCGCGCGCAAGCGCAGCCTGCTCCTCAGGGATGGCGGCTGATGGGCTGGTTCTTCGGCTACGGCTCGCTGGTCAACCATCTGACCCATGACAACCGCCCGCTGCGCGCCGCGCGGCTGGAGGGGTGGCGGCGCGAATGGTGCCTGACCACGCTGCGCCCGGTCGCCTTCCTGTCGGCCCGCCCCGCCCCGGGCAGCGCCATCGACGGGCTGGTCGCGCAGGTGCCGGGCGGCGACTGGCGCGCGCTCGACCAACGCGAATACGCCTATGACCGCCATCCGGTCACCGCGCAGATGACCGACGAACGCGCCGAGGAGGCCGTGCAGGTCTATTCCGTCGCCGGCCGCCACCGCGCCGGGACCGGCCGCGGCAGCATCCTTCTGAGCTATCTCGACGTGGTCGCCGAAGGCTACCAGCACCATTTCGGCGAGGCCGGGGTGGCGGCCTTCTTCGCCACCACCGACGGCTGGGACCGGCCCGTGACCGACGACCGGCATCAGCCGGTCTATCCCCGCCACCGCCCCGTGATCCCCGCGATCCGCGACATGGTGGATGCCGAGCTCGCCGCCCGCGGGATCGAACGGCGCCCGCCCGAAGGCTAGAGCACCGCCTTCAGCGCCGCCAGCACCTGGTCGGTATCCGCCTCGAGCCCCACGGAAATCCGCAGCCAGCGCTCGTAGCCCGGCTGCTTCCACGGCTTGACGATCACGCCGCGGTCGAGCAGCCGCGCCGCGACCTCCGAGGAGGGCTGCCCGGTCTCGGCGAAGAGGAAGTTCCCCAGCGAGGGCAGCACCCGCAGCCCCAGCGCCTCGAGCCCGCGCGCCAGCCGGGCGCGCTCGGCCACCGTGGCGGCCACCGAAGCCTCCATATGGGCAGGATCGGACAGCGCGGCCAGCGCCGCCACCTGGGCCATGTGGCTGGTATTGAAGGGCGTGCGCACCAGGTCGAGCCCGCGGCGCAGCTCGGCGTCATTGGTCGCGCCGAAGCCGATCCGCAGCGCCGCCAGCCCCCAGGCCTTGGAGAAGGTCCGCAGCACCATCAGCGGCCGGTCATGCGTCGCGAGCATCTCGGCCGCCGAGCGGAAATCGCCATGGGCGGCGTATTCGACATAGGCCTCGTCCACCACCAGCAGCGTGTCCGGCCGCTGCGCCGCCAGAACCCGTCCGAGGCCCTCGGGGTCGAGCCAGCTGCCTGCCGGGTTCATCGGATTGGCGATCATGACCATCCGCACCGGCTCCGCCATCGCCGCCTCCAGGGCGCCGGTATCGACCTGCCCCTCCGGCGTCAGGCCGATCCGCACCACCTCGGCGCCCATCATCCGGGCATAGTCCTCGTGCAGCGGGAAGGAGGGATAGAGCGTCACCACCCGGTCGCCGGGACGCAGCACCGCGCGCGCCAGCACGTTCAGCAGATCTTCCGACCCGTCGCCCAGAACGACCCAGCCCGGCGGCACGCCCAGCATCGCGCCCAGCTCCGCCGCCAGCTGCCGCCCCTGCGGATCGGGATAGAGATGCGTCGCCCGCGCCGCCGCCTCCAGCGCCTCGGCGACGCGCGGCGAGGCCCCGTGCAGGTTCTCGTTGGAGCCGAGCTTGGCAATCCGGGTGACGCCGGGGCGCCCGGCGATCTCCTCGATCGTCAGCCCGGCATTATAGGGGGCAAGCGCGCCCAGCTCCGGGCGCAGGAGGGTCTCTTCGGCCATGTCGGTCCCTGATAAGTATATACATGTTTTTGAGCAGAGCGCGGCGGCAAAGGCAAGCCCCGCGGCGCCCCGGCCCCGAGCCGGGGCCTCCTGCGGCCAGGATCCGGGCAGTGCCCTGCCCGCTTAGGTCCAGCCTCCGGTTTCGACCGCGCCAGCCGGGGCCCGGCGCTAGGCGCAGCGCCGCCCCGGCGCTAGGACTGGGACAGAGCTGATCCCCCAGAGACCGGAGCGCCGCCATGTCCCTCGCCTTCGACCCCGCCGCCCTGAGCCTGCCCGCCGCGCATTTCATCGGCGGGGCCTTCGTCGAGGCCGAGGCCGCGCTCGATCTTGCCGCCCCGTCCGACGGCCGCGCCCTGCCGCCGATCCCGAGGGCGGATGCCGATCTGGTCGACCGCGCCGTCGAGACCGCGCGCGCCGCGCTGCAATTCTCGGGCTGGGCCGGCTGGCAGCCGCGGGCGCGGATCCGCGCCATGCATGCCTGGGCCGACCTGATCGAGGCCGAGGCGGAGACCATCGCCCGGATCGAGGCCGTCGCCTCCTCCCGCCCCGTCGCCCAGGCGCTCGGCGGCGATGTCGCCAGCACCGCCGAGCAGATCCGCTTCTTCGCCGAATTCGCCGACAAGGAGGCCGGGACGCTGGTGCCGACCGCCGACAGCCAGATGGGCTTCATCTCCGCCCAGCCCTACGGCGTCGTCGGCGCGATCACGCCCTGGAACTTCCCGCTCTCCATGGCCGCCTGGAAGCTCGGCCCGGCGCTTGCCGCGGGCAATGCCGTGGTGCTGAAACCGTCGGAAATGACGCCCTATTCGACGCTCTATGTCGCCGCCCTCTCGGTGAAGGCCGGGATCCCCGCGGGGCTCGTCAACATCGTGCTCGGCGACGGGCCGGTGACCGGCAGCGCGCTCGTCGCCCATCCCGGCATCGACAAGGTCAGCTTCACCGGCTCGACCCGTGCCGGATCGCAGATCATGGAGAACATCGCCCGCACCGGCATCAAGCCGATGACGCTGGAACTGGGCGGGAAATCCCCGCAGGTGGTCTTCGCCGATGCCGACATGGAGGTCGTGCTCGACAGCCTGGAGAAGGGCATCCTCCCGAATGCCGGCCAGTTCTGCGTCGCCGGCTCGCGCATCCTGGTCCAGCGCGGGATCGCCGACGAGCTGGCCGCGAAACTGGCAGAGCGCTTTGCCCGCCCCGCCCCCGCCGCCACCTGGGAGGACCCGGCCGGCTTCTCGCCGATCATCTCGGAAAAGCAGCTGGCGCGGATCGACGGCATCGTCGGCGCCGCCGTGGCCAAGGGCGCGGAGATCCTCTGCGGCGGCAGCCGGTTCGACCGCGCGGGCAGCTTCTACCGCCCCACCCTGATCGGCGGCGTCGATGCCGCAAGCCCGGCAATCACCGAGGAGATCTTCGGCCCCGTCGCCACGCTCCAGGTCTTCGACACCGAGGAGGAGGCGATGGCCCTGGCATCGCACCCGACCTACGGGCTCTGCGCCGGGCTCTATACCCGCGATCTCAGCCGGGCGATGCGGCTGACCCGGCGGCTCGAGGCCGGCACGGTCTGGGTCAACCGCTACGGCCGCACCCGCGACCACATCCTGCCGACCGGCGGCTGGAAGGCCAGCGGGCTGGGCAAGGACCTGGGCCGCGAGGCCTATCTGTCGAGCCTGAAGACCAAGACGGTCCTCATAGACCTGTGATCCGCCGGGGCCCGCCCGAAAAGAACGCGCAAGTTTAACGACCCCCCCGGTTTCAAGTTTGGGTTAGGCTTTTGCCGCCATTCCTGACCAGTGCCCGACCGCTGCACTGGGATGAGAATGGAAGACGGACTGCTAGAAATCGGCCGCGTCGTGCAGGATCTTCCAGGTCCTGCCTGCCTTCTTGCGCCCGATGGCCGGGTCCTGGCCGTCAATGCCGCCATGGCCGAGGCGCTCGGCCGCCCCTCCTCCGTGCTGGCGGGCCAGGTGCTGCGCCGCCTCTGCAGCCCCGGATCCGCGGATCGCCTCGACGCCGCCCGCGCCCGGCTCGCCGAAGAGGGCTGCGCCGAAGGCTGCGTCGCGGATTTCCCCTGCCCGGGCGGCGGCGACGCGGCCTTCGACTGCGTGCTGACCCCGCTCGGCGGCGATCCGTCCACCGCCCCGGCGGTGCTGCAGCTGCGGCCGCTCTCCGCCGCGCAGGGCGCCGGGACGAACGGCCCGCCGGTGCCGCTGCCGCCGGAGGACCATTACCGCGTGCTCAACGATGCCGCGGCGGCGGCGAGTTTCGGGCAATGGTACTGCGAGCTCGGCACCAACCGCATCTGGGCGACCGGCAGCTACTACACCCTGCTCGGCTACGAGCCCTGCGACGCCCCTGCCGATGCCGCCTGGCTGCGCGACCAGGTCCATCCCGAGGATCTGCCCATGTCGGTCAGCGCGATCGGCGATCTGGTTGCCGGGCGCTGCAGCCTGGTGCGGTTCGAGTACCGGCTGCGCTGCCGCGACGGGCGCTACAAGTGGTTCGAGGCCTCGGCGAGGCGCAGCGGCGCGAACGGGCTGCCGCCGATGATCTGCGGCAGCCTCGTCGATATCGACCGGCGCAAGGCCGCCGCGGCGCGGCTCGGCACGGCCCTGGTGGCCGCGCAGGCCGCCCGCGCCGAGGGCGACCGCAACAGCGAAATGCTCCGCATCGCCACCGATTCCGGCCGTGCCGTCGCCTGGTTCCTCGACACCTCGACCGGCATGGTCCAGTACACCACCCCGCCGCGCCAGGCGCTCGGCCAGCCCGACGAAGCGCTGCTGCAGCCGCTCGCCAGCATGCAGGGCGATGTCCATCCCGACGATATCGACGCCGTCCGCCTGGCCCTGCAGGGGCTGATCGCCGGCCGCACGGAGGTCGCCCAGGTCGACTACCGCAAGCGCCACCGCGACGGCCGCTGGCTGTGGTTCGCCTCCGAGGCGCGGCCGCTCCGCCAGGGCGAGGAGGCGCCGCTGCTGATCTGCGGCATCACCATGGACATCACCGAGCGCAAGGAGGCCGAGGATCTGCTGCACCGCGCGGCCGCCGATGCCCGCGCCGCCCGCGACGAGGCCGAGACCGCCCGCCAGCGGCTGCAGTACCGGATGGAGCTGCAGCGCGTCGCCTCGGAAAGCAGCAATGTCGTCCCGTGGTACCATATCCCCTCCACCGGCGAGGCCGAGATCGGCGCCCATATGGCGGCGATCCTCGGCCAGCCCCCGGCGGAGGGCTTCAGCCGCGACGCGCTCGACGCGGCGATGCATCCCGGCGACCTCGCCGCGACCCGCGCGGGCTTCGGCGCGCTGCTCGACGGCACGCAGCGCGAAATCAGCGTCGATTTCCGGCTCCGCCATGCGGATGGCCACTGGGTCTGGATCTCCTCGGTCGGCAAGCTCGTCGACAATTCCGAGATCGGCCTGCCCGACATGATCTGCGGCAGCTTCGTCGACATCTCCGAGCGCAAGGCCGCCGAGGCCCGGCTGGCCGAGGCGCTGGAAGATGCCGAGCGCGCCCGCCAGGCCGCCAAGGACAATGCCGAACTCCTCAGCATCGCCGCGCGCTGCGGCGAGATGGGCGCCTGGCGGATCGGGCTGGAAACCGGCGAGGCCTGGATGGAGGACGAGGGCTTCCGCCAGCTGGGCTACGCCCCCGGCGCCTTCCGCCCGGATCTGCGCGGCTGGCGGCGGCTGATCCATCCCGGCGACCTGCCGCAGGCGCGGCGCGGGCTGGTCGCGCTCCTGCGCGGCCGGACCGAGGTCTTCGATGCCGAGATGCGGCTGCGCCATGGCGATGGCAGCTGGCACTGGTACCGGCTGATCGGCCGCCGGATCTCCGCCCCGGGCCAGCCGGCCTACCTGGCCGGGGCGCATACCCGCATCGACGCGCTGAAGGAGAACGAGCAGCGCCTGGCCGAGGCGCTCGGCGCGGCGCAGGATGCCGCCGCCAAGGTGGAGCTGCGCGAGCAGGTCATGGCGATCACCTCCGAGGCGGGGCAGATCGGCCATTTCATGATCTATCCCGAGCTGGATGACGGTCTCGCGCCCGATCTGACCTACCGGCTGATGGGCTACGAGCCCGGGGAGTTCCCCTGCACCGATGCCGGCTGGCGCGGGCTGATCCATCCCGACCACCTGCCCGGCGATGTCGCGATGATGGACGCGCTCTTCGCCGACGCGCGCGATGTCTACGACACCGAGACCCAGATGCGCCACAAGGACGGCAGCTACCACTGGTACCGGGTCGTGGCCCGCAAGATCGACCGCTCGGCCCAGGACCTGCCCTTCGTCCTGGCCGGGGCGATCTTCAATATCGACAGCCAGAAGGACAGCGAGGAGCGGCTCGCCCGCGCTGCCGACAAGGCGCGCCGCGCCGTCGACCGGCTGAACGCGCTGGCCGACCGCGCGCCAGGCGCGCTCTTCGAATACCAGTCGACGCCCGACGGGCAGATGATCTTCCGCTATTTCAGCGCGACCCTGCCCGATCTGATGGGCATCTCGGGCGAGGCGCTCGCCGCCGACGGCCGGGCGATCTACACCAATATCCTGCCCGAGGACGTGCCGGAGGCCAAGCAGCGGGTCGAAGAGGCGCGCCGCACCGGCCAGACCTTCGAGTACCAGCACCGCATAAACCACCCCGAGCGCGGGCTGCGCTGGATCCTGGTCAAGGCGCTGCCCTATATCCGCGAGGACGGCGTCACCACCTGGTTCGGCAACACGCTCGATGTCACCGACCAGCTGGAGGTGGAGCATCGCGCCCGCTGCGCCGCCGAGGAGCTGCGCGCCGCCCATGAGCGGCTGAACACCATCGCCGAGAACTCGCCCGGGGCGCTCTTCGAGCTGTGGCTGCAGAGCGGCGGCGCCGCCGAATGGCGCTATTTCAACGCCAAGCTGCCCGAGCTGGTGGGCGTCGCCAGCGAAGAGATGCAGGCGGATGCCTATGCCATCTTCCGCAATGTCTCACCCGAGGAGACGGCGCAGATCACCAACCGCTTCCTGGCGGAGCTCGACGATTTCACCGACCAGATCGAGATCCGCTTCAGCCTCGACCACCCGGAACGGGGCCAGCGCTGGCTCCTGTGCAGCGCCAGCCCCGAGCGGCAGGAGGACGGCGCGGTCGTCTGGTACGGCAATATCATGGACATCACAGAGCGGCTGGAGATCGAGTATCTCGCCGCCGAGTCCGCCGCCGAAGTCCACAAGGCGCATGCGCGGCTGAGCATGATCGCCGATATCGCCCCGGTCGGGCTCTACGAATTCCGCCGCCACCCGGACGGGCAGCAGGATTTCCTCTATGCCAGCGGCCGGTTCGAGGAACTGCTGGGCCTCGGCCCCGGCGGGCGCAACACGCCGGCGGACGTGTTCAACCGCATCGACCCGCAGGATCTGCCCAATATCCTCAACAGCATCGACGACAGCGCCCGCAGCCTGATCCCCTGGAAGGCGCGCTTCCGCCTGCACCATCCCGAACGCGGGCTGATCTGGCTTTCCGGCTCTGCGATCCCGCGCCGCGAGGACGATGGCAGCGTCATCTGGACCGGCGCGATCCATGATGTCACCAGCGACGTCCAGCGCGAGGCGGAGCTGCGCCGCGCCCATGAGCTGGCCGAGAAGATGCGCGCCGAGAACGAGCGCCAGGCGCTGCATGACGGGCTGACCGGCCTGCCGAACCGGCGCTACTACGACAGCATGATCGCCAAGCGGCTGAACTACGCGCAGAACTCGCGGGTCCGCGACTGCGTGCTGATCCGCATCGACCTCGACCATTTCAAGTATGTCAACGACACGCTGGGCCACGAGGCCGGCGACCTGGTGCTGATGCGCGTCGCCGAGGTGCTGCGCAACTGCCTGCGCGGCGAGGATTTCGCCTCGCGCATCGGCGGCGACGAATTCTCGATCATCCTCGCGCCCGGCATGAGCGAGGAGAATGCCCGCGAGATCATCGAGCGGATCCAGGTCAAGCTGTCGGAACCGCTGGCCTATGACGGCCGGCTCTGCCGCTTCGGCGCCAGTTTCGGCATCGCCCATACCGACGACCTGACCGAATTCGGCCCCGAGCTGCAGCTTTTCGCCGATGCCGCGCTCTACAAGGCCAAGCAGGGCGGCCGGAACCGGATGGAGTTCTTCACCACCGACCTGCATCAGGGGATCCTCAACGACCGCCGCCTGGCGACCGAGATCCATGCCGGGATGGAGCGCGACGAATTCGTCCCCTATTTCCAGCCGCAGGTCTCGGCCCGCGACGGCAGCCTGGTCGGGGTCGAGACGCTCCTGCGCTGGAACCATCCCGAACGCGGCGTGCTGGTGCCGGGCGATTTCATGCATGTCGCCGAACAGCTGCGCCTGGTGCCGGAAATCGACCGGATCATGATGCTGAAATCCCGCGAGGCGCTGAAGCGCTGGCGCGCCAAGGGGCTGGTCATTCCCAAGATCAGCTTCAATGTCAGCTCCGGGCGGATGCACGACCCGGACGTGGTCGACATGGCGCGCTCGCTGCTCGACGGCCACACAAAGGTGGCGTTCGAACTGCTCGAATCCATCCTGGTCGAGGAGGAGAGCGACGCGTTCAAGTTCCATGTCGACATGATCCGCGAGGCCGGGATCGAGATCGAGATCGACGATTTCGGCTCCGGCCATGCCTCGATCATCGGCCTGATGGAGATCGCGCCCCAGGCGCTGAAGATCGACCGCCGGATCGTCATGCCGGTGGCGCGCGACCACCGCTCGCGCAACCTCCTGCGTGCCATTGTCGAAATCGCCGAGACGCTGGGGATCCAGACCATCGCCGAGGGGGTCGAGACGGAGGAGCAGATCACCGTCCTGCGCCAGTCGGGCTGCGACATGCTGCAGGGCTATGCCTATTCCCGCCCGCTCAGCGAAGACGCGCTGACCGCCTATCTGCGCGGCACCCTGCAGCAGAGTGCCTGAGGGCGGGACCGCGGGGCCCCGCCCCTGCCCGGATCAGCGCCAGCCGAGGGCCGGCGCGACATGGGTCAGGATGCTTTCCAGCACATGGGCGTTGTAGTCGACGCCCAGCATGTTCGGCACCGTCAAGAGCAGCGTGTCCGCCTCGGCGATCCCTTCGTCCTGGCGCAGCTGATCGATCAGCTTGTCGGGCTCGTCGGCATAGCCGCGGCCGAAGACCGAGCAGGTCTGGTCGATGATCCCGAACTGGTCGCGCTCCTTGCCGCCGCGGCCGAAATAGCGCCGGTCCATGTCGTTGGTGATCGCGAAGATCGACCGGCTGACCGAGGTGCGCGGCGCGCGCGCATGTCCGGCCTCTTTCCAGGCCGCCTTGTAGGCGCGCAGCTGCTTGGCCTGCTGCACGTGGAAGGGCTCGCCGGTCTCGTCATCCTTCAGAGTCGAGCTCTGCAGGTTCATGCCGAGCTTGGCCGCCCATTCGGCGGTGGCGTTCGAGCCCGCCCCCCACCAGATGCGGTCGCGCAGCCCCGGCGATTGCGGTTCCAGCCGCAGCAGCCCCGGCGGGTTGGGGAACATCGGCTGCGGATTCGGCTCGGCAAAGCCATCGCCCTTCAGCATGTGCAGGAAGACCTCGGTGTGGCGCCGCGCCATGTCGGCCGGGCTCTCGCCCTCGGCCGGGCCGTAGCCGAAGTACTTCCAGCCGTCGATCACCTGCTCGGGCGAGCCGCGCGAGAGGCCAAGCTGCAGCCGCCCGCCGGCGATCAGGTCCGCGGACCCCGCATCCTCGACCATGTAGAGCGGGTTCTCGTAGCGCATGTCGATGACGCCGGTGCCGATCTCGATCTTCGAGGTGCGCGCGCCGACCGCGGCGAGCAGCGGGAAGGGCGAGGCGAGCTGGCGGGCATAGTGGTGGACGCGGAAATAGGCGCCGTCGACGCCCAGCCCCTCGGCCGCCACCGCGAGGTCGATGGATTGCAGCAGCACGTCCGAGGCCGACCGCACCTGCGAGCCGGGCTCGGGGCTCCAATGCCCGAAGGACAGGAAACCGATCTTCTTCATGGGACATCCTTTCTGGCGCAGCGCGCCGGTTGTCCCCTAGATAGTCGGCGCAATTCCCCGCGTCAGCCGTCCGCTCTGTTCTCCCGCGCGCAGCCACTCTGCAGCCACGCCCATCCCGCCGCCAGCGGCAAGCCGTGTCCGGGCGCTCCCGGCAGCGCTTTCGGACCAGTGTTCGCGCCATCTCCCTCGTCTTACAGGAGGGGCGGAAAAAAACCGCCCCGGCGAATATCGCCCAGCGGATATCCATTCCGGCAGACGGGAACGGGATCCCAGCCGTCCATGACGGAACCGGGGCTGATCACCGGCCGCGGGGGAACCGGACCTCCGTCTCGTCCTTCGCCCGGGGTCCGGAGCTTGTCCGCCCGGCTTCCGCGACATGCGTCAGGATGCCGGTCGCGGCTCCGCTTCGGAACGCCAGGGACAGCCCATGGCCGTGCCCGGCGGCAGGAACGGCGGGACGCTGCCGGGGACGGGCCACGACCGGGCCCTTCCGGCGCCGGAGGCCCCTGCCGCGTCATGAGCCGGAGACTGTGCCGGACGAAGAGGGCCGCCGCGCCCTCGACCCGGTCGGCAGGACGCTCGGGGGCGCCCAAAATCAGCGCGAGACGATGCCGCCGGTCAGGACCGGGAGAGGCCTCCCCTGCCCGGACCGTCCGGGCGTCAGACCCATTTGTAGTTGAAGCTGACCGAGATCCGCTCGTCTTCGGACATGTTCATCGGCACTTCGTGGCGCAGCCAGCTTTCCCACAGCAGCACGTCGCCGACCGCGGGCCTGGCGTAGACGAAGGTGCGCAGCTCCTCGCGGCAGTCCTTGCGGCGAGCCGGCGCCGCCATCATCCGGGCGGAGCGCGGATCCTCGAGTTTCAGCGCCGAGGCGCCGTCGGGCATGGCGACATAGGTCGTGCCGGAGATCACCGAATGCGGATGCAGGTGCGAGGCATGCATGCCGCCCTCGGGCAGGATGTTGATCCAGAGGTCCTCGAGCTCCAGCTTGCCCTCGCCGAGGTCGAATTCCAGATCCTCCGCAAAGGCCGCGACATGGGCGTCGAGCGCCTTCTTCAGCTCGGCGAAGACCGGGAAGCGCCACGGCAGATCGGTCAGCGAGGCATAGGACGTGTAGCCGGGATAGCCGTTCTCCTCGCACCATTGCTGGCCGGCCTCGTCATCCTCGGCGATGACGTAGCAGGAGGTCTCCAGCTCGCGCGGGTCGATGTCATGCCCCAGCTCGGAGAGGCCGGCGCGGTAGAGACGGGTCACGAAGAGGGATTTGATTTCGGCCATGGCGGAGGGCTTCCTTCGGCTGCAGTTGCCGGAGCCTTAGTGCAACTGCCCGGCCAAGGAAAGCCGCAGGGCCGGTCAGCCGTCGGCGGGCACGCGGCGCAGGAGCCAGCGGACCTGCCGGGCGCCTTTCGCTGCACGGCTGATGAAATCATAGAGACAGCACAGCATGGCAAGGCCCTGGGCGATTTCCAGGTACAGGTTGGGCTCTGGCCGCCACGGATAAGGTTCCCGCTGCGACGAGAGCACAAGGAGACCGGCCCACCCCGCCAGCATCGCGCCTAGAAACGGAACTCCGCGCATCAGGCCGACGACCTGCCCGGAGGCCCGCGAGACCGGATGCCCGGCGGTCCGGAAGGGGGTTTTCTTCCTGATGTCCTCGGGCACGCGTCCCAGGACCCGCGTCTCGCGCGCCAGCGCCGCCCGGTTCAGCCGCAGCGATGCAGACCGGGAGGCATGGCCCAGTGCGAAAATCAGGCCGAAGATGGCCAGGATCTCCAGCCCGGACCAGGTCCGGTAGCCGGCCCGCCAAGCCAGGAAGAAGAGGAGAGGCACGAACCAGATGACGGGACCTGCCAGACCTGCGAGCGCGGCGCGCCACAGCTCCCGACGGAATTCTCGAGGGCCGATTTCATCGGGACATGCACGGCGCCGGAGGCGGTCGATCAAGGGCAAGACGGAAAACCCGGACAGGCAAGAGGCCCGGCCATCGTTTCCCGCACTCTGCCATCGGTCAACCGCCAAAAGGAAAGGCCCCCGCCGATCGCTCGGCAGGGGCCCTGTAACTGTCTCGCTTGCGCGATCCGGTCTTACCAGTCCTCGCGGACCACGACGCGGGTCTTGATCGGCAGCTTCATGGCGGCCAGACGCAGCGCCTCGCGGGCGGTTGCCTCCGGAACACCTTCCAGCTCGAACATCACCCGGCCCGGCTTGACCTTGCAGGCCCAGTAGTCGACCGAACCTTTACCCTTACCCATCCGGACTTCGGTGGGCTTGGAGGTCACGGGCAGATCCGGGAAGATGCGGATCCAGACGCGGCCCTGACGCTTCATGTGGCGCGTCATGGCACGGCGTGCAGCTTCGATCTGGCGCGCGGTGATGCGCTCGGGCTCGACGGCCTTCAGGCCGTAGTGACCGAAAGCCAGATCAGACCCGCCCTTGGCTTCGCCATGGATGCGGCCCTTGAACTGCTTGCGGAATTTCGTACGCTTTGGCTGAAGCATTTTCTAACTCCTTAGCGGTCGTTGTCGCGGTTGCGACGACGATCACCACCGGCGCCGCGGGGGGACGGACCGTCCTGCAGCTCCTGGGCCTTGCGATCCCGCGCGGACGGATCATGATCCATGATCTCGCCTTTGAAGATCCAGACCTTGATGCCGATGATGCCGTAGGGCGTCATGGCTTCGGCGGTTGCGTAGTCGATATCGGCCCGCAGGGTGTGAAGCGGCACGCGGCCTTCGCGGTACCATTCGGTCCGCGCGATCTCGGCACCGCCCAGACGGCCGGCGACGTTCACGCGGATGCCGAGGGCACCCATGCGCATGGCGTTCTGCACGGAACGCTTCATGGCGCGGCGGAAGGACACCCGGCGCTCCAGCTGCTGCGCGATGGACTCGGCAACCAGCTGGGCGTCGAGTTCCGGCTTGCGGACTTCGACGATGTTCAGGTGCAGCTCGGAGGCGGTCATCGATGCCAGCTTCTTGCGCAGGACTTCGATATCCGCGCCTTTCTTGCCGATGATGACGCCCGGGCGCGCAGTGTGAACGGTCACCCGGCACTTCTTGTGCGGGCGCTCGATGATCACGCGGCTGATGCCGGCCTGCTTGCAATCCTTCTTGATGAACTCGCGGATCTTGATGTCCTCGAGAAGAAGGTCGCCGTAGTCCTTGGTGTCTGCGTACCAGCGGCTGTCCCAGGTGCGGTTGACCTGGAGGCGCATGCCGATCGGATTGACTTTATGACCCATTAGGCTTGCTCCTCGACCTGGCGGACCTTGATGGTCAGTTCAGAGAACGGCTTCATGATCCGGCCATAGCGGCCACGCGCCCGCGGACGGCCGCGCTTCATCACCAGGTTCTTGCCGACGAAGGCTTCTGCCACGACGAGCTCATCCACATCGAGGTTGTGGTTGTTCTCTGCGTTGGCGATGGCCGACTGCAGGCATTTCTTCACGTCGTTGGCGATCCGCTTCTCGGAGAAGGTGAGGTCGGCCAGGGCCTTCTCGACCTTCTTGCCGCGGATCAGCTGCGCGACGAGGTTCAGTTTCTGCGGGCTGGTGCGAAGCATGCGGACTTTCGCCATTGCCTCGTTCTCAGCCACGCGGCGGGGATTCTTTTCCTTGCCCATGGCTTATTTCCGCTTCGCTTTCTTGTCCGCCGCGTGACCGTAATAGGTCCGGGTCGGAGAATATTCGCCGAATTTCTGGCCGATCATGTCCTCGGTGACGTTCACCGGGATATGCTTGTGGCCGTTGTAGACGCCGAAGGTCAGACCCACGAACTGGGGCAGGATCGTCGAGCGGCGCGACCAGATCTTGATCACTTCGTTGCGCCCGGAATCCCGGGACTTTTCGGCCTTCTTGAGGACATAGGAGTCCACGAAAGGCCCTTTCCAAACGGAACGTGCCATGGGTTAGCGGCCCTTCTTCTTGGCGTGACGCGAGCGGATGATGAGCTTCTGCGACGCCTTGTTGGTGTTACGGGTGCGCATGCCCTTGGTGTCCTTGCCCCACGGGGTAACCGGGGTACGGCCACCGGAGGTGCGGCCCTCACCACCACCATGGGGGTGGTCGATCGGGTTCATGACGACGCCGCGGACGGACGGACGGATGCCCTTGTGGCGCATGCGGCCGGCCTTGCCGAAGTTCTGGTTCGAGTTGTCCGGGTTCGACACGGCACCGACGGTGGCCATGCATTCCTGACGGACCAGGCGCAGTTCGCCCGAGGACAGGCGGATCTGGGCGTAGCCGCCGTCACGGCCGACGAACTGGGCGTAGGTGCCTGCAGCGCGTGCGATCTGGCCGCCCTTGCCGGGCTTCATCTCGATGTTGTGGACGATCGTGCCGATCGGCAGGCCCGAGAACGGCATTGCGTTGCCCGGCTTGATGTCTGCCTTGGCAGCGGCCACGACCTTGTCGCCGACAGCAAGACGCTGGGGCGCGAGGATGTAGGCCTGCTCGCCGTCTTCGTACTTGATCAGCGCGATGAAGGCGGTCCGGTTCGGGTCGTATTCGATCCGCTCGACGGTTGCCGCCACATCGAATTTGCGACGCTTGAAATCGACGACGCGGTACAGGCGCTTGGCGCCACCGCCACGACGGCGAGAGGTGATCCGTCCGGTGTTGTTCCGGCCGCCCGACTTGGTCAGACCCTCAGTGAGGGATTTGACCGGACGCCCTTTCCAAAGCTCCGAACGGTCGATCAGAACCAGCCCGCGCTGGCCAGGCGTCGTCGGTTTATACGACTTGAGTGCCATAGTTTCTGTCTTCCGTTGTTAGAGGGCCCCGTAGGTCCCAGTAGTGAAGGCCCCCGTAGGTGCCCGAATTCAAAAACTGCGGCCCCGGAGCGAATCCGAGGCCGTTCAGGTCCGCCGCATTTAACAGAAGGGTGACACCGCGTCCAGCGCATAGTCCCTGCGCGCCGCTGCTTTCAGCCAAGGCCGCGGCGGTGCCGCAAATCCGTGCTCTCTATCGCCACCCGCTGGACATAGCGCAAGTGCCCGATCGCGCCTTCGAAGGCGCGGTGCTCGGCCCGGTCCTCCAGGTAGTCTCCGATGCGCAGCACGTTGACCGGATGCTTGGCCACCAGCGCCTTGACCCGCTCGACGGCTTCCGCGGCCGGGCAGGTGTCGATCAGCCGGCAGGCGGCCTGGGTCGGGGTCAGCAGGTAGAAATCGCAGAGCCGCTTGGGGCTGTGGCGGGTCGCGTCGAAAGGCGACGCGCCGAGGGCATGGAATTTCGGCAGGACCACGTTCACATCCGCCTCCGCATGGCGGAAGACCGTGCCCGAGACCTGGCGGAAGCCCAGCGGCGCGAGCTTCGCCAGCGCGTGGCGCCGCATTCCCGCGGACAGGATGTCCGCGTCGGCCCGGTCGTACCTAAGCTCGTCGAAGACCGAGATCAGCCGCAGCTGCCAGTCGACCACCTGAAGATACGGATCTGCGTCGAGACCCTCCATCCTGCGGTAGAGCGCCAGGGCCGCCGCGCCGGGCTCGGTCCGGTCCTCGGGCACCCGCACCCCTTCGGTGATCCAGCGCCTGATCCGCGACAGCACGTTCGCCTCCCCTTCCGGTCCCGACTCCCGACATAGCGCGGAGATGGCGGCCGGACATGAAAAAAGCCCCCGCGCTCGGCGGGGGCTTTCTCGATGTCGTGGCCCGAAGGACGTCCGGATCAGAGACCCGTGGAGACGTCGATCGTGTTGCCCTCTTCGAGGGTCACATAGGCCTTCTTGACGTCCTTGCGCTTGCCCAGCATGCCGCGGAAGCGCTTGACCTTGCCCTTGGTGATGGTCGTGTTCACGGCCTTCACCTTGACGCCGAAGAGGGTTTCCACGGCTTCCTTCACCTGCGGCTTCGTCGCGTCGATGGCGACTTCGAAGACGACCGCGTTGGCTTCGGAGGCCATGGTGGCCTTCTCGGTGATGATCGGACGACGGATGACGTCGTAATGTTCCGGCTTCACGCTCATTTCAGGCGAGCCTCCAGAGCTTCGATCCCGGCCTTGGTCACCACGAGGGTGTCGCGGCGCAGGATGTCGTACACGTTGGCGCCCTGGCTCGGCAGCACATCGAGACCTTCGATGTTGGCCGCGGCCTTGGCGAAGTTCTCGTTGACCGCTGCGCCGTCGATGATCAGCGCACGCTTCCAGCCGAGATTCTTGACCGCAGCGGCAAGCGCCTTGGTCTTGGCTTCGGCCAGGTTGGCGTCCTCGATCACGATCAGTTCGCCGGCTTTCTGCTTCGCGCTCAGCGCGTGCTTCAGGCCGAGCTTGCGGAATTTCTTCGGCAGGTCGTGCTCGTGGCTGCGCGGGGTCGGGCCCTTGTAGACGCCACCCTTGCGGAAGATCGGTGCGTTGCGGTCGCCGTGACGGGCGCCGCCAGAGCCTTTCTGGCGCACGATCTTCTTGGTCGAGTAGCTGGTCTCGGACCGGGTCTTGACCTTGTGGGTACCCTGCTGCATGCGCGCACGCTGCCAGCGGACCACGCGGTGCAGGATGTCAGCCCGCGGCTCCAGGCCGAAGATGTCGTCGTTCAGATCGACTTCGCCGGCTTCGCCCGCGTCGAGCTTGATAACGGGAGCTTTCATTATTCATTCCCTCCTTCGGCCGGAGCCTCGGCGGGGGCCTCAGCGGCCGCAGCTTCCGCAGCCTTCAGAGCGGCCGGGAACGGCACGCCTTCCGGCAGCTTCTTCTTGACGGCGTCCTTGATGGTGACCCAGCCGCCCTTGGAGCCCGGAACGGCGCCCTTGACCATGATCAGGCCACGGCCGGCGTCGGTGCGGACGACTTCGAGGTTCTGGGTGGTGACACGGGCAGCACCCATGTGACCGGCCATCTTCTTGCCTTTGAACACGCGGCCCGGGTCCTGACACTGACCGGTGGAGCCGTGCGAGCGGTGCGAGATCGACACGCCGTGCGACGCGCGCAGACCGCCGAAATTGTGCCGCTTCATGGCACCGGCGAAGCCCTTGCCGATCGAGGTGCCCGACACGTCGACTTTCTGGCCGGCAACATAGTGCTCGGCAGAAATCTCTGCGCCGATCTCGATCAGGTTCTCGGGGGCAACGCGGAATTCGACCAGCTTGCGCTTCGGGGCGACCGAAGCAGCTGCGAAATGGCCGCGCATGGCCTTGGAGACGCGCTTGGCTTTTGCAGTGCCGGCGCCGAGCTGGACTGCGGAATAGCCGTCCTTGTCGGCGGTGCGCTGTGCAACCACCTGCAGGGCGTCGAGTTGAAGCACGGTCACCGGGATCTGGCGGCCGTCTTCCATGAACAGGCGGGTCATGCCCACCTTCTTGGCGATCACTCCGGAGCGCATAATCCTATACCCTCCCTCAGACCTTGATCTCGACGTCGACGCCGGCAGCCAGGTCGAGCTTCATCAGAGCGTCGACGGTCTGCGGGGTCGGATCGACGATGTCGAGCAGACGCTTGTGCGTGCGGATCTCGAACTGGTCGCGCGACTTCTTGTCGACGTGCGGACCGCGGAGAACCGTGAATTTCTCGATCTTGTTCGGCAGCGGGATGGGCCCGCGCACCTGTGCGCCCGTGCGCTTGGCGGTATTGACGATTTCCTGGGTGCTGGCGTCCAGAACCCGGTAGTCAAACGCCTTCAGCCGGATGCGAATGTTTTGGCTTTGCATTTGGTTATGCTTTCGCGGCTAAGGAAACGAGAGGTGGAGCGCACATCATTATGCGCCCCACTTGCATTCCCGAAGGTCTTGGGGGTCGGGCCTTTTGGCCCGAAACGGACAGATTCGCAAGCGTTTCACGCCCCCGAACCGCCCGAAATTCAAAAAGAAAGGGAAGCGGAACCAGGGCCCCGCATCCCTTGTCAGATCATCACTCGATGATCTTGGAGACGACGCCTGCGCCGACGGTGCGGCCGCCTTCACGGATGGCGAAGCGCAGCTTCTCTTCCATCGCGATCGGGG
>NZ_VATA01000220.1 GCF_005870025.1 Poseidonocella sp. HB161398
ATCTCGCATGCCATGATGGTTCCATCGGAACCGAACGGAGGGCACGTCAATGACGACGACGATCAGCATGCTGGCAATCGACCTGGCGAAGGGCAGCTTCCAGGTCTGCGCTGTTGGGCCGGAGGGGACGGTTCTATGCAACCGAAGTTTGTCGCGGACGCGTCTGGCGACGCTTCTCGCCGAGCAGCCCGTGTGCGTCGTTGCGATGGAGGCCTGCGCTGCGTCGCATCACTGGGGCCGGGTGGCACAACGGCACGGCCACGAGGTTCGGCCACGAGGTTCGGCTTGTCCCGGCGGCCTACGTGAAGCCGTTCGTGAAGCGTCAGAAAAACGACAATGCGGACGCGGAGGCCATCGCGGAGGCGGCCTTGCGCCCGACCATGCGCTTCGTGGCGGTGAAGAGCGCCGAGACCCAGGGGCGCGCGGTCGCATTCCGGACGCATCAATGTCTGGTCCGGCAACGCACGCAGCTCGTCAACGCGCTTCGAGGACATCTGGCCGAGTTTGGCCTTGTGGCGCCGAAGGGACCGGCGAGCCTGAAGATGCTGGAGAACGCGCTGGAAGACGAGGCCACGGACCTGCCACGCCCGGTTCGGGAGATGGGCACGATTTACCTCGGCCAAATCGCGCGGCTCGCCGAGGCGATCAAACAACTGGCGGACGAGCTCGAGGCGGCATCGAAGACAGATGCACAGCTGCGACGGTTGTGCACCATCCCCGGGATCGGCCCGGTCACCGCTGGCGCGGTCTCGGCGTTCGCGCCGGACCTCGACACATTCGCCAGCGGGCGAAACTTCGCAGCGTGGCTCGGCCTGGTGCCCCGGCAGAGGTCCACCGGTGGCAAGACCAAGCTGGGTTCGGTCAGCAAGATGGGCCAGACTGACATCCGCCGCCTGCTGATCGTCGGCGCCATGAGCGTGATCCGGTGGGTAGTTCGAAAAGGCGGAAGCCCGAACCGCGGGCTCGCCGCTCTTGTGGCGCGCAAGCCGAAGATGGTCGCCGCCGTCGCGCTGGCCAACAGCGAGCGGTGACGCGCCATCGGTCCGAGCGCACTGCGAGCGGCCCGCATGATCTGGGCCATGACCACGAAGCAGGAAGACTACAGGATGGCGTGACCCAGGCTCGGGACGGGCGAGGGCACGGCATGGCCGCAAGGCCGGGGCGAGAGATCGACGAGGAGTAAGCGACACGGACTTCGAAGTTCAAGGCAGGGCAATTCAGGCCCGGGGCTCGAGCGCTTGCAGCTCTCTGAACCTATGTGAACCCAGCCTTCCGAACAGCATACCGGCCCGTGGTGTCGTTGAAAGCCACGCTCAGAGGCCTGACACACGTCCGATCGAAGACCCCGCCGAAAGACCGAAGATATCGCTTGCCAAACAGGGGGCATCCACACACGCGCC
>NZ_VATA01000221.1 GCF_005870025.1 Poseidonocella sp. HB161398
CGCCATTGGGCTCGAACCATGTATGGATGGCTCCCGCGTGGCAAGGGCGTTTCGTGGGCTTCTGGCGTCTGGTCGGGTGCGGTCATGTATTCGGCGTCTGTCTGCAGCACGGTGGCTGCGCGCCCTGATGAAAGTCCGCGTGGCTGCCCTAGGTCCCGATCAATGGCACGCGCTCGAAGCGCTCCGGTTCGAACAGGGTATCCCGGCAGCTTGCCCGTCAGATGGCCATCATCCCACCTTGCACCTCACCATCTCGTCCGGGGCGGATGGCCCCGGGTGTCTCAGGCAGCGCGCGCCGCGTCGTAGCTGGTCCCGTTTCTTAGCAGGGCCCAGACGGTTCTCGCCATGCGGTTCGCCAGGGCGATCGCGGCCTGCTTCGCGGTCTTGCGCTGCAGAAGGCGCCACAGCCAGTCGTCGCCGGGCTGTCCGCGGCGCCGCGCCGCGATCACACCCATGGCGCCGAGATAGAGCAGCCGCCGCAGGTAGCGGTTGCCCATTTTCGAGATGCGCCCGAGCTTCTCCTTGCCGCCGCTCGAATGCGGCTTCGGCGTCAGCCCCAGCCAAGCCGACAGGTCGCGCGACGTCCGGAAGCCGGTCACATCCGGCAGCGTCGCCGCCAGCGCCGTCGCGGTGATGGGACCGATGCCCGGGATCGTCTGGAGCCGCTGTGCTGCATCGTTGTTCTCAGCCTCACTGCGGATGTCCTTCGTGAGCGCGCTGATCCGGTCACGGGTCTCAAAGAACTGGTCGGCCAGCAGGCGCAGCGGCACCCGGGCCGCGGTCGGCAGCTTGGCCCGTTCCCCGGCCTCGAGCAGGCTCCCGATATTGTGGACCCCCTTCGGCGCCACAATGCCGAACTCGCCCAGGTGCGCCCGGATCGCGTTGGTGACCTGGGTTAGCTGGCGGACCAGGAATTCCCGGGCCTTGTGGGTCATCAGGAGGGCCTGGGTTTCTTCGCTCTTCACCGGCACGAAGCGCATCGACGGCCGGGTGACGGCTTCGCAGATCGCCTCCGCATCGGCCTGGTCAGTCTTGCCTCGCCGGACGTAGGGTTTGACGTAGGACGGCGGCATCAGCCGGACGACATGGCCGAGCCTGGCGAGCTCGCGGGCCCAGTGGTGCGCCCCGGCGCAGGCTTCCATGCCGACCAGGCAGGGCCCGAGCCGCTGGAAGAATTCCAGAATCTGGTTCCGCCGCAGCTGTCGCCGCAGGACGACCGCACCTCCGGCATCGACGCCGTGGACCTGGAAAACGGACTTGGCCAGATCGACGCCGACCGTGGTAATCTCCGTCATGGATGGCTCCCCTTGGTGGTGACTTTTGACAGCACCCAATGTGGCACATTGCGATGCCGGGAGCGGGAGCCATCCACTCCATCAATGGCGCC
>NZ_VATA01000222.1 GCF_005870025.1 Poseidonocella sp. HB161398
CCTCTGGCGAAGGCGACCATTGTCGGGATACCCCGGATGCCGTATTTTGCTCCAGCGGCCTGATGCTCTTGGGTATTCAGCTTCACCAGTCGCGCCTGACCCTTCAGCTCGGTCGCGGCGCGGGCGAATTCAGGCGCCATCATCCGGCAGGGGCCACACCAGGGCGCCCAGAAGTCCACGACCAAGGGCACGTCATCGTTGCGCGCGGCCTTCTGCAGAATTTCGGGGGCGATCTCGGACACCTTGGCACCGGTCAGCTTGGCTCCGCAGATGCCGCATTTGGGATCTGCCGACAGGCGCTCTGCGGGGACGCGGTTCACCTGACCGCACTCCAGGCATGTCACTTTCATTCCGGCCATCGCGTGCTCTCCTGATCTTCGCTCCAGATATATTCATGCGGGAAGAAGCCGCAAAGTCCCCGGCGGCGTTAATATTGCGACCCCCAAGGCGCTCGCGCTCCTCGGGTCATTCGGTGCTACCGCTTTCTGCGTCAAGTGCGACGGTTCGCTTAGGGCTGAGCGCGGGCGTCCCGAAGATCGGGCGCGCCCGGCAGGTTCAGCTCTCCAGCCTAGCATGGTGACATCCGATGAACCAACGGCGCAAGCGCCAGGCTTCCGCGAAGACACACGTCCCGTGAGAGCCCCTGAGCCGTCGATCGCTCAAGCCCGGATACTTCATGGTCCCGAGGCATGCCGACTGTGGCGGTCCACCGCGACGAAGCCCGGGGTCGCGACTGGCGGTGCTCGAAGGCACTGCACGCCGGCGACAATCGTGATAGTATCGTCCGTAGGGAGAATTGGCTGAGGCAAGCATGTATAGCACGGTTCTGCTAGCATATGATGGATCTCGGGAGGGCCGTCTGGCGCTGCGGGAAGGGGCGAAACTCGCCCAGGCGTGCGGAGCCCGGGTCGTGCTTCTTGCCGTCGTGGAATACCCCGACGTCTTCGGGGGCGACGCCAGCGCTGTCTATGTCGCTCCGGACAGGACGGACGAAGTCCAGGACATCCTCGATGAGGGTGCCGCGCGACTGGTGCGCATGGGCGTGCCCCATGAGGCGCGTCTGGAGAGGGGGCAGGCAGCGGAACGTATCACGGACATTGCTCGCCAAACCGGGGCGGACCTCGTCGTGGTCGGACACCACAAGCAGGGAGCCATGGCCCGCTGGCTACGCGGATCGGTCACGACCGCTCTCAGCGACAGCCTGAATTGCAGCCTGCTCGTGGCGCGCCTTGAGATTTCTGATGAACAACTTTTCGGGGATAGGCCTCGGTAATGCCCGGTTTTCCGTTGGTCGGGCGATGCGCACATTCCGTGGAGGACAACCTTCGGACGCAAGGGGCGGACGGCGGGTGAAACGCAGTGCCGGAACAAATGCATGCAGCCGG
>NZ_VATA01000223.1 GCF_005870025.1 Poseidonocella sp. HB161398
GAACCCGATGGGGTGGATGGCTCCTGCTCCAACCGGCGTCGCAATGCGCCATAGTGCAGTTGTCGTGACTGCTATGAGAGGAGCCACCCAATGCAGGTTACAACAGTCGGCGTAGATCTGGCCAAGAACGTTTTCCAGGTCCATGGGATTACCGAGACCGGAGAGGTCGTTTTTAATCGGACGATTAGGCGCGCGCATCTTCTGGCTTTCTTCAAGGACCTGCCTGCGTGTCTTGTCGGCATGGAGGCATGTGGGTCCAGTCACTACTGGGCGCGGCAACTTTCTGCCCTTGGCCACGATGTTCGTTTGATCCCGGCGAATTACGTGAAGCCGTATGTCAAACGCGGCAAGTCCGATGCGGCTGATGCCGAAGCCATCTGCGAAGCCGTGACACGCCCCACGATGCGGTTCGTCGCGATCAAATCGGAAGAGCAGCAGGGTGTGCTGTTCCTGCACCGTGCCCGTGATCTGATCGTTCGTCAGCGCACTCAGCTCGGCAACATGCTGCGCGGTCTTCTGGCAGAGTTCGGCATCGTGATCGCTCAAGGCATAGGCAGCAGCGTGAAGTTTGCTAAAGGCGTTCTGGAGGGAGGCCTCCCGCGCATTCCGGAGGTTGCCGTTGATGTCCTGACCAACCTCAGCAATCAACTCGTTGCTCTGCACCTTCGGGTCAGATGGTACGAGATGCGGATGCGGCTTCAGGCCCGGCAGGATCCCCGCGTGACGCTGCTTCGCACGATACCGGGTGTCGGTCCTGTGACGGCGTCCGCCATTGTCGCCACTGTCGGCAACGCGCGGCAATTCAAGAGTGGGCGGGAATTTGCAGCCTGGCTTGGGTTAACTCCACTCAACCGATCCAGCGGAGGCAAGGAAAAGCTGGGGCGCATCTCAAAGATGGGAGATCGGTACGTCAGGCGCCTGCTGGTTACGGGAATGACCGCGCGCTTGCGGCAAATGAAAACCCACCCGGAACGGGTCGGCTCGTGGACGCTGGACTTGCTCGCACGAAAGCCCGCCCGCCTTGCAACCGTCGCGATGGCAAACAAGACGGCCCGGATCATCTGGGCCATCTTGACCAAGAACGAACGCTACCGCCCGCACTCCGCCTGAAACGAAGAACAAGAACCACAGAGACCGCAAGACCATTGAGATGATGGAGCACAGTCAGCCCGCCCGCCAAGACAACCCGCCGAATGACCAGGACACATCGTTGTCCGAGAACCCGTATGGGACTTGGCTTGCGGAAACCATCAGGGCCAGCGGCCGCGTGCGCCGCGCAAACAGGCCGGACACACGTCTGCTTCTGACCAGTGCAAAATCTATCTCAGAAAAGTCTTGCTATGCAGGAGCCATCCACACAGG
>NZ_VATA01000224.1 GCF_005870025.1 Poseidonocella sp. HB161398
TGAGCTTGCCCCCGGATCCCGGACTGGGCCGATATTCACTATGCGGCCATTGCGGCAGTCATGTCGATCCGTGTCTGCTCGGGCGTGCGGTAACCGATGGTCGAGTGGCGGCGCTGGCGATTGTAGAAAATCGCGATGTATTCGAACAGCGCGGCCTTTGCCTCCTGGCGCGACCGGAACCTGGTTCGATGGACCAGCTCGTTCTTCAGCGATCCCAAGAAGCTCTCCATGGGAGAATTATCCAGGCAATTCCCCTTCCGGCTCATCGAGGCGACGGCTTTCCAGGCATCGAGAAGCCGCCTGTAGTCACCGGCCGCGTACTGGACGCCGCGATCGGAATGACAAATCAGCCCCGGCGCCAGCCGCCGGTTCTGCAGAGCCATGCGCATCGCCTCGACCGCGAGGCTGCTCTTCAGACGCTCGGACATCGACCAGCCGACGATCTCCATCGTGGCGTTCGCCATCGGTCTCGGACCAGTGGCGACACGATGACGAACTCCTTGACTGCGGCGAGGTAAAGCCAGCCCTCGTCCGTGGGCACGTAGGTGATGTCCGCCAGCCAGATGCGATCGGGCTCCGAGGCCCGGAAATTCCGCC
Source organism: Poseidonocella sp. HB161398 (assembly GCF_005870025.1). Taxonomy (GTDB): domain Bacteria; phylum Pseudomonadota; class Alphaproteobacteria; order Rhodobacterales; family Rhodobacteraceae; genus Mangrovicoccus. The sequence continues at coordinate 598 of NZ_VATA01000224.1, forward strand.
TCAGCAGGTTCGGGGCGTTGCCGAGATTGTGTCGGCTATCCGTCGTCCTCGGGACATGCCGACCTTTGCGTGGCGGGCGGATATCGTGATCTTTCATCAGCTTGGCCACCGCCTTCCGGGCAACCCGGATGCCTTGGTCCCGCAGTTCGGCGTGGATGCGCGGGGGCTCCGTATCGTCGGCGACTGGCCTCAAAGATTGCACGTATCTGCGGCAACAGGGCGTCCCGGGATGCCCGGCGCGCCGCCCGTTTCGGGGCCGCGGCACGCCAAGAATAGAACCAGCTCGTGCTCACCGAGAGCAGCCGGCACATGAGGCTGACGGCGTGTTCTCCGACATGGGCAGCGATGAAGGCGAGCTTGTCCTTCACGGCTTCGCCGCCCACTGCGCGAAGCCGGTCGGTCACGCCACCGGTTCGAGTGACCCGACTGGCGCGGAAGCTTTGCGCATCACCTCCACCTCTTCCTTGAGACGGCGGTTCTCGCGCCGAAGTTCGGCCAGTTCGACGGCCTCGGCCTGCTGCTTGCGGATCGCCTCGGCCGACCCTGCAGCCGCCAGTTCAAGCCGCCAGCCTTTCAGCTGCGAGGGCGTCACGCCGAGTTCCCGCGCGACGCTGGTCTGGGTGGCGCCGGGCTCCGACAGGCGCGCAACGGCCTGCTCCTTGAACTCGGTGGTGAAGTGACGACGGGGTTGTCTGCTCATGTGTGATCCCTTGTTCCTGAGAGTACTGTAACTCCCAGTCCGGAATCCGGGGGCAAGCTCA
>NZ_VATA01000225.1 GCF_005870025.1 Poseidonocella sp. HB161398
AGGACCTGCGTGACGCGGGCCATCAGGCGGCCGCCGCGGAGCGGCCTTCCGGCCGGGTCCAGTTCCAGGGAAGCAGTTCGGGCAGCCGCGAGACCGGCATGTCGGAGATGCGCGCGATGGCATCGGCAAGCCAGGCCTGGGGGTCGATGCCGTTCAGCTTGGCCGTTCCGATCAGCGTGTACATGGCAGCGGCACGGTGGCCGCCGCGCTCGGAGCCGGCGAAGTTCCAGGATTTCCGGCCGAGGGCAACGCCGCGCAGCGCGCGCTCGGCGCAATTGTTGCTGAGGCAGACCCGGCCATCCTGGAGGAAACGGGTGAAGCCGGGCCAGTGGGCAGACGACAGAAGGTAGTCGATCGCCTTGGCGACCTTTGCATGCTTGGAAAGCTGTGCCCGTTCGGCGCGCAGCCAGGCTTCCAGTTCGCCGACCAGCGGCGCCGACAGCCGCTGTCGCGCCTCCAGGCGGGCGGCAGCACCGAGGCCGCCGAGCTCGCGCTCGATCCCGAACAGCGCGTCGATGCGCTTCACCGCCTCGAAGGCGATGGGCGAGATTTCCTTGGACGACTTTCCCTTGCGGATGTTGCCCTCGACATCCGCAAGCTCGAAGAACTTGCGTCGTCCATGGGCCCAACACAGTGCGGGCAGGACGGGGCCCGGCTTGCGATCGCCCTGGTAGAGCTGGTTGTATCCGGCATAGGCATCCGCCTGCAGGATGCCCTGCCACCCCTTGAGATGTGCAGCGGGATGTTCCCCGCCCCGGTCGCGGGAGAACTTGAAGACGGCCGCCGGCGGGGCGGCTCCGGAGAAGGGGCGGTCATCGCGGACATAGGTCCAGAGCCGCGCGGTCTTCGTCCCGCCGCGTGCCAGCAGCGGCACTGTCGTGTCATCGCCATGCAGGCGTCCGGCAGCCAGAACATGCGCCTCGATCAGCGCGCGCAGCGGTTCCAGCAAGGCAGCCACGGCACCGACCTGGTCGGCCAGCGTCGACAAGCTCAGCTCCACGCCTTCCCGGGCATAGCGTTCGGCCTGGCGGTTCAGCGGCTGATGCTGGCCGTACTTTTCGAACACGATCATGGCCAGCAGGCTGGGACCGGCCCACCCGCGCGGAACGGGATGGAACGGCGCCGGGGGCTGGCTGATCTTCTCGCAGTCGCGGCAGGTAAACTTCTCGCGGACGGTCTGGACCACCTTCCACTGGCGCGGGATGACCTCGAGCGTCTCGGTGATATCCTCGCCCATCTTGGCGATCCGCGCCGAACCGCAGCAGTCGCAGGCGGCCGGTGCTTCGACCACCACCCGTTCCCGCGGCAGGTGGTCCGGAAA
>NZ_VATA01000226.1 GCF_005870025.1 Poseidonocella sp. HB161398
GCCTATGTCTTCTTCGGCTCCTGGGACGGGCTTCCGGACGTGATCCGCTGGCGCGGCGCCTCGGTCGAGCGCGCGATGAGCCATTTCTGGCTGACCTCCGAGGGCGTCTTCGGCGTCGCGCTCGGCGTCTCCTCGGGCTTCGTCTTCCTCTTCGTGCTCTTCGGCGCGCTGCTGAACCAGGCCGGGGCGGGGAACTACTTCCTGTCGCTGGCCTTCTCGGCGCTCGGCCATCTCAGCGGCGGCCCGGCCAAGGCGGCGGTGATCGCCTCGGCGGCGACCGGCCTGATCTCGGGCTCCTCCATCGCCAATGTCGTCACCACCGGCACCTTCACCATCCCGCTGATGAAGAAGGTCGGCTTCTCGGCCGCCAAGGCCGGGGCGATCGAGGTCTCCTCCTCGATCAACGGCGTTCTGACGCCGCCGGTGATGGGGGCCGTGGCCTTCCTGATGACCGAATATGTCGGCATCCCCTATATCGAGGTCGTCCGCGCCGCCATCGTGCCGGCCGCGATCTCCTATGTCGCGCTCCTCTACATCGTGCATCTCGAGGCACGGAAGATGGGCATGACCGGCACGCTCAGGACCGGCGCACTGCGCTTCATCCTCGGTGCGGTGCTGTCGGTCTGCGGCGGCATCGTCGCGGGCGTCGCCGCGCTCTGGGCGACCGGGATGATCGTCGACCTGCTGCAGGCGTCGCTGGGCGCGATGGCCTTGCCGGTGCTGGTGGCGCTCTTCCTTGGCGCCTATGTCGCCGCGCTGCGCCACGCCGCGCAGCGCCCGGATCTGGAGATGTCGGTCTCGGGCATGGAGCACCTCCCGCCCGCGCGCGAGATCCTGCAGACCGGCCTCCACTACCTGCTGCCGATCCTGCTGCTGATGTACCTGCTGATGATCGAGCGGAAATCGCCGGGCTTCTCGGCCTTCTGGTCGGCGTCCTTCATGCTGCTCGTCCTCGTCACGCAGCGGCCGCTGAAGCTGTGGTTCCGCGGCCAGGGCGGCATCGCCGAGGCGGCGCGCGCGGGCTGGGCGGAAATGCTCGAAGGGCTGATCGCGGGGGCGCGCAACATGATCGGCCTGGCCTGTGCCATGGCGGTCGCGGGGATCATCGTCGGCTCGGTGACGCTGACCGGGATCGGCCAGGTGATGGCGGAATTCGTCGAGTACCTCTCCGGCGGCAACCTGATGCTGATGCTGGTCTTCGTCGCGCTGATCTCGATCGTGCTCGGGATGGGCCTTCCCACCACGGCGAACTACATCGTCGTCTCCTCGCTGATGGCAGGCGTCGTGGTCGAGCTCGG
>NZ_VATA01000227.1 GCF_005870025.1 Poseidonocella sp. HB161398
CTTGTACTTCGTAGGGGCCCAACTGCTCATGCCTACCGGCTATCATGCTGGATTCATGCAGTGAATCCCTCGCACGATTTGTGCAACAAGGCCCATCGCAGCCATCCTCGCCGTCAGCCTACCCGCACCCGCCCGCCCATGCATCTGGCGCTTCGGCATCTTCAGGCGGTTGATCTGTCCCTCGGTCTGGCCGTTGGACCATGGCTCGGCCAGGGCTGCGGCGAGCGCGTCGTGATCTTTCCGGAGGCCGCGCGAAAAGGCGCCCGGCATGCTGTCCTCGGCCTCGCCAAGCCAAGGCTCCAGCGCTGCCTCCGTCCCGTTGCGCACAATTTCCGTGAACCTGCCGGCCAGCGATCTCGCAATCGCCAGAGCAGGCGGCATTGCCTCGACACGCGTGACCGCGAGCGGCTCTTCCCGGTTCAGGCGGTCCCGACCAGATGCCCGCAACCGCGCGATCTTGCGGGCAGGCGGCGATTTGCCCGTCCCAGCGGAGACCTCCCGCCCTGCGCGGCGCTGGCGAGTGGCCCGCTCTTCGAGTTCAAGACCGTCTGCGAAGCAGGTCGATCGTTTCCGGGGATCGACCGAAGCCGCAGAACACGGAGACTGCCCCGGAAACCGTCAGCGCGCTGGCGGCGCCTCAGCTCGGCGCCGTTCCGGCAGCCGCCGGTCCATCCCCGTTCCAGCTTCGGCAGCCAAGGCGCCAGGCTGCTCTCGCGGACCCGGAACACATCCTCGCGCTCGCCGCGAAGGACCTGCCGGACGAGCTTTCGGCTGCGTCCGGTCTGGCACGCAATCCGCCGGTCAGGCCATGCCGCCATCAGCCAGCTGGCGGAGTGCGCAGGGGACCGTCGCGCCAGTGGCACGGCGAGAGCTCCGCAGCACCCGGTTGGTCTGCTGGCGCCGCGGGAAGTCTTCATACTGCAGTTCTTCCGCGGCGGTCAGCATCTTGGGGTCCAGCACACGGGCACCGACCGCCTTGCGGATCACGGACTTGCTTCTCTTCACCGCCACCAGGAAGGCTTCGCTCGCCTGCTGCGGGACCTTCGCGGCCGCACTGCGGCCGTCCGCCATGGCCTCGGACCGATGGCGGCATCATGGCGAACTCCCTGTGCAGTCGCGCAGGTGCCAGCGTGGCGTTGTTGCGCGAAACTAGTGGGATTCATCTTGTGAACCCAGCATGCTAGCCGGGCTGCATGAGCAGACCTCCGAAGCCGACCTGCAAGACCACCAATTGGCAAGCGTATA
>NZ_VATA01000228.1 GCF_005870025.1 Poseidonocella sp. HB161398
CAGCGGACCACGGTAGGATCAGCGACTGGGGTGAAGTCGTAACAAGGTAGCCGTAGGGGAACCTGCGGCTGGATCACCTCCTTTCTAAGGATGCTTCTGGCAGGACAGCTTGCTGTTCTCGTGACGCACTTAGCAGCGCCAATGGCGCATATACGGCCGGACCGTCCCCATATCTCTTCAGTTTTGAAACCGGTCCAGACCCAGTCTGGATCGAACGCTCCAGTGGAGCGTTCGAAGGTTGGAAAAGCCGCGGCAGCGGCCGTCAAATCGCCGCTTGCGGCGATCCGGCCACAAGCGGTTGGTTCGCTTCCGGCCTGGTGACGCCAACCTCAACCGGGTGCTGCTCCCGGCGAATTGCCCTGCAATTCACCTGACGCACACTCATTGGAGTGGCGGAGCCACTCCAATGTGGGTCGGTAGCTCAGGTGGTTAGAGCGCACGCCTGATAAGCGTGAGGTCGGAGGTTCAAGTCCTCCTCGACCCACCAACGATTTTGCGCAGCAAAATCGAGTGCGCGGAAGCGAACTGGCGCAGCCAGCTCGACGAGAGCGTGCCAACGATTTGCTTTGCCTGCTCCCAGAATTGCACCGGGTGCCTCTGATGACCGATTGTTCCAATCGGTCCAAGCCGCACGCCCGCAATTCGCAGGCGAATTGCGGGGCCTTAGCTCAGCTGGGAGAGCGCCTGATTTGCATTCAGGAGGTCAGGAGTTCGATCCTCCTAGGCTCCACCAAAACTTCGGATACTCAAGTCAAAACCGATCCGGCCTGACCGGAAAGCGCCCTGGGGCGTTTTCCCGTCCAGCCGGACACGCCGGGCCCCTCTGGGGTCCGCTGACATCGTTCATAGAGAGAAACAACATCAGAACCGCTGGTTCTTCCAAGTGCGGAAGGACCTGGAACGCAAGTTCCGAAAGCGGTTTTGTCCAAGTCAAGTACACTAACCCGCGTGATTAACCATCACGCAGTGCTTCATTGCGAACCAGCGTGAAGCACGGGAAAAAGTACGACTTCTGATCTCAAGCCTGCGAACACAAAAGGCGCAGGCAGCGTAACCGAGACATTCTTGGCGTCTGCCGCAGCGCGGTTCCCGCGCGGAGGCGGACATGTCCTCAAGTAGCCGAATAGGCGGTAGGACAGTCGAAGGTGTCTTGCTCTTACCGGGTCAGATCAAGCGCGAAAAGGGCGTTTGGTGGATGCCTTGGCAGCAAGAGGCGATGAAGGACGTGATACCCTGCGAT
>NZ_VATA01000229.1 GCF_005870025.1 Poseidonocella sp. HB161398
CTTGTACTTCGTAGGGGCCCAACTGCTCATGCCTACCGGCTATCATGCTGGATTCATGCAGTGAATCCCTCGCACGATTTGTGCAACAAGGCCGATGTGAGCCGAGACTGGCTCGATATTCACTGCCTTCCAGACGGTCAGCGTCATCGCATCCCCAATACCGATAATGGCCATGTCGCGGTGTCCGATCTCGCTCACGACCAGAGAGCCGCCGTCTGTTTCGAAGCGACGGGTGGGCAGGAATGGCGGCTCTGGTCCTATCTTCAGGACGCAGGCGTCGAGGCCCGCCAAGTGCCGCCGGCCCAGGTCAAGGCCTTCGCGCGCAGCCTTGGAACCCGAGCAAAGACCGACAGGATCGATGCCGAACTCATAGCGCGCTTCTTGGTCTTCAGACCCGAGGCAGGACGAACACTTCCCGCCGAATATCTACGTCTTCTCAGGGCCTTGACCACCAGACGGGCACAGGTGGTCGAGATGCGAAAGCGGCTTCTGGCGCAGATCCGGGCGCATCGGAAATCGGGAACTGCAGAGCTGTTCGAGGATATCGATGTGGAGTTGAAGGAGAGGTTGGATGTTGCGATCACCGAGTTGGAAAGCAGAATTTCAGAGCTTTTGGGGCGCTACAGGCGTCTCGCGGACACCGCGCGGATCCTTCGTTCCGTTCCCGGCATCGGACCAGTCGCCAGCTCAACGCTGATCGCCGAACTTCCCGAACTCGGCGCTCTCACCGGCGAAGAAGCTGCGGCCCTGACCGGTTTGGCACCAGTGGCGCAGGACAGCGGAACGTTGCGTGGCAAGCGCACAATCACCGGTGGTAGACGCGCCCTACGATATGTCATGTTCCAGGCAGCGCTGGTTGCCTCGCATCATAACCCGACACTCAAAGCGTTCGCTGATCGGCTCCGTAAAGCCGGGAAACCACACAAGGTCATCGTCACGGCCGTCGCGCGCAAGCTCGTCATCATCGCCAATGCTCTGTGCAAAAGCCGACGGGAATGGGAGCACCGACACCCCTGAAAGATACAGTTGCTAGAACCTCTGTGGAAATCGGTGTCGATTGGCCTTATTGTACAGGTGACGTCCCAGCTCGTGGTGTAGCTCACCGCGGGCCTCGCGCTTTCAAGCGGGCCGAGCTGGTCAGTCGCTCTGCGCTGCAGGCAGGCTGACATTGAGATCATCGCA
>NZ_VATA01000023.1 GCF_005870025.1 Poseidonocella sp. HB161398
TCCGGCACCGAGGGCGCTGCCGGAAACAGGAGGAGCTCGAGGTTGTCGTCGGACAGCGCCTCCGGCAGCGGCCAGCCCAGCCCAGCCCAGCCCAGCCCAGCCCGGCCTTCCGGGCCCGCCCGATTTAGGCCCCGACAGTTCCTTTTCCCAGCCCGAGCGACGTGGCGATCGCCCGCTTGCTCAGCCCCTGGGCATGCTTCAGCCACCGTGCTGCAGACAGACGCCGAATACATGGCCGCACCCGACCAGACGCTTGAAGCCCACGAAACGTCCTTGCCACGCGGGAGCCATCCATACACGGTCTGAGCGCATCGCGAGCGGCGCGCATCGTCTGGGCCTTGATGAAGAGCGGAGAGACCTACCGGGCTCCGGCCATGGCGGCGTAAGGCCAGCCACCGGTCGTGAGACGTCGGAGCGGAGGAGGGCTAGGAGCAGCTTGGCGCAACGGTCGTGAGACAGGATCGGAAAACCAGGGCGCAACAGAGTGCCATCGAGCACGCGGCGTTGATTTGGAGCCGATCCGCGAACACCATGCGGGCCCGCGGCATGGAGAAGGCCGCACCATGAGGCCGGATGCATGTCAGCACCCGACACCGCGCCAAAATGCTCCGAAAACCCTCTTGCGCAAGGGGCGGTTATACATGTTGCGCAAATCCAGAAGGATTCATCTTGTGAATCCAGCATGGTAGCTGGGCAGCATGAGCAAACCTCCGAAGCCGACCTACAAGACGACCAACTGGACGAGCTACAATCAGGCGCTGAGGCAGCGCGGATCGCTGACCGTCTGGTTCGATCCTTCGATGCAATGGGAGGCCATCCCATCGGGGCGTCGCGGCCGTCAGCAAGACTATAGCGACGCGGCGATCTAGGCCTGCTTGACCCTCAAGGTCCTGCTCGGCCAGCCACTCCGGCAAACCACCGGTTTCGTGGCGAACCTGCTGGAGCTGTCCGGACTCAACTGGTCCGTGCCCGACTTCAGCACCCTGTCGCGTCGCCAGAAGACCTTGGACGTCACCATCCCCTATCGCGGTTCGAAAGGCGCGCTGAACCTGCTAATCGACAGTACAGGGATCAAGGTGGAAGGCGAAGGCGAGTGGCACACGCGCAAGCATGGTGGCTCGAAACGGCGCAGTCGCGCTGCCGCTCGGACCGGTGGCGCGGCCCGCTCATGGCGCAAGATCCACGTCGGGATCGACGAGCAAACATTGGAGATCCGCGCCGTCGAGGTCACCTCCGGCAATCTCGGCGACGCGCCGATGCTGCCCGACCTGCTCGCCCAGCTCCCGGCGGGCGAGGAGATCGCCACCGTTACCGCCGACGGCGCCTATGACACCCGCGGCTGCCATGACGCCATCGTGGCCCGCGGCGCGGCGGCGGTCATTCCGCCGAGACGAACCGCAGGGCCATGGAAGCCGGACACCGCCGGAGCCCGGGCACGCAACGAGATCCTGCGGGCGTCCAAGCACTTGGGCCGCAGGCCGGGCGCTCTGGCGGAACTGGAGCGGGTACCACCGGCGCAGCGTATTCATCCGGCGAGGGCCGCCTGACGGGGTTGGTGCTTCGGTGATAGGTCCGACCTTATGCGCGACCTTATGTTCGAACCCAAAATTGAAGTCCTGTCCGCTGCAGACGGCGTTCGCCGACGGCACTGGGACGACGCGGACAAGGTCCGAATTGTCGAGGAAAGCTTGCGCGGCCATCTGCCGGGATTGCGAGCGGATCTGCCTGACACCAAGGTCTCGCGCGTGCCTGAGCTGCTGCCCTGGAACTGGACGGCACAAAGCGCCCAATCACGCAAGGCCGCATGACCGCGGCCCTCGCCGGATGCTTACGGCGCAGCAGGGTGGAAACGAAAATGAACTGCGTGAAGCTGCTCGGGCAGCGGCTGATGTCACGGCATTTCGACCGCCAGGTGACGGAGGTCCAGATCCGGGTGGCGGTCCTGAACCGCTTCACGGCGCTCGGCATACCGGTGACGGTGGCTGTAGGATAAGTGTTTCCGGGGAAAGGGGGACTGCGGTCGCCAGCTGATTTGTCCAACAACGCCTCCACCCGAGGTACATCGCGCGCCCGTGAGGTGCGGTATCAGGCTTCAAAGAGGCGGGGGAAAAGCATCTCGTGCGTCTGACTGGGGAAGCGCAGTTGCAGTGGCGCGCGGGGCGTGGTGGACCCCAGCACCCCATCATCGGTGAGTTCCTTGATAACGGCGCGCGCGGTGCGCGGCGCCACGCCCAGGATGGCCGCTGCATCCCCGCGATCAACTTCTCCCCGAACGAGGACTGACCGCAACAGATCGGACGCGCCGGCACGGAAGTCGCGGCTCGTCGCATAGCGCGCCAGACGCTTGCCCATCACGTCAAATCCCAGAAGCTCGTCCATGAACTCCACCTGATCGAGACAGACCTTCAGGAACCAGTCGGTATAGGTGGTCAGTGCCGCAAGGGAGAGATTGCCTCGCCCGTCCCGATCGCCCTGCCGAACTCGGTCGGCCAGATGCATCATGGACTTGTACTCGTCGCGCCCGGGTATTCCTCTCTCCAGTCCGCGGGCGAGCCCCCGGGAGACCGACCAGAGGCCGCTGGCACCGATCCCGGCATGATGGGCCAGAGCATGGCTCATGAGCCGGCTGACGCGGCCGTTGCCATCGTAGAATGGATGGATGAAGTTGAGCCGGTGGTGGGCCGTGGCCACCGCGAGGATCCGGGCCGTCTGCCCGTGCAGCCAGTCAAGCCGGAAGCGCTCATGGAAGTGATCCATGAAGGCCGGCACCTTGTCATGGGGCGGAGGCACATGCTCGCCGATCTCCACGTCCCCGTCACGCCATTCTCCTGGCACCATGACCACCGGGTGCGCGCCTTCCCGGATCGTCAGGGCGGAGGCGTCGAGGTCCCGGTAGAATTCCGCGTGGAGCCAGCGGATGAAGTCGGGTCCGGTCGGGTCTCCGAGTGTGCCGGCCGCGGCCAGGGCATCGATCTGTGCCTGGATGCGGACGTGGGCGGCGCTTTCCTGTTGCAGGGCACGGCGCTTCGGGTCGGCATCGAAGGTGCCTGACAAGGCGCGCTCGATCTCCCGGGGACGGGTGTTGTTGCCCTCGATCCGGTTCGAGTAGTAGCTGTTCATCACCCGGATCATCGTGGCCACCTCGGTCAAGGTTTCGTCGGGCAGGTTTCGACCCAGCTTTGTGGTAGCGGACGCTAAAGCCAGGGCGGAGTCGGCCAGCTTGATCGGCAGATCCTCGATACGGGCAGGCTCGATTCGCGTAGGGGCGATGATAATCTCAGCCACGCCAGAACTCCATTTCGTGCCACTAAGTTGTTTATCTAAGTATCTGCGTTGTGAAGGCTTATTCAAGGTTATTGCAGTTTTATGCCACTAAGGTATGCCACTATTTCGTGCCACTCCGCCCGACCGCTAGACGTCCCAATGAAGCTTCCTGAGCCGGTTAAGGAGATGAACTACGGCCAGCCAGTGCTGTGGCGGCAGGGCCGCCTTCATAGCCCTGGGTCTGAAGCTCCTCGAAAATCCGGATCCGGGTCAGCCTCTCGCGCTTCGGGCGGCGGGAGTTCTCCTCGAGCAACCGGTCGAGGGCGTCGCGGAACGGATCGATCGTGAGCGTCACGAGCCGGCCGCTGTCGACCGGCCTTGACGGGCGGATCGCTCTCAGCGGAAGGACTTTGCCCTGCGCGGCATGAAGTGCGCGCGGATGGCGACGACAGCCCTGGCAACCTTCGCGACAGCGGCGGCATCAAGGTTGGCGCGGGGGTCGGCCATTTCTCTGATCGGTCCTATCAGGTCGCCCTCTGCTCCCTGCAATACCGGTTTCCAGAGCCTGGGCGCGAACTTCGTCCCGAGCAGGAAGCCACCTGCCCACAGGTAGGGCGCAGCCGCCGCATCGCCGTGCGCCACCAGCCGCGGGCGCCAGGTCCCGGGCGTGTCGCCCAGCCCCGAGGAGATCGCGTTGTAGGCCGCAACCAGGGACTGGACCGCCTTGGCCTCGGTCGTGTGCTCGGGCGCCATGAGGGCACCTTCGCCGACGAAGGACGGGATCCACTGGCGGGGATCGATGAAGTGCGGCCCGATGATGAGCGCGGTGAGGTATCCATCCAGGGTTTGCGGATCGGTGGCGGGCGGACTGGGGCGCTGCGCACGGAGGAAAGCGAAGAAGTCCTTCTCGTCGAGCATGAGCCGCTTCGGCGCACTGGTCGGGGTGGATGTGTTCATGCAGCCTGCGCCTCCAGAGTGTCGTTGGCCTTGGCCAGGCGTGCCGCCTTCCAGTTCCAGGGCAGAAGCTCATCGAGCCGGTTGATGGTGGTGCGCCCCGAGACGATGCGCTCGAGCACGTCGGAGAGCCGGGTCTCTGGGTCAATGTCGTTCATCTTGCAGGTGTTGACCAGCGAGGCCAAGACAGCCCAGCTCTCGCCGCCGCTGGCAGAGCCGGCGAAGAGTGCGTTCTTTCTCGTCAGGCACACCGGCTTGATGGCGCGCTCGACGATGTTGCTGTCCACCTCGATCCGACCGTCCTGCAGGAAGACAGTCAGTCCTTGCCAATGCTTCAAGGTATAGGCCGCGGCCTTGCCGATCGAGGACTGCGAAGCGACGGCGTCGCGGAACTCTGTCAGCTGCCGCTTCAGATCCTCCATCAGGGCCGCACTCTCCGCCTTGCGCACCGCCAGCCGTTCGGCATCGCTCAGGCCACGGATGCGCTTCTCCACCTCGTAGACCTTTGCAATCCGGCCCAGGACCTCGAGCGCCGCCCGCGACTGGGTCGTCTTGAACACGTCCGCGAACTTGCGCCGGGCATGGGCAAGGCAGAAGGCAAGCTCGAGCGGGGCGGCGTTGCTCTTGCGACGCTGCTTGGCCACGGTCTTGTAAGCGCCAAACCCATCTACTTGGAGAACGCCGGCAAAGCCGCCCAGGTGCGCCAGAAGATCCTGCGCGCCGCGTCCCTCGGTGTAGACATAGGCCACGGCTGGCGGTGCGGGGCCCCGCCAGTTCCGGTCGTCGACGGCATAGGCCCAGAGCTGGCTCACCTTGGTTCGGCCGCGGCCGGGGGCGAGCCGGGGCAAAGGTGTCTCGTCACAGAAGACCCGCGGCTGCGCCAGGATGAAGCGCAGCAGCCGCTCATGCAGGGGCTTGAGCCACCAGGCGGCGCGTGCGATCCAGCCGCTCAGCGTGCCGCGGTCAAGCTGGACGCCATGGTCGGCGAAGATCTGCGTCTGCCGGTACAGCGGCAGGTGCCATGCAAATTTGGCGGCCGCAACATGGGCCACCAGCGCCGTGCTGACCATGCCACCAGACATCACCCGGGCAGGTGCCGGCGCTTGAACGACGCGCTCCTGGCAGTGCCGGCAGGCATACTTCGGACGGATCGTGCGGATGACACGCAGCCGCGCGGGCACGACATCCAGCGCTTCGCTGACATCCTCGCCGATGCGCACCCGCAGGGCGCCACAGCAGGCATAGCCTGCGTCTTCGGGTTCGATGACGGCCTCGACGCGGGGCAGATGCCGCGGCAGTGCCCCCATGTTGCGTGCCGCCGCGCGCGGCGTGGCGGTCTTTGGCGCGTCCCGCACCTCTGGCGTCGTCGGAGCGTCATCATTTGCAGCTGCAGGCAAATCCGCCAGGTCCCCGAGATCTAGGGCAGTCTGCGTGGGATCAAGCGTCGCAAGCTTCTCGGTTTTGGCGCCGAAGATCATGATCCGCAGCAGGGTGGCATAGACGCGCAACTCTGCATTTTCGGCCTGAAGGGCCTTCACGAGCCGCGTCAAACCGGGCGCATCAGTTGGGATCAAAGTGCTGTCAGCCTGCATGGCGAACCATACCATGCAGGCGACAAAACTCAAACAAATACAGATAGTTCAGACAATATATACGGGCCTTTTGACAGCTGGGCGTCGAGCCTTCGTCCAATCCAGGCCGGCCAGGAGCAACCCGAACTCCTCGCGCGTCAGCACCATCGCGCCATCCCCGGGAGCAGGCCAGGCGAACCGGCGGCCCTCAAGCCACTTCGTGGCCAGAACCATGCCGCTGCCGTCCCAAAAGATCAGTCGCAACCTGTCCGCGCGGCGCGGTCGGAAGATGAAGGCGTCACCGCAATACGGGTCGGCTGCGAGCGCGCTGGCGACGATCGCCACCAGTCCGTTGATGCCGCGCCGGAAGTCGATCGGCGTCGTGGCGACGACGATCTTCACGCCAACTGTCGGCAGGATCATGATGCGCGCAACGCCGCGACGAGCGCAGTCACGACAACGGGGTCGACGGGCCCGGTCAGGACCATGCGGCCCCCGCCGATCTCGAGCTCGATCCGGCCGCAGGCCGTGCTGCCCGGCTCTTCCGGGCGCCGCGCCGCGGAAGGCAGCGGAGCTTCCGAAGCGGCAAGAGTGATCGGCACGAATTGAAGCGGCCCCTGCGGCGGGGTCACCGTACGGCGACCGCGCGCGCTGCCGCTGACGCCAGCTTCCCGCCGCCAGACAGTGAGCAGCCCGGCCGTACATTTGCCGCTTCAGCATCTTCAGGCGGTTGATTTGACCTTCTGTCTGGCCATTGGACCATGGCTCGGTCAGGGCCGCGGCCACCGCGTCGCAATCTTTCTGGAGGCCGCGGGCAAAGGCGCCCAGCATGCTGTCCTCGGCCTCTTCGAGCCAGGGAGCCAGCGCAGCTTCCTTGCCATTGCGGAATGAGCGCGGGTGCGCCATCGGTCCGCGCGAATGCGGCGAACCTGTCCGCCAGCGTCCTGGCGGTTGCCAAGGCCGGCAGCGCCGCCTCGACGCGGGCCACCGTAAGCGCGTCTTCCCGGTTCAGATGATCCCGGCCCAGTGTCAGCAGCCGCGCGATCTTGCGGGCGGGCGGCGCTTTTCCCGTCCCAGCGGAGAGCACCCGCCCTGCGCGGCGCTGACGAGTGGCCCATTCGCCGAGTTCAAGACGGTCTGCGAAGCAGGTCGATCGATCCGCGGGATCGATCGAAGTCGCAGAACACGGAGACTGCCGCGGAATCCGTCAGCACGCAGGCGGCGCCAGAGCTCGGCGCCGGGCCGCACAGCCACCTGACCATTCCCGTTCCAGCTTGGGCAGCCACGGCGTCAGGCTGCTCTCGCGGATGCGGAAGACATCTTCGCGCTCGCCGCGAAGGACCTGCCGGACGAGCTTCCGGCTGCGGCCGGTCTGGCGCATGATCTGCCGGTCAGGCCATGCCACTATCTGCGAGTTGCCGGACCAACTGGCTGGTTGGCCGGCGCCGCAGGAAGCCCTCGTATTGCAGTTTTTCCGCGGCGCTCAGCATCTTGGGGTCCAGCGTCAGGGCGTCGGCTGCCTTGCGGATCGCGGGCATGCTCTTCTTCACAGCCAGCAGGAAGGCTTCGCTCGCCTGCTGCGGGACTTTCGCCGCGCCACTGGCGCGACGGTTCCCTGCGCAGTCGGGCAGATGCCAGCGGTCCGCAACCCGTTGTCCGGCAGCGATTTGCGCGCAAACCGCGAGAGGATGGACCGCATCCGGCAAGGCCCGCGCCACCGCGCCCGCATAGCCACTATTGCGGTCGCGGGCGACGATCCCGATGCCGGGGTGATCCTTCAGCCAGGCTTCGACCGTTGCCGGTTCGCGGTCAGGCAGAAGGTCAATGACCCGGTGCCGTTCGAGGTCGCAGATCAGCGTTCCGTAGCGCTGCCCCTTCCGCCAGGCCCGGTCATCTATGCCGATCACCCGTGGCTCCGCCATGTCCCGGGTGCCATCGGCCGGGAGGCTGCGCAGGAAAGTGTCCCTGCTGACGCGGAGCAGGAGCCGCCCTCCCAGGGCCTGGGCGGGGCGGGGCGGCCGCCGAGGGCCAGGGCGAGATGCCGGACGAGGCCCCGCATCCGCGTTGTCCGCCGTCCCCAAGGACGAGCGGCCTCCGGACGGAGGCGTTCCGAGAAAATCGCCTGGGGGCATCGCTGCGCGCAACACCGGAAGCGCCGGACCGTGACGAGAACCCGGACTTCCAGCCCGTGCGCAGGCAGGTCGGCGAGCTGGCGGACGTAATGGCTGTGAACATGGTGGGATCTTCTCCCGCAGCACGGGCAGGCCGCCGAAACGGCGGCGGAGCGTGCGGAGATTTCGATGAGGCCGACACCGGCGGAGACTTTCTCCACGACAAGACCAGCTGGAAGCAGCGTTTTCATGCTCAATCGTTGCATCTCGCTTATCCTCCTGAACTTACTCAGAAAGATAGGGGCCGCGCATGCGCGGCCTGCATCAAAATCGAGATGCCGTAACGGGGCCTGCGTCCCGCGCCGCCCGCATGTTGCGCTTGCCCGCCAAGCGGGCGGCTGGCGACGCTCCCGTATCTGTTCTGGCAGGAGGAATGCGGAATGAAGCTGTTCATTGGCCTCGACGTCTCGTTTGCGAAGACGGCGGCCTGCATGCTCGACGAACACGGCAGGATCGTCAGGGAAGCGGAGATTGCCAGCGATCCGGAGGCGCTGGCGAAATTCGCGACGGAGCAGCCCGGCGAGATCGCCGTGATCGGCCTCGAGGCCGGACCGCTGTCGCAATGGCTGCATCGCGGGCTGGCCGATGCCGGCTTCGACGCGGTCCTCATGGAGACGCGCCAGGTCAAGGGCGCGCTGAAGGCGATGCCGATCAGTGAGGCGGAACACAGATCGGTCCGGGGGACCGATCTGCCGCCGAACCGACCGGCGGGACGCCGAGGGCATCGCCCGGCGGCTCGCATCTGGGCTGGTTCCGGCCGGTCCATTGCAAGTCCGTCTCGGCGCAGGAAGTCCGGGCGCTGCTCGCGGCGCGCGAGGCGGTCAAGAAGGGCATGATCAACCTGGAAATGTCGCTCCGCGGACTCCTGCGGAATTTCGGGCTGAAGGTCGGGACAATTTCCAGGGGCGGGTTCGAAGCCCGCATCCTGGAAATGGCCGGGGGAAATGCCATGCTGGAAGCCGCAACTGGCCCGATGCTGCGCGCCCGCGCCAGCCTGCGCCGGGAACTTGCGGGACTCGAGAGGCAGGTCCGGCAGCTCGCTCAGGACGACCCGGTCTGCGGCCTGCTGATGACCATGCCCCCTCTCGGCGATTGCAGGCAATCGCCTGCCGGGCAGCGGGGATCGGAGCGGTCGAGGCACTGACCTTCAAGTCGGCGGTCGACGACCCGGCGCGCTTCGCCTCCTCGAAGAAGGCCGGGCCCTGGGCCGGGCTCACGCCGTCCCGGCAGCAATCCGGCGAGCGCGACATCACCGGTGGCATCACCAAGGCGGGTGACACGGGCCTGCGCCGCGCGCTCTGCCAGGCGGCAACCGTCCTGCTGCACCGCGGCCGCGCGTCATGGCTGCGAACATGGGCGGCGCGGGTCGCGAAGCGCCGCGGCAACAAGCGCGCGATGGTGGCGCTCGCCCGCCGGATCGCGGTCGTTCTGCACCGCATGTGGCGCGACGGCACGGCCTTCCAGCCGGACTCGGCACCCGCGATGATCTGACCGGCCCGCCACTTCGCTTGCCGTCCGACGGGACGCGGGCCTCCGAGGTCCCATGGGGACGTAGTTCCGGCGATGCCGTGGCTCTGACTGTTGCCGCCTTCGAAGGCGAGCCCGAAATTGAGATGGGCACGCCGGAATTGCATCGAACCAGCATCATGTTGGCAGCCGCCGCGCTGACCACGGACCGAAGCATGCACCCAGGGAAACCCCAGCAGCGAGGCCACGCGCACCAGTGACGGACGGCAACCTGATCTACCGAAACACCGCTCTGGCGGATCAGGCCGCTTGGCCGAAAACGCTTGACGGAGACGGCCCCGTTACCGAAGTCAGAGCCCCCTTTCGGCGCCTATCGCCCGGATGCCGGGGGACTTTTGCATGCTGAGTCACAACTGGCTCTTTCTGCCGGAGCGGCAGGCCGAACAGAAGCACCTCTCACTGCGCATCGCCGCCGGATCGGCTGGGGCAGGGCCTGTCCAGTTCAGGCGGGCGGACGGCGGGTGAGCTCCTCCCAGTCCCGATCGAGACGCCAGCGCTTCCGGGCCCATTTCGCGGCGGATCGTTCCAGCTTTTTGCGCTGTTCCCAGAGCCTGAGCGACATTGCGGCGACCACATGGGCCTTGCCCACACTGATCGCATGTGTTCCGCTTGCATGGAAAAGTTCGCGGACTGGCTCGGCGCCCACGACATCGGCCGAGATCTCGCGCCGGATCCGGCCGATTGCTTCGAAATCGCTATCGAGCACCGGGTGAGTTGGCTCCAGGATTTCGGGAGGATAGTCGTCTTCGTAGATTTTTTGCATCCTCAGTGCGCCGACGAGGAACAGAGGCGCATAGGCGTTTTCGCTGCACGGTGCCCGCTGGATGCGTTCGGGGCCGGAACCGATATGCTCGAGCTGACGGGCCTTTTCCCTGTCCGCAAGGCAGGCGGTGCACAGTTGGAGCGTCTTCGGAAGGTCCTTCCAATCGCCGATCCAGATGTAATCGTCCTGGAGCGCCAGCTGGCGCCGCACCTCGACCTGGTTCGTGTAAATCAGGCCATTTCCGAAGAAGCTGGCACTCCCGCCGCAATCCGCGCATCCGAGGAAAAGTTCAGGCTTCATGTGTTCACCTTTCTGCCTTGGACAGAAGAGGCCAGGAAGGGGCTTCAGACCAGCCGGAAACTGCCGCTGCCGGCGAGGGCAGGCGTAAATTCCGCGTGATGCTGCGACTCGACGGGCTGAGAGAGATACTGCGTCTATGTAGCTTTAGGCGACATTTTGCTTGACTGGATATTACGTGTCGCCTAAAGCTACACCATGAGGCAGATCAGCTACACGAAATCCGCGATCCGGATATTGCGGAAAATGCCTGCGAATACCGCTGCGCTGATCCGCTCGAAGATCGAGGCCTATGCCGCGGACCCGGCGTCGCAGGCAAACAACGTCAAGTCCCTCAAGGGGCGGAGCGGCATCCGTCTGCGGGTCGGAAACTGGCGGGTGATCATGGATGACGGCGGCAATGTCCTCGCCGTCCTCGAGATCGGGCCGCGCGGCGGCATCTACGAGTGAAAGGGCACGACATGAACGAGATGGTGACCATTCCCCGCGAAGAGTACGACCGGCTGCGGGCCGCGGCGGAGGACCTTGCCGATCTGCAGGCCCATGACCGTGCGATGTCCGGCCTTGCCGCGGGCGAGGAGGAGCTGATCCCCGCGGACTTCGCCAACCGCCTGCTGAACGGCGAAAGCCCGCTGCGTGTCTATCGCGATCTCCGGGGCCTGACCCAGGCCGAGCTTGCCGCCAATGCCGGGGTGGGCCGGGTGACGGTCGCCGAAATCGAGACCGGCCGCAAGCAGGGCTCTGCCGGAACCCTCCACGCCCTGGCCGGGGCACTCGGGATCACGGTGGATGACCTGTTGGCATAGGGGAGGGGACCGGACCCAGTCGTCCGGAGGAAAATGGAATGGCAATCTCGGGGAATGCGATCTGCACCCGGTTCGATGGAAAGGCGCTGGCCGCAGGCAGGGAGGAGGCGAGGCGGGCTCTCGTGCTCGGTCTTCGCCACCGCGTAGAAGCTGCCGCGCAGCGCCTGGTGGAACAGCGTGCCGCTCCCCGCATGGGCGGCGCGGCGGTGCTCGGCGAGGCGCTTGGCCAAGCTGCGGCTGGTGAGGCGGGTATAGACGAGGCCGGTTCCGGCATGGGCCGCCCAGGGCAGGACCGGATCCGCGCCAAGCCGCATTTGCGCGATGGGCATCGGGGCGCCGCTGGGATAGAGATGATGGCTATGCAGCATCCTTTTTGCGCTGCGGCTGGACCAGGATATCGAGAACGTCGCCGTTCGCATCCACCGCACGCCACAGCCAATCGGCCTTGCCGTTCATCCGGATGACGACCTCGTCGAGATGCCACTTGTCCGCAGGAGCCGGACGGCCCCGCCGGATGCTTGCGGCAAATTGATGGCCAAAGCGGCCAACCCGGCCGCGCATCGTCTCATGGGGAACCGTGACGCCGCGCTCAGCCGGGAGATTCTCGTGGTCGCGCAGGCTCAGGGCGAAGCGGTGATACGCCCACACGGCATAGCCGATGACGTTTCGCGGGAAGCGGAAGCCTTTGATCCGGGACAAGTCTTCGACGTTGAGCATGAAATCAGGCTACCGCCATCTGGAGCGCTCGGCAACTTGAGAGTGCCGCGGCGGTTCCCTTCCCGGTCCCTGGCGGAACGGCCGGACCTGGCGCAAGCTGCAGTCAAATGCCGCATTTGCGCCAAGTCATTTATGAACATTCTGATATGAGAGAGTGTTTCGCCGGATCCGCCGCAGAAGAGGCCCGCCATGTCGACCCGAACCCGCCTGTTCCAGGGCCTCGCCATGATCTCCGCCACCTTGCTCCTGCTCGCGCTCGCAGGCGGAGTGCTCTGGCAGGCGGCGCGGGACGGCGCGCTTCGCGCCGCACCGGCCAAGACGCCGAAGGAGCGGCTCTATGCGGTACAGACCGCGATTCTGGAGCCGGAGGACGTGGTGCCGGAAATCACCGCCTACGGCACGCTGGCCAGCGGCCGGTCGCTTGAGCTGCGCGCGCAGGTAGCGGGCGAGATCACCGCCCTGTCGCCGAATTTCCGCGAGGGCGGCCGGGTCGCGGCCGGCGAGGTGCTGTTCCGCGTCGACCCCGCCCGGCTGGAGACGGCCGCGGCGCTCGCCAGGACCGATCTGGCCGAAGCGGAGGCGACCCTGGCCGAAACCCGCGCGGCGCTGGATCTGGCGCGGCTGGAGGCAGCCGCCGCCGAGGCGCAGCTCGCCCTCAGGAGCCAGGCGCTGAAGCGCCAAGAGGGCCTGCGCGACCGCGGCGTCGGCACCGCGGCGGATGTCGAAGCGGCGGGGCTGGCCCGCGCCGCGGCCGATCAACTGCTGATCAACCGCCGCCAGGTGGTTGCCGGGGGCGAGGCGCGGGTGGCCCAGGCGGGCATCCTTCTCGACCGGGCGCGGATCGCGCTGGCGGATGCGGAGAATGCCGTGGAGGACGCGACCTATCATGCGCCCTTCGCGGGGGTGATCGACACGGTTTCGGTCTCGCTCGGCGCGCTGGTCTCGGCGGGCGGGGAACTGGGCACGCTGATCGACCCGTCCGCGCTGGAGGCTGCCTTCCGCGTCACCAACACCCAGTTCGCGCGGCTTCTGGGCCCTGAAGGGTGGCTACCCGCGGCGGAGGTCGCGGTGACGGCGCAGCGCAGCGGCCAGCCGATCCCGGCGGTTCTGGACCGCGCGGGGGCAGCCAATGCCGACGGACAGGTCGGACGGCTGCTCTTCGCCCGGCTCGAGGCGCCCGACCCGCGGCTGGTGCGTCCGGGCGATTTCGTCACCGTCCTGCTGAAGGAGGCCCCGCTGTCGGGCGTCGCGGTCATTCCCGCCGCGGCGGCCTCGGCGGACGGGCGCATCCTGCTCGTCGGCGAGGACAACCGGCTGGCCGAGGCGGAGGTCCGGCCGCTCAGGCTTCAGGGCGACATGCTGGTGGTCGGCGATGCGCCCTTCGGCAGCCGCTATGTCCTGGCGCGCTCGGCCCAGCTCGGCGCCGGGCTGAAGGTCGAGCCGGTCGCGGCCGCGCCGGAAACCACCGCTGCGCCGCCCGCGCCGCCGCCGCCAGACACGCTGCCGATCGATGACGCGCGCCGCGCGGCGATCATCGCCTACGTCGAGGCGAGCACGGCGATGAAACCGGAAAACCGGGCGACGTTCCTCGAGGAGCTGTCGCGTCCGGAGGTGCCCCGCGCCACGGTTGAACGGCTCGAGGCCAAGATGGCGGAGGGCCGGTAATGGCGCCGGAGCGCAGCGGCATCCTCGCCTATTTCGCCGGGCACCGCACGGCAGCAAGCTTCGTGATGATCGTCATGCTGGCCCTCGGACTGATGTCGGTCTCGCAGATCCGCTCGCAGTTCTTTCCCGACGTGGTGGTCGACACCGTCAATGTCACAGTGAAATGGGACGGGGCCGGGCCGGGCGAGCTCGACCGCGGGGTGGTGGCGCTGCTCGATCCGGCGCTGCGCTCGGTCGAGGGCGTGACCGGCTCGGCGGCGGTCTCCACCGACGGCTCGACCACGATCACCTTGGCGATGGAGCCGGGCCGCGACCTGGGCCGCGCCACCGAAGAGGTCAAGGCGGCGGTCGACGGGGTGACGACGCTGCCTGCCGGGGCCGAGGCGCCGGTGGTGAAGGCGGCGATCTGGAAGGACAAGGTTACCGAGGTGGTGCTCCATGCGCCGATCGCCCCGGACCAGCTGGCGCGGCTCGGCGACGATTTCCTCGCGCGGCTCTGGCGCGCCGGGCTGACCCGCAGCACGGTGACCGGCATCGCCGCGCCCCGGATCGAGCTGTCGGTGCCCGAGGAGGCGCGGCTGCGCCATGACATCCAGCTGGGCGAAATCGCCGATGCGGTGGCCCGCGCCGCCGAGACCCGGCCGGCGGGCAATGTCGCGGGCGGCACCGCGCGGCTCAGGGCCGGGGAGGAGACGCGCGATCCGGAGGAGCTGCGCGACCTGGTGGTGCGGGTCAATCCGGACGGATCGAAGCTCCGCCTGCGCAACGTCGCGCAGATTTCCGAGGCCGGGTCGGATTCGGGCCGCGCCTACAGCTTCGGCGGCGATCCCGCGGTGCTGATCCGGGTCGACCGCACCGAGGGCGGCGACGCGATCGGCATGGAGGCGACGGTGCGGCAGCTGGCGGAGGAGATGCGCGCCGAGATGCCGCCCGGCGGCGACGTGGTGCTGATCAATGCCCGCGCGCGCGACATCACCGCCCAGCTAAACCTGCTCTACGAAAACGGGCTGGCCGGGCTGGTTCTGGTCCTGATCACGCTGTTCCTGTTCCTGTCGGCGCGGACGGCTTTCTGGGTGGCGATGGGCATCCCGGTCTCGATGCTGTCCGCGGTGGCGGTGATGCAGGCCGGCGGGCTGACGCTGAACATGATGTCGCTTTTCGGGCTGATCATCACGCTGGGCATCATCGTCGACGACGCGATCGTCGTGGCCGAGCACTCCGACTGGCGCGCGCGGCACCTGGGCGAAAGCCCCGCGGTGGCGCCCGTGCGCGCGGTGCGGCGGATGGCGGGGCCGGTCGCGGCCTCCACCGCGACGACGGTGCTGGCCTTCGTCGCGCTGTGGTTCATCGGCGGCGAGTTCGGCTCGCTGATCTCGGACATTCCCTTCGTGGTGACCGCCGTGCTGGCTGCCTCGCTAGTGGAAAGCTTCCTGATCCTGCCCAACCACATGCGCCACGCGCTGGAACACGGGCGGAAGAACAGCTGGATCGACTGGCCGAGCCAGTGGTTCAACCGCAATTTCGAACGAGTCAATGCTGCGCTCTTCGTGCCGCTGATGCGGTGGATCATCCGGCTGCGCTATCCCTTCGCCGCGGCGATGCTGCTGCTGCTGTCGGTGTCGGGCGCGGCGCTCCTGCGCGGCGACGTGCCCTGGGCCTTCTACACCGCGCCGGAGCGGCCCTCGGTCACCGGCAATTTCGCCTTCCTGCCGGGCGCGACCCGCGCGGAGAGCACCGCCTTCGCCGCCGAGCTGGAGCGCGCAGCCGCGGCGGTGGGACAGAAACTCGCCGGGCCGGACGGGACGCCGCCGCTGGTCCATGTGCTCAGCGAGGTCGGCGGCACCGGCGCGAAGGGGCTGCCGGGCGAGGACACGATGGACCCGGACACCCTGGGCTCGGTTGATATCGGTCTGATCGGCGCTGACCACCGCAACTTCACCGCGCAGGAGCTGGTGCGGGCACTCAATGCCGAGATCCGGCTGCCCCCGAACCTTGCCGTGCTGAGTTTCCGCAGCCAGGGGCTGGGACCGGGCGGCGACTCGCTGTCGGTCAATTTCCACGGCGGGGACGGCTTCGCGCTGAAGGCCGCAGCCACCGAGCTGATCGCCGAGCTGCGCGGCTATCCCGAGGTCACCGGGCTGCAGGACAGCCTGCCCTGGGGGCGCGACGACATGGTGCTGCGGCTGACCCCGGTGGGCGAGGCGCTGGGATTCACCACCGCCGGGATCGGTGCAGAGCTGTTCGGGCGGCTCAACGGCATCACCGCGGCGGAATTCCCCGCAGGCAGCCGCACGGCGGAGATCGTGGTGCAGGTGCCGGACGCCGAGCTGACCGCAGGCTTCCTGGAGGACACGCTGATGCGCGCGCCCTCGGGCGCATGGGTGCCGCTGGGCGAGCTGGTGACGATAGAGAGCCACCCGGCCTTCGCCTCGATCGCCCGGGAGGACGGGCGGCAGCTGGTCACCGTGACCGGCGCACTCTCCGAGGACGACCCGGTGCGCGCCGCCGAGATCGCCGGGGCGCTGCGCGGGGACATCCTGCCGCGGATCGCGCAGGCGCACGGGCTCGGCTGGGATCTGGGCGGGCTGGCGGTGCAGGAGGATGACTTCCTCGGCGAGGCCATGGTCGGCTTCCTGCTCTGCGTGCTGGGGATCTACCTGGTGCTGGGTTGGGTCTTCGGCAGCTGGTCGGCGCCGCTAGTCGTCATGGCGGTGATCCCCTTCGGCCTGATCGGCGCGGTCTGGGGCCATGCGCAGTTCGAGCTGGCCTTCTCGCTCTTCACGCTGATCGGCCTGATCGGCACGTCGGGCATCGTCATCAACGACGCGATCGTGCTGGTGACCACCGTGCAGGAGCATGCGCGCCGCATGCCGGTCGCCGCGGCCGCGGTCCGGGCGGCAGGAGAGCGCCTGCGGCCGATCCTGCTGACCACGCTGACCACGGTACTGGGGCTCGCGCCGCTGATGTTCGAGGAGAGCCGGACCTCGCTGTTCCTGAAGCCCACGGTGGTGACCCTGGTTTGGGGCCTCTCGGCGGGGTTCTTCATCGTGCTGGCGCTAGTTCCGGCGCTGCTGGTGATCCGGTCGGATGCGGCGCGGGCGCTTGCCAGCCTGCGGCGGATGCTGCGCGCCGGGGGACGGGCGGGACGGCTGCCGCTGCTTCTCGGGGCGGCGATTGCGGCAATGGCCGCGCTCGACCTCGTGCTGCTCTGGCCGTGGATCGCCGCCGCCGCCGCGCCCGGTCTGCCCCTGATGGCAGCGGCGGTCGGCAATGTCGCGATCCTGCTTCCGGCGGCGCTCCTGCTGCAGCGGCGCAGGGCCGCGCGATGACGGAGGCCGCCCGCGCGCCCAATTCGGCAGGGCCCGACCCGGCCACCCGCGGAGAAGTGTCCCGGCCGCCGCCGGATCGGGCCAGCCCGTCGTCCCGGCACCGGCGCGGGGATGGCTGGCCCTGCGCCGCATCGCTGTCGGGCGCTCCGGCGCAAGCTTCGGACGGACTGCCGGTAGGGTGGGCCGCATGGACCGGATCGAAAGCGATGGCTTCAAGAAATCCCTGCTGGGACTGGCGCTGGCCGAGCATCTGGCCTGGGCGGTCGGGGTGCTGCCGGTTCTGGCCGTGCTGTTGGCCGAAATCCTGTGCAGCCTGATGCGCGGCGCGGTCGGACTCGACATCGTCGCGCCCTGTCGATGAGCGCGGCGCTGGGGCTCTCACGAGGGGGAGGCCGGGGTCGAAACTCGTAGCCACAATGTAGTTGGCAGTTCGGAAACTAGCGCAGCTGCCGTTTCCCCGAAAACCGTCAGAAATGCCGCAGACTATAAAACCCCGCCCACAGCGGTCACTGTGAGCGGGGATGAGCTTGGTTGTGAGTATGTGGTCAACTGCAACCCTAGCCAGAAGAGGGTCTGGCTGTCTATCTCTAAGTATGCGCCATTTCGCCATAAAATGGCCTGAAAGGTAGTCTGCGGCGCGACGGTCGGCCTATGCAAGAGAAGCACCAGATCACCCGTCGTCACCGTACTGGAGGATCTGCACGGCGGCACTGCCCAGATGTACGCTCGGCAGGACTTGCGGGAATCTATCCGGGAATCGCGCCGCGATCTTTCGAGGTGCGCTGAAGCCGCTGGCTGCCGTCAAGCTGCCCCTGAAGGCGCGCTATCAGGTGAAAGATTGCATACAGAGCGGAAGCCTCGCCGTGGTCTGTGGCGAGCCGAACGTGGGCGAGATGTTCTTTGCGCTGGACCTCTCTTTGCACATTGCCGGTGGCGCAGAGGACCAGCAAGGCGCCCGCGTGGCGAGCATGAAGGGCAGGCGGTCCACATTGCAGCCGAGGGCGGGCACGGCGGCTGCAGCGGGCTAGAGGCCCGCTGGCGGAAGAATCCGGAGCGGCGGAGCGGGGGCAGTGCGTTCCTGCTACTGCCGTGAACGGTGGACTTCTGCGGGGACGGTGATGCCGAAACGCTGATCGAGGCACTGAAGGGGGCGAGCTCCCGCCTGAGGAAACCTGGAAATGTCCGTGCAGCGACCGGGGCGGATGTGATGGTGATCCACCACAGCGGCAAGGACCCGTCGGCGGGGGCAGTCCAGACAAGGGCTTTGGATAGTTCGGCGGCGGTATTTGCAACAACTGAAGATACGACCTGATTTGCGAGCCAAGGGCACGTCGTTCGCCGTTCTTGGGTACTCATCCCCAAAAGTGCCGCCACGGTCTACACGTGGCGGCAAAGTACTTGGGGTAAGCCGGAAGGGTGCCAACCCGGGAGAGCGGCATCCGGCTGTATCTGAAATGCAGAATGTGAATCCGGCTGCCCGTCAACTCTTCTTAAGGTTGTGTTACAGATTTGTGACGACCAGGTTTGGAGATGGAAACCGGAATTCCAAAAGTAGTGCCGCCACGAATCAACCGCAGCGGCACCGATCAATGAGGAAATCGCCGTAGGAAGCACCGACTCGGAAAGTCGGCACCATGACTGTACTGCGGATTCGGCAACTGTCATTAGCCTAACATCAAATAATCTTCAGGTTGTGCCGAGCGTCTTCTGCCGCGACCTGATCCACAAGGAACGGCAGTTCGCAGACCTCCGAGCCGATCCGAGCGATCCGCGATCGAATGGCTGCACCGAAGCCGACCAGAGACGACCAGGATACAGACAGATGAATTCTGTTCTCGCTGAGGACTGGTTTAGGCCCGGATACCGGTCCCCGGGCTGCTGCAATTCCCGGCATGCCCCGTCCCGCTGACTTGCCGCGCGGCCAATGTCCGGCACCTTGCGCAACGCGAAACAGGCGGCGGGCGCCCGGGCAAGCGCCCGCCGGAGTTCCGGGCTCAGGCCGCCCGGTCCCGGACTGCCTCGCGGACGCGGTCCCATACTTCGGCCACCTGCGGCACGTCGAGGCCGAAGACCGAGTCGAAGATCTCGGCGAGTTGTCCGGCCCCGGCGACGCGGCGCTCGCTGATCCCGTGCGCATTTACGCGCCGAAGCCTGTCGTCCTGCAGCGAGACATAGCCGTCCCCGGTGTGCCGCAGCACGCCGAGCGCGTTGGCGAAGGGCGAGCCCGGATCGCGCATTAGCCAGGCATGGGAGGCCGCCATTTCCGCCTCGCCGCCGTGGCCGGGACGGAAGTCGAAGCTCTTCGCCATGCCGCGCGCATGGTTGGAGAAGCGCAGCCAGCCATCCCCCGCAGGCGCGATCGAGAAGCCGAAGCCGCGCTGGCTCACCGGTCCCGTCACCATCCGAACCGGCTCGAGGATGGCGTCGCCGACGCCGACCTCGGCGAGCCAGGGACCGTCGAGGTCGACCTGAAGCGTCAGGTGGTTGCCGATGGCGGCATCGCCGAGGATCTCGCGGTTGACGCCGCCGCAGAGCCGGGTCACGCGGAAGCCCATCGCCGAGAGGGCCGCGCCGAAAAGCCCGTTCATCTCGTAGCACCAGCCGCCGCGGCGCTGCCCCACCATCTTGGCGAAGGCGGCATCGGGGGCGATGTCCGAGGGCCACCCCATGAAGGCGTCGATCGCCTCCCAGCTGAAGGCCATCAAGTGGGCGCGGTGCAGCGCCGCGAGACTGCGGCTGTCGGGCGTCCGGGGCCGTTCCATGCCGATGCGCGCCAGATAGGCGCCGAGCTGCTTCTCGGTCAGTGTCATCTTGTCTTCCTGCGAAGGGACATGCGTCATCCTCCGGTCTCCCTGCAATGGACCGTTTCCTGTCCTGGGTCGGTTTCGGATTGGCCCGGGCGGGGTCTGCCGCCGCATCGCGGGCCGGTGTGGCACTGTGCTTAGCCCATCGCGGCCGGACGCGTTCCTAAATGGATGCGCAGCGAGGAGCAGGATATACTAATAAATTGCTAAGACGGACCGGAACGGTCGGGGGAGGACGGGCTTGCGGATCGACGACGACCTCATCGACTTCTTCGGGCAGCCGCTGATGTGCATCATCGCGGCGGCAGACAGCGCGGGCCGGCCGGCCGCGGGGCGCGGCATTGGCTTCGAGCTGCTCGGCGACCGGGAGACCATCGACGTGATCTTCTCGGGCTGGCAATGGCCGGAGATCGCGCGCGGCATCGAGGAGACCGGCCGGATGGCCGCCACCTTCGTCAGCCCCTCGGACTATGTCAGCTTCCAGCTGAAGGGCATGGCCCGGATGCGCGCAACGCTGGACGCAGACCTTGTCCGCTCGGAGGCGTTCATGGCTGCAGCAACCGCGGAGCTCGCCGGCCTCGGCGTCGCGCCCCACATGATCCTCCCCTGGCTGACAGCGCGCGGCGCGTGCGTGGCGCGGCTGGCGGTCAGCGAGATCTACGTCCAGACGCCGGGGCCGCTGGCCGGGATGCGGGCGGGGACTGCGCCGCAATGAGCCTGCGCCTGCCGGATCTCTCCGCCTGTTTCGAGGGCGTCATTCCCTCGATCATTGCCACCGCCTCGGCGGACGGCATGCCGAACGTCTCCTACCTGTCGCATGTGGTCCGCGTCGACGAGGAGCATGTGGCGCTGTCGAACCAGTTCTTCGCCAAGACGGCCGCGAATGTGAGGGCCAATCCGGCCGTCACGTTAATCCTCGTGGACGGTTTCACCGGCGAGCAGTTCCTCCTCGATATCAGTTTCGTGCGGTCAGTCGATTCCGGCGAACTTTTCGAGCGGATCGCGCGCGACCTCCGGGCGACGAGCGCGCAGGTCGGCATGTCGGAGGTGATGCGGCTCCGCAGCGCCGACATCTTCCGGGTCAGGGGCATCGAGCAGGTGCCCTCGCCAGTGGAGGCGGGTCCCGGCGCGGCAAGCCGCCCGCCGGTCAGCCTGCCCGCCCTCGCCAGGGCCGTCGCCGAGCTGGGGCGGCAGGCCGGCGCGGGCGAGGTCATCGACGCCCTGCTGGCCAGCGTGCGGCAGGTCCTCGGCTACGGCCATGCGCTGGTGCTGCTGCGCGACACCCGCACTGGCGCGCTCGTCACCACCGGCAGCACGGGCTACGCGCGCTCCGGGCTTGGATCGGAGATCGCGGACGGCGAGGGGATGATCGGCACGGCTGCCGCAAGCGGCCGGCCCGTCAAGGTCAGCGACATGAGCCGCCTGCGCCGCTTTGGCGGGGCGATCGGTCCCGATCCGGAGGAGGCCGAGAACCTCACCCGAACCGTCGCCTTCCCGGCGCTGCCGGGAGCGATGAGCCAAATCGCCGTGCCGATGTGCACCAGAGGAGCGGTGACCGGCGTCCTCTTCGTCGAGAGCGCGCAGCGGCTCGCATTCCGCGAGGAGGACGAGGCGGCACTGTGCATCCTCGCAGGACAGGCGGCTGCCGCGCTGGGATGCAGCGAGCGCGAGGCCGATCCGGCTAGCCCTGCCCCTGTCTCGTCGGTCCCGTCCGCGGCCGACCCCGCCAGGGGCGCGATCCGGGTTGTGCATCACGGCTACGACGACAGCATTTTCATCGACGGCACCTATATCGTGAAGGGCGTCGCCGGGATGCTGCTGCAGCTGATGGCCGGATGGCACGTGAACGAAGGCCGAAGCGAGTTCACCAACCGCGAATTGCGGCTGGTGGCGGGCGCGCGGATGCCCGAGGTCAAGGATAACCTGGAAAGCAGGCTGCTGCTCCTGCGGCGCAGGCTGGAGGAGAAACAGGCCGGGCTCCGGATCGTCCGCACCGGGCGGGGGCGCATCAGGCTCGAAGTCGACGGACCGCTCGAGCTGGCCGAGGGCAGTGAATAGCGGTTCCCGGCACCGTCTGTTGATCGGGCCATCGCCTTGGTGTCGCGGCCCGCATGGGCGTCGATCAGTGTCCGCGCTCCAAGCGCGGAGGAGGGCGCCCGCTGCCGCGAAAGAAGATCCACCTGCCGATCCCGGTCCGCGCGTCGGTCCCGGTCCCGAAAGCATTCAGGCAAGGCGCACTCCGCTCCACGAGGCCCTCTCCTGGCTGCACAGCACATAACCGTGAAACTTGGGCCAGTCGACCTGGACCTGCGCTTCCGTGGGTGTCTCCACCCGCCGCTGCGCCCGGACTGCCGGAGCAGTGAATATCCGCCTACAGTTCCGCTGCCCGGACTTCAGGTTGCCCCGAACTGGTTGCAGAGATCGGCGCCAGCATGCTGGCTGCGCGGATCGAAATCGTCCCGGAGGATCGGCCAGAGCGTGGCCTATGTCGAGACCTGGCCGGGGGCGCTGCGCAACGACAGGCGAAGGATTTTCCGGGCGGCGAGCGCCAGTCAGAAGGCGGCGGACTGGCTGGCGGCAGCTGCGGAAGATGCCCCGCCCGAAGGCGCGCTTCCGCAATGCGGCCAGACAAGCGGGGCAGACCGGAATGACGGGCCGCGCCCCTCGCTTTTCACGGGCCCGAAAGTTCGCTGATCGGCCATTGTCCGGCCGGTGTCAGTGGCTTGAGGGAATTGGACGCAATATTCCCGTCACATTGCATTGCATTTTGATGGGAATGTCGGCATCAATCGCCTCATGCAGATCTGGAACTCTCCCGCCTGGCCGAGTTTCCGGCATGATCCAGCCCTGACAGAGATTCCGCTCGCACGCGTCATGGAACGGCTCGGCAGGATCGAGGGCCTCCATGCCGGGCTGGTCCCGGTAGAACGCGAGGAAGTCTTCCTGCGAGCCGTGATTGGAGAAGCGCTGGCGAGCTTCGCCATCGAAGGAGCACCGCTTTCGCCTGCGGAAATCGAGGCCTCCGTCGTCGCCTCGCTCGCCCATCGCCAGGCCCTGCCGCAACGGCGGAGCGATGCCATTGCCGAGCTGATGCTCGAAGCCCGCGCAGGCAAGGGGCGCCTCTCTTCGGAGACTCTGCAGCGCTGGCACGAACTCCTGTTCCACGGCATCGAAGCCGAGGAGCTCGGGAGGGGGCGAAGCTTTGCGATGGAGATTGTGCGCCGCCCCACGGGCCGCCCCGGGGATGTGCTCTACAGCGCGCCCCCGCCGAGCGCATGGCGCTCGAGATGGACCGTTTCCTCGACTGGCTCACCGCCGACACGCACCCGTTGCCCGTCCGCGCCGGGCTCGCGTATCTGTGGTTCGAGTCGATACACCCGTTTGCCGACGGAAACGGCCGGATCGGCCGTGCAATCGTCGAGCATGTCTTCGCCACTGAAGCGGCCCTGCCTTTCTCGCTGTCGCGGCAGATCGAGGCGGACAAGCGCGGCTACTATACCGCCCTGCAGGCCGGAAGGCGTGTGGCAAACCACACTATCGATGCCACGCCCTTCGTGCTGTGGCTGCTGGAACGGCTAGAGGCGGGAATCGGCGAGGCAGGGCGCGAGGCGCGCTTCCTCGTGCGCCGCAACGCCTTCCTCTCCGCACATGCCGATCTGCCGGAACGTCCGCCGTCGGTTCTGCGCCGTCTTTTCGCGGAAGGCGAGAGCCGGGTAGAGCAGGGACTCTCGTCCGGGCCCTATGGCAAGATCGCGAAGGTTTCACCTGCAACGGCAACGCGGGATCTGACTGATCTGGAGCAGCGGGGCGTCGTGGCACGGGCCCCGGGAGGCGGACGGTTCACACGCTACTTGCTGAACTGGTAGATCCTCGATCCGGCACTGTCCCCTGTTGAGCCAATGGGATGACCCGCCTTCCCGCCGAACCGCGGCTATCCTTGCGGGCACGTGTGGAGAGAGGTGAAAATCTGATGGACCTCAAGATTTTGGGGATTGATCTGGGCAAGACCGTTTGCCGTCTCGCGGGACTGCACGAAGCCGGGGCGGTCGTGTTCCGCAAACGTGCCCAGCGGCATCGCCTGCCCGATCTTCTTGATGGGCTTCCGCCTTCCGTTGCTGCGATGGAGGCTTGCGGCGGCGCACTCTTCTCTTTCCCAGCCATCGGGTGCGACGGAAAAATGACCTAAGTCAGCTCGGAACTGCCCGAAATGCGCTATTCTTCTGCAATCGGCGGACAGGCGCGGCCCGCTCCGCCCGGGAGGGAGTCTCCGGTATGAGGAAAATCCTGGCCTGTACGGATTTCTCGCCACGGTCTGAGGGTGCGCTGCGGCGCGCGCAGCTGCTTGCGGCGGCGAACGAGGCGGAGCTGGTTGTGGCAACCGCGATCGACAGCGGCTTGCCGGCACTGGTGGCAGGGGCGATCGCCGATGGCGCCCGACTGAAGCTGGAGCGGCACTGCGCTACCGGCCCTGTCGCCTGCTCGGACCTGCATGTTGAAACCGGTGCGCCGGTGGAGACGCTCTCCCGGATCATGGCCGAGGTTGCACCCGACCTGGTGGTGCTCGGAACGCACCGTCCCCGCCCGCTCTGGGACATGGTTTCGGGCACCACGGCCGAACGGATCATCCGTGCCACGCCTCTGCCGGTGCTGCTGGCCGCTGGACCGCCGGAATCTGCGTGGCGTCGTGTCCTCTGCGGGATCGACCTGTCGCCAGCCTCGGCGGCCGCGGCCCGCTGGGCGGCGGAGCTCGCGCCCGGGGCGGAGCTGCACGCATTTCATGCGCTGCCGGTACCGGTCCGCGGCTGGACGATAGCCGGGGGAACCGCGGAACTGGCGGCGCCCTTCCTGTCCGATGCCCGCGCCCGCCTCGATCTGTGGTGGCTGGACGAGGTCCTGCCAAGACGGCTGGCGAAGCCCGCCCCAGTGGCCCTGCCGGTCGCCGAGGCTTTCGCTGCCGAGCTGGTCGCATTCCGTCCTGACCTAGTCGCAGTCGGAGCGCACGCCCACGCCGCCTTCGTGCCGGGCCATCTCGGCAGCTTCACCGAGGCGCTGATCCGGAGGCCGCCATGCGACCTGCTGATCGTGCGGGGCTGAGGCGGTGGATCGAGCCGAGACCATGCTCTGCGTCGGCTTCAGGCAGAGGGTTGCACCATGCTATTCCTCAGGCCATCGAAGGTTTCATTTTCGTCGTCGGCGTTGCTCAAGCTCATGCCAATGAAAGCCGCACCGCCTGATCAGGCTACGTTGCGGAAATTTCACCATTGTGTGGATCGCCATCAAACCGAGACTCTACCTGATTGTTGTCTAAGCCTCTAGTTATATGAATGAAATCTCTTCTTGTGGAGGATTTCTGTCGACGCCCATCTGCACCCGGCCAGAGCAGAAAAGTCTGCGTATAGACAGCTGGCTACAAGTCAATGAGGTGGCCAGGATCAAGGTTTGATGACGATCCATGGCGCGACGTCGAGGATCTCATGGCCGAGCGTGGCGTGACGGTTTCCCACGAGACGATCCGTGACTGGCCGGGCCGCTTCGGCCGTCAGTTTGCCGCCCAGATCCGGAGGCATCGCCCGGTTCTGGCGGACAAATGGCATCTCGACGAGGTCGTCATCCGGATGTCGATCCGTACGGGCCGCGCGGCTCCGGGGGCCGGAGCCTGCAGCAGAGTGGCGCCGCCGTCCTTGCCCTGTGCCCGGACGAACTCAGTCGGCGGAGGGCGGGGTCCGGCCGAGTTCTTCCATCAGCCATTCGGCGCGGGCGATCTGCTCGCTCGCCACCGCAAGCTTGTGCTCTAGGCGCTCCCGCGTCGCGCCGTCGGGGCCGTCGGCGATCGCCTCTGCCAGGGCGCTCTTCTTCCGGTGCAGCTTGTCGAGAATCCGCGCAACATGGTCCGGCCGGATCTCGCTCGCATTGCCTCTCTCCTGGCGGGACCGGTACTCGGCAAGCTTGGCGGCCAGCTTTTTCAGGCCCATCGCGTCAGTTCCCGCTAAACGAGACCGGCAGGATGCCGGGTCTCCTAGGTGGCAGTTTACTCTCCTGCTCCGCGCTGCGCGGCGGCCGCGTCAGGTTCCCCTGGATGGGGCAGTTCGTCTTCGTCGAGCGAAATCAGCTTCTCGACTTCGGCCATGGCCAAGTCGCGTTCCATGTAGCAGCGCCGCGCGGCATTTGTCAGCAGGCGCATTGCCGCGTAGGCGTAGTGCGAGTCGTTCAGGAAGGAGGTTGCCCGTTCCGCCGACAGGAGGTCGGAGCGGATCAGCCGGTCGACCCGCGCGGAGGTGGCGCGCGCGTCATGCTCGATCTGGGCACGTTCCTGGTCTAGCCAGAGCGCGCTGCGTTCCTCGGGATCGGCCAGCGACAGCGCGTGGATCTCGGCGGCGATCCGCGCCAGTTCCGCCCGCAGCACGTCATAGAGCTCGGTCGTCAGGCCGAACGACCGCGTCGTGTAGCGCTGGACGTTCTTGCGCAGGTGCTTGACCGATTTGACAGCCTGCACGACATCTCCGGCCACGTCGCGCAGCTCGTAGACCCGGTCGGCGATTTCCGGGGCGAATTCCCGGTCGCCGATATGGCTTGAGAAGTCGAGGATTGCGGCATGGAGCGACTTTACCCGGCGTTCGTAGGCGTCGTCGTAATCGA
This sequence comes from Poseidonocella sp. HB161398, assembly GCF_005870025.1. Classification (GTDB taxonomy): domain Bacteria; phylum Pseudomonadota; class Alphaproteobacteria; order Rhodobacterales; family Rhodobacteraceae; genus Mangrovicoccus. The sequence continues at coordinate 26,505 of NZ_VATA01000023.1, forward strand.
GCAGGATCGCGGTCCGGGCGGTCCGCACTGTGCTGTCGAGGTCCTGGCTGGCAAAGACCTCCTCTTCCTGGAGATTTAGCCCGCGCAGGATCAGCCCGACGGCATTGTCAGCGAGATGCCGCACTTCCTTGCGCAGGGCGGTCTCGAAGGTCAGCGGCAGGTCGTACACCGCCTCGTTGAGGTAAAGCGGCCGGCTGGTTTCCGGCAGCGTGTCCGGCAGCCAACGTTCCAGCGCGGCGACCAGCTGGTCCAGGAGCGGCAGCATCAGAGCAACGCCGATCAGGTTGAAGACCGTGTGGAAAGCCGCGAGCTTCAGCGTGTAGTCGTCCGCCGCGATGCCGAGTGCCGCCGCGATCCGGTCGACCGCGCCCGCAAGTGGCGCAATGAAGGTCAGGGCGACGACGGCTGTGAGGGCGTTGAAGACCAGATGCGCCAGCGCCAGCCGCCGACCCTGGACGTTGGCCCCGAGTGCTGCGAGGATCGCGGTGACGGTGGTGCCGACATTCGTGCCGATGGCAAGCGCCAGCGCATTTTCGTAGGTCAGCTGCCCCGAGGTCAGCGCGGTCAGGATCAGCACCATGGTTGCGTGGCTCGACTGCATCGCCACCGTGGCGGCGGCGCCGATCACAGCATAGACGGCCAGTCCGGCAATGCCGGTCAGGGCAAACCGGGTCAGGTCGAACTGGTTCTGGAATGTGTCGAACCCGTCCTTCATGAAATGGATGCCAAGGAATAGGAAGCCGAGCCCGCCGAGGGCGAGACCGGCGCCGCGCAGCGGCTTCGACGACTGGAAGACCAGCAGGATGCTGAGCGCCAGCATCGGCATGGCATAGGCGGCGATATCGACCTTCAGGCCAAGCCCGGCGACCAGCCAGGCCCCGGTCGTGGTGCCGATATTGGCGCCGAAGATGATGCCGACCCCGCCGGCCAGCGTAATCAGGCCTGCGCTGAGGAAGGAGATCGTGATGACCGAGACGAGCGAGCTCGACTGCAGGAGCGAGGTGGTGACGAAGCCCGACAGCAACGCGCGCAGCTTTGATCGAGTTGCGCCCGCAAGCACCCGCTCCATGGCACCGCTGCCGAAGAGCTTGAACCCGTCCTCGAGCATGAACATCCCGAAGAGGAAGACCGCGACGCCGGCGGCGATCTCCTGCAGGTCGGGCACGCGCCAGAAGGCCAGGATCATGCTTGCCATGGCGGCGGGGAGGACATAGCGCTTCATCGGGGCCGTGCTTTCATTGCGCCGTCTCCTTGCGGCCATGGGGCTCCAGCTTTGCGCCTTCCCGTTCCGCTCCGTCAATGCCGACCTTCCGTTAGCAACCTGTCGGTGCCCACGTTGGCCTGTCCTGCCTGAAATGGATCGAAGCGGCATGTCTTCCCTGCTGCGCGATCGCAAGGCTGAGTGCCTCGTGGTTAGGGGTTCGGAATGACCAGATGCCCCGGAATCCTTGACCGGATGCTGTCAGGGCCGCTGATCAGATGATCCCTGCATTCGTATCTGATCGAAACCCAGCGTGCGCGCTCTGTGGTACCAGCGACGAAGTCCAGCCCGCTCGCGCGCAGTTGTTGATGGTCCGAGTGCTTCTCGCAACAGGCGACGCCGATCCGCCTGATCCCGGACAGGGAGAATGGCGGTCATTCTGCGGTGGTCGCGCTCCTGACGGTCCTCGCTCGCGGTGGCGTCCAGCAGCCCGGGCCCGGATGCGGGCAGGGTGCAGCGAGAGTGGTCGCAAGTTCCGCCAAGGTGTCCTTTCCGCCGTCCCCTTGCCCCGGGGCAGCAGCATGCCGGGCAGGCGGCTTCCGAAGCCGGAAGGAAACAATTGCAGGAATGGCAATTCGTGGCATCGTGGCATCGTGGCATCGTGGCATCGTGGCATCGTGGCATCGTGGCATCGTGGCATCGTGGCATCGTGGCATCGTGGCATCGTGGCGGCGAGAGCGGCGCCAGATCTCCGGCGCGGCCGCAAGCGGATAGAAGGACGGGGATGCCCGAGGCAGCACGGATTGAATGCCGCGAGTTCGGCCACCGATGCGGAGACGCGTCTCCGGACCTGTTCTCGCGAACCAGTGACTTCCGTTTCTTCGGCAGGGACGGGCGCCTCTCGCATGCCATCCTTCCAGCTGGACCCAAGGGGCTGAAAGTCGCCCGGATCCTGTCCACCGGCCACGCGGCAAGCTTCAGCGAGGACGCAAGGACCGCGCTCACGATCCCCCTGGCAGGCAGGTCCGAAGTCCGTCTTGGCCGGGAAACCTGCGCGGTCGGTGCCGGGGACATCTTCGCCGTCGGCCCATCGGAGCGCCGCAGCAGGCTGCTGCCAGACGCCGGCGGACACTATCGAAGCTACACGGTGCTTTCTGCCACGCACCGGGAAGCCTCCTCCGGATCAGGACGGTGCTGGCATCTTCCGGACGCTGCCAGCGCCGGGCGGCTCAGGCAGCTTCTGGATTTGACCTTCGCGGCCTTCACCGGCCCGGTGCCCGTTTCCTTCCGCCGCGCTGCACTTTTCGAAGCGCTCATTGCCGACATGTTCGGCGACCTCCTGGCCTTGCCGTCGCGCGGTGAGACCCGTCCTCCGTATCCTGTCGGCCAAGCGGGTATCGTTGCATGCGCGAAGGACTTCATGGGCGCGAGCTTCGCCGATCCGCTGACCACCGCCGATATCGCCGCCGCGGCCGGTGTCAGTCCGCGGCATCTGCAACGGGCCTTCGCTGCCGTGGCAGGCGACAGCCCGCTCCGGCTGCTCTCGGAAATGAGGCTCGACCAGATGCGGGCGCGTCTGGCAGCGCCTTCGGAGGGCACCACTGTCACTTCCGCGGCGCTAGAGTCGGGGTTGAGCCATCTGGGCCGTTGCAGCGAGGCCTACAGGCGGCGCTTCGGCGAGCTGCCCTCGGAAACCTTGAAGCGGACCCGCAGGCGCCACGGCTAGCCGAAGACGGGAAGCATCTCGATCCAGACGCGGAAGACCGCCGCAGAGAGGCAGGCAAGACCCAGGAGCAGTGCCGTCCCGGCAGCCACGGCATCGGCTGCGATCAGCCTTCCGACTTGCCGACAGTCCGGGTGGCAGCGCCTCACCGCCTCCATTGCCGCCAGGCGCCAGGCCAGCCATGCGGCGATACCGGCAAAGACAGCGGCCATGGCCATGTTCACTCCGGGCAGGCTTGCCGGTTCGCGCAAGCCGCCGATTGCAGTCACGCCGGACAGGGCCAGCCAGCACATTGACGCAAGACCGGTCAACACCCTGTCAAACACCATCACGGCCGAAACTCCCTTGCCGGTTGATCGCAGTCCGGGTCTCGGACGCCAGCTGCAGTCCCAAGGCATCCTGGCGCATGCGATACCGCCAGGGCAAGGGCTTGAAGCGGGCGAACGTCCGCAGCTGCCTTCGCCCATGGCGGGATTCGGATAGACAGACAGTCACCGGCCGCGGGACACTGCGATCAGAGCCCGCCTGCACGGGCCGCGCGCCAGATGGAGCAGACCATGCCGCGAAGACCTTTCACCGCAAATTTTCGCCGGACGCTTCCGGCGGCGGGACTTGCCGCGCTCTGCGCGTCGGCGGCTCTCGCGCAGATCAGGACCGAACGTGTCGCCTTTGCCCCGGGGACGAGCAGCGCCAGCCTCCACGGCGGCATCCGGGGCGAGGAAGTCGTCGACTACGTGCTCGGCGCGTCTGCTGGCCAGACCATGACAGTGCAATTCGAGCCAACCAATCCGGGCGCCTATTTCAACGTGATGGCATCTGGCACCGAGAGTGCGATCTTCACAGGGTCCATTGGCGGCAACAGCTTCGAGGGCGTGCTCCCGGCATCGGGCGACTACGTGGTCCGGGTCTATCTCATGCGCAGCGCAGCGCGCCGTGACGAGGCCGCGCGCTACATCCTGTCGGTTGCCATAGCCGCCGCGCCCGGAGACTTCGCCGATGGAAACGCCGGAGGTCCGGACTGGTGGCAAGTGTCTGGCGTAGCGTCGGATGATGCGCTGAACATCCGCTCCGGTCCCGGAACCGATCACGGCGTCCTTGCGGCGGTTCCGGACGGCACTGCCCTGCGCAACCTCGGCTGCCGCGGCGAAGGCGGATCGCGCTGGTGCGAGGTCGAGGCTCCGCGCGGGACCCGCGGCTGGGTTGCCGCACGCTATCTGAAGGAAGGACCGGCGCCTGCTGCCCTGTCGCTGGCTGGCGCGACGGGCGGCGTGGACACGAGCCGCGCCGAGGCGGCCTGCAGGCAGGCACTTGCCGGCACCGCGAATGTGTCCACGGCGGATGTCGCCGTCTTCGACGTTCTCTGGGGCGAGGCCGGGATCGGGGTGATGATGACGCGGGCAGGCTCGAACGACCGCTGGAGCTGCCTGTCGGACGAAGCAGGCAACGTGCAGGGGCTGGGCAGGATGGGCGGCTGAACTGCCGCCAAGCGCAGTTGCCCTGGCCCGGACCCGGTACGCGGAGCAGCCCGCCAGAGCCGTCCCGCGAGATTTCGGCAACCAATGGAGAAGACCCATGCCGCGCCAGTTCCCGTACCTGCTTCTCGGCTGCGCGATTTGCGCAGCAGTCCAGGCATCGCATGCGGCTGATGACCTGCCGCCCGTGACGGCGGACGAGCTGGTCTTCTCGGCCGGCAACATGGACCGTTCCGTCGCGCCGGGCGAAGATTTCTACCGCTATGCCTCCGGCGGCTGGCTCGACCGAGTGTCCCGTCCGGAGGACATGGCGGACTGGGACATCCTCAGCATCATGGGCGAGCGCGTGGTGCGACAGGTCTCGGCCATAGCAGCAGAGGCGGGCAGCGGGGCGGCCTCGGCGCCGGAGGGCAGTCCGGTCCAGCTCGTCGGCAGCTTCTACAATGCCTTCATGGACGTTGCGGCAATCGAAGAGCGCGGCCTGGCCCCGCTTCAGGACATCCTGGGGGCCATCGACGCAATCGTGACCTTCGACGACATGACCCGCTTCATGGCTGCGCAGGCACTGACAGGCGGACCCGGCCTGTTCAACATCATCGGCCCCAGCCCGGACCCGGCCGATTCCAGCCGCTACGCCCTCTACGTGGCGGGACAGGAGTTCGGCCTTGCCACGATCGTCCTGCCGGTGCTTGCCCTGCCGGAGGACGACTCCCGCAAGCAGGCCTACCGGCGCTACGTGGAGGACACCATGGCGATCGCGGGGCATGACGCGGCAGAGGCAGAGCGCATCGCCGCGCTCGTGCTGCGGATCGAGACCGCACTCTATTCCGGCATGCTCTCCCCGGCGGAGGGCAACGACCCCCGCCTGCGCTACGGCAAGCTGGACTTCGATGAGGTGCAGGCGATGATCCCTGCGCTGGATATCGGCCTCTATCTCGACGAGATCGGGTTCGCGCGCCCCGAATTCCTCGTCATGTACGAACCGCGCGCGCTCGGCGCGCTGGCAGAGCTCTGGCAAACCGCGCCGATGGCGGATCTCAAGGATTACGCGCGCTTCCGTGTCGTCGCCAAGTTCTCCGCATTCCTTGATCCGGCCTTCCGCGACCCGGGCCTGGCGCTGTCGCGCGCACTGGTCGGAACGGCAAGGGACCGGCCGCGCGACGAACAAGTCCCGGGGCTTCTGTCCGAATACCTGGGGCATCCGTCGAGCCGGCTCTATGTGGACGCGTTCTTTCCGGAAGCCGCGCGCGCCGAGATGGCGGAAATCATCCGCAGGGTTCACGAGGAATTCGGCAAGAGGATCGAAACCCTGGATTGGCTGACGGCTGCAACCCGGGACGAGGCCCTGGAGAAGCACGGAAAAATGGTCTTCGCCGTCGGATATCCCGACAGCTGGATCGATTTCTCGCAGGTCGCGATCGGGGCGGAGTCGGTGGCCAATATCCGGGCTCTCGCGGCATTCGACCTGGAGAGGACACTCGGAAAGATGGGACATCCGGTGGCGACCGACGAGTTCGCCTCGAGGACGACCCTGCCCACCGCCGTCAATGCCGCCTACCAGCCCGCCGCCAACCGCTTCGAGGTCACTGCTGCGATCACGCAGCAGCCGGTCTTTTCGACGGAGATGGACCCGGCGCTGAAATTCTGCCGCCTCGGCGCAGTCGCGGGTCATGAAATGACCCATGGTTTCGACAGCGGGGGCCGGCAGTACGATGCCGCCGGCAATTTCCGCGACTGGTGGACCGCCGGAGACGCCGCAGCCTTCGAGGCCGAGGCAAGCAAGCTGATCGACCAGGCCGAGGCCTTCGAGGCCCTTCCCGGACTGTTCCTGAACGGCCCGCAGACCGTGCGCGAGAACATGGCCGATGTCGGCGGCATCACTCTGGCGCATCTCGCATTGCGGACCTGGCTGGCGGAGCATCCGGAACAGGATGTCGAGATCGACGGCCTGACTCAGGACCAGCGCTGCTTCGTGGCCTGGGCACAGTTCTGGACCGGCAAATCTTCGGAGGACTACATCCGGACGAAGGTCGCCGCCGACTACCATCCGCCCGGCTTCTACCGTGCTGTCGCTCCGCTCCGCCATGTCGACGCCTTTTACGAGGCCTTCGGCATCGGGGAACAGGACCCCGTTTGGTTGCCGCCCGGGCGGCGCGTGAGGGCCTGGTGACGGAATGCGGCAGCCGGCATCCCCAGGATGCTTGCTGCGCGGCAGCTGCAATCCGGACGCCGGAAGGCCCGGCGCGGCGCCCGGGCATCCCCCGACTTGCCAAAGGAAGGAAACACGAATGAAGACATCTCTGCTCATCCTGCCGATTGCGGCACTCGCCTCCGGCTGCCTCGAAACAGAAGGCAGCTACGGGACCGGACGGAATTCCTCAGGAGGGACCGCATCCGCATCGGTCAATGACCGCAGCGGCGGAGGCTTCACCCTCGTGCTGAGTGCAGGGGGCAGCACCTGCACGGGGATCTTCGACGATCCGGCTCCCGGCGGAAAGGAACTGAGCCCGCTCAACTGCTCTGGAGGAAACAGCGGAAACGCGACGGTGCTCTATGATGGCAATGGCCGGCCGGAACGCGTGGTCTTCGGCGGCGTCGGCATCGGGAGCGGCAGCATAGAGTTCTAATCTTGGCCGAAACTGCGCTCCTGGTACTGGCTTCCAAGTCCGGGTCGGGGCAGGGGCCATACGCAGCTGCGCAGGGTCATGGGGCAGAATCGTGTACGCCCTGCCGGGATGGGCGCAGTCATGGTCGCCTATCCCGCACTCGAGAAGGTGTGCCCCCTTCGCGCGTGATGTCGCTGTCTTTGCCGCCAATGGAGGCATCCTATCCCGGGGGTCCGGATTGGCGGATGTCCCGGAAACAGTCATTGCCATGCCGCGTTCGACGAGGGCGCGGCTCTAACGTCGGCAACCGTGTCTGCGCCGGTCCTGCCGTAGATCCCGACGGCGTCGAAGCCGCCGCCCATGGCGCTATCGCCGGACGTGCTGAACTGGAGATCACGGCTTGCCCCGCTGCGCTTCGCACCCGGCGCCGGTGGCACCTCATGTGTCCTTCTCATTGAAGACCCGATGCGGGGCCGTGCCTCGCTTCCGAGCGATCGCCGGACGGTGGTGCCGGATACCACAGTCCCGATGCACAGGTTTGAGGCAGGACAGGTGTCCCCCTGCGGGGCAGGGCTCTGCCGCCACTTATCCACAGAACTGTCCCCGCATGCTGGGGAGAAGCGGCCAGCCCTCACTGCGAAACTTCGCTTCTTTCAGGCTGGAACCTTGACCGGGGAATCCGCCAGCACTTCCGCGGGAGAGAGCCGAAGCCGAGTCGAGGGCGCGGTCGCTGCCCGCGTGGACCGCGGCCGCAGGCCGGTGCCGTAGGTGGAAGACTAGGGAGCATGGCCTCCTGGGGTGCCGGTGCCCGCGCCGATGGGGCCGTGCGTGGCAGCAGCGGGCGCGGCAACCGGATCTTCGCGAGGCGGTGCTGCGGAATGAGCTGTGCCGCGCGATCGGTCCGAGCGGCGATGGCGAACGATTTCTGGTCGCGCTGGCGCGATTTGCCAGATGGCGCCGGCCCCTGGAAACCGGCGTCCCGGCTGCTCGGCCTCCGGACCCGCGGGGGGGAGAGCGGCAGCGGATCTCCAAATAGCATGTTCCCGACAGGACCGTCATTCGCGCCTGCCAGTGGCATGTCCATTGCGCGCATCGAGTTCCCCTCATGGGCCCAGGTTTGCACCCTCTCAATTGCGTCGCACGCCGCTTTCGGAGGCCGCCAGGAATACGCCCGGGGCAAAACAGAAATTAATTGAGGCGCCCGACTATCTTCACCCTTTCCGATTCGCCCGGATGAATGGACAGTGATGTCCTGTTCAGGTCCCTCGAAAGCTCCGCTGCATGGCATACGGGTCAAAGTCCCTATCGCTTACGCCCGAACTCGTCTCATTGGTTGAGCGCCTTGAGCCGGATCCCGGTCCGCAACCGGGAATGGAGGATCCGAGCGACAGAGATCTCGAGGCAATGGCTGACGCGCTGCTGCTTCAGCATCAACCCTCGCCGCTTTGGCTGTTCGCGTATGGCTCTCTGATCTGGAATCGCAACTTCGAAAGCCAGCTAGCGCAGCGGGCGGTTGCGGCCGGATGGCACCGCTCGTTCTGTTTCGTGGTCAAGCGATGGCGCGGTACGATGGACACGCCAGGCCTGATGATGGCGTTGGACCGCGGCGGCTCGTGTGTGGGCATTGCCTACAAACTTCCCGATCATGACCACAAGGCACAGCTGATCCGGCTGCTTGAAAGAGAAGTGGACGCGAAAGTGGCCACCAATGTCCCCAAATGGATATGGGTCACTACTGGCGAAGGCCGCATCAAGGTGCTTGCATTCGTTGCCGCAAGAGATGGACCTGCCTATGCCGGAAGGCAGTCTGCTGAAGCAGTTGCCCGCGTTATCGCCCGAGCGGCCGGCAATTGGGGCTCTTCGGCTGCGTACCTCCAGCGAACGGTGTCCAAACTCGAGGAGCATGGAATCCGAGATCGGAACCTCTGGCGACTGCAGGAACTCGTTGCCCGCGAGATAGTCGCATTGCCAACCGGCGCGCATCAAAATTTCCTGCCTTCAGCGGGGCCTTCTATCCGGACTCCAGATTGAAGCGAGCAATTCATTGCAGATCGGGCTGGAACTACCTCGGACCCGCCTGATATTGCCAACTTTATTCCGAAGCGCTGCGTGTCGTCGGCGAATGTCTCGGCAGCAGTATGCAGAAAGCTTGCGGCAGAATTACAAGGTGCCGAACCTGGAATTCTGCCGAAAAATGAACCTCTTTGCCGGAAGTGGCTGCGGCGATGGGGCACGCTATTTCTCTGGGGACTTGCACTGATTTAATTTTCGTCGGAACGTCGTGTCACGTCTGACCACGAAATTGTTGCCGGGATAATTTTTGCCTTGTTTCCTATTTGCGAGATTTCCGATGGAGGTGCCTTCCTTGATTAAGGAGCGGACAGAAACGTCTTTTCCGCGGGAGCTTTCGGAGCGGGAAAGTTCGATGATAAACTCCCTGCGCGTTTTCTGCATCTTCTTCATGATCTACGCACATGCCGATCTGGGGAAGGGCGGCGAGGCGGACACCATCCTGCAGAGCGACAGCCTTGCCTGGGTGTCCGTGATCTGGGTGGATCTGCTGTCGCGGGCGAGCGTCGCTGCCCTGAGCTTCGTGAGCGGCTTCCTGATTGTCCGGAGCCTGGAGCGGGGACGGCCGGGCAAGTTCATCCGGGGCAGGGCACAGGTCCTTGTCGTGCCGATGATCTTCTGGAACTGCGTCTTCATCGCTCTGGCGGTCCTCGCGCATATGGCCGGGGTGGAAAGCAGCGCCGGGGGCGTGTGGCAGCCCGAAGACCCCATGAGCATGGTCAATGCGGTGACCGGGCTGGCCGGGCCGATGGTCGCGCCGTCGCTGGGCTTCCTGCGCGATCTCTTCGTCACCTCCGCGATCATCGCGCTGACCTGGACCTGGATCCGGCCCGTCCTGCCGGCGGTCATCGCCGTGGTTCTGGTCGCGGCGCTCTTCGATGCGCTGGAGCCGGTCATCTTCCGCCCGTCGATTCCCGTCTTCATGCTCGCGGGTGCCTATGCCCGCAGCCGGGGCTGGCGGCTGACCCGTCTCGCCGCGCCGCGGCTTGCGCTGCCCGTCGCGGCGGCAAGCGCGGTCCTCGTGCTGGCCCTCGGCCTTCATGGCTTGCAGAACCCGCAGCTTGCCGAGGCCAGCAACCTGGCAAAGCGCGCAGGGCTGATCGCGCTTGTCCTCTGCCTGGCCGGGCAGCTCACGGACACGCGGGCACAGGCGATCTGCGACCGGCTGGCCCCGGTCAGCTACCTCGCCTATCTCAGCCATGTGCGGGTCCTGTCGGTACTCTTCTTCCTTCTGGCCATCGACCCCGGCAGTTCGGCTTTCCTCGCCTTCTTCCTGTTGGCGCCGGTGATCGGATTTGCCGCGGCACTAGCCATGACGCAGGTCCTGGCCGTCCTTCCGCCCTGGGTGGCGCGGTTCGTGCAGGGCAAGGCGCCGCGCGGGCGGATACCACGGCCGGCCACGGCCTGACGGGGCGGTTGCAGTGGCGACACAGTCAGCGATGGTCAGCCCGAGCCCGGATTCTCCAATCCATGGTCTTGCAGCGCAACCCGCCCACTAGATTGTCGTGATCGGCATCGATCGCCGCAGCTCCGGATGGGCGAACACGGGCATTAGTGCCACTCTACCAAAGAACCTGTGCATGCTCGATGGGGTGTCGATCAATAATGCCACCGTTGCCTCCACTCTGAGCTGCGGCAATCGGACAGGGCTGGCACGAAAGTCGATCCAGGATGGCTCATGGCTCGCACGCCTGCTGCGCCGCGAGCCCCTCATGCTGATCGCATCACAATGGCGAACTTAACGTGAAGTCAGAACGACGTTTGCCAACGGGGTGCTGCGCTTCTTGCCGCCGAAGTTCCTGGAGGCGAAGGAGAAGGAGTGCAAATTCGAGGTGGCTGCGGGCTGAGCCCCGGGCGTGCCGCCGCATCCCTGTTTGGAGACAAACGGCATATGGACATTTCCCTGCAAGGGTGCGCCCACGGCAGGCCGGGAGCCATCCCCGCCAGCGGTGTCGTCTCTGCCGTAGGCGGCGGGCGCAGGCAGGGGCACCCCGCCGTCATGACTGGCGTGTCGGCGCAGCGTCAGTGCGGCGGCCTTGCGCTTCCGGCAAGTGCCAAGATCGTCTCCGCGCCGGTGAGGGCCGACAGTCCCGCTTCGACCGGAGCGATGCGGGTGACCACCTCGTCAGCTGATCCGCGACGCAACGCTTCAAGCACCGGACCATCGGCAAAGGCCGCGGCGGCGGTGGCGTCACGGAAGAGATAGACGCTCGTGCCCAGGCCAGCTTCGGGATCGAGGCCCCAGATCTTCCATAGGAAGCCAGGCGTGCTTGCGATGTCGGCCGCAGCAGCCCCGGCCCCGGAAAGGAAATCCGGGAGCGGGACGCGCAGCGTGTAGGTGACAGAAAGCAGGACGGGGGTCATGTCCCTGCCTCCAGCCAGCGGGCGTGCCGATGGTCCGGGGCGGGTCGGGACACCGGTTTGCCGTCAACCTGGATCGCAATCTCCGGCCGATCCCGGCAGGTGCCGCGGCTCGGGCACGCCTTGCAGTTGGCCGGTGCCCGGTGGCCTCGGTCGCTGACGATGCTTGTGTCCATGTGTCTCTCCTTTCGGATTTGTCAGGGAATGGAACGGACCGCCCCCGCGCAGTCAGGCCGCGTGCTCGGCGCTGCGGCCCAGCTGCGACAGCAGCAGCGGCTCGTTGATGGTCAGCCAGGTCTCGGCGATCCTGCCGTTCTCCATGCGGTAGAGCGCGACACCGTCGAAGATGATCCGGGCTCCGTCCGGCTGGATGTCCTGGAACGCACCCGAATGCGTCGCCCACCATCTCCCAGTGCGCCGAGACGAACTCTTCGGTTGCGATCATCCTGGTCGTTTCGAACGCCATCTGGCTGAACGACTCGCGGAAGATCCGGAAGAACGCCTTGTAGCTCTCCCGGTCGAAGAACTCGCCATTCGGGAACCCGGGGAATCCGTGGCAGGTGATGTGGGGGACGACGGTGGTGTCGATCACCTCCACGTCGGCGATATCCGGCGAATGCGTGCCGGCAAGAAAGCGGGCGACGGTCGCCTTGTTCGTTTCGATGATAGTTGTAGTCATGTCGGTTCTCCTTTGGTGATGATCGGTTGAAGGGCCCAGGTCGCGGCAGTGGCAGCCCCGCCGCCCGCCAGTGCCGTGCGGGATCCGGCGTCCTGTACAAAAGCCGGAGTCAGGCCAGGATTGCCGCGACCTGATCCGCTGTTTCGGCGGTCACGGACGCGCTCGTGCCCCGGCCATAGGCGTTGCGCAGGATATCGGTGAGCGTGCCGATTCCATGTGCCACGGGCAGGTGGCCCGAAAGCACATGGGCCGGATCGAGCGCATCGAGCGCCCGCAGCATCCCGCCGAGCGTGCCGCGGTCCATCTGGGCCAGCCAGGGCGCATCCACGCCCGACCAGGCCACCAGCCCCTCGCGTAGCGTCCCGGACGGAATTTCACCGATGGTTTCCGCGCTGCCCGGCAGCAGCGCGCCGAAGGCGTCTGCAGCAAAGAGCACCCGGTCGGTCTCGTCGAAGAAACCCATCGTCTCGGGCGCGTCGTAGTAGGGCGGCCTGACCTGGTGGAGGCGCCGTCCGCCAGCCTCGAAGATCTCGCCGGGCGCCAGCAGGCGCATCCTTGCCGGATTTCCCGCACCCAGCATCCCCATCTTTCCCGCTCCGAGAAAGTTCGTGACGACCGTGGCATTCGGCGCGAGGGCAAGGATGCGGTCCAGGTTCCCGATGTGGTCGGCGTCCGTATGGCTGAGCCAGATCCACCGCAGATCCGCCAGATCGATCTCCTCGGCGAGGCGCAGGGCCATCGCGTCCGACAGGGCGCCGAGACCGGTATCGACCAGCATTGGCTCGGACCCTTTCAGCAGGAAGGCGTTGACCGGCAGGGTGCCAAGGCCGGGGACTGGAAGCCAGGACGGCAATGCGACCCAGGAATTTGTGACCCTTCGGGACGGGTGCAGGGCGGGTTCGGAAACCGGTGTCATGTCGACCTCATTTTCAATGATCACATATGTTCAGTGAAAATAGCGCATAGGCGATTCGAGCTCGGCTTGTCAATAATTCGATGATCAGGCATGATCACTGAATGACAGAGAAGAAGCGTCCCTACCGCCTGCGCGAGCGTGCAAAGTCGCAGGAGGAAACCCGCCAGAAAATCGTAGAGGCCACGATGCATTTGCACGAGGAACTCGGCCCGCGGGCCACGACCATCAGCGCAATTGCCGAACGCTCGGGTGTGCAGCGGCTGACGGTCTACCGGCACTTTCCCGACGAGGCCGCGGTATTCCAGGCCTGCACGTCACACTGGCTGTCGCTGAATCCGCCGCCCGCCCCGTCCTCGTGGGACGGGGCGGGCGATGCCCAGGAGAAATTTCACATCGCGGTTTCAGTTTTCTACGGCTATTTTTCGCGCACGCGCCGGATGTGGAAGGCATCGTTCGAGGACGTCGCCCATGTTCCGGCACTGCAGGGGCCGATGGCGGAGTTTGCCGCCTATCTGGATGGCGTCGCCTCCGGACTTGCCGCGGCCTTCGGGGAAAGGCCGGAGATGGTTCACATCGCCCCGACGATCCGCCATGCCCTGCGGTTCCAGACCTGGGCCGATCTCGAGGAGCAGGGCCTGGACGACAGCCGGAAGGCCGAGCTAGCAGTCTACTGGCTCTGCTGTCCGGGCATGGAGTGACGCGCAATGCCCATGGAGGCCGATCACCTTCCGGTCAAAGCGAACGGAACTTCATCGGTGTCGACCGGGCGCGCTGTCGCCGATTGCTGTCGGTCAGTCGGCTTGCTGGATAACCGAAACTTCAAGGTGCGGGTCCGTGGGCCGCCGCGAGCACAAGCGCCTGCGGTCGCCGCTGCCAGATCAGCGCAGCTCGATGCTGACCTTGCCGATCGTGCCGGAGAAGGCGAAGGGGGCCGCAGCGCGATAGGCCGGCGAGACGGTCGATCCGAGATCCATGCCGATATCCAGTGTCTCGGTGGCCGAGTAGCGCGTCGGCACGACCTGCTCCACCGCCTCGGCGGCCACCTCGGCCCCGTCGACCAGCAGCGTTGCGGTGCCGCCGGTGACATCCTTGCCAGGCTCGAACGGCAACTGGCGGTAGACCATCGCAACAGTATGCGCGCCGGGCTCCAGCGGCGTCTCGCCCGCAACCCGGTAGAGTGCCTGGCCGAAATAGTTGAACTCGTAGACCGGCACTCCGTCCTCCAGGTAGAGCGTGTAGCCCGCCGAAGAGCCGCCGTTGGCGATCAGCACGCCGCTGGCGCCGCCCTCGGGTACCTCGATTTCCGCCGTGATGGTATGCGAGCGCTGATAGGCCGGAGCGGCGCTGCCTTCGGGGACCCGCACCGTGCCGGGCGCATATTCGAACAGCGTGCGGCCGCGGGTGACCGAGGGACGCTCGGGGTTCGTGCCACGCTCGGCGAACCGGTCATCGAGCGGGTAGACGTCGAATTTCTTCGCCTCCTCGTCGAACAGCGCCTCGAGCTCGGCCAGTTTCTCCGGGTTTTCCGCGGAAAGGTCATGCGCCTCGGAAAAATCTTCCTCTATGTTGTAGAGTTCCCAGACGCTGTCGTCGAAGCCGACCGATCCGCTTAGCACCCAGGGCGCGCCATGGAACGACGCCGCGACCCAGCCGTCGTGATAGAGCGCGCGGTGGCCGCCGGTTTCGAAGTACTGGGTGTGGCGGGTGCTGGGGGCATCCGCATCTCCGAAGCTGTAGTCCATGCTCACCCCGGCCATCGGCGTCTGCTCCGTGCCGTTGACCACCGAGGGCTCGGGAATGCCGACGGCTTCGAGAATCGTCGGCGCGATGTCGACGACATGGTGGAACTGGGTGCGGATGCCGCCGTCGTCGGTGATCTGCGCGGGCCAGCTGACGATCATGCCGTTGCGGGTGCCGCCGAAATGCGAGGGCACGCGCTTCATCCACTGGAAGGGCGCGGAGCCTGCCCAAGCCCAGCCGACCGGATAGTGGTTCTCGTGCAGCGGGCCGCCGATCTCGTCGATCTCGGGCAGCTGCGCCTCGACCGTGTCGGGAATGCCGTTCTGGGTCATGATGTTGTTGAGCGTGCCGGTGATGCTGCCCTCGGCGCTGGGGCCGTTGTCGCCCGCGATCAGGATGATCAGCGTGTTGTCGCCTCCCGGCAGGGCATGGACCTTGGCGATCACCCGGCCGAGCTCGTGATCGGTCTGCGCGAGGAAGCCCGCGAAGACCTCCTGGTGCCGTGCGAAGAGTTTCTTCGCGTCGGTGTCGAGGGAGTCCCAGGCGGCGATCTCGGCCGGGCGCGCCGTCAGGTCGGTGTTCGCGGGCACCAGCCCCATGGATTTCTGCCGCGCCAGCGTCTCCTCGCGCACCGCATCCCAGCCCTGGTCGAACTGGCCCGCGAATTTCGCGATCCAGTCCTCGCCGACATGCAGCGGCGCATGCACGGCGCCGGGGGCGAAATAGAGGAAGAACGGCTTCTCCGGGGCGATGGACCGCTGCCGGTCGAGCCAGGCGATCGCGTCGTCGGCGAGATCGACATTGAGGTTGTAGCCGTCTTCCGGGCCGAACTCGGGCTCGACCGGGGTGGTGTTGCGGAACAGCTGCGGGTCCCACTGGCTGGTCTCGCCGCCCTGGAACCCGTACCAGTATTCGAAGCCGAGCCCGGTCGGCCAGCGGTCGAAGGGCCCCATCGGCGAGGTTTCCCAGTCCGGCGTGTTGTGCCACTTGCCGAAGGCGGCGGTGGAGTAGCCGTGATCCTTCAGGATCTCCGCGATGGTCGCCGTCGAGCGCGGCCAGATGCTGTTGTAGCCCGGATAGCCGGTGGATAGCTCGGTGATGGTGCCGAAGCCCGACTGGTGGTGGTTGCGTCCCGTCAGCAGCGCGGCGCGCGTGGGCGAGCAGATCGCCGTGGTGTGGAACCGGGTGTAGCGCAGCCCCTCGGCGGCCAGCGCATCGAGGGCCGGAGTCGGGACCGGTCCGCCGAAGGTGCCCGGCTGGCCGAAGCCGAGATCGTCGATGAGGATGACCAGTACGTTCGGCGCACCCTCTGGCGGTGCCACCGGCTGCGGATAGTCCTGGGTGGAGCCCTCGAAGGTCTCGGTGATCACGCCCGTGAAGGGAGCGGGCGGCAGCGGCAGCACGGACCCGTCGCGCGGCGTGTCCTGCCCGATGGCAGCCGAGGCGGTCGCTGACAGCAGGAGTGTGAAACCCCCGCAAATTTTGGAATGGAAAAGGAAAGATGTCATCGCTCGGCCTCCCGGCACCGCCAGACCCTGAAAATACCTCTACGATAACATACCTGTCTCCTGATGGAACTGCTCCATGTTCCGTCACCTAGCCCTCGCGGGCGCAGCGCTTTCGATCAGCTCCGAACGACGGATCTTGCTGCCGCGCTGCGGCATGGGTGCCACCTTCGGGCGGACCCCGCAGGAGGAGGGTCTCACCGAAATGCCGCTGGCGGGTGAAAATGGCCTCGATAGGCTGAGTTATGAAAATAATTCCACTCTGCCGGACGCTCCGCCTGGTGGCAGCCAAGGCCCGACTCGGCCGCCCGCGGGACAGAGTCCCGGCCGCATCCGGATCGGGCCAGCCTGCAGGTCCGGGCCGCCGCCTGCGGGGACCCGGCCGGGTCACATGCGCTCGCGCATCAGAAAAGAGGACTGGCCCGATCCGGCTGGCCTCGGGACAAGGGCGCAGCGGCAGCCGGGTCGGGCCTTCCCGGGCTGCCGCCTCCGGCCGGGTTCAGCCGGCCAGGAGCATCGCGTTGCCGCCCGCCGCCGTCGTGTCGATGCACAGATGCCGCTCGTGCAGCACATGCGCCGCGTCGGGCATCGACGTGACCAGCGCCAGGAGCGGACCCGGCCGCCCGGCCAGCGCCCGGCCCTGGGCCGCCGCATCCTCGCCCCAGCTCAGCACCGCGGCGATGCCCGGCAGCCATTCCAGGGCCTCGGCCGGGACATGGCCCGAGGCGCCGACCGCGATCCCGCCCAGCCGCTCGACCGCCGCGATCTGCTCGGCCACCGCCTCGGCGCCCGGGCCGAGGCAGAGCACCGGACCGCGCGGCATGACGCTCAGCCGGTTCGACTCGCCCGTCGGCCCCGGCAGCTCGATCCGCCGCAGCGGGGCATGCGCCCCGGCCGCGGCCGCCTGGAGCTGCGCGGCCAGCTGGTCGAGATTGGCCTCCTTGCGCCAGCTGCCCGCCGGGCCCGCCGCAGCGGGCGCCGCGATGCGCTGCAGGTAGAACGGCCCGCCCGCCTTCGGCCCGGTGCCCGAGAGCCCCTCGCCGCCGAAGGGCTGCGAGCCCACCACCGCGCCGATCTGGTTGCGGTTGACATAGATATTGCCCGCCGCGACCAGATCCGCGATCTCCTGCACCCGGGTGTCGATCCGCGAATGCAGCCCGAAGGTCAGGCCGTAGCCGGTCGCGTTCACCGCCGCGACGACCTTCTCGACATCGGCGCCCTTGAAGGTCGCGACATGCAGCACCGGGCCGAAGATCTCGCGCTCGATATCGCCGATGCCATTCACCTTGATCAGCGTGGGCGGCACGAAGCAGCCCGCGGGCGCCTCGAGCGCATGCAGCACCCGGCCCGCCTTCTTCGCGGCGGCGATATGGGCGAGGATGCCGCTCTGGGCCTCTTCGTCGATCACCGGGCCGACATCGGTGGCCAGATGCCAGGGGTCGCCGACGGTCAGCTCGTCCATCGCGCCCTCGATCATCTCGATCAGCGACGGCGCGATGTCCTCCTGGACGTAGAGGCAGCGCAGCGCCGAGCAGCGCTGCCCGGCGGAGCGGAAGGCCGAGGCGACGATGTCGCGCACCGCCTGCTCGGGCAGCGCGGTGGAATCGACGATCATCGCGTTCATCCCGCCGGTCTCGGCGATCAGCGGCGTGCCTGGCTCCATGTGCTCGGACATGGCGCGGCGGATCAGCCGGGCGGTCTCGGTCGAGCCGGTGAAGATCACGCCCTTGATCCGCGGATCCGAGGTCAGCGCGCGGCCGACCGTGTCGCCCTGGCCGGGCAGCAGCTGCAGCGCCGCGGCCGGAACCCCGGCGCGGTGCAGGAGCCGCACGGCGATGGCGGCGATCAGCGGCGTCTGCTCGGCCGGTTTCGCCAGAACGGCGGCGCCGGTGGCCAGCGCGGCCGCGATCTGGCCGGTGAAGATCGCCAGCGGGAAGTTCCAGGGGCTGATCGCGGTGATGACGCCGCGCGGCTGCGGATCCTGCGCCTCGGCCTCGGACGCGTAGTAGCGCAGGAAGTCGACGGCCTCGCGCAGCTCGCCCACCGCATCCGACATGGTCTTTCCGGCCTCGCGCGCCAGGACGGCGAAGATCGGGCCGAATTCCGCCTCGTAGAGATCGGCCGCCTTGCGCAGCACCTCGGCGCGCTCCGCCACGGGCGCGTCCCAGATGGCAGCGTCCTCGATGGCGCGGGCGACGGTTTCGGCATCGGCCTCGGTGACCTGGGCCACGGTCTCGCCGGTCGCGGGATTGGTCACGGCAACGGCAGTGCCGGTGCCCGGGCGCAGCGTCAGCGGCCCGGCATCGGGCAGCGCGGCGCCGCGGGCCATCTCGATCCGCGCCAGCGTGTCCTCGTCGGTCAGGTCGAAGCCCTTCGCGTTCACCCGTCCCTCGCCGAAGATCGCCTGCGGCGCGACCAGCCCCGAGGGCGCCTTCGCCGTGGCGAGCGCGTCGAAGGGATCGGCCGCGATTTCCTCGGGGCGGACATTCTCGTCGACGATCTGGTGCACGAAGGAAGAGTTCGCGCCGTTTTCCAGCAGGCGGCGGACCAGATAGGCCAGAAGATCGCGATGCGCGCCGACCGGCGCGTAGATGCGGCAGCGGCCGCCGCTGTCCTTCAGCACGATATCATGCAGCCGCTCGCCCATGCCGTGCAGGCGCTGGAACTCGAAGCGCTGTCCCTCCGCCATCTCCAGGATCGCGGCGACGGTATGGGCGTTATGGGTGGCGAATTGCGGATAGATCCGGTCGGCATAGCCGAGCAGGCGCTTGGCATTGGCGATGTAGCTGACATCGGTGGCGGTCTTCGAGGTGAAGAGCGGGAAATCGTCCAGCCCCTCGACCTGCGCCAGCTTCATCTCGGTGTCCCAGTAGGCGCCCTTGACCAGCCGCACCATGATCCGCCGGTCGAGCCGCGCGGCCAGGCCGTAGAGCCAGTCGATCGTCGCCGAGGCGCGCTTGCCATAGGCCTGCACGACCACGCCGAACCCGTCCCAGCCGGCCAGCTCGGGATCGGACAGCACCGCCTCGATCACCCGCAGCGACAGCACCAGCCGCGCCTGCTCCTCGGCATCGATATTCAGCCCCATCCCGGCCGCCTTGGCCGCGCGCGCCAGATCGCGCACCACCGGCACCAGCTCGGCCATGACCCGCTCGTCCTTGGCCAGCTCGTAGCGCGGATGCAGCGCCGAGAGCTTGATCGAGATGCCCGGATTGGTCTCGACCGAGCCCTTGGTGCAGGCCGTGGCGATGGCGGCGATCGCATCGGCATAGGACTTGGCATAGCGGCGGGCGTCGAGATCGGTCATCGCCGCCTCGCCCAGCATGTCGTAGGAATAGGTGTAGCCCTTGGATTCCAGGCCCTTGGCCCGCTCCAGCGCCTTGTCGATGGTCTGGCCCAGCACGAATTGGCGGCCCATCTCGCGCATCGCGCGCCCGACCGCGGTGCGGATCACCGGCTCGCCCAGGCGGCGTACGGCGCCGCGCAGCACCCCGGCCATGCCGGGCGCCTCGTCATCGAGCACCTTGCCGGTCAGCATCAGCGCCCAGGTCGAGGCATTGACCAGCGGCGAGGCCGCGTGGCCCATGTGGCGGCTCCAGTCCGAAGGGGCGATCTTGTCCTCGATCAGCGCGTCGATCGTCATCGCGTCGGGCACGCGCAGCATCGCCTCCGCCAGGCACATCAGCGCCACGCCCTCGCGGGTCGAGAGCCCGTATTCGGCCAGGAACTGCTCCATCACCCCGGGGCGGGAGCCCTCGCGGATGCGCCGGACCAGTCCCGCGGCCCGCACCGAGGCGGCCTTGCGGGTGGTCTCGGACAGGGCGGCCTCGCGGACGAGGCGGTCGAGCACCGCGGCTTCGGACGCGGTCTTGGCGGCGTGGGTGAAGGCGTCGAGGGACATGGGCGGGATCCAGGCTGTGTATCGGGTGTCGAGGTGAATCTAGTGGAAGTCTCGTGGTCGTTGGGTCTAATAGTGGTCAAGACTATGGTCGATCAGACCAATTTCAAGGAGAAATACAGGCCATGTCGGTCGAGATTGACGCGATTGACCGGAAGATTCTCCGCGAGCTTGCCGCCAATGCGCGACTGGCGACGGCGGAGCTCGCGCGGAGGGTGGGCCTGTCGAAGACGCCGGTGGCCGCGCGCATCCGCGCCATGGAGGATAGCGGGCTGATCTCGGGCTACCGGGTCCAGCTCTCGCCGATGAAACTCGGGCTGACCCATGTCACCTTCGTCCAGGTCAGCCTGTCGGACACCCGCGAAAAGGCGCTGCGCGAATTCAACGCCGCCGTGCGCGCGATCCCCGAGATAGAGGAATGCTACATGATCGCGGGCGGATTCGACTACCTCATGAAGGTCCGCTCGCGCGATATCGGCGAATACCGGCGGGTCATGGGCGAGGCGATCTCCGCCCTGCCCCATGTCAATTCCACCTCCAGCTTCGTCGCGATGGAGGCGGTGGTGGAGAATGCCCTGACCGAGACGCCCTGAGCCCGGCACGTGGCATCATGTCCGCGCCCGGAGGGCCCTGCCGCATTGATCTGGCGGCCAAGCTGTTCTAGGCGGTGGTCGACCTGCGCCCGCGCGCATGTCGCCGCCCGCGGCAGCCGGGGCCCCGACGGGTCCGCAACCGGGCGGTGAGAGAGATCACGACCAAGGGTACGAAAAGGGCGGACATCATGGCGGACACGACGACCCCGGATATTGTGTATACGATTGTGGACGAAGCACCGGAGCTGGCCAGCGCATCGCTCCTGCCGATCATCCGGTCCTTCGCCGAGGCAGCCGGCATCACCGTCGGCACCAAGGACATTTCCCTGGCCGGCCGCATCCTGGCGAACTTCCCGGAATACCTGACCGAAGAGCAGCGCATCCCCGACGACCTGGCGGCGCTCGGCGAGCTGGTGAAGACGCCGACGGCGAATGTCATCAAGCTGCCGAACATCTCGGCCTCGCAGCCGCAGCTCGACGCCGCCATCGCGGAACTGCAGGCGAAGGGCTACAAGCTGCCCTCCTACCCGGCGGCGCCTGCCACCGACGAAGAGAAATCCGTCCGCGCGCGCTATGACGCGATCAAGGGCTCGGCAGTGAACCCGGTCCTGCGCGAAGGCAACTCCGACCGCCGCGCAGCCGGCGCGGTGAAGGCCTATGCGATGGCCAACCCGCATTCCATGGGCAAATGGGCCTCCGACTCGCAGACGACTGTCGCCTCGATGCCGGGCTCGGACTTCTACGCCAACGAGACCTCCGCGACCGTGACCGAGGCGCAGGCCGCCTCCGGCCCGGCGAAGATCGTCTTCACCGCCAAGGACGGCACCGAGACCGTGCTGAAGGACGGGCTGAAGCTGACCGCGGGCGAAGTCGTCGACGCGACCTTCATGTCCGCCAAGGCCCTGCGCGCCTTCATCAAGGCGGAAATGGAGTCGATGCCCGAGGGCGTGCTGTTCTCCGTGCACCTCAAGGCCACGATGATGAAGGTCTCCGACCCGATCCTCTTCGGCCATTTCGTCGCCGTCTGGCTGGAGCCGTTCCTTGCCAAGCATGCCGACGTCCTCGGCGGCGTCAGCCCGAATGGCGGCATCGGCTCGCTCGAGGCCAAGATCAAGACCCTGCCGAATGCCGACGAGCTGATGGCCGAGCTGAAGGACACCCTCGCGTCCCGCCCGCCGCTCTACATGGTCGACAGCGACCGCGGCATCACCAACCTGCACGTGCCGTCTGACGTCATCATCGACGCCTCCATGCCGGCCGTGATCCGCGCCGGCGGCAAGGGCTGGGGCCCGGACGGCAAGGAAGCCGACGCCAAGTGCTGCATCCCCGACAACTGCTATGCGCCGGTCTATGAAGAGACCGTCAACTACTTCAAGGAAACCGGCGCCCTGGACCCGACCACCTCGGGCACGGTCCAGAATATCGGCCTGATGGCGCAGAAGGCCGAGGAGTACGGCTCCCACCCGACCACCTTCGAGATCCCGGCCGACGGCACCGTGACCTACGTGCTGGGCGACGGCACCGTGCTGCATTCCCACGCGGTCGAAGCGGGCGACATCTGGCGCTCCTCCACCGCCAAGAAGGCGCCGATCGAGGACTGGGTGCAGCTGGCGATCGACCGCCAGGCGGCGACCGGCTACCAGGCGATCTTCTGGCTCGACGCCAAGCGCGCGCATGATGCCGAGCTGATCAGCTACGTCACCCCGATCCTCGAAGCCAAGGGCGTGGCCGACAAGTTCGTCATCCTGGCGCCGCGCGAAGCGACCCGCCTGACGCTGGAGACCATCCGCAAGGGCGAGAACTCCATCGCGATCACCGGCAACGTGCTGCGCGACTACCTGACCGACCTGTTCCCGATCCTGGAGCTCGGCACCTCGGCGAAGATGCTGTCGATCGTCAAGCTGATGCAGGGCGGCGGCCTCTTCGAGACCGGCGCCGGCGGCTCGGCACCGAAGCACGTCCAGCAGCTGGTCAAGGAAAACCACCTGCGCTGGGACAGCCTGGGCGAGTTCTGCGCACTCGGCGAGAGCCTGAACTTCCTGGCCGACGCCAAGGGCAACAAGAAGGCCGCGGTGCTGGGCAAGGCGGTCGATGCCGCGACCCAGGGCGTGCTGCTGAACAACCGCTCGCCCGAGCGCAAGGTCGGCCAGCCGGACAACCGCGACAGCCACTACTGGTTCGCCCGCTACTGGGCCGAGGCTCTGGCGGCGCAGGCCGAGGATGCCGACTTGGCGGCGCATTTCGCGCCCATCGCCGAGGCGCTGGCTGCCAAGGAAGCCGAGATCACCGGCGAGCTGGCCGGGGCCCAGGGCCCGGCGGCCGATCTGGGCGGCTACTACAAGACCGACGCGGCAAAGACGGCCGGCGTCATGCGCCCGAGCGCCGCGCTGAACGCCATCATCGGCTGACGGCCCCGCGCCTGACCTGATCCGCGCGCCTCCCGGCCTCCCGGGGGGCGCGCTTTGCGTTCCGGCCAGCCGCACCGCAGGATCGCCGTCCGCCCCAAGCAGGCGCCCGCGGCAGCAGGTGCACCGCGGCGGTTGCTCTGCCCGGCAAGACGGGAACGGCCCCTGAGTGGCGTTCCATGTCGGTCGTCATGCGCCAGGCGCGGAGAGCGGCCCGATGTCCGGTTGGCGCGCAGATTTCCCGCACTCGGCCCGGTGCAAGAACCCGAGGCCGGCTATTCCCGCCCGCTCCTGCCGGGGGCTGCCCCAGGGCGGCGGGACCCCCTCCAAGCGCCCTCGACCTTGGGGGGCTGGCAGGATGCCGAAGACGTCTGCCCGGCCGCGGAGGCTGCGGATAAGACCGGGAAAATGGTCCTGTAGGCAGCTGGACTTGCTCAATTCCGGGAGCGGCCCTGTCCAAATCCGGAACGATTTCCATCTCGACGATGCTCTGGGGACGTTTTCAGCAGCCCCCTATTCATTGCCCTTGGAATTCATCAGGGTGCCGGACAAACCTGTCGGGTCGCGGAGCACGGAGACACAACGGGGAAAATGGTCCTGGAGGAGGCAATCGTCTCTCGCTTCCGGGGGCGGTCCTGACCAGATCCGGAACGATTTCCTCCGGGACGACGCCCAGGAATTCTTCTCCAGCAGCCATTTCACCGAACATTTCAGATCTGGCGTCTCCGAAGCGCGCAGGTTGTTCCCGCAAGGACCGGCGTTCGATCATATTCGGTCGCTTGCCCGGCACGCACCTTCCTCGCGGCATCGAGGCTTGCGGGGATGGCCGGGCTCGTTGCCGTGACCGCCTTTACTCGGGCCGGGCACGGGTTCTGCAGGTCCGGTCCTGACCCGCACAAGACTGCCATCCCAACCGGCAGGGCGTCCGCTGATGGACGGCGGCGAGAATGCAGCTTCGATACGGGACGCGGCGCAGTCACGATGCCGGCGGGTCTCTGCGCGCTTGCTGCTCGTCTCGGTCATCGATGTCGTTGGCCCCCCGGCTGCCATTCTGGCCTGCAGCACAGGCAGGGCGTGCGACCGCCGACAAGCGCCGCTACGCCCTTTCGTCCCTATGACTGGTCGTCCCGGCTAGCACAGGACGCTTTGGCACGTGCCATTCGCGGGGATGCTTGCATGGCATTCCGATTGGTTTTGCCTCGAGGACCGGAATCTGGGTTCGAGCGACAGACGGGCGGTGCCTCGAGGCCATGACATGGGCCGATGAGGCGGTGCCCGTGCTGCGCTGAGTCCGGTCTTCCTCCGATGGCCGCGCCGGTGTTCATGCCGGTGATGGTCCGGGCGGTGCCTGCCTCACCGCGCGCAGTATTGCGAGGCAGCCCGCGCCCGGCATGGGGCCGGGGCGCGCTTCGCCTAGGCACCTGCGGCGAGCCTCAGGCCCGGCGCAGGCGGCGGCAGCAGACGTTGGAGCAGCGGCGCAAACTCCGGCTGGCCCGCCGCGATGAGGTCGTAGAGCCGCTGGTCCAGCGCGACGTAGCGGCGGCAGGCGGCCTCGAGCTGCGGCGTCCGGCGGAAACGCCGGGTCTTGCCGCCATTGACCCGCGCCTCTTCCGGGATGGCGATGCCTGCCGCGCCGAGCCCGGTCTTGAACTGCTCCAGCGTCGCGCAGAAAGCCAGCCCCGCCAGCCGCCGCTGCACCTGGACCGGGGTGAGCCGCTCGAGGTCGACATAGGCCAGGATGTCGCCGCTGCGGGGCGCGAAGAGCATGGTCGCCTGGATATTGTAGAACATCCGCGCCTTGGCGAGCCCGTCGAGCAGGAAGAGCTGCCGCATGTCGGCGGCGCTGTCGGGGTCGTAGCGCGCGAGCGTGCGCACCAGCTCCTTCATGCCGGGCTTCAGCGCGGCGAAGGAATGCAGGTCGATGCCGTGGTTGAACCGGTCCATCCAGTTCAGATGCGAGACCAGCCGGTCGACCGGGTCGCGCAGCACGGTGAAGATCTCGTAATGGCGGTGGACGCCCGCGCGGCGCAGCGACGCCATCGGACTGTGGGCGCTGACGAAGCCGCGGCCGAGAAAGGAGAGCGGCCCCCCCTTGCTGACCGCGTGCTGCACCTCGCGCTCCTGGAAGGCGATGCAGGCCTCCTGCCCCATCCGCTCCGCAAAGAGCTGCGCCACGAAGGACCCGGCGGTCTTCGGGATATGCAGGAAGAACAGGCCCTTGTACCGTTCGTCCTGGGCGCCTGCCGCCATGCTGTCCTCTGTCTGGGCCAATCCTGCCTCCTCGATCCTGTCCGCGGGGAGATTAGGGAGACATGGTTACCGAAACCCCAAGCCGGACGCCGTCAGGGCGAAAACAGGTCGCCGGGATCGAGGGTCGCGTCATGTCCGGCCAGGCGGATCACCAGCTGGTCGAAGACCAGCTCGACCCCGCCGCTCCAGGCGCGCATGACCGGCCGGGCGGTCACGCCGTCATAGCCCGGCACAGAGAGCCGGTCGATGCCCAGCTCGAAATCGCGGATCTCGTCGGTATCGGGATTGCGCGGATTGCCGAATTCGAAGACATCCGCGCCGATGCCGCCCCAGAGCAGATCCGGCCCCGGCCCGGGGATCAGCGTGTCGTCGCCCACCCCGCCATTCAATTCGTCCGCGCCCCAGCCGCCCGAGAGCCGGTCATTGCCGAGCCCGCCGATCAGGTTGTCATTGCCATTGCCGGCATTGAGCGTGTCATGCCCCGGCCCGCCATCGAGCGTGTCCCTGCCGTCGCCGCCGCCGATGATGTCGTTGTGCAGCTCGCCCAGCAGCCGGTCGTCGCCATAGCTGCCGGCCAGCGTGTCCTCGCCATCGCCGCCCATCACCGTGTCGTTGCCGTAGCCGCCGGTCAGCCCGTCCGGGTCGTCGCCGCCATCGAGATAGTCATGCCCCGGCCCGCCGCGCAGCGCATCGGCGCCGATCTCGCCCATCAGCCGGTCATTGCCGTCGCCCCCGCCGAGGAGATCGCGTCCGGTGCCGCCCATCAGCGTGTCATGCCCTGCCCCCGCGCCGATCGAGTCATTGCCGTTGCCGCCCGAGAGATAGTCGTTGCCCGCCTCGCCATAGAGCCGGTCGGCCTTGTTGCCGCCATGCAGGCTGTCGCCGCGGGCACTGCCGCGGATCAGGTCGGCGCGGGCGGAGCCGAAGACGGTCTCGATCTCGCTCAGCGTGTCGACATGGCCCCAGCTGTCGGTCACCAGCCCGGTCCTTAGATCGGCCGAGATCGGCGAGCTGCCGGTCTCGGCGCCGTAATCAACCGTGTCGTTCCCCGCGCCGCCGGTGAAGAAGTCGCGCCCGGCATGGCCGGTCATCAGGTCGTTGCCGTCGCCGCCCTCCATCGTGTCGGCGCCCGCCAGGCCGAACAGCGTGTCGCTGCCGCCGCCGCCCTGCATCATCGAGCCGGCCGCCGCGGCGCGCATCAGGTCGGCATAGCGCGAGCCCGCCACCACCTCGACCGCGATCAGCAGGTCCGTGTCGCCATAGGTGTCGGTGACCTGCATCGCCTCGAAATCCAGCACGATGCCGCGCCCGCCGGCCTCCTCTTCGTAGGAGGCGGTGTCCTGCCCCCATCCGCCGTCCAGCGTGTCATTGCCCGCGCCGCCGCCGATCACGTCCCAGCCCAGCTCGCCATTGATCCGCTCGTTGCCGCTGCCGCCCTGGATGAAATCGACCGATCCGCCGCCCGAAAGCGTGGAATTGAAGCTGCCGCCCTGGATGCGGTCGGTGTATTTCGTGCCCGTCAGCCGCGCCATGCCGAAGACCCGGTCGGTATCGCCATGGCTGTCGATCACCGTCGCGGCGTTGAGGTCGGCGACGATCCCCTGGCTGCCGCCGTCGGAGCTGTAATCGGCCTCGTCCGTGCCGCCGCCGCCTGCCAGGGTGTCGTTGCCCGCGCCGCCGGTCAAAGAATCCGGGCCGGTGCCGCCATTGAGGTAGTCCGCCCCGCCGAAGCCCCAGATATGGTTGGCCGCGCTGTCGCCATTGACCCGGTCGGCGCGGAAGCTGCCATGGACATCCTCGAATTCCGACACCGCGTCGGTCGTGCCGTAGGAGTCCGTGGCCGTGCCGGCCGCCAGATCGACGGCAATGCCCTCGCTGCCGTCATCGTCGAGGTAGCTCAGCGTGTCGCGGCCGATCCCGCCGCGCAGGGTGTCGCGCCCCGCCCCGCCCGCGACGATGTCGTCGCCGGCATTGCCCGACATGCTGTCATTGCCGCCGTGGCCGTTCAGCGTGTCGTTGCCGCGCCCCGCCAGCAGCGTCTCGGCCGCGGCGGTGCCGATGACATGGTCGTCCTCGGTCGTCTGCGCAGTGTCCAGCGCGGCGAGGTTGATCTGCTGGTTCGCCGCCAGGTCGCCGCCCGGCTGGGTGTAGCTGCTCTGGTCGATCTGGGTCAGCATGAAGCGGGCGAAATAGCCGATCGTGGGGATCGGCGGCAGCGCGTCGCCGCCCAGGTGGAAGATCCCGAAGACGCTGCGCCCGGCCGCGGGACCGGACAGGTCCGCCCCCGAGACCAGCCGCGACAGCACCGTGCTCTGCCGGGTCTCGCCATTGGCGTCCCAGGAGACGGTGAAGACCTCGTCCGTCGTGGCCAGCCCGTAGCCCGAGATCGACAGCCCGCCGGAAATCGCCGTCCCGGCCGCCTCGGGCGTGCCCAGATTGGCGGTCAGGCTGCCCGCCCCGGCATAGCGGTAGCTCAGCCTTGCCGGCCGGTCCTCGAACCAGGTGAAGTCCATCAACGCGTCCTCCACCGACAGGATCGTGTCGGTGGTCGTGTCGAAGACAGCTGCGAATCCAGTCAGGCTGTAGGTGGTCATCCGGCATCCCCGAAGCTCGCTCCGGGGATACGCCCATTCTGGTTAATTCCGCCTTGTCAGCCGTCGGCGAATTGCCGTTCCAGCCCCATCAGCGCGTAGGTGATCTGGGCCGAGGTGAAGTCCGAGACCTGGCTGCCCTCGACCGGGGCCAGCTCGACCACGTCGATGCCGACGATCTGGCGCCCGGCGCAGAGCCGCTCCAGCAGGTGGATCGCCTGCCAGAAGCCCAGCCCGCCCGGAACCGGCGTGCCGGTGGCGGGCAGGACCGACGGGTCGAGCCCGTCGACATCGAAGCTGACATAGATCTTCTGCGGGAAATCCTCGGGCAGGACCGGATCCTCGCCGCGGGCCAGCGCCTCGCCGTCGCAATGGACCACGCCCAGCCGCTTGCGGGCCTCGGCCTCTTCGCTGCAGAGCGCGCGGACGCCGTACTGCGCCAGCGCGATGCCGTCCTCCTCGGCCAGGAGCCGCATCACCGAGGCATGGCTGTGCCGCTCGCCCTGGTAGTCGTGGCGCAGGTCGGCATGGGCGTCGATCTGGACGATGCCGACCGGGCCCTCGGTGGCGGAGACCACGCCGCGCACCGCGCCGTAGCTCAGCGAATGCTCGCCACCCAGCACGACCGGCACGGCGCCGGCCTCGACCGCGGCGCGGGTGCGCTCGGCAATGCGCTGCATCACCAGGTGCAGCGGGCCGTCGCAGAGCACCGGACCCTCGGTCGCGATCCCGGCCATGCAGGGCTCGGAGCCGCGCCAGAGCCGTTCCAGCTCGACCGAGGCGTCGAGGATCGCCGCCGGCCCGCCGGCCGTGCCGGAGCCGTAGGAGACCGTGCGTTCCAGCGGCACCGGGATCACCCGGAAGCGCGCAGTTGCGGGATTGAGTTCGTCTGCAGAGAGTTCGCCGTCGAGAAAGATCATAGCCGTTCCAGGAAGTCCCGATATCCGAAGTCGCGCACCATGGTCAGCTCGTCCGTGTCCGAGTTCCACAGCGCAATGGCGGGCAGGGGCACGCCGTTGAAGGTGTTGGTCTTGACCATGGAGTAGATCGCCTGGTCGAGGAAGGCGAAACGGTCGCCGACCTTCCACGGCGTCCCGGGCCTGTAGTCGCCGATCACGTCGCCCGCCAGGCAGGACGGCCCGCCCAGCCGCACCGGCGTGCCGGTCTCGGCCTCGCCCAGCAGCTTCGGCCGGTAGGGCGCCTCGATCACGTCGGGCATGTGGCAGGTCGCCGAGATGTCGGTGATCGCCAGCGGCATCGCGTTCTGCGCCAGGTCGAGGATCTCGCCCACCAGGATGCCGGCATGCAGCGCGACGGCCTCGCCCGGCTCCAGATAGACGTCCAGACCGTATGTCTCGCGGATCCGCTTGAGGAAGGCGATCAGCCCGGCGCGGTCGTAATCGGGCATCGAGATGTGGTGCCCGCCGCCGAGGTTCAGCCATTTCATCTTCGGCAGCCAGGCGGCGATCTTCGGTTCCACCGCGGCCCAGGTGCGCTCCAGCGGCTCGAAGCCCTGTTCGCACAGCGTGTGCATGTGCAGCCCCTCGATCCCCTCCAGATCGGCGTCGGAGATCTGCGAGACCGGCGTGCCGAGCCGCGAGCAGGGCGCGGCGGGGTCGTATTTCTCGGTCCAGCCCTCGGAATGCTCGGGATTGATCCTGAGCCCCGGGCTGGCCTTGCTGGCCTCCACGGTGGCGCGGAAGCGGCGGAACTGGCCGGGCGAGTTGAAGATCACGTGGTCCGAGATCTCGACGATGCGCTCCAGGTCCTTCTGCTTGTAGCCCGCGTTGAAGGTGGCGACATGGCCGCCGAACACCTCGCGGCCGAGCCGCGCCTCGAAGATGCCGCTGGCGGCGGTGCCCGAGAGGTGCTTCATGATGGCCGGGGCCGCGGCGGGCATGGAGAAGGCCTTCAGCGCGGCGAAGATCTTCGCCCCGGAGGCCTCGGCCACGCCGGCCAGGATCCGGCAGTTGCGGGCGATTGCCGCCTCGTCCACGACGAAGCAGGGCGAGGGCACGCGGTTCAGGTCGAACCGGGCGAAGCGCAGGGCGGCATCGGCTTCGATATCGAGAGGCTCGGTCACGTCGGTCTCCTCTGGTCTCGGGGCACAGATGCGGCGAAGCCCGCCGCAGGGCAAGGCCGAATCCGGACGGGGCGGGAAATTCGGCTGGATCAAGCGAATTGTCCGCATTTCCCGGGGCCCGGCTTCATCGGGCGGAAAGCCCGCGCAGGCCATTGAGATCCGGCCCGGGACCGATGACGTTCCTTCCCGCTGCCCCCGGGCGGAACCTTCGGCGATGGCAGAGACCCCAAGCGACAGTGACGGCACCGCCCTGCCGGGTGCAGTGGCCTCGATGCAGGAGGTCGAACTCGGCGGAACGGCACAGTCCGGGCCGGACTTCGTGCCGGTCGGGACCGCCCCGGCGGCCGCCCCTTCGTCGCCGGCGGAAATCCGGCCCGCGGAGGCGCCCGCCGCGGCGGACCATGCCGCGCTCGCCCCGCAGGATGTCGAGCAGGCCGGGCTGCTGGCGCAGACCTTCGCCGCCCTGCGCGGCGCGCTGCTGAAGCTCCTGCCGGACGAGATCATGTTCGTCCTCTCCGCCGGGCAGTCGCTGAGCCTCGGCGCGACGCAGCTCGACCGCGCCGCCACGCTCTGGAGCGGGCCCGTCGATGCGGACCGCGCCCATATGCTCGATTTCGACCATGCCGGGATCGGCGCCCGCGGCTGGAACTACATTCCGCTCGATCCGGCGCTTTACCTCGGCATGGAGCCGATGGAGAGCCGCGTGACCGAGACCCCTGCCCCGGCCATGGCGGCGCAGATCCTCGACGCCTATGACAGCACCGGCCGGCTGGCGCCCGACCTGCTGCATTTCGGCACCGGCGCGATCGGCGCCTCGCTGGTCGAGCTGATGACCGGGGCCGAGGATCTGGCGACCGGCCTCGCCGCCGGGCTGCGGCAGAGCGGCGAGGGCGATCTCTTCGCCCTGGCCCGCGCCGACGGGCGCTACGACTACTACCTGGACCATGACGGCGCGGCGGTCGCGCTCGGCACCTTCCGCCATGCGCCCGGGCTCTGGGACACGATGGAGGCGCAAATTGGCTTCGCCGCCGCCGCGGCGGCTGCGGAGGGCTACCAGGTCGGCAGCACGGTCGCGATCGGGTTCGTGCACGGCCAGGCAGATGCCCGGCTCGACCATCCCGATTTCGGCTATGCCTGGCTGGCCTCGCGCTATTTCGACATGATCGAGACGGCGATGGCGGACATCGCGGGCATCGCCGATCCGCGGCTGGTGGTGGCGCTGGCGCAGGTCGCGGGCGATGCCGACGGCAATGTCCCGCTCGGCCAGCTGGACCTGATCCGCGACGACCCCCGCGTCGTTTACGGTGGCACCCAGATGGAGTTCCAGAGCCTCTATCCCTCCACCGGCGGCAGCGACCATATCCATCTCTCGCCGCAGGGCTACCTGCATCTGGGCGAGACGCTGGGCCATTACCTGGGCGAGGCGCTGATCGGCCGGGCGGAGGATCCGATCCTCGTCTCCTCGGTCACCGCGCTGGCCCCCGACCTGCTGGAGGTCGCCTTCTCCGGCGTGGGCACAAGGCTGGTCGAGGACCGCTCGATCTTCGAGGACAACCCCGCCATCTCCGCCCCGGACCATTTCGGCTTCGCGCTGAGCCGCCCGGACGGCACCCGGCTCGCCATCGAGGAGGCCTGGATCTCGGGCGCGGACACGGTGCGGCTGCGCCTGGCCGAAACTGCCTCGGGCGCGATGCACCTGTCGCTCGGGCTGCATGGCCAGGATCTCTCGGACCGGATCGACGACGGCGCCTATGAAAGCTGGAACGGCACCAGCCTGCGCGATGCCGCGGCAGAGGCGGCGGTCTTGCCGCAAGGTTATGACGGCGATCTGCGCGCAATCCTCGAATTCGCCCCTACTCAGGAGGCCGATTTCTGGCTATAGAACCGGGTCAGTGCAAACGGTTGGGACCTGCATGATCCGCGTCGAGCGTAACGAAGATCTCCGGGTCCTGGCCCGCGAGCGGCCGGATCCGGCACAGAAGCGCATCCTTCTCTCTTTTACCGGCATCGGCAACCGCATGGGCGGCATGGATGTCCAGAGCCCGGAATTCTTCTCGGCCGGCAATGCGTTCGACAACATCCTCTTCATCAGCGACCTGAAGCGCAGCTGGGGCAACAATTTCGACCTCGCGGCGCTCTGCGCCCGGCTCGCCCCCTATCTCGAGGGGCGCGAGATCTACGCCCTGGGCAATTCCATGGGCGGCTTCCTGGCGATCGCCTCGACCTGCCACCTGCCGGTCACCGCGGT
The DNA here is from genome assembly GCF_005870025.1 of Poseidonocella sp. HB161398. Taxonomy (GTDB): domain Bacteria; phylum Pseudomonadota; class Alphaproteobacteria; order Rhodobacterales; family Rhodobacteraceae; genus Mangrovicoccus. The sequence continues at coordinate 58,846 of NZ_VATA01000023.1, forward strand.
CGCGGCCTTCGTCCCGCAATTCAGCGTCGTGCCCGAGCTCGTGCCCGAGGAGACCCGCTGGCAGGACTACATCTCGGGCATCAGCGAATGGCGCATCCCCTCGCTCGAGGGCCGGTTCAACGCGACGACGCGCTACTATGTCTTCTCCGGCAGCACCGCCGAGGAGGGCATCCATGCAAGCCGCTTCCCGGTGCAGCCGAACCTGTTCCACGCGAGGCTGCGCCCGGCGACCCACGGGCTGGCACGCGCGCTGAAGGATGAGGGCACGCTGCGCGACGTGATCTCGGCCGTCTGGGAGGGCCGCCTCGACGCGCAGGGGCTAGCGAAGCTCTCGGGCCGCAAGGTCGAGATGCTCTCGGGCGGCGAGGAGAGCGGCGGCGCCATGCTCGACCGGCTGAAGCGGCTGATGCCGCGCAGCCCCGGATTTCCCCTGAGCCGCAAGAACTGATCCGCCCCCGCGGCGGCCAGCGCGGCCAGGGACCGACTGCGCGCGCTGTGGCCCTGCCGGGACAGGCGGCCGGAATTGCCCTGGCACATGCTGCGCCCCTGCGCTCTGGCCCCTGCCGCCCTGCCCGGCGGGAAGCGGCGCGGCCGCCTCCGCCGGGCATCCCGGCAGGCGGACCAAGGAGCAGCTGCCTGCGCGCCGCTGCTGCACGCGATCCCGTCCGGATGGCACGCGTCCTGCTTGGGCTATGCAGGACGCCAACGGCCCCCGCTCCCCGGGGGCGCTGCCAGAGGAAAGGATCCCTACCCATGGCCATGCAAATCGAAGCCGACCTGTGCACCTCCTGCGGCGATTGCGAACCGGTCTGCCCGACCGGCGCCATCATCCCCAGGAAGGGCGTGTTCTTCATCAAGGCCGATATCTGCACCGAATGCGCCCCCGACCATGACATGCCGCAATGCCTCAGCGTCTGCATGGAAGACGGCTGCATCATCCCGGCGGAATGACCGTGGCGGGCTCCGCACCGTCGCGCCGCCAGCTGCGCCAGACCCTGAAGGTGGTCTCTGCGGGCGACGGCTATGCCGAGCTCGAGGCGGCCCGCGCCGAAGCCTGCGGCGCCTGCGCGGGCCGGGCGGGCTGCGGCGCCGGCGCCCTGGCGGAGATGGCCGCCAAGGGCGACTGCCGGACACTGCGCCTGCCCACCGAGATGGGGCTCGCCCCGGGCGACCGGGTGGTGGTTGCGATGGAAAGCGGCGCCTTCCTCTCGGCGGCGATGCGCGCCTATCTGCTGCCGCCCGCCGCGCTGGCGCTGACCGCCGCGATCTCCGCCGCAGCCGGGCTGCCCGACCTGATTGCCGCCCTGCTCTGCCTGCCCGCCCTTGCGCTGGCGCTGCTGCCGCTGCGCCAGGCCGAGCGCCGCGGCCGCCTCGGCGGCAGCCTGCGGATCGAGGGACGCGCGCCGGACGCGCCGCAATGAGGCGCCGCGCGCTCCTGCCGCTCGGGCTGTGCCTCCTTCTCGCGCTCGCCCTCTTCTGGGGCCGCCAGGCCCTGGCGCCGCGGATCGAGACCCAGGTGCTCTATGTCTTCGGCACGCTGGTCGAGGTCGAGATCTCGGGCGTGTCCGAGCGCCGCGCCGGAGAGGCGACGGCCGCGCTCGGCCAGCTCTTCGCCCGGCTCCACCGCGACTGGCATGCCTGGCGCCCCGGCGAGCTCGAGGATCTCAACGCCGCCATCGCCCGCGGCGAGAGCTTCGAGGCCAGCCCCGCCCTCGCCTTGGTCCTTGCCGAGGGGCAGCGCCTCTCCGCGTCGAGCGGCGGGCTCTTCGATCCCGGCATCGGCGCGATGGTGGAGCTCTGGGGCTTCCACGACGACCTGCCGCCAGAGGGGCCGCCGCCCTCCGCCGCGGCCGTCGCCGCGCTGGCCGCGCGCCATCCGGGCATTGCCGATCTGCAGTTCGACGGGCGCCGGATCAGCTCTGCGAACCCCGCCGTGCAGCTCGATCTGGGCGGCTTCGCCAAGGGCGCCGCACTGGATCTGGCCGCCGCCGAGCTTGCCCGCCGCGGCATCCGCGACGCCGTGCTCAATGCCGGCGGCGATGTCTCCGTGCTCGGCCGCAAGGGCGCGCGGCCCTGGCGCGTGGCGATCCGCGATCCCTTCGGCTGGGGCGCCGTGGCCGCGATTGAGATGCGCCCCGGCGAGGCGGTCTACACCTCCGGCAATTACGAGCGCTATCTCGATGCCGGCGGCCACCGCTTCTCGCATATCCTCGATCCGCGGACCGGCCGCCCGGTGGAGGAGATCGTCTCCGCGACGGTCCTGGCCCGGCAGGGCGCGCTGGCCGATGCCGCCGCGACCGCGCTCTCGGTGGCCGGAGCCGATGCCTGGCGCCAGACCGCCCGGGCCATGGGCATCACCGCCGCGCTGGTGATCGACGGCCAGGGCCATGTCGAGATGACCCCCGAGATGGCCGCCCGGGTCGAGCTGCCCGGCCCCGCCGCGGCGCCCGCCAGCTAGGCCCCTGCCCTGTCGGGAACCCGACAATTGTCGGATCCCCGCCCCTGCCGCCGCCCGCCCGCCGCAGATGGCATGCCCACTGCTCCGCCTCTGCCGTCACCGCCCCTCAAACCAGCCGAGACCCCGCCATGACCCCTGTGACCCGCCGCCGCTTCCTGATGCAGTCCGGTTCCGCTGCCGCCGCCGCGCTCGCGGCCGGGGCGGTCTCCGCCCGCCGCGCCGCCGCCTCGGTGATGATCGTCGGCAGCGGCCCGGCCGGGATCGCCGCCGCGCTCGCGCTGCGCGCCGCCGATCCCCGCACCCGGGTGACGCTGGTCGAGCGCGATCCGGCGCGGCTCGCCCCCGCCGATAGCGCCGCCGCCGCCTTCCGCCGCCCCGCCCTCTCCGAGGACGCCGCCAGCCTCTCCCGCCAGGGCGTGGACCTCCTCCTCGACGATGTCGCCGCGATCGACTGGCAGGCCGGACGGCTGGAGCTCTTCAGCGGCCGCCGCGCCGCCTTCGACCGGCTGATCCTGGCGCCCGGCGTGGCACCTGCGCCGGAGGCGATCGACGGGCTCGATGCGCGGCTCCGCCATGACTGGCCCGCCGCCTGGGGCAGCGCGCGCGAGGCGCGCAGGCTCGCCGCGCAGATCGCCGCCATGCCCGCGGGCGGCAATCTGGTGCTGCGCGTTCCGCAGGTGCTGGCGCATGATCCCGCGCTTGTCGCCGCCCGCGCCGCGGCGCTGGCCGCCGCCCGTCCGGATATCCGCCTGACCGTGCTCGACGCGACCCCGGACGCAGCGCTCCGCCGCGCCTTCGCCGCCCGGGCCTCTGAGGAAACGGCCGCCCGCACGGCGTGGCGCGGCGCCGGCGCGGGCGGCCGCGTCCTCTGGACCGATGCCGCCGCCGGGCGGATCGGCACCGAAGCGGGCGAGATCCGCGCCGATGTGGTGAATTTCCTGCCGCGTCTCGGCGCCGGCGAGATCGCCCGCCGGGCGGGCCTGGCCGATGGCGGTCTCTGGTGCCCGGTCGATGCCGCGGGCCGCTCCAGCCTGCGCGACGCGGCGTTCGTGATCGGCGATGCCGCCGCCGGGGCGGTCCGCGGCATGGCCGCTGCCGTCGATGCCGGCGCCCGCGCGGCCCGGTCCGCCCTCTCCTGACATCCCTGCCCCGGGAGTGGGGCGCGCGCCTCCCCAGGGGAGGCGCCCGGCCGGGGCGGGCTCGATGCCCGTCCCGGCCGGTCTTCCTTCAGCAGGGCGGGCTCAGAACGCCGCCGGGGCGTCGAGCTCGACCACCTGCCAGGGCAGCCCGTGCTTGTTCAGCATTTCCATGTAGTGGTCGGGATCGAGCTGCTCCATGTTCCACACGCCCGGCTCCTTCCAGTTGCCCAGAAGCACCTGCGCCGCGCCGATCATCGCCGGCACGCCGGTGGTGTAGGCCACGGCCTGCGACCCGACCTCGGCGTAGCATTCCTCGTGGTCGCAGATATTGTAGATATAGAAGGTCTTCTCGCCCGAGCCGTCCTTGGCCGGCCCCGTCGCGATATCGCCGATGCAGGTCTTGCCGACGGTCTTCGCGCCCAGGTCGCCCGGGTTCGGCAGCACGGTCTTCAGGAACTGCAGCGGGATGATCTCGACGCCGTTGTGCATCACGGGCTCGATCGAGGTCATGCCCACGTTCTCCAGCACCGTGACGTGGTTGATATAGGCGTCGCCGAAGGTCATCCAGAACCGCGCCCGCTCGATCTCGGGGTTGTGGGCCGACAGGCTCTCCAGCTCCTCGTGATACATCAGGTACATGTTCTTCTCGCCCACGCCGGGGAAGTCGAACGCGACCTTGGTGGTCATCGCCGGGCTCTCGATCCACTGGCCGCCTTCCCAGTGGCGCGCAGGCGCGGTCACTTCGCGGATGTTGATCTCGGGGTTGAAGTTCGTCGCGAAGGGCAGCCCGTTATCGCCGCCATTGCAGTCAAGGATGTCGAGCACGCGGATGCCGTCGAGCTTGTGCTTCTTCAGCCAGGTCGCATAGACCGAGGTCACGCCCGGATCGAAGCCCGAGCCGAGGATCGCGGTCAGGCCTGCCGCCTTGAACTTGTCCTGGTAGGCCCATTGCCAGCTGTATTCGAACTTGGCCTCGTCCTCGGGCTCGTAATTCGCGGTGTCGAGATAGTCGACCCCGGCCTCCAGGCAGGCATCCATCAGCGCCAGATCCTGGTAGGGCAGAGCCAGGTTGACGACCAGCGCCGCGCCGGTCTGCCGGATCAGCGCCGTGGTCGCGGCCACGTCCATCGCGTCGATCCCGTAGGTCGCCACATCGACCCCGGTCCGGCCCTTCACCTCCGCCGCGATGGCGTCGCATTTGGACTTCGTCCGGCTTGCCAGGTGGATCTCGGTGAAGATCTCCGGATTCATTGCCATCTTGTGCACGGCGACAGAGCTGACCCCGCCGGCGCCGACAACCAGAACCTTGCCCATATGTCTCGTTCCTTCCCGTGAAGCGTAAGATTGAGAGGCCGCGCGGCTGACCGCGCGACCCGAGGATTGAGAGATGCCATGCCTGGCTGACAGGGGGATGACGGCCAATGGCCGCCGCCTGCCTGCGGGGCGTCACTCGAAATAGGTATAGCCGCCAAGGCTGTCCTTGTAGGCGGCGATCATCGCCCGGCGCTCGGCCGAATTGACCGTGCCCTTGGCCACCGCGCGTTCCACCGTCTTGCGGAAGGCGTCGAGGCAGTCGCCCGGATCGTATTCGACATAGCTGAGCACCTCGGCGATGGTGTCGCCCTCGGTCTCGTGCACGATGTTGAAGCCGCCGTCGCCCGTCAGGCTGACCGTGACGACATTGGCATCGCCGAAGAGATTGTGCAGGTCGCCCAGCGTTTCCTGGTAGGCGCCGACGAAGAACACGCCGATATGGTAGGGCTTGTCCTCTTCGAGGTCATGCACCGGCAGGGACTTGTGGATGCCGTCGCCGAGGATGAAGCTGTCGATCTTGCCGTCGCTGTCGCAGGTGATGTCGGTCAGCACCGCGCGGCGCGTCGGCGTCTCGTTCAGCCGCTGCAGCGGGATCACCGGATGCAGCTGGTCGATCGCCCAGACATCGGGCAGCGACTGGAACAGCGAGAAATTGCAGTGGTAGTAGTCGACGAAGCTCTCCAGCGCCTCCGACAGCGCCTCGCCCGCGCCGTTCTCCTGGATCACGGTATGCAGGCGCTTGAGGATGTAGAGGAAGCAGCGCTCGGCGGTGGCGAGCTGGCCGATATCCATCTGGCCGCGGCGGAACAGCGCGCGGATCTCGTCGCGGTAGTAGACCGCGTCGTTGAAGCATTCCTGCAGGCGGCCCGGCTTCACGTATTCCTCGATCGCCACCATGTCGTGGAGGAAATGGTGCTCTTCGTCGGTCAGGTCGGGGCGCTGCGGCACGCCGTAGAGCGTCGCGTCGAGCACGTCGAAGATCAGCATGGAGCTCAGCGCCACCACGAAGCGGCCCGACTCCGTGACCAGCGTCGGATGCGGATGCCCCGCCTCGTCCATCGCGTAGCCCACGGTCTCGACGATGGCGGCGGCGTATTCGTCCACCGTGTAGTTGACCGAATTCTCCGAGGCGCGCTTCTCGCCCGTGTAGTCGACGCCGAGCCCGCCGCCCATGTCGAGGAAGGCCAGCGGCACGCCGATCCGGCGCAGCTCGGCATAGAAGCGGCAGGCCTCGGTGACGGTGCGGCGCACGTCGATCACGTTCGGCACCTGGCTGCCCAGGTGGTTGTGCTGCAGCACCAGGCAGTCGAGGAAGCCGGTCTCGCGCAGCCGCTCCACCAGGGTCACGATCTGGTCGGCGCCGATCCCGAAGGACGACCGGTCGCCCGAGGAGGAGGCCCATTTGCCGGTGACGACCTGGGTCAGCTTGACCCGGACGCCGAGCATCGGCTTGATCCCCAGCTCTTCGGAGACGCGCTTGACGATCTCGAACTCCTTCAGGCTCTCCAGCACGATCACCGTGCGGAAGCCGAGGCGCAGGCTGAGGATCGCCAGCCGGATGAACTCGTCATCCTTGATGCCGTTGCAGATGATCAGGCTTTCCTCGGCCAGCGGCTGCGCCAGCGCGACGATCAGCTCGGGCTTCGAGCCCGCCTCCAGCCCGTAATTGTACTGGCGGCCGGATTCGACCAGGCGGCTGACCACCTCGGCCTGCTGGTTCACCTTGATCGGGAAGACGCCGCGGTACTCGCCCTTGTACTCGTTGGCCGCGATCGCGCCCTGGAAGGCCTCGTTCAGGCGGCGCAGGCCGATATCGAGGAACGACTCCACCCGCAGGAGGATCGGCGTGGCGATGCCGCGCTCGTTGAGCCCCTCGATCAGCGAGGGCAGCGAGACCGGGATGGCCGAGCCGTTCGTGCCGGGATCCGCGACCGCCACGTCGCCATTGGGCAGGACATGGACAAGCCCCTGGCCCCAGGCGCCGACGCCGTAGAGATCGGTGGCCGCGGATGCGGTCTGCTGGTCCTTCATGGCTGTCTCCCCATGCCCGAGAATCTTGCGCACGCCATACTTCATTCTGAGGACAACACAAGCAATGCCTGAATGGTTTCCGGTTTTCGCGGCGCCCGGCTCAGCGGTGCTGCATCAGCGGACGGATCTGGCATTCGGGCAGCAGCCGGGCCGTGTCCTCCGCCGTGCAGAGCCGCGTGGCCGGGGTCATCACCGCCGCGCAGGCGGCCGCCGTGCCGTGATGCAGCGCCTCGACCAGCCCCTCGCCGCGTGCCAGCGACAGCACCGCGGCGGCGACGAAGCTGTCGCCCGCGCCGATCTTCGAGACCACGGGCACCCGTGCCGCGCGGCAATGGGTGACTGCCTCGCGCGTCGCCAGCACCGAGCCGTCGGCGCCGCAGGCGATGATCACCGCCTCCGCCACGCCGCGCGCCACCAGCGAGGCCGCGAACTTGCCCGCCCCCTGCACGCCCGGGAGCTTCTCTCCCGCCAGCTCGCAGGCCTCCAGATTGTCAAAGCGCAGGAGCGCGGGCACCGCCGGGGCGCCCTCGGCCATGGCAACATGCCGCAGCGCCGGCCCCGAGGTGTCGACCGCCAGCCGCGCGCCGCCGGGCGCCAGCGCCGCCGCCAGATCCAGCGGGAAGCTGTCCGGCACCCCCGGCGGCTGCGAGCCCGAGAGCACGATCCAGGCGCCCTGCCCCGCCATCGCCGCGCAGGCCGCCATCGCCGCCGCGGTGGCCGCCGCGTCCCAGTCGGGCCCCGGCATCACGAAGCGGAACTGCAGTCCGGTGCGCCGGTCGGTGACCGCCAGGCTCTGCCGGGTCTCGCCCGGCGCCTCGAGCACATGCGGCGCGATGCCCTCGCCTTCCAGCAGCCCGCGCAGCTGCGCGCCGATCGCCCCGCCGAGCGCCACCACCGGCAGGCTCTGCCCGCCCAGCGTGCGGATCGCGCGGCTGACATTGATGCCGCCGCCGCCCGGGTCGGTCTTCGGCGCGGTGCAGCGCAGCTTGGGTCCGGGACGGATATCCGTGGCCGAAGTGGCCAGATCCAGCGCCGGGTTCAGGGTGACGGTGAAGATGTCGCTCTGTTCCAAGCCGGGGATCCTCCGAGTCTGTCCGGGACGCTGTGCTGCCACAGGCTTAGCGCGGAACGCCGCCCCCTGGCCAGTGCGCGGCCGGTCGCGCCCCGGGCCCGGGCCCGGCCAGAAGATGCGCCGCGCCGTCGCAGAGGTAGCGCTCGGCCAGCTCCAGCGTGCCGGCGGTATAGCGTTCCTGCCCGGCCCAGTCGGCGGTTTCCGTCTCGCCATGGCTGCCGATCCAGGCCGTCAGCAGGAGCCGCCGGAAAAGCACCAGATCGGGGATCATCGCGACATGCTCCGCCGCCAGCTCGGCGCGGCTGCGATAGCCCGCAACCCAGGCGGCCAGCAGCTCCGGCATGACCGGCCGGGCCTCGAGAAAGCTCGCCGCCGCGGCGAAGTCGTAGGCGAACCAGCTGAAGCCGCAATCGTCGAAATCGATCACCGAAAGCCCCGCGGGCCCGTCGAGCAGGTTCGCCAGCCGCAGATCCGCATGGATCAGACCGAAGCGGTCCGGGCCGCGGCCATAGGCTTCGCAGCGCTCCTTCAGCCGCGCCGCCAGCCGGTCCAGCAGCGCCCGCCCCGCCGCGTCGAGTCCCGGCGCCGCGCGCCAGTCGCCCCAGAGCGGCCGCGCCCCGAAGGCCGCCTCCCAGTCCCAGGTCTTGCGGCGAAACCCCGCGGGCGGCGTCCAGGCCGCCGCCTGGGCATGGAGGTCCGCGCTGATCGCGCCGAGCTGGCGGAACCCGGCGGCGAGATCGCCCTCGGGATCGGGCTCCTCGCCCGGCACGAAGGCGAAGGCCACGACATGCCGCGTCCCGTCCTCATGGGCGAAGCCGCCGATCCGCGCGCCGTCGCGGCAGGGCAAGAGCTCGGGCACCCGCGCCGTGCCCGCTTCGGCCAGCGCCGCGATCCAGTCGAGCTCCGAGGCGATCTCCGCCCGGTCGTGATAGCCCGGCCGGTGCACGCGGAAGACCCGCGGCGCGGCGTCCGGCGGCTCCGCCAGGAATGTGGCGTTCTCCGACAGGGCCATCAGCCGCAGCGGACAGTCCTCCGCCAGCCCCCATTGCGGCAGCGCCGTCCTCAGCCCGCGCTCCAGCGCGCTGACGAATTCCTCACCGTAAAGCCCGGCCATGCCGCCCTCCTCCGTTTGCCGCGCCCTCTCATGGCAAGCCGGGCCGCCGGGATCAACCGCTGCCGGTGTCACGGAATTTTCGCGCTGCCGACATTCCGCCGCAACCTGGCCGCTCCAGTCTCGGCCGGACCGACCCGGAGGAGCCATGCCGAGCCTGACTGTCCGAAACCTGCATCTCTTCCGTGGCGAGGCCGCCCGCCTCGACGGGCTGTCGCTCGCGGTCGGGCCGGGCGAGATCGCCTGCCTGATCGGCGGCGGCGACAGCGGCGCCGGGCTGCTCCTGCGCACGCTGCGCGGCCGCTACCGGCCCGATGGCGGCCGCATCTTCGTCGGCAGCCGAGATGTCACCGACCTGCCGGGGCGCCGCCGCGGCTTCTCCGCCTGGCCGCCGCTGCCGGGGGCCGCGCCGGGGGTGATCCTGCTCGGCGACCCGCCCTTTCCCGCCGATCCCGCCGGGCGCGCGGCCTGCCGGGCGAAGACCCGGCAGCTCGTCCGGGAGGCGGGCCATGCGGTCCTCTGCGCGACCGCCGACATTGCCGCAGCGCTGTCGATTGCCGACCGGCTCTACGTGCTCGAGGCCGGGCGCATCGCCCAGGAGGGCCCGCCCGAAGAGGTCTACCGCGCCCCCCGCTCGCGCCGCATCGCCGAGCTCGTCGGCCCGGCGAACCTGATCCCCGGCGAGGTTCTGGGCGAGGCCGAGCCCGGGCTCTGGCTGGTGCGCACGCCCCTGGGCGAGCTCTCGGTGACCGGGATGGAGCCGCAGGCGCGCCATGTCACGCTCTGCTGGCGCCCCGAACGCGCGCTCGAGGGCGAGGGGTTCGCCAATACCCTGACCGGCATTCTCACCGGCCGGGTCTTCCACGGCCCGCTGACCGAGCTGGAGCTCGATCTCGGCGGGCTGGCGCAGCGGCTCCTCCTGCCGCGCGCGGCCGTGGCCGAGGGCGCGCCGGTGACCTTCCATGTCGCGCCCGAGGATCTGGCCTTTCTCGACCCGGCGGCCTGAGCCGCCGCAGGGCTACTTGGCGTCCTTGCGGTCGAGCAGCTCGGCCTCGGGATGGATCGGCCGGTAGATCTCCACCCGGTCGCCCTCCTTCACCGGCTTGTCGAGCTTGGCGACCGCGCCGAAGATGCCGACCTTGTTGACCTCCAGGTCGATCTCCGGGAACTGCGCCAGGAGCCCCGAGCGCTCGATCACCTCGCGCACCGTGGCGCCCTCGGGCACCTCGATCTTCATCCAGACCTGGGCCGACTGCTTGGCAAAGGCGACGCCGACATTCATGCCTCTTCTCCCCTGGTGTCGGGCTTAAGCACGCCCGCGGCGGTGAAAACCTTCTCGATCCGGGCGTCGAGCGGATCGCCCGCGCGGTCCTCGGCGCGCTTGTCGAGGATCGATTTCAGCGCCAGCAGGAAGCCCAGCATGATGAACCCCCCGGGCGGCAGGATCAGGATCAGGAAGCCGCCGTAATCCGGGATCAGCGTCATCTCGAGGAAGCCGAAGGCATCCCCGAGCAGCACGTCGGCATTGGCGAAGAGCGTGCCCGAGCCGAGGATCTCGCGCGCCGCGCCCAGCACGACCAGCGCCGCAGTGAAGCCCAGCCCCATCATCAGCCCGTCATGGGCCGATTGCAGCGCGCCGCGGCGCGAGGCGAAGGCCTCGGCGCGGCCGAGGATCGCGCAATTGGTGACGATCAGCGGGATGAAGAGCCCCAGCACCTTGTGCAGGTCATGCACCCAGGCATTCAGCGCCATGTCGACCACCGTCACGATGCAGGCGATGATCAGCACGAAGGCGGGGATGCGGATCTCGGGCGTAATCGCGCCGCGCAGGAGCGACACGGCCAGCCCCGACATGACCAGCACCGCCAGCGTCGCCAGCCCCATGCCGAGCCCGTTCGTCGCCGTCCCGGTCACCGCCAGCAGCGGGCAGAGCGCCAGTAGCTGGCCGAAGACGATATTGTTGTCCCAGAGCCCGTTGCGGGCGATCTGTCCGTAGACCGACATCAGCTGGCCTCCTTCGGGGTCAGGATTTCATCGCGATGGGCGGCGAAGAACTCGAGCCCGCCCTTCACGGCCGCAACGACCGCGCGCGGGGTGATGGTGGCGCCCGAGAACTGGTCGAAGACCCCGCCGTCGCGCTTGACCTTCCAGTCCTCGGGCGCCGGATCGCCAAGCGAACGGCCGTCGAAGCCGAGGATCCAGTCGTCCTTGGCGGTCTCGATCTTGTCGCCCAGCCCGGGCGTCTCGGCATGGGCGAGCACCCGCACGCCGAGGATCGCGCCCTCGGGGTCGAGCCCGATCAGCACCTTGATCGCGCCGCCATAGCCGTAGCCCACCCGCTCGAAGGCGGCGGCGGTGACCTTTCCGTCCCGGGTCGCCTGGTAGACCGTGACCGGCGCCGCGCCGTCCATGACCTCGATCCGGTCCGAGGCCAGGTCGTTGTCGTGCAGCCCGTCCGGGATCACCTGCACCAGCGAGGCATTCAGATCCTCGGTGGCGCGGTCCGCGATCGGGCCGCGGGCCAGCTCGTCGGAGATCGCCAGCACCAGCGCGGTGAAGAGCGCGAAGAGCGCCAGCAGCACACCATGGGCGGCCGGGGCCTCGCGGAAGGCCGAGAGCCTCGCGGAGAGCGCGTTCATGCCTTGTCCCCCTTGATCGCAAGCGGCTTGCCCCTGCGGTCGCGGCCGAAGATGCGCGGACGGATATAGGTGTCGAGAAGCGGCGTGCAGGCGTTCATCAGGAGGACCGCGAAGGCGGCGCCCTCGGGGAAGCTGCCGAAGGTGCGGATCAGCACGATCAGCACGCCGATCGCCGCGCCGTAGATCAGCTGCCCCGTCAGGGTCAGCGGCGAGGTGACGTAGTCGGTGGCGATGAAGAACGCGCAGAGCATCATCGCGCCCGAGCCCAGATGCCAGGCCGGGGACGGGAAATGCGCGGGATCGGCCAGCCAGAGCGCGCCCGAGAGCGCCGCCGCCCCGCCCAGCACCGAGACCGGGATGTGCCAGGTGACGACCCGCGCCAGGATCAGCAGGATCCCCCCCGCCAGCAGCAGTACCGCCGAGGTCTCGCCCAGCGATCCGGCGACATGGCCGATGAAGAGGTCATGCAGGCTGAATGTCTGCGGCAGGATCGTCTCCAGCGTCGCGCCGCCGTCGAGCTGCGCGGTGACGAAGCCCAGCGTCGAGGCGCCGGTATAGGCGTCGATTTGCGGCGCGGCGCCGAAGGTGATCGCCAGCGCCTCGTGGAAGCCCGGCGCCCCGGCCGTGCCCGGCGGCTCGGGCAGGACCCAGGTGGTCATCTGCACCGGCAGCGCGATCAGCAGCATCGCGCGGGCGACCATGGCCGGGTTGAACAGGTTCTGCCCCAGACCCCCGAAGACCTGCTTGCCGATGACGATGGCGATGAAGCTGCCCGCGACGCCGACCCACCAGGGCGCCCAGGGCGGCAGGGTCATGGCCAGAAGCCAGCCGGTCAGCACCGCCGAGCCGTCGAAGAGGAACCGCTCCAGCGGGCGCCGCGCCAGGAGGAGGCAGGCCGCCTCGAACCCGGCCGCGCTCGCCACGGTCACTGCGAAAAGCAGCACCGCGGGCCAGCCGAACTGGTAGAATCCCATGCCCGTCGCGGGCAGCAGGCAGATCATCACCATGACCATCGTGCTGCCGACGGTCAGGCGCGAATGGGCATGGGGCCCCGAGACGATGGCGTGTCCGGCAGTCATTCCGCAGCCTCCTTCGATCCCGCAGGCCCGTCCCGCTCCGGCGGAACAGCCGGAGCCTCCCCGGCCGGGCCCGGTTCCGCCGCTGCCGCCGCCGCGGCGGCCTCGGCCTCCTTGCGCTTCTTCTCCTCGGCGGCCTTCTTCTTGGCCGCCTGCATCGCCTTGTGCTTCTCCATCGCCGCGCGCTTGGCCGCCGCGACGGCCTCCTCGCGCGCGGTGCGGGCCTCGGCCAGGCGCTTGGTCTCCTCCTGCTGGTGCTTCTGGCTCTGCTGCGCCGCAAGCTTGCCCTTGGCGTAGTTGAAGCTCTGCACCAGCGGGATGTTCGACGGGCAGACATAGGAGCAGGATCCGCAGGCGACGCAATCCATCAGCCCGATATCGACCGCGCCTTCCAGATCCTCGGCGCCGATCCGCGCCTGCAGCTCCAGCGGCGTCAGCCCGCAGGGACAGACGGTGACGCAGCCCGCGCAGCGGATGCAGGGCATCGACTGCTCCGGCCGGGTTTCCGAGCGCTCGAGCGCCAGCACCCCGTTCGTGCCCTTGATCACCGGAACCCGCACCGAGCGGATCGGCATCCCCATCATCGGCCCGCCCAGCAGCAGCCGGTCCGGCTCGCCCTTCAGCCCGCCGCAGAAATCGAGGATCTCCGAGACCGGCGTGCCGATCATCACCTCGAGGTTCTTCGGCTCGGCCACGCCGCGTCCCGAGACCGTCAGGAAGCGGCTGACCAGCGGCTCGCCATAGCGCACCGCCTTGTGGACCGCATGCGCCGTCGCCGCGTTATGGACGATCACGCCCAGCTCCGCGGTCAGCGCCCGGGCCGGCGTCTCGAGCCCGAGGACCGTGCGCACCAGGTGCTTCTCCGAGCCCATCGGATAGAGCGTCGGCACCGCCACCACGCTGGCCTCGGGGGCGGCCGCGAAGATGTAGCGGCGCATCTCGGCGATCGCCTTGGGCTTGTTCGCCTCGATTGCGACGATCACCCGGCCGACGCCGAGCGCCCTGGCCATCATCGCGATCCCGTCGACCACTTCCTCGCCGCGCTCGCGCAAGAGCCGGTCGTCGCAGGTCAGGTAGGGCTCGCATTCGGCGGCATTGATGACCAGCGTGTGCAGGTCGTATTTCCGCCCCAGCCCCAGCTTGACCGCCGAGGGGAAGGTGGCGCCGCCCATGCCGACGATCCCCGCCTCGAGCACCCGCTCGGCGATCTCGTCGGGCGTCGCCTCCTCGGGGCGCAGCCGCTTCAGGCGGGGCCCCCATTCGTCCCTGCCGTCCGGGCGGATGGTGACGGTCATCACCGGCAGGCCGCTCGGATGCGGCGCGGCGAACATGCCCACCGCCAGAACGCGACCCGAGGTCGGCGCATGGACATTGGCCGAAACCGGCCCGCGCGCCTGGCCGATCAGCTGGCCCTTCAGCACGCGGTCGTCGCGCTTGACTAGCGGCTCGGCCTGGGCGCCGATATGCTGCTGCAGCGGCACGCGCAGGATCGAGGGCACCGGCATCTTCTCGACCGGGCGTTCCGCGGTCAGGTACTTGCGGGTCTCGGGATGGATGCCGCCTTTGATGGCGAAGACGCCGGTGGAGCGTTTCAGGGCGTCGAGAGAGAAGAGCTTCATGTCCTGTTCCTCACGCTGCCGGATCATAGGCGTCGGGTTTCGGCCAGTGCCAGTTGCGCAAACTGCGGGGCTTGCCGCGCAGGATGATCGCCTCGGTCGGGCAGACCTCCACGCAGGCCTCGCAGCCGATGCAGGCATCGTTGACCACCGTGTGGATCTGCTTGGCCGCGCCGATGATCGCGTCGGTCGGGCAGCGCTTGAAGCACTTGGTGCAGCCGGTGCAGTGGTCCTCGAAGATGAAGGCGACCACCGGCTCCTGCTCGACGAAGCCGCCGGCATCCGCGCCGCCGCCGCAATCGACGCCCATGATGCCGGCCAGCTTCATCGCGGTCTCGCGCCCGCCCGGCGGGCAGAGCGTCACCGGCGCCGTGCCCCCGGCCACGGCCTCGGCGGCGCCGCGGCAGCCGGGAAACGAGCACTGGCCGCAATTGGTGCCCGGCAGGGCTTCTTCGATTTCGTCGACGATCGGCGGGGTTTCGACATGGAACTTCCGCGCGGCGACGCCGAGCACGACCCCGAGGCCGAGGCCGAGAGCGGACATGGAGGCGATGGCTGCGATCATGGATGCGTCCTCAATTGGCGACGAGGCCGGCGAAGCCCATGAAGGCCATGGACAGGAGGCCGGCAGTGATGAAGGCGATGGGCGGGCCCTGGAACGGCCCGGGGATGGCGGTGCGGGCCATGCGCTCGCGCATGCCGGCGAAGATCACCATGACCAGCGTGAATCCCGCCGCCGAGCCGAAGCCGTAAAGCAGCGACTGGGCGAAATCGTGCTCTTCCTGGATGTTCAGCAGCGCCACCCCCAGCACCGCGCAGTTGGTGGTGATCAGCGGCAGGTAGATGCCCAGCCCGCGATAGAGCCCGGGGCTGACCTTGCGGATGACGATCTCGGTGAACTGCACGATGGCGGCGATCACCAGGATGAAGGAAAGGATGCGCAGGAATTCCAGCCCGAGCGGCCGCAGGAGCAGCGTCTCCACCACCCAGGAGGAGGCCGCGGCCAGGGTCAGCACGAAGGTCGTCGCCAGCCCCATGCCGATCGCGGCGTCGAGCTTGCGCGAGACGCCCATGAACGGGCAGAGCCCGAGGAATTTCACCAGGACGACATTGTTCACGAGGGCAGTGCCCAGGAGGATCATCAGATAGTCTTCCATCGGCTCTCCAGTGGTGGCGGGGCGCGGTCTGGGGCTATCCAAGCACGGGACGTGCCATCTCCCGCGCCGGGCCGCCACGCGCGGACTCCCTCTCCCCTGGCGGGGGAGAGGGCCGGGGCGAGGGGGCGCCAGCGACAGCGCGAGGGGCGCCCGGGACGGGGCGCTGTCGGATTTCCGACATTTTGTCAGCCGCACGGACCCGCAGCCCGCCCGGACCCCGCCGGGCCGGAGATGGCACGGCGCATGCTCGGTCCTCCGAAAGCCCCGCAGCCGCCAGGGAGTCCCGCCCGTGCCATCCGCGATCACGCTTGCCCGCCCCGGACCCGGCTCGCCCGTCGAGCTGGCGCCGGGCGTCCACTGGACCGGCGCGCTCGATCCCGGACTGCGGGTCTTCGACGTGATCCTGCGCACCGCCAACGGCACCACCTACAACGCCTATACCGTCCGCGGCAGCGCAGGCGTGGCGGTGATCGACACGGTCAAGGCCGAGTTCGCAGGCGCCTTCTTCGAGCGGCTCGAGCAGGTGGCGCGCTACGAGGAGATCACCGCGCTGGTGCTGAACCATCTCGAGCCGGACCATACCGGCGCCGTGGCCGAGCTCCTGCGCCGCGCGCCGCAGGCCCGCATCCATGTCGCCCCGCGCGGGCTCGACATGCTGCGCGCGCTGCTGAAGGACGAGTTTGCCGATTACGAAGTGGTCCGCGTGCGCACCGGCGACACGGTCTCGCTCGGCGACCGCAGCCTGCGCTTCCTGACCACGCCCTATGTCCACTGGCCCGAGACGCAATGCACCTATCTCGAGGAGGAGGGGCTGCTCTTCACCTGCGACCTGATGGGCTGCCATTTCTGCGACGAGCGGCTCTTCAACGACGCGGTGGGCGATTTCCGCTTCTCGTTCGAATACTATTTCGACCATATCATGCGGCCCTTCCGCCGCCATGTCTCCGATGCGCTCGACCTGATCGAGCCCCTCGAGATCGCGATGATCGCCCCCGCCCACGGCCCGGTGCTGCGCAGCCACCCGCGCGAGTACATCACCCATTACCGCCGCCTCGTGACCAAGCGGCTGGCCTCGGAAGTCGCGCAGAAGACCCTGCTGATCTTCTATGTCAGCGCCTATGGCGCCACCTCGCAGATGGCCGCCGCGGTGGCCGAGGGCGCGGCGGAGAATGCCGATGTGCGGGTCTCGCTCTTCGATCTGGCGGTGGGCGAGGTCGCCCCCTTCGTCGATCTCGTGGAGGAGGCCGACGGCATCGTGCTCGGCACGCCGACGATCAACGGCGATGCGGTCAAGACGGTCTGGGACCTGCTGGCCTCCTTCGTCGATATCGAGACCAAGGGAAAGCTCGGCGGCGCCTTCGGCAGCTACGGCTGGACCGGCGAGGCCGTCGCCATGGTCGAGAGCCGCCTGCAGGGGCTGAAGATGCGCGTCCCGGTGAAGGGGCTGCGCATCAAGCTCCACCCGACCGAACCCGAGCTCGAGGACTGCCGCGGCTTCGGCCGCCAGCTCTCGGCCCATCTCACCGGAACCGCGGAGCCGCGCGAGATCGATTTCGCCTCCCTCTGACCCTGAAAGGAGCCTGCCATGGCCACTGCAAAGCTGACCTTCTCCGACGTGGCGCTGACCGTGAACGTGCCCTCGGGCACGCGCATCATCGAGATCTCCGAGAAAGTCGGGGCCGGCATCACCTATGGCTGCCGCGAGGGCGAATGCGGCACCTGCCTGACCAGGATCGAGTCCGGCGCCGAGAACCTGACCGAGCCCTCGGTCCTGGAGCAGCGCGTCCTGAAGGAGAACATGGCCGCCCGCGACGAGCGCCTCGCCTGCCAGTGCCAGGTGCTCGGCGGCGAGATCAAGGTCCGGCCCGCCTGAGATCCCTCACCGTCAGGAGGGTGTCCGCCTGCCCCGCGTCCGGTCCCGGCGCGGGGCTTTTTTCTGCCTGCACGGCCCTGTCTCCCGGTCCGGCCGGGATGATTTGCATCTACATTAATCTTTAGGCGGCAGGCTTCGGGCACTGCCCGCGCCTTCACCGCCGCGCCCGGCCGCGCCGGCTTTTTCCGCCGCCGCACGGCAAATAATCGTGGACAGGACCGGTTCCAGCCGGAATACATGAATAATCACGTTAATACGGGAGCGCACAGACATGACCCCGCCTCGCATCGCCATCATCGGCGCCGGTGCCATCGGTTCGGTCCTGGCCGCGCGGCTCTGCGGGGCCGGGCTCGACGTGACGCTCGTCGCCCGCGGCGCGCGCCTGGACGAGATCGCCCGCGACGGCATCCGCCTGGCCGACCTCACGGGGGCGCATCATGCCCGCCCGGCCGTGGCCACCGCGCTGCAGGAACCGGCCGACGCGCTGTTCCTCTGCGTCAAGGCGGCCGCGCTGGAACCGGCGATCCGCCAGAACCTGGCCGGGATCGGGCCGCAGACGCGGGTGATCCCGCTGGTCAACGGCATCCCCTGGTGGTTCTTCGACGATCTCGGCCATGCCGTCGAGGCGGTCGATCCCGGCGGCAGGCTCCTTTCCATGGTGCCCTTCGAGCAGATCGTCGGCGCGGTCACGATGATGACGGCCTCCTTCGGCGATGGCGGGCTGGTCTCGACCATTCCCCACCAGCTGGCGCTCGGGCCGACGGTGCCCGACGGGCCGCGGCCGGTCGACCTGGCCGATGCGCTCGACGCGGCGGGCATTGCCGTCGACCGCGCCGACTATGTCCGCCCGCTGGTCTGGCAGAAGCTCGGGCTGAACCTGGCGACCAATCCGCTCTCGGCGCTGACCGGCGAGACGCTGGCCGAGATCGCCGCCAATCCCGCCAGCCTCGCCCGCGCCACCGCGCTTGCGCAGGAGCTGGAGGCGCTTGCCGCGGCCTGGGGCGCGCGAGTGGATGTCTCGGACGGGCTCGGCGCAAAGCTGGCCCGGGCGGGCGATTTCCGCACCTCCATGCTGCAGGACGCCGAGGCCGGGCGGCCGCTGGAGCTGGCGCCGATCGTCCATGCGCCGCTGGAACTGGCCGCCGCGCGCAGTATCCCCATGCCCGAAACCCGGCGCCTGCTGGCGGATCTGACCGCCCGCCGCGCCGCCTGATCCGGAGACCGACATGACCCTCCAGACCCCCGAGCTGGCGCAGGCGAAGACCGAGGCGGAGCTGCGCGTGCAGCTTGCCGATTTCTACCATCTGGTCAGCTATCTCGGCTGGACGGAGCTGATCTTCAACCACATCTCGGTGCGCGTCCCGGGCGAGGGCCATGCCTATCTGGTGAATCCGTTCGGGCTGCATTACGACGAGGTCACGCCCGAGAACCTCCTCAAGGTCGGCGTCGACGGCCGCAAGATCGAGGACAGCCCCTTTGACGCGAACCCCGCGGGCTTCGCGCTGCATGGCGTGATCCACGAGCACCGCGCCGATGTCGGCTGCGTCGCCCATACCCACACCACCCCGATCAGCGCCATCACGCTGAAGGAGGGCGGGTTCGAGCATGACAGCTTCTACGGCGCGCAGCTCTTCGGCCGGGTCGGCTACCACGCCTTCGAGGGCATCACCCTCTATGACGAGGAACGGGCGCGGATGCTGGCCTCGCTCGGCGACAGGCACGTGCTGGTGCTGCGCAACCACGGCATCGCAGTCTGCGAGGCGGATATCCCGCGCACCTTCATGCTGCTCTGGACAGTGCAGCGCGCCGCCGAGATCCAGTGCGCCGCCAATGGCCTGCCCGGCGCGAACACGCCGCTGCCCGCCGAGATCAAGGAGAAATGCGCCAATGATGCCAAGCGGCTGGTCGATGGCGCGCGCTTCGCCGAGCTGCTCTTCGACGCGATGGTGCGCAAGATGAAGCGGGACCGCGGCGCGGCCTGAGTCGTCCGGGCGGGCTTCGCGGCCCGCCCTTTTTGCAGGCGAGATGCCCCGCTGGAAGCATCTGCCCGCAAATCCGGCAAGGCCAGGCACAAGGGCCGCCGGGATACGGATGCGGCGCCGCGGGAAAAGGCCGAAGGGTCGACCGTCGGCGCCAGACGACAGATTCAATTCAACAGGGAAACATCCATGACCATGACCCGGCTGGCCCCCGCGGCCCTCGCCCTCGCCTTTGCCCTTCCCGCCCAGGCGGAAGTGAAGCTGACCGTCGCCAACTGGCTGCCGCCCTCCCATCCGCTGGTCTCCGAGGTGATCGTGCCGATGACCGAGCAGATCAGCGAGGCCACCGGCGGCAATGTCGCGCCGATGATCCTGCCCGCCCCGCTGGGCCCGCCGCCGGCGCATTTCGACTTTGCGGTCAACGGCGTCGCCGACATCACCTTCGGCGTGCAGGGCTATTCGCCGGGCCGGTTCAAGACCACCAACCTGGCCGAGCTGCCCTTCCTCGGCGACAGCGCCGAGGCCATGTCGGTCGCCTACTGGCGCACCTGGGACGCGATGCTGAAGGACGCGGGCGAATACGACCAAGTCAAGGTGCTGGCGGTCTTCACCCATGGCCCGGGCGAGATCTTCATCCGCGAGGGCGACGTGGCCGATCCGGACGTGCTGACCGGGACCAAGCTGCGCGTCGGCGGCGGCATCGTCCACGAGGTCGCCACCACGCTGGGCGCCGTGCCGGTCGAGGGCCCCTCCTCCAAGGCCTACGAGCTGCTGAGCCAGGGCGTCGCCGACGGCATCCTCTTCCCCTATGAATCCGTCAACTTCTTCGGCCTGATCCCGCAGCTGAAGGAAGGCATCTCGGTGCCAGGCGGGCTCTACAACACCTCCTTCTACATTGTCATGAACAAGGCGAAATGGGACAGCCTGAGCGCCGAGGACCAGGCCGCGATCGACGGCGTGACCGGCGAGGCGCTGGCGCGCATGGCCGGGCAGATGTGGGATCGCGCCGATGCCAAGGGGCTGGAGGCGATGGAGGGCAAGCTGGCCGTGACCCCCGCCACCGACGCGCAGATCGACGCCTGGACGGCGGCGCTGCAGCCGGTGGTCGACGCCAAGCTGGCCGAACTGGCCGAGACCGGCGTCGATGCCGATGCCGCGCTGGCGATGTTCCGCGACGAGATCGCAAAGGCCGAAGCCGAATGACGCAGAGCCCCGCCGATCCGATGGCGCGGGGGCCCGGGGCGGCGATGTCCCCCGGGCCGGGCCATGCGCTCTGGCCCCGGCGCCTGCTGGCGGGGCTCTGCGGCGCGATCCTGCTGGCGATGATGGGGCTGACGGTGGTCGACGTGCTCGGCCGCTACCTCTTCAACCATCCGCTCAACGGCGCCACGGAACTGACCGAGCTGCTCCTGGTCTCGGTCATCTTCCTCGGCCTGCCGGCGGTCTGCCTCGATGACGAGCAGGTCACGGTCGACCTCCTGGTCTCGGCCTTCCCGGACTGGGTCCAGCCCTGGCGCAAGGCGGCCCTGGCGCTGGTCTCGGCGACCGTGCTGGGGGTGGTGGCCTGGCGGCTCTGGCTGCACGGCGCGCAGATCGCGGGCTACAATTCCGTGACCAACTCGCTGCGCATCCCGGTGGCGCCCTTCGCCTACGGCACGGCGGTCTGCACCGCCGCCTCGGTGCCCGTGACCCTCTATGTCGCCATCCGCGACCTCGCGCGCAGCCTCAGGACCTGATCGATGGACTTCCTCGCCTCCTGGCCCGTCGGCATGGGCGTCTTCTTCGCGGCGGTGCTCCTGGGCATGCCGATCGCCTTCGCGCTGACCGCCATCGGCGTCCTCGGCACGGCGGCGGTCATCGGCTGGACGCCCGCGCTGTCGCTCTTGTCGACGACCTTCTTCGAGCAGGGCCGCGCCTATAACCTGTCGGTGCTGCCGCTCTTCCTGATGATGGGGAATTTCGTCGTCCAGTCGGGCATCGCGCGCGATCTCTACGACGCGGCCCATGCCTGGCTGCGCCACCGCAAGGGCGGGCTCGCCATGGCGACGGTGATCGCCTGCGGCGGCTTCTCCTCGGTCTGCGGCTCCTCGATGGCGACGGCGGCCACCATGTCGAAGATCGCCCTGCCCTCGATGCGCCGCTTCGGCTATCCCGACGACCTCTCGACCGCCTCGATCGCCGCGGGCGGTACGCTGGGCATCCTGATCCCGCCCTCGGTGATCCTGGTCTTCTACGGGATCATGACCCAGCAGGATATCGGCAAGCTCTTCCTGGCGGGCATCATTCCCGGGATCATCGGCGTGCTGGGCTATGCCGCCGCCGTCGCCATCTCGGTGAAGATGCGCGGCATCGCGCTGGCCACCGAGCCGAAGCTGCCGCTGGCCGGGCGGCTCCGCGCGCTGCGCGGCACGGCCGGGGCGCTGGTGCTCTTCGTCTTCGTGATGGGCGGCATCTACCTGGGCGTCTTCACCCCGACCGAGAGCGCGGGGATGGGCGCGGCCGGCGCGCTGCTGCTGACGCTCCTGTCGGGCAAGTTCACGCTGGCGGGCATGGTCGCGACCCTCTTCGACACGGCGAAGACCACGGCGATGATGTTCTTCATCCTCTTCGGCGCGCTGACCTTCACCAACTACGTCAACCTCTCGGGGATGACGGCGGACATGCAGGCGCTGGTGACGGTCTTCGGCTCCGGGCCGGTGCCGGTGATCCTGACGATCCTGGCGATCTACCTGGTGCTGGGCTGCGTGCTCGAGGGGCTGTCGATGATCATGCTGACTGTGCCGATCTTCTATCCGGTGGTGGCGGCGCAGGGCTTCGACCTGATCTGGTTCGGCGTCTTCGTCGTGGTCATCACCGAGATCAGCTACATCACCCCGCCGGTCGGGATGAACGCCTTCGTGCTGCGCTCGGTGGTCAAGGACGTGGAGCTGAAGACGATCTTCCGCGGGCTCGGCCCTTTCGTCGCGATGGACGTGCTGCGCGTCGCGCTGCTCATCGCGGTGCCGGGGATCGTGCTGCTGCTGCCCTCGCAGATGTAGGCCGGTTGCTGCCGCCCTCCGGGGCGGCAGACCTGCATCCATTGCATGGCCAAATCGCGCCAGCCGCAGGCTGCGCCTGTGCAGGTTCCAAGATGGGCATGCCGGAAAAAAAAGAAGCGCGGCGGCCCAGGGAGGAGGAGGGGCCACCGCGCAATTCCAAGGCTCAGGGAGGAGGAGGAGCCAATGGAAACTCTTTCGCACGTCGCCGTGCGGTGAGAGAGATATGCGATTGCAGGTGCAGAATCGCAAGAGGTCCTTCGGAAAATCTGCCTTGCGCCTGACGCATGGCTTGCCGGGCCAAGCGCGGTGGGTCAGATGCGCTCCAGCTCCGCGCGCTCGCGGTCGAGCATGAGGTTGATCGCCTCGGGGCTGAAGGGCTTCATCAGGCTCGGCCCGACCGAGAGGTCGCGCGCCCGCGCCATCAGGCTGGCGGTCAGCACATGGGCGCCGTTCAGCGCCGTGGCAAAGCGCAGCCGCATCGGCCGCCGCAGCGCCGCGATCGCCGCCAGCGCACCCTCGCATTCGGGATGGATCAGGTCGGCGTCGATCAGCAGCAGCACCGGTTCGTCCCCGTCGCGGAGCGCCAGCGCCATGGACCCGCTATCGGCGAAGACCCGGCAGGCCCAGCCATGCGAGTCGCCGAAGGCGGCGAGAACCTCGGCAATGCCGGCATCCGGCTCGATTATGATCAGGCTGGGGCGGCTCGCGGCGTGCTGCGATGCTGCGGCGCACGCAGTGCTGTTCCCGGAAGCGACTGGTCTCAAATCCATTATACCGAACTGTCTAATCGGGTGTTTCCTTGGAAGGGAAAACTACCACCGGTTGCAATTTCGGGTCAATCACGGATCCAGGACGGCCGATTATGTAACTTTCTGAAAACTCGCGTGAACAGCACAGCGCCCGACCCGGGGGCCCGGCGCGCCGGTCAGCCCAGCCGGTCCAGCGCCGCTGTCAGGGCGTTCTCGTGGATCGGTTTCGACAGGATGGTGTTGCCGTGGAATTCCTCGGGCAGCTGCGACATGCCGTAGCCGCTGGCGAAGACGACCGTGCCGCCGGCCTCCTCTATGCGGCGGGCGATCTCGAAGCTGGTCTCGCCATGGCCGAGATTGACATCCAGTATCGCCAGCCGGATCGGCTTGCGGTCGAGCAGCTCGCCCGCACTGCGCAGCGTGAAGGCGGTCGACACGTCGCTGAAGCCGCGCTCGGCAAGGATCTCGGCCATGTCGATGGCGACGAGAACCTCGTCATCGAGGCACAGGACGGGCAGCGTCTTGAGGTCGATCTTGAGGTCAGATGGGGCTGGGTGCAATCCGTGTGGCATTGTCGTAGGGCATCTCGATAGTGCAGGTAAGACCGTTGGCATGCCAGTCGAACGCAATCCTCCCCTCCAAGGTTCCCTCGATCATCGCATGAATCAGCGTCGTGCCGAATCCGTTGCCATCCGGCGCCACGATCTCGCCCTTGCAGGTCTCCGTCCAGACCAGCCGCAGCAGGTCGCCGTCGCCTTCGTCGACCCGCATCCAGCGGATCGCCAGATGCTCGCCTTCGGGCGAGAGCGCGCCGTATTTCGCGGCATTGGTCGCCAGCTCGTGCACCGTCAGGCCGATCGCCAGGCTCGCCCGCGCGTTCAGCCGCAGCTCGGGGCCGTGGAAGGAGATCGCCTCCTCGCCGTAGACATCGTGCAGCTCGGGGCGCAGCAGGTCGGTGATCCGCGTCGACTGCCAGTTGCCGTCGGTCAGCAGCGCATGGGTCCGCGCCATCGAGTCGATCCGGTCCGACAGGGTGCGCAGCACCAGCTTGGGGTCGCGGCGGTCGCGCTTGGCGCGGTTGATCAGCGCCTTGACGTTGGCCAGCATGTTCTTCACCCGGTGCTGCAGCTCCAGCATGATCCGGCGCAGCTGGTCCTCGGTCTCGCGCTGCTCGGTGATGTCGCGCACGTTGCAGCCGATCGCGGCGACCCCGCCATCCCCGGCCAGCGGATAGAAATCCACCACCCAGGCGCGGTCCTCGCCGGGAAAGACCGGGCTGGACCCGACCACTTCCATGCCGATCACCGCCTCTCCGGTCTCGGCCACCTGGTCCAGCGCGGCCACGATCTCGGCCGGGGCATTGGGGAACAGCATCTCCACCCGCGCGCCGACATGGGCCTTGGCCGGCAGGCCGTCTAGATCGGCCAGCGTCTGGTTCACCCGTCGGAACCGGTGCTCCAGATCGAACAGCGCCATGCCGATCGGGCTGGCGCCGTAGAGCTCCTCGACCTCGATCATCCGCCGCTGCGCCTCCTCGCGCGCGGCTTCCGCCTCGGAGGCGTAGCGGCGCAGGTCGGTCACGTCGACCAGGGTGAAGACCACGCCCTGAAGTGTGCCGGTCTCCTGGCGGCTCGGGGCGATCCGGGCAATCAGGTTGCGCGTGCCGTCAAGCGTCGCCAGCTCGATCTCGTCGAGCTCGCCGGCCAGCAGCGCCGAGCGGCAGCTCTCGATCAGCTCCTCGGCCGGGATCAGCGCGGCGATGTCCTCCAGCGGGCGGCCGAGATCGGCCTCGACGAAGCGGAAATAGTCCTGCGCGCGCGGCGTGAAGCGGCGCAGGTTCAGCGCGTCGTCGAGGAAGACCGTGGCCAGCCCGGTGGATTCCAGGAACCCCGCCAGGTCGCCGTTCACCGCGTTGAGCTGGGCGATGTTGGTCTGCAGCTCCTCGTTGATGGTCGAGAGCTCCTCGTTCGAGGATTGCAGCTCCTCGTTCATCGACATCATTTCCTCGTTGGAGCTCTTCAGCTCCTCGTTCGAGGTCTCGAGCTCCTCCACGGTCGAGCGGATCGTCTGGCGGGCATCGTCCAGCTCGTTCTCCAGCTCGCGCACATAGGCGTCGTCGCGCGCGGCGCTGGCGGTCAGCATCAGCGCGTCGGGATCGCCCGGGCCGAGCGTCTCGAAGAGCATGTACTTCTCGCCCGAGGCGAGCCGCTTCGCGGTCAGCAGGATCTTGCGCGGCGCGCCCTGGATCTCGATGGTCACCTCGGCCGAGACCGGGCTCTGCACGGCGGAGTCCTGATGCGCCAGCAGCCGCCGCACCGGCGCCACCAGCGGATCGATCGCCAGCGAGACCAGGTCGTAGCGCTGGTCGCCCGAGGGCACGCGCAGGTAGTCTTCCGCTCCGGGCGCGGCATAGCTGACCGCGTTCGACGGGCTCAGCACGACATAGGGCGGCACATGCGCCTCGAGGATCGCGCGCTCCACCTGGGCGCGGGGACCGTTGCCGCTGAGCGCCGGGGCCATTTCGCTGCCCATCCGCGGCTGGGTCTGCGACAGCCGGCCAAGCGGCAGGTCCAGCGGCCGCGACAGCTCGCTGTTGCGCCGGAAGATCCGCGTCGGGCCGTCGAAATCCTCGAACCGGTCGGACACGCCGGTGGGGTTCTCGGAGAGCCCCAGCATCAGGAAGCCGCCCGGGTTCAGCGCGTAGTGGAAGACATTCGCCGCCACCTTCTGCAGCTTCGGCTCGAAATAGATCGTCAGGTTGCGGCAGGAGACCAGGTCGAGCTTCGAGAAGGGCGGGTCCTTGATGACGCTCTGGTAGGAGAAGCGCACCATGTTGCGCAGCCGTTTGCCGACCTCGTAGCCCTCGGGGGTGGAGATGAAGTACTCCTGCAGGTAGGCCGCCGGGATCTCGTCCACGGCGGAGGCCGGGTAGAGGCCGCGCCGCGCCTGGGCCAGCGCGTGCTCGTCGATATCGGTGCCGAAGATCACCACCTGCGGATGGGCGCTGGTGCGCGACAGCTCCTCGCTGAGCAGCATCGCCAGGGTATAGGCCTCCTGCCCCGAAGAGCAGCCCGGCACCCAGATCCGCACCTCCTCGTCATGGCCGCGGCCCTTGAGGATCTGCGGCAGCACCGTGGTGCGCAGCTTGTCCCAGGCCTCGGGGTCGCGGAAGAAGCCGGTGACGTTGATCAGGACGTCATGGATCAGGCGCCGCGCCTCGTCGCGGTCGCGGATCAGCGTCTTGACGTAATCCGCCGGCGAGGCGATCCCCAGAACCGACATCCGCAGGCTCAGCCGCCGCATCAGCGTCGAGTGCTTGTAATGGGTGAAGTCGTGCCCCGTGTGGTAGCGGACATGCTTGAAGACGGTGTCGATGAATTCCCGGTCGCTCTCGATCGCCGGTTCCAGCCCGGACTTGCGGTCGAAGAAATCCGCCAGCGCGTCGACCATCTCCTCGGTGCGCAGGATCAGGTCCACGGCGCCGGTGGCGATGGCGCTCTTCGGCATGCCGTCATAGCGCGACTGCACCGGGTCCTGGGCGAAGACCAGCCCGCCGGCGGCCTTCAGAGCCTTGATCCCCTCGGCGCCGTCGCTGCCGGTGCCGGACAGCACGATGCCGACGGCGCGGTCGCCGCGGTCGCGCCCGAGGCTCTCGAAGAAGACGTCGATCGGGCGGCGCTGGCCGCGCGGGCTCTCGAAGCTGGCGAGCTTCAGCACGCCGTTCTCGATGGTCAGCGCCCGGCCCGGCGGGATCAGGTAGATGTTGCCCGGCTCCACCGCCATGTCCTGGTGGATGGTATGGACCGGCGTCTCGGTGCGCTTGCGCAGCAGATCCTGCAGCAGGCTCTCGTGGTCCGGGTCGAGATGCTGGACCAGAACCATCGCGATGCGGTGGTTCACCTGCAGCCGCGAAAACAGGTCCTGGAACGCCTCGAGCCCGCCCGCGGAGGCGCCGACCCCGACGATCACGCCTTCTCCGCGGCTGCCTGCCGCTTGTCCGCTTTCCGTTCCGTCCATATCTTCTCCGCAGCTCATCGCCAGACCGTCCAGAGGCTTACCTATATCAATGTCGATTGCCAGCAAGACGCGCCAGTTCATTCTTGCCGCCCGAATTCCCCTCACCCTCGCCGACACGACCCTGCCCGACGTGCCGCTCGTGCTCGCCAATGCCGCCTTCGAGGCGCTGACGGGCTATGACGCGGCCGAGGTCGAGGGGCGCAACTGCCGCTTTCTGCAGGGCGGCATCGAGCAGCCCGAGGCGCGCGACGAGATCCGCGCGGCCCTTGCCGCCGGACGCGAGCTGCAGGTCGTGCTGCGCAACCGCCGCCGCGACGGCAGCGAGTTCGACAACCTCCTCTTCATGTATCCCGTCGGCAAGGGGCTGTTCCTCGGCTCGCAATTCGAGCTGCCGCGCGTGGCGCGGATCGTCAGCTCGGTCGCGCGCCACCAGGAGATCGTCGGCATGGCCAATTCGCTGGCCGAGGAGATCGCGGGGCAGCGGCTGAAGCTGAACCGCAATTCCTCCGACGCGCTGGCCCAGACAGTGCGGACCTGGATGCGCCACGGCCGCTGAACCCGCCGGAGGGAAATCCGCCCGAAACCTGCCGGCCCTTCCATGCGTTGAGCCCCGGGACCGCCGCGCGGTCCCGCTGTTGCGTTCGTGCATGAAGGTAATCCGGATGATCCCTCTCCCGCTGACCGTTCTGTCCCTTGCCGCCCTCGCCGGCGGACTCGCCTCCGCCGCCGCCATGGCCCGCCGGGTGATCCGCCACCCGCCGCACATGAAGGTCATGGTGCTGGTCTGGCCGCTCTGCGCGCTCTTCGCCGGGCCGCTGGTCCTGTGGTTCCACGCCCGCTACGGGCACGGCCATGCCAGCGAGGACACGCCCTTCGCGGCGGTGGTGGCCAAGGGCACGCTGCATTGCGGGGCGGGCTGCACGCTGGGCGACATCCTCGCCGAGACGCTGGCCCTGCTCGTTCCGGCCGTGCTGGTCCCGTTCGGCTATCCGGGGCTCTTCGGGAACCGCATCTTCGCCGTCTGGGGGCTGGATTTCGTCTTCGCCTTCGCGCTGGGGCTGGCCTTCCAGTATTTCGCCATCGCGCCGATGCGCGGGCTCGGGCTGAAGGACGGCCTGCGGGCCGCGCTGAAGGCCGATGCCGCCTCGCTCGCCGCCTGGCAGATCGGCATGTACGGCGCCATGGCCGTCGCCCATTTCGCGGTCTTCCCGCGGATCGCGCCGGGGGCGGAGGTAACCGCCGCCGACCCGCTTTTCTGGTTCGCCATGCAGATCGCCATGATCGCGGGCTTCTGCACGGCCTATCCGGTCAATGCCTGGCTGATCCGCGCCGGGATCAAGGAGCGGATGTGAGCCCCGCCCTGGCGGGGCCCGCAGGGCTCAGGAGGCCAGCCGCGCCTTGCGCCGCGCGACGCGGGCGCGGATCGCCTCGATATCGGTGACCGGCGTCGCGGCGAAGAGCTGCCTGGTATAGGGGTGCTGCGGATCGGCGAAGAGCGCCTCGCGGCTGCCCTGCTCCACCACCTCGCCCTTGTTCATCACCATCACCTCGTCGGCGAGGAAGCGCACCACCGAGAGGTCGTGCGAGATGAAGACATAGGTCAGGCCGAATTCCTGCTGCAGCTCGCCCAGCAGGTTCAGCACCTGCGCCTGCACCGACAGGTCGAGCGCCGAGACCGGCTCGTCGAGCACGAGGAGCGCGGGGTTCAGCATGATCGCCCGCGCGATGGCGATCCGCTGCCGCTGCCCGCCCGAGAACATGTGCGGATAGCGGTTGAAATGCTCGGGCCCCAGCCCCACGCGCTTCAGCATCGCCTCCGCCCGGTCATGCCGCTCGGAGGCGGGCATGTCCGTGTTCAGCATCAAGGGCTCCATCAGCACGTCGCCGATCTTCTGGCGCGGGTTGAGGCTGCCATAGGGGTTCTGGAACACCATCTGCACCTTGGAGCGCAGCGCGGGCGGCACCCGGCCGCTGCCGATGGCGACCGGCTCGCCCTGGATCCGCAGCGTGCCGCCCGAGGCCGGGTCGATCAGCGCGATGATCCGCGCCAGCGTCGACTTGCCCGAGCCCGACTCGCCGACGATGGCCAGGGTCTTCCCCTGCTCCACCGAGAAGCTCGCGCCCTTCACCGCCCGCAGCATCTTCGGCTTGCCGAACATGCCGGCGGAGATCACGTAGTCCTGGGTCAGGCTCTCGCCTTCGACGACGATCATCGCGGGGCCTCCTCGATCAGGAAATCGGAGACGGTGGGCAGCCTGCCATCCACCGCATTCTCGGGCAGCGCTGACAGCAGCGCCCTGGTGTAGGGATGCTTCGGCGCCTCGAAGAGCGTCAGCACGTCGGCCTCCTCCATGCGCTTGCCCTTGTACTGCACGACCACGCGGTCGGCGGTCTCGGCGACGACGCCCATGT
Organism: Poseidonocella sp. HB161398; assembly: GCF_005870025.1. Taxonomy (GTDB): domain Bacteria; phylum Pseudomonadota; class Alphaproteobacteria; order Rhodobacterales; family Rhodobacteraceae; genus Mangrovicoccus. The sequence continues at coordinate 88,527 of NZ_VATA01000023.1, forward strand.
CGTGGGTGATGAGGATCAGCCCCATCCCCTGCTCTTCCTGCAGTGTCATCAGCAGGTCGAGGATCTGCTTCTGGATCGTCACGTCGAGCGCGGTGGTCGGCTCGTCGGCGATCAGGAGCCGCGGCTTGGTGGCGATCGCCATCGCGATCATCACCCGCTGGCACTGCCCGCCCGACATCTGGTGGGGATAGCTCTTCAGCCGCCGCTCTGGCTCGGGGATGCCGACCGCCTGGAACAGCTCCAGCGCGCGGGCCTTCGCCTCGCGCGAGGACAGCCCGGCATTCAGCCGCAGCACCTCCTCGATCTGGAACCCGGCCGTGTAGGACGGATTCAGCGAGGCGATCGGCTCCTGGAAGATCATGGTGATCTCGCGGCCGATCAGGCGGCGGCGCTCGGCCGCGCTCATCGTCAGCATGTCGCGCCCGTCGAAGGTCATCTCGTCGGCCGTGACCGTGGCGGTGTCCGGCAGCAGCCCCATGACGGCGAGCATCGAGACCGACTTGCCCGAGCCCGACTCGCCGACGATGGCCAGCACCTCGCGGGCATCGACATGGACGTCGATCCCGTCGACGGCGGTGAAGCTGCCGGTGGAGGTGGCGAAGCGGACGGTGAGGTTGCGGATGGTCAGAAGGGACATGGCTCAGCTCCGCTTCAGCTTGGGATCGAGCGCGTCGCGCAGCCCGTCGCCCATCAGGTTGATCGCCAGCACCGAGACCAGGATCGCCAGGCCCGGCAGCGTCACCACCCACCAGGCGCGCAGGATGAATTCCCGCGCCTCGGCCAGCATCGTGCCCCATTCGGGCGCCGGCGGCTGCGCGCCCATGCCCAGGAAGCCGAGCGCGGCGGAGTCGAGCACCGCCGAGGAGAAGCTCAGCGTCGCCTGCACGATCAGCGGCGCCAGGCAGTTCGGCAGGATGGTCTTGAACATCAGCCGCATGCGGCCGGCGCCCGCGACCTGCGCGGCGGTGACGTATTCGCGGTTCTTCTCGGCCATCACCGCGGCGCGGGTCAGGCGCGCGAAATGCGGCTGGTAGACGATGGCGATGGCGATCATCGCATTGGTCAGCCCCGGCCCCAGCACGGCGACGAGCACCAGCGCCAGCAAGAGCGACGGGAAGGCCAGGATCACGTCCATCACCCGCATCAGCACGGCATCGACCCAGGCGCCGAAGAACCCGGCCAGCAGCCCGATCAGGATGCCGCCGACCAGCGCGATCGAGACGACGACGATGCCGATGAAAAGCGAGTAGCGCGCGCCGAAGATCAGCCGCGAGAGGATGTCGCGCCCGACTGCATCTGTGCCCAAGAGGTACTCGGCGCTGCCTTCCGCGGTCCAGGCCGGCGGCACCAGCAGCGCGTCGCGGTACTGCAGGATCGGGTCATGCGGCGCCAGCAGCGGCGCGAAGACCGCCGTGAGGACCAGGAGGACGAAGACGGCAAGCCCGGCGACGGCGCCGCGGTTCTGGCGGAAGTAGAACCAGAACTCGGCCAGCATCCGGCGGCGGATCGTCCAGGTGGATAGACGTTCGGGGGTCATGTCGGTCATTTGTGCCGGATCCTCGGATTGATGAGCCCGTAGGTCAGGTCGACGATCAGGTTCACGATCATCACGATGGCGGCGATCATCAGCAGGCCCGACTGCACCACCGGGTAGTCGCGGCGCGAGATGCTGTCGATCATCCACTTGCCGATGCCCGGCCAGGAGAAGATCGTCTCGGTCAGGATCGCGCCGGCCATCAGCACGCCGACCTGCAGGCCGATCGTGGTGATGACAGGGATCATCGCGTTCCTCAGCGCATGGACGGAGACGACGCGGCGCTGGGTCAGGCCCTTGGCGCGGGCGGTGCGGACATAGTCCTCGCCCATCACCTCGAGCATGGCCGAGCGGGTCTGCCGCGCGATCACCGCGAGCGGGATCGTCGCCAGCACGACCGAGGGCAGGATCAGGTGGCTGACCGCGGAGGCGAAGGCGCCCTCCTGCCCCGAGAGCAGGCTGTCGATCAGCATGAAGCCGGTGACGTTGTCGAAATAGTAGAGCAGCGAGATCCGCCCAGAGACCGGGGTCCAGCCGAGCGTGCCCGAGAAGAAGATGATCAGCAGCAGCCCCCACCAGAAGATCGGCATCGAGAAGCCCACCAGCGCCCCGGTCATCGAGATCTGGTCGAAGAGCGAGCCGCGCTTGATCGCGGCGATGACGCCGACCGGCACGCCCACGAGCGTGGCGATCAGGATGGCGCAGACGGCCAGCTCCACCGTCGCCGGGAACAGCGCCAGGAACTCGCCGAGCACCGGCTTCTTGGTGACGAGCGACGTGCCCAGGTCGCCGTGGAAGAGCCGTCCGAGGAAGTCGAGATACTGCACCAGGAAGGGCCGGTCATAGCCCAGCTGCGCCGAGAGCTCGGCATGGCGTTCCGGAGAGATCCCCCGTTCGCCGGCCATCAGCAGCACCGGATCGCCGGGCAGCACCCGCACGAAGCCGAAGGCGACGATGGTGATGCCGATGAAGGTCGGGACCAGGTAGAGCAGCTTTGCGAGAAGAAATCGGAGCATGCGTCCTCCATGAAATCGGGCGCGCCCCGCGGACGCGCCCGGCAAGTGTCAGGAAACCGGATTTACTCGGTGATGTCGACGGTTTCGAAGGTGAAGTCGCCCAGCGGGCTCATCACGAAGCCTTCGACATTGGCGCGCATCGGCACGTACTGGGTCGAATGCGCGATGGTGGCCCAGGGGGCCTGGTCCTTGAACACGACCTGCGCCTCTTCGTAGAGCTTGGTGCGCTCGGCCTGGTCCTGCACCTGCTTGGCGCGGGTGATCAGGTCGGAGAACTCGTCGTCGCACCACTGCGCGCGGTTCGAGCCGCCGTCGCCGGTCGCGGCGCAGCTGAGCAGCACGGCCAGGAAGTTGTCGGGATCGCCGTTGTCGCCGGTCCAGCCCAGGATCACCGCGCCCTCGCGGGACGGATCGGTCGATTTCTTCAGGTACTCGCCCCATTCATAGGAGACGATTTCCACTTCGACGCCGATCTCGGCGAAATCGGCCTGCATCAGCTCGGCCGTGCGGCGGGCATTGGGCATGTAGGGGCGCTGCACCGGCATCGCCCAGATCTGCATCTTCAGCCCCTCGACGCCTTCCTCGGCCAGCATCGCCTTGGCGGCCTCGGGATCGTAGGGATCGTCCTCGATCGCGTCGTTATAGGACCACATGGTCGGCGGGATCGGGTTCTTGGCGACCTGGCCCGCGCCCTGGAAGACCGCGTCGATGATCGCCTGCTTGTTCATCGCCATGTTCAGCGCCTTGCGGACCTTCGGATTGTCGAAGGGCGGCACGGTGGTGTTGTAGGCCAGATAGGCGACGTTCAGGCCCGGCTGGCTGTCGAGCTTGAGGTTCGGGTCGGACTTGATGTCCGCCAGGTCGGCCGGCGAGGGATAGGGCATCAGGTGGCATTCGCCGGCCTTCAGCTTCTGCAGCCGCACCGAGGCGTCGGGCGTGATCGCGAAGACCAGGTCGTCGATCTTCGGCGCCTCGCCGTAGTAGTCGGCGTTCTTCTTGTAGCGGATCACCGCGTCCTTCTGGTAGGCGACGAAGCTGAACGGGCCGGTGCCGATCGGCTTGTTGTTGAAATCCTCGGTCGTGCCCGCGTCAGCCAGCGCGTCGGCATATTCGGCCGAGACGATCGAGGCGAAGGGCATGGCGAGGTTGGCCATGAAGGGCGCCTCGGGACGGGTCAGGGTGAATTTCACCGTGTAGTCGTCGATCTTCTCCATCGAGGCGATCAGGTCGCCCATTTCCATCGCGGAGAAGTACTCGTAGGTCATCCCCGGCAGGTAGGCGTGCCAGGGATTGTCCGCATTGCCCTGGCGGTCGAAGGAGAAGATCACGTCATCGGCGTTGAAGTCGCGCGACGGGGAGAAGGCGTCGTTCGACTGCCATTTCACGCCCTGGCGCAGATGGAAGGTGATCTCCAGCCCGTCCTCGGAGATATCCCAGCTCTCGGCCAGATCCGGGATCACCTCGGTGGTGCCCTTCTTGAACTGCACCAGCTTCGAGAAGATCGGATGGGCCGAGGCGTCGAAGGTCGTGCCTGCGGTATAGGGCGCGGGATCGAAGCCCTCCGGAGAGGCTTCGGAACAGTAGATGAAGGTCTTGGCGGAGACCGGCGCAGCAGCGCAGAGCGCCAGCGCGGAGACCGCGGCCAGGCGGCGGACGAGACGGTACATGGGTTATCCTTTCACTCTCTGTTGTGCGCGGGAAGCAGGGCTGGCCTCGTACTGCGGACCGTCTCCTCATATTCCCCCTTCCCGCTGTGTCCCGAATCTTGAGCGATTGGTCAATCTTTGACGCCGCGCAACCGCGGGAAATCGGGGAGGACCGGCCGAAAGTCGCTTTTCCGGGCGGCGGGCCGCGCCAGCCCCGGCCGGCGGCGGAAACCCGCGCCGGCCCGCCGACCGGGCGGTCTAGCCGCAGGCCCGGGCGCGTCGCGGGGGAGGCGCTTTGTCTCCGGCGCCCCTATATTGCTCCGCACAGGGTCCGGTCCCGGACACGATCAAGCAGCTTTCTGGAACGGATTTCTCGACGCACATGGAGATCGTCGCACTTACCACCATCACCGCCGGCCTGTTTCTCGTCGTCGGCCTGTCCGAGCCCCTGGCAGAGCGGCTCCGGCTCCCCTTTAGCGTGATCCTGGCAATTGTCGGGATCCTGATCAGCTTCGGCTCGGCGACCTTCCTGCAGCTGGATTTCGCCAATTCGCTGAACTTCATCGCGGCCTATCTGAACGACCTGCCGATCCGCGCGAATGCCTTCCTCTACATCTTCCTGCCGACGCTGATCTTCCAGGTGACGCTGGGCATGGACATCCGGCGGATCCTCGACGACTGGGTGCCGATCCTGCTCCTGGCGGTGGTCGCGGTGGTGGTCTCGACGCTCTTCATCGGCGGCGCGCTCTACTGGATGGGGATCACCTCGCTGATGGTCGGGCTGCTGGTCGGCTCGGTGGTCTCGACCACGGACCCCTCGGCCGTGGCCAGCATCTTCCGCTCGCTCTCGGCGCCCAAGCGGCTGGGCCGGATCATCGAGGGCGAGAGCCTCCTGAACGACGCCGCCGCGATCGCGCTCTTCGGGCTCTTCATCACCTACGTGATGGTCGGCATGCCCGACCCGACCGTCGGCGCCGCGCTGGAGCAGTTTCCCTACCTGATCGCCGGCGGCGCGATGGCGGGCTGGATCATGGCGCGGATTGGCGTCTGGCTGATGGCGCTGCTGAACCGCTTCGAGCTGGCGCAGGTCAGCGTCTCGGTCTCGCTGCCCTACCTCTCCTACGTCATCGCCGAGCAGTTCCTCACCGCCTCGGGCGTGATCGCCGTGGTGATCTGCGGGCTGACGCTGAACTTCGCCGGGCCCGGACGGATCGACCCGGCGCGCTGGAACAAGCTGACCGAGGTCTGGGACATCCTCGCCCACTGGGCCGGGGCGCTGATCTTCGTGCTGGCCGCCATCCTGATCCCCGATCTGATGGCCACCGCGACCTGGGTCGATGCCGGCTATGTCGCCGTCGTCGCCCTGGCCGCCTTCGCCGCGCGCGGGGTGGTGCTGTTCCTGCTCCTGCCGGCGCTGACCCTGGCGAAGGTCTCGCCCAAGGTGGAGACCCCCTACAAGGTGGCGATCCTCTGGGGCGGGCTGCGCGGCGCGGTCACCCTGGCGCTGGCGCTGGCGGTGACCGAGAACGCCCGGGTGCCCGATGCCACGCAGCGCGTTGTGGGCATCCTGGCCACCGGCTACACGCTCTTCACGCTGATCGTGCAGGGCACCACGCTGCGCACCGTGATCGGCTGGCTGAAGCTCGACCGGCTCTCGCCGATCGACACGGCGCTGTCCAAGCAGGTGGTCGCGGTCGCCCTGCAATCCGTGCGCGAGCGCGTCGCCGTGGCGACCGAGAACTACGACCTGACCCGCGACATCGCCCGCGCCGAGGCCAAGGAATTCGGCGAGAGGCTCGACCGGGCGGTCGAGGCCGCGGAGGGCGAGGAGGGCATCGGCGACCGCGACCGCATCACGCTGGGCCTGATCGCGCTGGCCGGGCACGAGCGCGACCTGGTCGACCGCGGCTTCGAGGCGGGGCTGATCTCCTCGCGGGTCTACGAGCAGGCGCGCGGGCTCTCTGCGCATGTGATGGAGGCCACCCGCACCGGCGGGCGCTCGGGCTACCGTGCCGCCTACCGCCGGGGGCTGGGCTTCAACGACTGGTTCCGCCTGGCGGTGGCGCTCGACAACCGCACCCGGATCTCGCGCCCGCTGGCCAACCTGACGGCCAACCGCTTCGAGTTCCTGCTCGGCCAGCGGCTGGTGATGAAGGGGCTGCACGATTTCATCGACACCCGCATCCGCCGCATCCACCGCCGCCGCGTGGCCGAGCTGCTGCACGAGCTGGTGGACCGACGGATCGAGACGGTGGAACAGGCGCTGGAGGGGCTGAAGCTGCAGTATCCCGGCTATGCCGAGGAGCTGGAGCGCAAGTTCATCCGCCGCATCTCGCTCCGGCTGGAGCGCGGCGAGATGGACGACCTGCTGGAAGAGGGGCTGATCGGGCCGGAGCTGCACCAGACCCTGGTGGCGCGGATCGAGGGGCTCCTGGCGCGCGAGCGGGTGCGTCCGAAGCTCGACCTGACGCTGCGGCGCGCCGACCTGGCGCGGCAGCTGCCGCTCTTCGCGGATCTCGACGACAAGACGGTGAAGCGGCTCGGCCGATCGATGCTGACCCGCTATGCCGGGCCGGGCGAGCTGGTGCGGCGGCGCACCGACACGCCGCGCTCGGTCTTCTTCATCGCCTCGGGGGCGGTCGAGGTGCGCAGCCCCAAGCAGACCTACCGCCTGGGGCGCGGCGACATGTTCGGCCAGATCGCGATGCTGACCGGGCGCAAGTTCCGCGGCGACGTCACCGCCATCGCGCCGACCACCATGCTGGTGCTCGACGAGACGCGGTTCCTGAAGATCCTGCGCAAGAACAAGTCCGTGCGCGACGCGATCATGAAGACCGCGGAAGAGCGCGAGCTGACCGAGGAGGGCTGGGAGCGGCTGCGGATGCTGGTCGGCACCGCGGAGTAGTCCGCCCCCTGCCCGCGCCGAGGCCTCAGCCGAGCACGGCGGCCACGCTCTTCGCCGTGGCGGCCGCGATGCGGTCGGCCTCGGCCTCGGTCAGGCAGAAGGGCGGCGCGAAGCCAAGGATGTCGCCCTCGGGCATCGCCCGGCCGATCACCCCCTCGCCTGCCAGCGCGGTGGCGATGGCCGGGCCGACCTTGCGGGCCGGATCGAAGAAGGCGCGCGCGTCGCGGTCCTCGACGAATTCCACCGCGCACATCAGCCCCTCGCCGCGGATCTCGCCGACATTGGCGTGATCCCCCAGCGCGTCGCGCAGCGCGCCCTGGAAATAGGCGCCGACCTTGCCGGCCTGCTCCACGAGGTTCAGCTCGTCGATCAGCTTGAGGTTCGCGACGCCCGCCGCGGCGCCGATCGGGTGGGCCGAATAGGTCCAGCCATGGCCGATCGGTCCGTTCTCGTCAGTGCCCTGCTCCAGCACCTTCCACATCCTGTCGCCGACGATCGAGCCCGAGAGCGGCGCATAGGCCGAGGTCAGCCCCTTGGCGATGGTGATCAGGTCGGGCTTCAGCCCGTAATGGTCGGAGCCGAACATCGAGCCGAGGCGGCCGAAACCGGTGACGACCTCGTCGGCGACCAGCAGGATGTCATGCTTCTCCAGGACCGCCTGGATCGCTTCCCAGTAGCCTGCGGGCGGCGGCACGATGCCCCCGGTGCCCAGCACCGGCTCGCCGATGAAGGCCGCGATCGTTTCGGCGCCCTCGCGCGCGATCAGCGCCTCGAGCTCGGCGACGCAATGCGCGGTGAACTCCGCCTCGCTCTGCGCGGTGTCGGCGCGGCGGTAGTAGTAGGGCGCCTCGGTATGGATCACCTGCGCCAGCGGCAGGTCGAACTTCTTGTGGAAGAGCCCCAGCCCGGTGAGCGAGCCGGTCATCAGCCCCGAGCCGTGATAGCCGCGCCAGCGCGAGATGATCTTCTTCTTCTCCGGACGGCCGAGGATGTTGTTGTAGTACCAGATCAGCTTGATGTTGGTCTCGTTGGCATCCGAGCCGGAGAGGCCGAAATAGACCTTCGACATGTGCGACGGCGCGCGGTCGAGCACCATCTGCGCCAGCGTGATCGAGGCCTCGGTGCCGTGGCCGACATAGGCGTGGTAATAGGCCAGCTCCTTCGCCTGCTCGGCGATCGCCTCGGCGATCTCCGGCCGGCCGTAGCCCACGTTCACGCAGTAGAGCCCGGCAAAGGCGTCGAGCAGCTCGCGGCCGTCGCGGTCGACGATGGTCGAGCCCTGCGCGGTCTTGATGATCCGGCTCGGGGTCTCGCCGCGGGCGTGCTGGGCGAGATGGGTCGAGGGGTGGAAGAAGCTCTCCCGGTCCCATTTGGCGAGCTGGTCATTGGTCAGCATGTCATATCCTCTTTCGCTATCGGTTGCAGCCCGTCATGCCCAGTCGCGGCAGACGTACTTGATTTCCATGAAGTCCTGCATGCCCGCGCGGGCGCCTTCGCGGCCCAGCCCGGACTGCTTGACGCCGCCGAAGGGGATCGGCGCGCCGGTGACCTTGGTGCGGTTGACCGCCACCATGCCGTATTGCAGCGCCCGGCTGAGCCGGTAGATGCGCCGCGGATCCATCGCATGCACATAGGCGACGAGCCCGTATTCGCTGTCATTCGCGCGGGCGACGGCCTCTTCCTCGGTGTCGAAGGGCAGGACCGGCGCCACCGGGCCGAAGGTCTCCTCGCGCAGGATCGCGGCCTCCGCCGGAACATCCGCCAGCACGGTCGGCTCGAAGAAGAGCGGGCCGAGCGGGCTGACCTTGCCGCCGCAGGCGAGCTTGGCGCCCTTGGCGAGCGCGTCGGCGACATGCGCCTGCTGCTTGGCGATGGCGGCGGCATTCATCAGCGGGCCGATATCGGGATCGTCCATGCCGCGCCCCAGCGTCAGCGCCTTCACCGCGGCGGTGAACTTCTCGCAGAAGGCGTCATAGACCGGGCGCTGGACATAGATGCGGTTGGCGCCCAGGCAGTCCTGGCCCGAGGTGGCGAATTTCGCCTTCACGGTCTCGGCCACGGCGCGGTCGAGATCGGCCTCGGCGAAGACGATCACCGGCGCGTGGCCGCCGAGCTCCAGCACCAGCTTCTTCACCGTCTCTGCGGACTGGCGGTAGAGGAGCCGCCCGACCTCGGTCGAGCCGGTGAAGCTGAGCGCGCGCACCCGTGCATCGCCGGTCCAGGCGCCGACGATCTCGGGCGCATGGCCGGTGATGACGTTGAAGACGCCCGCGGGCATGCCCGCGCGCTCGGCCAGTTCCGCCAGCGCCAGCGCGCTGAACGGGGTCTCGGCCGAGGGATGCGCGACGACGGTGCAGCCCGCGGCCAGCGCCGCGGCGGCCTTGCGGGTCAGCATCGCCGAGGGGAAGTTCCAGGGCGTGACGAGGGCGGCAACGCCGACCGGCTCCAGCCAGAGCTCCATCTCGGCATCGGGCAGATGCGAGGTGACGCTCTCGATATTGGGCCGCTTGGCCTCCTCTGCATAGTATTCGATGAAGGCCGCGGCATAGTCGATCTCGCCGCGGGCCTCGGAGACCGGCTTGCCCTGCTCGAGCACCATGATCCGCGCCAGATCCTCCTTCGCCCCGAGCATCAGCCCGTGCCAGCGGTTCAGGATCGCGGCGCGCTCGTGCGGCAGGAGCCGCGACCAGGCCGGGAAGGCGTCGTCGGCCGCATCCACGGCCTGGCGCGCCTGCGCGGCATCGAGCGCGGCGACATCGCCCAGATGGGCGCCATTGGCGGGATCGGTGACGGCGAAGCTGGCCCCGGAGGTGCCCGAAGTCCATTTGCCGCCGAGATAGGAAAATGAGCGCAGAAGGCGCTTGTCGCCGATATCCGGCCGGGCCGAGATCGCAGTGTCGAGCATGGCAGGGTCTCCTTTCCCCGGCAGAATGGCCTGCGGCGGGCAGAGATGGAGACCGGATATCCTCCGCCGGCAGGCGGTCCGGACTGCGCAGAGGGCGCCTGGCAGGCCGGATGGGCTGGCGCAGGGCCCGGCCGCGGCAAGGCGCGACTCGGCCGCCCGCAGCGCCCCTGCCCCGGCCTCCGCCGGATCGGGCCAGCCCGCCGCTCCGGCGGCAGCGTGCCTGTCCGGCCGGGCAGGCTCAGCCGCCCGAGAGCAGCTCCAGGGGCGGCAGGCCGCCGCCCTTCACCTGCTTCGTCACCACATAGGTGAAGTAGCGCGCGATCCCGATCCGCTGGTCGAGCAGCGCATCGATCAGCCGCTGGTAGGCGTCGACATCGCGGGTCACGATCTGCAGCAGGTAGTCGAAGCCGCCGCCGAGCGCCCAGCAGGCGGTGATCTCGTCATGGCCGCCCACTGCGGCCTCGAAGCGGCGGAAGCTGGCCTGGGTGTGATCGGCGAGCTCGGCGGCCACGAAAACCGTGACGGAGGGGCCGAGGGCGCGCAGGTTGATCTCGGCGCGGTAGCCCTCGATCAGCCCGGCGCGCTCTAGCTTGCGCAGCCGCTCCCAGGCGGGGGTCGGCGACAGGCCGACCTTCTCGGCCAGGGCGGCCTTCGAGATCCGCCCCTCTCGCGCGAGCACGCGCAGGATCTCGATGTCGCGGGCGTCGAGCTTGATCACGGGCGCGGTCCTCCGGCTGTTCGGGCCTCTCCCTCCCGCCCTAGCCCGGGCAGGCGGGGCGCTGCAATGCCCGCCTGCCCCGCCGCCGCCCCGGACCGGGCGCCGCAGGCGCGGGACCGGCGCTTGCGGGCGGGTCTGCCCGCAGGATAGGCTCGGCCGGGATCCGTCCCGGCAGGGGCCGGATCCGCACCTTCCCGAAACAGCCGAGTGGCCTCGATGACCGGTTCGCCCAGACTTCTCCAGACCATCTTCCTGTCGCTCGGCACCGCGCTGATGGCCGGCTGGATCCTGATCATCGGCAAGGCGGTGATCGTGCCGGTGCTGGCGGCGGTGATCGCGGTCTACGTGCTGATCAACGGCGCCGCCTGGCTGCGGCGCTGGACGGTGCTGCGCCGCTGCCCCGGATGGCTGCTGCATACCGCGATCCTGGCGGCCTTCGTGATCGGGCTGTTCTCGATGGCGGCGGTGGTGGCGGTGACGCTGGAGGAGATGGTCGACCGCGCCCCGGCCTACCAGCGCAACCTCGAGGCGCTGGCCGTGCGGCTGGCGGGCACCTTCGGCGCCGAAAGCGATCCGACCTGGGACGACCTGCGCGGCATGATCTTCGGCCAGCTCGACCTGCCCTCGCGCATCGGCGCGCTCTTCGCCTCGCTGACGAGCGTCCTGGGCTCCGTCTTCGTCGTGATCATCTATGCCGGCTTCCTGATGGGCCAGTGGCCGAGCTTCCCCGGCAAGATCGCCGACGCCTTCGGCGCCGAGGGCAAGGGCGCCTGGGTGCTGGAGATCGGCGGCGAGATCAACCGCAAGATCGGCGACTACCTGACCGTGAAGACGCTGGTGAACATCGTCCTCGGCCTGCTCTGCTACGGCGTGCTCTGGGCCGTCGGAGTGGATTTCGCGCTGTTCTGGGCGGTCTGCATCGGGCTGCTGAACTACATTCCCTACCTGGGCTCCTGGCTGGGGGTGATGCTGCCGGTGATGCTCTCCTTCGCGCAGTTCGGCGAGATCTGGCGGACGCTGCTGCTGACGGCGCTCCTGACGGCGATGCAGATCTTCGTCGGCTCTGTGCTGGAGCCGCGCTGGATCGGGCGGCAGCTGAATCTCTCGCCCTTTGTCGTGATCCTGGCCCTGTCCTTCTGGTCGGCGCTCTGGGGCATCCCGGGGGCGATCCTCGCGGTGCCGCTGACCAGCGTTCTCGTCATCATTTTCAACGAGTTCCCCGGAACGCGGCCGATCGCGGTGCTGATTTCGGACGTGGCCCAGCGAGAGGCCCGCGCGTCCGGATCCGGACCGGCTGCGGCGGCGGACCAGCCGGGCTGAGCAGCGGCCCCGGGGCGGTCCGGGACGACGGAAAGGGTTTTTTCATCCAAAGGGCCTAGGCTCAGGACTCGTTCCGACTCACAGCCAGAAGATGACGGTTGCGGCGAGTGCGATCGCCGAGAAGAAGGTCTTCGGGCATCGGTCGTAC
>NZ_VATA01000230.1 GCF_005870025.1 Poseidonocella sp. HB161398
AGGCATTGGTCGCCATCGGTTCGAGACCGATGCCGAACGCAGCGCTGCCAGGTCGTGGACAGGACCCGGGCGGTGGCGGCCTTGATGCCCTCATGCGCATCGCTGACCACCAGCTTCACGCCGCCGAGGCCGCGGCGAACCAGGTCGCGCAGGAACTCGGTCCAGAAGGGTTCGGCCTCCGAGGCCCCGATCGCCATGCCCAGCACCTCGCGCCTGCCGTCCGTGTTGACGCCGACTGCGATGGTGACGGCCACGGAGACGATCCGCCCGCCCTGGCGCACCTTGAGGTAGGTCGCGTCGATCCACAGATAGGGCCATTCCCCCTCGATCGGCCGGGTCAGGAAGGCATCGACCCGCTCGTCGATCTCCTCGCACAGGCGGCTGACCTGGCTCTTGGAAATGCCGGTGCCGCCCATGGCCTGCACGAGGTCGTCCATCGAGCACGTCGAGACGCCGTGGACATAGGCTTCCTGGATCACGGCCGTCAGCGCCTTTTCCACCGAGCGCCGCGGCTCGAGGAAGGATGGGAAATAGGACCCCGTGCGCAGTCGGGGAATCCGAAGCTCGACGCTTCCGGCCCGGGTCTGCCAGTCCCGGTCGCGGTACCCATTCCGCTGCGCCAGCCGGTCACCGCTCTTCTCGCCGTACTCGGCACCGGTCTTGGCGCTGACCTCCAGCTCCATCAGCCGCTCGGCGGCAAAGCCGATCATCTCGCGCAGCAGATCCGCATCGCCGCTCTTCTCCACGAGCGCGCGGAGGTCCATCATTGGTTTGGTCATCGGGGAAATCCCTCGGTTCAGGTTGGCTAAGCAACCCGACCCTACCGAGAAACCCGATGGCCACCGCCAGCTACACCACGCATCGGGACATGATCTTCGCTACGCGCCGGACGAACTTCCGCAGCGCGGGAAATGCCGTTGAAAAACTCGCGATCTTGCCCTCGGACCTTCAACTCGAGGGAAGACGTTCCGCGATTGGGCGCAAGTGCTTCGACATCCGATTTCCTTAGCCATGTTTTAGAACAAAGTTCCAACTGTGGGTCCACTCTCGACCGCATCCGGCGTTTTTCAACATTATCCGGGACTTTCCTGTCGTTCGCTGCAGCAGCGAGAAGTCAGCCTTGAAGCTCTCTAATTTCGAGAATCTTCGGTTCATGGAAAGTACTGT
>NZ_VATA01000231.1 GCF_005870025.1 Poseidonocella sp. HB161398
GGCCTTGTTGCACAAATCGGGGGCTGAGCGCGGTTCCCCTTTCCCCGGACGGACTTATCCTACGGCCACAGTGACGGGTATGCCGAGCGCGGTGTAGCCATTTAGCACGGCGATGCGGACTTGCAGCTCCGCGACCTGGCGGTCGAAGTCTCGAGCCATCAGTGACTGGCCAAGCAGCTTGATGCAATTCATCTTGCTTTCGACCCGGCTCCGGCGATGGTAGCCGCTCCATCGTCGCCAGATGGCTCGGCCGAGGTACTTCGAGGCGCGGAGAGCTTCGTTGCGCGCGATGGCACCGGGGCTCGTCGGGTTCCAGGGCTTGGCGTTCTTGCGTGGCGGGATGATTGCGGCGGCACCGCGAGCGGCGATCGCTTCATGACATTTGCGCGTGTCGTAGGCGCCATCGGCGGTCACGGAACCGATCTGCTCATCAGCCGCAATCTGGTCCAGAAGTTCGGGCAGGATGGGTGCATCGCCGATGTTGCTGCCGGTGACCTCGACAGCCCGGACTTCCAGCGTTTCCTCGTCAACTCCGATGTGTATCTTGCGCCAGATGCGCCGCTTGGAGCCACCATGTTTGCGGGCATTCCACTCGCCTTCGCCCTCGGCCTTGATACCTGTGCTGTCGATCAGCAGGTTCAACGGGCCCGCTCCGCCACGGTACGGGATCGCCACATTCAGCGTTCGTTGGCGGCGACACAGGGTACTGAAATCCGGCACCACCCAATCCAAGCCGACAAGCTTCAGAAGGCTTTGCACGAACCCCGTCGTTTGCCGCAACGGCATGCCAAACAGCACCTTCATCGTCAGGCACGTCTGGATCGCTGCGTCGCTGAAGCTCGGCTGCCGGCCGCGTTTGCCAGTCGGTGGTGCTCGCCACGTCATGTCTGGATCAAACCAGATCGTCAGCGATCCACGCCGCTTCAACGCGTCATTGTAAGCCGACCAATTCGTGGTCTTGTACTTCGTAGGGGCCCAACTGCTCATGCCTACCGGCTATCATGCTGGATTCATGCAGTGAATCCCTCGCACGATTTGTGCAACAAGGCC
>NZ_VATA01000232.1 GCF_005870025.1 Poseidonocella sp. HB161398
CCACGCTCGAGGCGATTGCCGCCGGACATCCAAAGAAGCGGATCGACGAACTTCTTCCATGGAATTTCAAGCCGTCAACCTGAGATCCCGTGATCCCGGAACATCGCTTACGAAGGTGTCGATATGGCCATTCACCGTTTCGACCGAGATCCGCTTCAGCCCCGGAACGGAAACGGCCTCCTCCAGCGTCAAATCCCGCGTCTCGCGTAGGCGCCTTGGGGTTCGCAGGCAGGGTTTGCACGATCTTCTTGAGGTCGGCCGCCTCTTTCCGGGGATGCCTGCAATGTCACGGTCCGGACCATAGCATTCCGGCATCACTGCTAGGTAAGCAGCGACCTTCCCTGTCATCCTACATTCCCCCTGAGGGCGACGCCCGGCCATGAAGTCATCGACGGCGGCCCGCGCAGTCACGGAGCGACTCTCCGAGGGAGCTTCCGGGCTTGGTGTGACAAACAGGGTTGCGGATCGTCAAACCTGTATCCTCGACGTTCTCAGAGGCCTTCAATGCGGTCTTGATCTGGCCCCGCCGGGCCTTTCGCAATTCCTGACCTGAGACCCGCATCTTCCTCCAGTTTGAGGTTGAGTCCGCCCCAACCAGGAGACGGACAATGAAGCGATCAAGGTTCAGCGAAGAGCAGATCATCGGGATGCTGAAGGAGCAGGAGGCGGGCATGGCGACGGCCGATGTCTGCCGCAAGCACGGGGTCAGCACGGCGACGTTCTACAAATACAAGGCGCGGTTTGGCGGTCTTGAGGTGTCGGATGCCCGACGTCTCAGGGCGCTTGAGGACGAGAACGCCAAGCTGAAGAAGCTGCTGGCAGAGGCCATGCTCGAGCGCGCCAGTGAAGGCGCCATTGGTTCGAGCCCAATGGCGCGCGCGATCCTGAAGGATGTCGCGTCGCGAAAGTGGTAACGCCCGGCGTGAGGCGGGAAGCGGTGGCACATGTCGTGGCGTTCCACGGGGTGAGCCAACGACGGGCGTGCAAGGCTTTGGCGGTGGACCGGTCGAGCGTGCGCTATCGCAGCGTGCGACCGGAT
>NZ_VATA01000233.1 GCF_005870025.1 Poseidonocella sp. HB161398
CAGCGGACCACGGTAGGATCAGCGACTGGGGTGAAGTCGTAACAAGGTAGCCGTAGGGGAACCTGCGGCTGGATCACCTCCTTTCTAAGGATGTTCCTGGCAGATTGGCTTGCCTTTCTCGTGGAACACTTAGCAGCGCCAATGGCGCATATACGGCCGGACCGTCCCCATATCTCTTCAGTTTTGAAACATCATTCGGGCCGCCTGGCTCGTCTGAATGGCCCGACCAGCGCGGCGCTGAAGGAAGCCACCCTCTCGGCATTTGCTTCGCAAACGCCTGCCGGGCTCGTGTTTCCTTCGGAAACACACGGGTCGGTAGCTCAGGTGGTTAGAGCGCACGCCTGATAAGCGTGAGGTCGGAGGTTCAAGTCCTCCTCGACCCACCAAAAGATCGGTTGCCTTGCAAAAGACATCGGGGCCTTTCCCCTCTCGGCGAATTGCTGCGCAATTCACCTGCCGGGTTGCGGCCCCATTGGAATTTGCGCGGCAAATTCCAATGGGGCCTTAGCTCAGCTGGGAGAGCGCCTGATTTGCATTCAGGAGGTCAGGAGTTCGATCCTCCTAGGCTCCACCAAAACTTCGGATACTCAGTCAAAACCGATCCGGCCTGACCGGAAAGCGCCTGCGGGCGTTTTCCCGTCCAGCCGGACACGACGGATCACTAGCTGGTCCGCTGACATCGTTCATAGAGAGAAACAACATCAGAACCGCTGGTTCCTCCAAGTGCGGAGGAACTTGAAGCGCCTGTCCTCAAGTAGCCGAATAGGCGGTAGGACATCAAAGGCACTTCGAAAGCGGTTTTGTCCAAGTCAAGTACACTAACCCGCGTGATTAACCATCACGCAGTGCTTCATTGCGAACCAGCGTGAAGCACGGGAAAAAGTACGACTTCTGATCTCAAGCCCCGGAAGACAAAAGGCCGGGGCAGCGTAGGAGCGGTCTTGCTCTTACCGGGTCAGATCAAGCGCGAAAAGGGCGTTTGGTGGATGCCTTGGCAGCAAGAGGCGATGAAGGACGTGATACCCTGCGAT
>NZ_VATA01000234.1 GCF_005870025.1 Poseidonocella sp. HB161398
GAAGTCGCGGGACATCAGCCTCTGTCCGAGCAGCTTCACGCAGTTCATTTTGGTCTCCACCCTGCTTCGTCGGTGGTAGCCGCTCCAGTTCCGCCACAACGTCCGGCCAAGGTGCTTTGACGTTCGCAGGATCTCGTTCCGCGCCCGGGCTCCAGCCGTGTCCGGCTTCCATGGTCGCGCATTTCGGCGGGGCGGAATGACCGCCGCCGCACCGCGGCCGGCGACGGCTTCATGGCAGGCGCGCGTGTCGTAGGCGCCATCCGCTGTGAAGGTGGCGATCTCCTGATCCGGAGGGATCTGGGCAAGCAAGTCTGGCAGCATCGGCGCGTCGCCGACATTGCTGGAGGTGACCTCGACCGCCCGGATCTCCAAAGTTTTCTCGTCTATGCCGAGGTGGATCTTGCGCCGTGAGCGGGCCGCGCCACCGGTCCGAGCGGCACCGCGAACGGGCCGTTTCGGGCCGCCATGCTTGCGCGCGTGCCACTCGCCTTCGCCCTCCACCTTGATGCCATTCGGCATCGTTCTCGGACCGATGGCGGTCGATGCCTCATTGTCGACAAGCAGGTGAAGCGCCCGCTTGGAGCCGCGATACGGGATGGTGACGTCCATTGTTCGACGGGCTTTCGCGGCGCCACTGGCGCCACGGTCCCGTCTCGCTCTGGCGCCGGGACAGGGTGCTGAAATCCGGCACTGCCCAGCCGAGCCCAGACAGCTCCAGCTGACGCGACACGAACCCTGTCGTCTGGCGGAGCGGCAGGCCGAGCAGGACCTTGAGGGTGAGACAGGCCTGGATCGCCGCGTCGCTGTACGCTTGCTGTCGGCCGCGACGCCCGGACGGCACCGCCTCCCATTGCATCGTGGGATCGAACCAGACGGTCAGCGATCCGCGCTGCCTCAGCGCCTGGTTATACGCTTGCCAATTGGTGGTCTTGCAGGTCGGCTTCGGAGGTCTGCTCATGCAGCCCGGCTAGCATGCTGGGTTCACAAGATGAATCCCAC
>NZ_VATA01000235.1 GCF_005870025.1 Poseidonocella sp. HB161398
GGTGAAGGATTTTCGATGCGGGCCGGGGCGTGAGGGTGCGGCTTGGTGCCTTGGCGGCCCGCGTTGGAAATCCTCCCAAGGTGGAAGCCGCGGGCCGCCGGTGGATGTCTATGTTCGAAATCGCGACGCGGTGGGTGTAGCGCCCGAGATAGGCCAGCACCGCCTCCGGCCCGCCGAAGGGCGGCTTGGCATAGACCACCCAGTCCATTTTCCGGAACGGCGCGAGCCAGGCAGCGAAGGCACCGGCATCCGCCAGTCCGGCGAGATCGCCGAAGAAGGCGAGTATCCCGGCCTGATGCAGTCCGAGCAGCCCTTCCAGGAACAGCCGCCGGAACAGCCGGGACAGGACCTTCACCGGCAGCAGAAAACCGGAGCGGCAGGCGACCCACCGCGACCCGTCCGGCGACAGGCCGCCGCCGGGCACGATCATGTGGATGTGGGGATGGTGGGTCAGCACGGAGCCCCAGGTGTGAAGCACGCTCGTCATGCCGACCCGCGCGCCGAGATGCCGGGGATCGGCAGCGATGGTGGCCAGGGTTTCGGCAGACGTCCGGAACAGCAGGCCATAGACGGCCTTCTTGTTCCAGAACGCGATCTGCGCGATTTCCGCCGGTAGGGTGAAGACGACGTGGAAGTATTCCACAGGCAGAAGGTCTTCGGCTCGCGCCGCCATCCAGTCGCGCGCCGTCGGCCCCTGGCACTTCGGGCAGTGCCGGTTCTTGCAGGAATTGTAGGCGATGTGGTGGTGGCCGCACTTGCCACACGCGGCCACATGCCCGCCGAGCGCCTCCGTCCGGCAGGCTTCGATCGCTGACATCACCTTGAGCTGGCTCAGGCTGACATGCCCGGCATTGGTCCGCCGCCACGCAGGACCATGAGCACGGAAGATGTCAGCGATCTCCAGCCTTGGCCGGGGCACCCCGGCCCCTGGTCACCCGGGGCTTCCTTTCGCGGTCCGGTCCTGCAGCTTCGCCAGCATCTCGAAGGGGCTGAC
>NZ_VATA01000236.1 GCF_005870025.1 Poseidonocella sp. HB161398
AGCCCAGGTTCGACAGCTAAATCGCGATTTCGGCGGGTTGCGCCTCCCCGTGCATAATGAAAACAATGGGTTGGCGACCGGGAATAGTGGTTTCAGCCGAAGTCTTGTTGTAACACGTCATGTGAATTATTGACCTTGTGGCAAGGTGCATGGACGGAATATTGTTCGTCCATGTACACGCGCATCACGGAATCCGGCGGCCGCCGCTACCTGCAGCTCGTCGAGGGGCACCGCGACGAGGCTGGAAAGGTCCGCATCAAGGTCGTCGCCAACCTCGGCAGGCTGGACAAGATCAAGCCCGGCAAGCTCGACCCGCTGATCAACGGCCTGAACCGCGCGGCCGGACGCCTCGAGAATACCGCCTCCGACGTGACCTACGAGTCCTCGCTCGGTTTCGGCAATGTCTTCGCGCTCCATGAGATCTGGAAGGACCTCGGCTTCGACCGTGCACTGAACCGGGCGCTGCGCTCCGGACGGCGCGAGATTGACGTGGAAGCCCTGGTCCGGGCCATGGTCTTCAACCGTCTCTGCGCCCCGGACTCCAAACTTGGCTGCCTGCGCTGGCTGGAAACGGTCGCCATGCCCGCCATGCCGGAAGCCGTGACGCACCAGCATCTCCTGCGGGCCATGGATGCGCTGATGGATCATGCTGACACGGTGGAGGACGCGCTGGCGAAGCAGGTGCGGCCGCTGGTCGACCGCGATCTGGCCGTCGTCTTCTACGATCTCACGACCGTGCGGATCCACGGCGAGGGGCGTGTCGGGGACGACCTGCGCGGCTACGGCATGAACAAGGAAACCGGCGGGATTGCCCGGCAGTTCGTGCTCGGCGTGGTGCAGACCGCGGAAGGACTGCCGCTGCTCCACACCGTCCATCCCGGCAACATGGCCGAGACAAAGACACTGCAGGGCATGCTGCAGACGGTGCTGAAGCGGTTCCCGGTCCAGCGGGTCGTGCTGGTGGCTGACCGGGGCCTGCTGAGCCAGGAG
>NZ_VATA01000237.1 GCF_005870025.1 Poseidonocella sp. HB161398
CGGAGGAAGGCGGAGGCGCGCTCGCCGATCACCGCGCAGGGCGCCATCGTGTTGCCCGTCGTGATCTCCGGCATGATCGAGCCGTCGGCGATGCGCAGCCCCTCCAGCCCGTAGACCTTCAGCCGCCCGTCGACGACCGACATCTCGTCCCGCCCCATCTTGCAGGTGCAGGTCTCGTGGAAATACGTCCCCGCCGCATTGCGCAGGAACTCCGTCATCTCCGCCTTCGGCAGCGGCCCCGGCATGACTTCCCGCTTGCGGTAGGGCGCGCAGAACTCGGAATTGCCGATCTCGCGGCACATCTCGATGCAGGCCAGCATCGCGTCGACATCCGTCTGAGCCGACAGGAAATTCGCCTCGATCACCGGCGCGTCGCGCCAGTCGGCCGAGCCCAGCCGCACCTCGCCGCGGCTGTCGGGACGCGCCAGCCCCGGCGCCAGCGTCCAGGCGCTGTCGGGCGCGGAGGGCAGCCCGTATTGCGGCCCCGTCACCTCCGAGCCGAAGGGGCATTCCTCCAGCACCGGCATCAGGTCGGGCGTCGGCAGATCCGGACGGCTCTTCCAGTAGAAGACGAATTCGGCGGCGTTGTTCCGGGGCGCCTCGGGCACGATGTACTCCCAGCAGCAGCCCGCCAGCAGGATGTGGTCCTGGAAGTTCTGCCCCACCCCCGGCAGGTGTTGCTTCACCTCGATCCCGTGCGCCGCCAGCTGCGCCGCGTCGCCCACGCCCGAGAGCATCAGCAGCTTCGGCGTGTTGATCGCCCCCGCCGAGAGGATCACCTCGGAGCTGGCGCCGACCGTGTACTGCCGCCCGCGGCGCACGAAGCTGACCCCGGTGGCGCGGCCGCCCTCGATCTCGATCTTCGCGGTCTCGGCGCAGAGCAGGATGTGCAGGTTCGCCCGGCCCATGAAGGGATGCAGGTAGGTCGCCGACATCGACACCCGCTGGTTGCCGTCCTG
>NZ_VATA01000238.1 GCF_005870025.1 Poseidonocella sp. HB161398
GTCATGATCTGTCTTCCTGTTGGCTTGCGTTCTTTTCTTTGCTTGCGGCTCCGCGCCCGGCAGGCGCGGCGCCCTTGTCGCGGAGGTCAGTGCTCCTGCAGGAGCATCTCCTCCAGCCGGCCCGGGACCAGCAGGTCGCGGCTCGGCAGGGTCTCGCGGTTGCGCCCGGCATCGAGCATCCAGGTGGTCCGCGAAATCTTCAGGATCTTCTCGGGGTTCTGCTCGACGACCCAGATCACGCTCATGCCCGCGCGGGCGAGCTCGGTGATCCAGTCGATGATCCGGTCGACGAAGATCGGCGCCAGCCCGGCGGTCGGCTCGTCGAGGATCAGGAGCTTCGGCGCCGCGAGAAGCGCATTGGCGATGGCCAGGGTCTGCCGCTCGCCGCCCGAGAGCGTGGCGGCAAGCTGGGAGGAGCGGTCCTTCAGCACCGGGAAGCGGCGGTAGGTCTCCTCGATCCGCGCCCCTGCCCCCTCGAAGAACAGCGCCGAGGCCAGCAGGTTGTCGCGCACCGACATCTGCGCGAATGTGTTGCGCTCCTGCGCGACATAGCCGATCCCGGCGCGGGTCGTCTCCAGCGGGCCGAGCCCGGCGATCGAGGCGCCGTCCGCCGCCAGCGTGCCGCCGGTCACCGGCAGATGTCCCGCGACCGCCTTCATCAGCGTCGACTTGCCCGCGCCGTTCGGCCCCAGCACGCAGGTGATCTCGCCCGGCTCGGCCACCAGGTCGACCCCGTGCAGTATCGTCACCTTGCCGTAGCCGCTTTTCAGTCCGCTGGCCTCAAGCTTCATGGTCCGCTCCCAGATAGGCCGCGATCACCTGCGGATCGCGGCGGATCTCGTCCGGGGTTCCCTGCGCCAGCAGCGCCCCGTTCTGCAGGACCACCACGCTGTCGGCGAGCGACATCAGGAAGCCCAGGTTGTGCTCGACCACGATCAGGGTCGTGCCCGCCGC
>NZ_VATA01000239.1 GCF_005870025.1 Poseidonocella sp. HB161398
TCGGAAGCCTCCAGTCTCATCCCCGGCACTGGAGGCAGAAAGCGGTGAAGAAGGATCATCCCGGCCTCAGCGTGCGGCGGCAGTGCAGCCTGCTGTCGCTGGCCCGCTCGAGCCTCTACTACCAGCCGCGCGGCGAAAGCGCGGAGAACCTCGCCTTCATGGCGATCATCGATCGCCAGTTTCTCGAAAGGCCGTGGTACGGCTCGCGCCAGATGGCCCGCCACATGCACAGAGAAGGGCACAAATGCGGGCGGCATCGCGTCAGGCGGCTGATGAAGCTCATGCGGCTGGTGCCGATCTACCAGGAGCCGAAGACCAGCAGGAAGCACCCCGCGCACAAGATATACCCGTATCTCCTCAGAGACTTGGCCATCACCCGGCCGAACCAGGTCTGGTGCACCGACATCAGCTACATCCCGATGCGTCGTGGCTTCCTCTACCTCGTGGCCGTCATGGACTGGCATAGCCGGAAGGTGCTGAGCTGGCGTTTGTCGAATTCCATGGACGCGGGATTCTGCGTCGAGGCCTTGAAGGAGGCGCTGGCGAAATACGGCGCGCCGGAGATCTTCAACAGCGATCAGGGATCCCAATTCACCAGCACCGACTTCACCGGCGCGCTGCACGACGCGAAGGTGAAAATCTCCATGGACGGGCGCGGCCGCTGGATCGACAACCGGATGATCGAGCGTCTGTGGCGCTCCCTGAAATACGAGTGCGTCTACCTGAACGCTTTCGAGACCGGGTCGGAGACCCGCGAGGGGATCGGCGCCTGGATCAGCTATTACAACGAGAGACGCCCGCACTCATCGCATGGGCTGCTGACGCCGGATGAGGCCTATGGTACCCGGACCCCGAACCTGAAGATCGCCGCCTGACGTGAAACCAATGCTATAGCTTAGCCCGGCGGCAAACTGGTCGAAAAAACGGGACCACCTCT
>NZ_VATA01000024.1 GCF_005870025.1 Poseidonocella sp. HB161398
CATTGGGTGGCTCCTCTCATAGCAGTCACGACAACTGCACTATGGCGCATTGCGACGCCGGTTGGAGCAGGAGCCATCCACCCCATCGGGTTCGGGCGGCTGCGCCGCAGCGAGGCCGAACCTGGTGAAAGTCCGCAGAGGGCCGACCCAACCAGTTGGCGGCTGAACGGCGAGCGTCCGTTATGTGCGCTAAGGGTGAGCTCGACCGGTAGTGGGTGCTGAGGAGCGGCAAACGGCCGGTCTCCGGCGCGCCGCTAGGCAGCATTTCCAGGTCGTGAGTGACCGGCCTGGAGAGAGCGGCATCAATGCCGGGCACGAGGGCCTATGGATTTTGAGCGACTACTTCCTAAGCTCTGTGAATGTTGGCAGGACCGGCCGCGAGTAGCTGGGCTGGGGTGCCCCGGCCTGGTTGGAACTTTCCAACTGCTGACCGGTGCGACCTGCCGCTTCTGCAAATTACCGACTAGGCTTCACCGCGGTGCTGCCAGTCTGTTTCCCATCGATGTCCGCTGAAGGCGTCGCGAGTGCGGCGTCGTCGCGACTGATGGCGAAGGGCCGAGACCGGTCGAATACCATGCAATAGGAATAGCTGCAGATTGCATTATCGACCCCACCATAGCGGAGACGACGTTGTTCAGGGCTCAATTGTCACCGCGCAACGGGCGGTGACCGTGACTAGGTCTGAACGTAAACGGTGAGGGTGATTGGTGCAGCATGGGCTTGCGCTTTGTCGGAAAATATCGCGTCGTCGGCGCCGAGCGCTAGAGGGCAATTCGCTCAAGTGCGTTCCGGCGTCCCTCAAGTGCGCCGCCTTCGCCATAGCGGGGGCGCTTGTAGTCGTGGCCCATGATGTCAGCTCGCACACGGTCATCCGCACCGGTCATCAAGAGCCGGTCTTCCACATAGTGGCGCAGGCAATAGGCAGAATGCTGCGGTGTCTCCACGAGGCTATTGTTGCGAAGATATTTATTCACCAGCGCGGACCAGCCAGACGCCTTGTGATGATACCGGGTGCAGCCCCCAGCGCTTGCCAGTCGTTTCGCGGCTTCGAGGGAAACGCCAAGAAGCGGGATCTCCCGGGCGGTGTGGCCGACCTTCAATTCGCGGCCATTCGCTGCAATCACAAGATGGGGGATTTGGGCTTCGACACGCCAGTCCTCGGCAGGGGCGTCGGTGACCTCGGAAGGGCGCGCGCCAGTATTGACCATCACCAAGAGGACATCACGAGCCTCCTGGTTCAGGTTCCCCAAGGCACCAGGCGCCAGAAGCTTGTCGCGTACCCAAGGCAGCGAGAAGGGTGGGCGCCTGTTCTCGGGCGCTTCCTTGAGGTTTAGCCCCCGGAAGGGGTTGGCGATATCTAGGTCATGGGCGCGGGCGTAGGTCGCGAAGATGGCCGACAGATGGCCGAACATCTTGTTCGCATATTGCGGCGTCAGCCCGCCCGCGGTGATCCGCTCCGCCCACCATTTCCGAAAGGCGAGGGCCTGCGCCCTGGTGATCTGGTCGATTGGCGGGTCGCCGGTAATCTCTTCCCATTCGTCCAGGGCGCGGGTCCTGGGATTGCGCCATTTTTCAAGCTGCGCTGCGCTCTTGTGGCGGTGGTCTGCCTTGGACAGCTCCTGAACCTCGGCCCATAGCCCTTTCATGTTCGGAAGGGCGGCTGGGACGGTGCCAAGGATTGCACTAGCGACAGCGGGTCTGCCGATCTCCGCAGCGGCGGCCATGGTCCTTCGGATGACCTCTTTCGGATCGGCGCCCGGTGCCACCAGCGCGTCGAGCGGTACGTAGGCAAAGCCCCTTGCTTCCGCCAGGCGGCGTGCGGCCATATAGTGTTCGCGCGCGTTGCCGGTCTTGCCAGCTGCCAGGGCTTCCCACTCGGCGGCAATGCGTTTCGCCACGTCCCCGGCCTTTACGTTCGCCTCGGCGAGGCTGTCGGTATGCAGGGCAATCCTCACGAAATTGACCGGCAGGCCATCCGCCCCCAGCACAAGTCCGGCCATTGCCTTGGGGACCCGCTTGACCCAGTAGTACCGTCCCCGGTCGAAGGTGACGCCGGGGGCCTTGCGTGATTTCGGCATCGCGACCCCGTTGTATTCAGACATCGGAATAGTCGCAGCGCGGGGCTCGCGGTCAAGTCGAATGTTACGGGATTTGTTACGGGAATTGGAACTCCGGGAAGGTCAAGTTTCGCGGAATTCGCAGGTCAAGCGGCTGTTTTTATTCTATATTATTGTTCACAGCGCATGAATCCGATGGAGCGGGTGAAGGGAATCGAACCCTCGTCGTCAGCTTGGGAAGCTGCTGCTCTACCATTGAGCTACACCCGCCTCGGAGCCACCGGATACAAGCCCCGGCGGAGGCCGTCAAGCGGGATTGTGCAGGGCATCGCAATGCCCTGCAGGCCGTCTCAGCCGCGCGGATGGGCGTCGCGGTAGACATCCATCAGCCGCGCCGCGTCGAGCGAGGTATAGGCCTCGGTGGTCGACAGGTTGGCGTGGCCCAGTAGCTCCTGGATGGTGCGCAGGTCGCCGCCGCGGTTCAGCAGATGGCTGGCGAAGCTGTGGCGCAGCGCGTGGGGCGTCGCCGTGGCCGGCAGGCCAAGCTGCATGCGGGTGGCGCGGATCGCCTTCTGGATGGCGCTCTGGCTCAGCGCGCCGCCCTTGGCGCCGCGGAAGAGCGGTCCGCCGGGGGAGAGGTCGAGGGGGCAGAGGCGGCGGTAGCGCTCGACCGCCTCGCGGGCCACCGGCAGGACCGGCACGACCCGTTCCTTGCCGCCCTTGCCGAGGATGCGCAGGCTGTCGCGCAGCGGCGCCTGTCCGGCATCGAGGCCGAGCGCCTCGGAGATGCGCAGCCCGCAGCCATAGAGCAGCGTCACCACCGCCACGTCGCGCGCCGCCACCCAGGGCTCGCGCGACTGCAGCTCCACCGTCTCCAGAACGGCCCTGGCGGCGTCCTCGGTCAGCGGCCGCGGCAGCTTGCGGGTATAGCGCGGCGAGCGGGTCGAGAGCACCGCGGTCGGGTCGAAGCCCTCGCGCTCGGACCACCAGTTGTAGAAGCTCTTCACCGCCGAGAGCGCGCGCGCCCGCGAGCGTGCCGAGAGCCCCTTGCCGGTCTCGTGCGCCAGCCAGGCGCGCATCGCCGTCAGGTCGACCCGGCGCAGTTCGGCCGGGGCGGCGCCGCCCTCCAGATAGCCGGCCATGAAGCCCAGGTAGTCGCGCAGATCGCCCGAATAGGCGGTGATGGTCGCGTCCGAGGCGTCGTCCAGCGCCTTCAGCGAGGTCAGCCAGCGCTCCAGCAGGTCGCGCGTGGCCGCGGGCAGGCCGATCACGAGATCAGCCCGCGCAGCGTCCGCTCGCAGACGCGGCCGAAGAGCTCCAGCAGGTCGGTGGCGTGGCTCGGCAGGTACTGGTCGGGCGCGGCCGCGCCGATCGCCAGCAGCGCCGCGGGCGCGGTGTCGCCCAGCTCCAGCCGGAAGAGCGCCTCGCTGCGCACCTTGCCATGGCGCTCGTCATGCAGCTGCGGCATCTCCGCGGGCACCCGCCGCAGGACGATCGGCAGCGTGCGGCCCGAGCGCCAGAGGTCCATGTAGCGGGCGATGTCGCCCGCGCCGACCGGCACCAGCACCGGATGCTCGATCGGCATGCGCCCCTCGACCAGGATGCGGATCGAGGCGGCGCGCAGGATGTCGGCCACGTCGCTGCCGAGGCAGTCGAGGAAGGCCTCGAGCTGCAGGGGCGCGATCATCGCCAGGACGGCGCGGTGCACCTGGCTGGTGGTGGAGACATTGTCATAGGCGGCGGAGAGCACGCTCTGATGGGTGCCTTCGAGCCGGGTCAGCCGCTCTTCGAGCCGCGAGATCGCCAGCCCGCGCAGATCGACGACATTGCCGCCGCGGCGGCCGTCATCGGCCGAGATCAGCGCGGCGATCAGCTCGGGATCTTCGAGCACGGCGCTGGGGTTGGAGAGAATCTGGTCGCGCACATCCGGCTTGACGGCCGGTGCGGTGTCGATCTGGGTCATCTGCTCTGGTGCCTCGGGCTTCTTCTTTGCCGCGAGGCTAGCGCATTTTCCGCCGCATGGGAATCTCGGATCCCTTAACGGCGGCGCGGAGGGCGGCTAGGGTCGGCCGGTCACGATCGCCCGAGGGAGGAGTAACCCATGTCCAACGATCTGCCGCGCCCCGATATCCTGGCCCTGGGGGAGGGCGCCGCGAACCGCGAGGAGGGCGCCTGGCCCGACCGGGTGCTGGCCGGGATCACCCGGCCCGAGCTGCACCGCTTCGCCGCTGCGGGCGCGCCGCGCGCGCGGGCGCTGGTGCTGGCGGGCGGCGGCTACACGAAGCTGATGTACGACAAGGAGGGCAGCGAGGTGGCGCTCTGGCTCGCTGCGGCGGGGATCGAGGCGCATCTGCTGGTCCACCGCCTGCCGGGCCAGCCCGACGGGGCCGGGGGCGCCTGGCCCGCGGAGATCGCGCTGCAGGACGGGCTGGCGGCGCTCGGGCATCTCGCCGAGCTGCCGCCGCTGCCGCTCTTCATCCTGGGGCTCTCCTCGGGCGGGCATCTGGCCGGGGTGCTGGCCTGCCACGCGCCCGAGGCGGCCGGGGCGCTGATCGGCTATGCGCCGCTCAATGCCAATCACCGCGACCACAAGGTGCCGGCGGGCAAGCCGGACTATCCGCCGGCCCAGAAGCAGGCCTTCTACGATGCCTGGCCGGTCGGGCTGGCGGCGCATCCCGAAGCGGTGCCGCGGATCCCGCTCTTCCTGGCCTATGCGCTCGGCGACCGTTCGGTGCCGGTCCAGCACGCGCTGCGGCTGGTGGAGACGGCGGCGGAGGCGGGGCTCGATGTCGACGCCCATGTCTTCGGCCGCGCGCCGCACGGCTTCGCGCTGCGCGACCGGGCGGGCAGCCACGCGGTCTGGAGCGACCTGGCCCTGGGCTGGATGGACCGGCGGCTGGAGGCGGGAGCGTCCTAGGGGGCTCTGGGGGTTCCGGCTCCGCGTGATCCGGGACCGCCCCCGAGACGGGTCCTGTTTGGCTGAAGCCCGGTCCTGTCCGTTCTCTGCGCTGTCGCCTGGAGGCCTGCGCGCTTGGTGGCACGGACGGCCGCGGCCCGGGCTCGACCGCCGTTCTAGCTGCATGTGACCCGCAGAGGACGGTCCGCCCGGAAAAATGCGGGCCGGCGGCCGGGTCGGCCCGCGGCGAGGATCAGTCAGCGCTCAGGGAGCGCGTTTTCCCCGGAGCGGGGCGCATGGGCGCCACGTTGCCTGCCGGTACCGTCAGGTGCAGCCGCCCGGCGAGCGTCTCGCTGACAGCGGGCCAGCTTCCCAGGACATTGCCGGGCAATGCCGCGCCGGGACGGGCAACAGCAGGGGTGCGGCGACCTGGCCGGCCGCCCCGCCACGGGAGGATGGGCGGCGCGTGCCATGGAGCGCCATCGCTCCGGGCGGCATGGCGAGTGAGCATTGGGTTCATTGGCAATCGGGGGTCCGCTTCCCGTCGAGGCGTTGCCTCAGGGTGGCAATCCTGCAGGCCACGCGGCGCCTTCGGATCGAATGGGGGCGCCGGTGCTCTCGGGCTGGGGACGTTCTCCGTCCCGTCCGGTCGTCCGGAGGATCGGCGAGCCGGTGCGGGCGAGATCCGCGCGTCTTCCCGTTGGCGGCCGCCACGGTGATCTTCAGGCCATGACGGCTCCGGGGGGCGGCAGAGGGCGTCGGCCAGCCAGCGGTCCCCGTCCTTCTCCGGACGCGAAGCGGTCCCGTCCCCCGTCCTGTGCTCCATGGCGGCGCCCGTCAGGGCCGGGCCTGCGCCAAGCGGGTACCGTCCGGCCGGGATGCAGGATCGGTTCCGCCCGGCGCCTCAATCACCGGCTGCTGCTGGCCGTCCCTGCCGGGCTGGCGCCCCGGGACGGGCCAGCCGGGACGGGAAGCGCCGTCGCTGCCGCCGGGTAGAGCAGGGGCATTGCCGGGGCGACGTTCGGGCGCCTCCGGAAAGCGGGCAAACCGTCCGGAGGGAGCGCTGTGGCGGCCCGGGGCGAGGGGCCCGCATGCCGCTCTGGCACATGATCGCGGCCGCCTGACCGGGTGGTCCGGAGCTTGGGGCGCGGAAAGCAGCTTTCCCTCGGGACGCGGGCGGCCTATCAGCGCAGGGACTCCCCCCGCTGCCCTGTTTGCGTTAACAGGGCGGGGACCCCTTGGGGGGAGGCCAAAGGAGAGAGCGCATGAAATTCTTTGTCGATTCCGCCGATATCGACGCGATCGCCGAACTGAACGACCTGGGCATGGTCGACGGCGTGACCACCAACCCGTCGCTGATCATGAAGTCGGGCCGCGACATCCTCGAAGTGACCAAGGAGATCTGCGCCCTGGTCGAGGGGCCGGTCTCGGCCGAGGTGGTTTCCACCGAAGCCGACAAGATGATCGCCGAGGGCCGCAAGCTCGCCGAGATCGCGCCGAACATCACCGTCAAGGTGCCGCTGACCTGGGACGGGCTGAAGGCCTGCAAGGTGCTCTCGGGCGAGGGCAAGATGGTCAATGTCACGCTCTGCTTCTCGGTGAACCAGGCGCTGCTGGCCGCCAAGGCGGGCGCGACCTTCATCTCGCCCTTCGTCGGGCGGCTCGACGACATCAATCTCGACGGCATGGAGCTGATCGCGGATATCCGCGAGGTCTATGACAATTACGGCTTCGAGACCCAGATCCTCGCGGCCTCGATCCGCACGGCCAACCATGTCGCGGAAAGCGCGCGCATCGGCGCCGATGTCATCACCGCGCCGCCCTCCGTGATCAAGGCGCTGGCCAGCCATCCGCTGACCGACAAGGGCCTGGCGGCCTTCCTTGCCGATATCGAGAAGACCGGCCAGAAGATCCTCTGATCCGGCTGGATCTGCAGACGCGACAGGGCCGGGCCTCCGTGGCGCCGGCCCTTTTTCATGCGCGGCGCCCGTCAAGCCCGGAGCGGCGCAGGGCCGGGCCTGCGCGGCGCGGTGTTCCCCGGAGGGGCCATGCCGGCTAGGATCGCGCCGGAACGGCAGAGGAGGCCCGGATGGAGATCGACCTGACAGTCTGCCCCTCGCTCACCGGCCGGTCGCTCCGGCGCTGGCGGCGGGTGAACGACGTCAAGCAGGCGACGGTGGCAGAGGCGCTCGGCGTCTCGCAGGCCACGGTGTCGCGCTGGGAGGCGGGGATCACCCAGCCCTCGCAGCGCGAGCAGGAACGGCTCTGCCGGCTGCTCGGCGCGCGTCCCGACGGCCCGGCCGACCGGGCCCTCCTGGCGCTGGTCTCTCAATCCCGCGAGCCGGTGCACCTGGTCTGCGACCTGTCCCACCGGCTGCTGGCCGCCTCGCCCGGGCGGCTCGCCAGCTGGCGCCACGGCTTCGACCGGCTGCAGGGCACCTCGCTCTGGCCGGCCGCCTCCGAGGGCATTGCCCGTGCCGAGCTGAGCCTGGCCGGGATCGGCTGGTACGACCGCGCCACGGCGGAGCTCGAGGTCGAGACCGGCGCCCATGTCTGCAGGCTCGGCCGGATCGACGAGGGGGTGATCGTCTGGACGCGCATGCCGCTGTCGAACGGCACGATGGCGCGGCTGGTGCGGGACGGGCGGCGGGGTCCGGCGCGGGCTGCATAAGATATTCAGCCCCTGCCCGCAGGCCGGGCCGCGCGCTATCGCTCGGCCATGGCGTTCTGGCAGATCATATCAGGGTGGCGCCGCCGCTGGCGGCAGGCCCGGGCGGAAGCCGCGGAGACGGCGGCGCGGCGCGATCCGCTGGCCCATCCCGACCTGGCGCGGATGAGCGGGCGCGAGCTTGCGGATCTGCCCTTCGATCCGGAGTGCATCGACAGCGACTAGAAGGCCGGGGGCGGGCGGGCAGGCCAGCCCAGGGGGCCGCCTGCCGCAATCCCTGCCGGTCCGGCCACAGGGCCGCGCTCCGGCGATCGGGTGCGGTCCCGGCCACGCCAGCGAGGCGCTCGCCGTCATGTCTCCCTCCGGGACCGTCCGATACAGGCTGATACCGGAGAGAACGTTGCGTCCTCATTGATCGAGATCAATGTCAGGGGGTCGGAGGGCGAATTTTCCCGCCGGTTTTCCCGCATAGCGCGATTGCCGCGGCAGGGGGCCTCCGGCATGCGCGCAAGAAGGCGGCACGAAAAAGGGCGCGCGGAAGCCGCACGCCCGTCCATGGCAGCCTGCCGGCCGGATCAACCCTGGTCGGCGGGCGGTTCGGGGGCCTTCGGGGGCGGCGGCAGCGCTTCCTTGGCCTCGGCCAGCGGGTTCTCGTGGCGCTGCACCGAGCCCTCGAAATGGGCGCCGGCCTCGATCGCGATGGTCTTGTGGATGATGTCGCCCTCGACCTTCGCGGTGGAGGTCAGGCGGACCTTCAGGCCGCGCACGCGGCCGATCACGCGGCCATTGACGACGACGTCGTCGGCGACGATCTCGCCCGAGACCACGGCGCCTTCGCCGACTGTCAGGAGCTGGGCGCGGATGTCGCCCTCGACCTTGCCCTGCACGGTGATGTCGCCGGCGGTCCGGACATTGCCGATCACGGTCAGATCCGAGGACAGGACCGAGGCAGGGGCCTTGGGGGCGGGCGCGGCGGGCACCGGACTGGTCATCGCGGCCGAGCCCTGCACCTCTGAATGCGGCTTGTCGGAATCGGTCGGCGGCTTCGGCGCCTGGTCAGTCAGTTTATTCTTGGAAAACATCTCTTGCTGCCGTGATATAGGTCATGGGGTTGGTCGCCTTGCCGCCGACTCTTACCTCATAGTGCAGGTGCGTGCCAGTGGAACGGCCTGAACTCCCCATAGCACCGACCACGTCTCCTTTGGAGATTTTCTGGCCGACCTTCACGTTGACCTTCGACATGTGGCCGTAGCGCGTCTCGATTCCGAATTCGTGCTGGATGGTCACCAGCCGCCCGTAGCCGTTCATCCAGCCCGCATGGGTGACCACCCCGTCGGCCGTGGCATGGATCGGCGTGCCGTAGGCGGCGGCGAAATCGACGCCCTCATGCATGCGCCCGCCGCCCCGGATCGGGTCGCGGCGATAGCCGAAGGGCGAGGTCTCGCGGTACTTGACGTTGATCGGCATCGCCATCGGCAGCGCGTCGATCGCCATGCTGTACAGGTTCAGCGTCTGCATGTGGGTCAGGATGTTGTTCGCCCGCGTCGTCTCGGGGCTGGCCTCGCCGCTGGTCGACATCGAGATCGGCTCCAGCGGGCCGCCCTTGCCGTCATAGCGGTTGCGCATCGTGTCGATCAGCTGGTCGGGGTTCAGCCCGACCTTGGCGAAGACCTTGTCGAGCGGCTCCATCGAGACCGTCACGGCATCCTCGAGCTTGGCGAAGATGCGGTCGTTCTTCTCGTCCTCGAGCCGCAGGGTCAGGTTCAGGTCGGCCAGCTCCGCTTCGTTGCGGGACAGCTGGTCGGCCAGAGCCTGGCGTTCCTCTGCCATGTCTCCCAGCGCGTTGGTCATCAGCGCGATGGCGGCATTGTCTGCGGCATCCGCGGCTTCGCCCTTCTCCATCGAGGCGAGGCGCTCCGTGGCATTGTCGAGCCCGGCCTGCGCGGTGCGCAGCTTCTGCCGGAGCATCTCGGTCTCGTCCGACTTCTCCTTGGCGGCCAGTTCGGCGTCGAAGATGCGGGTCTGGAGCGTGGAGAGCTGGCCGAGGAGGGTGGCGAACTGCTCCTGCGCGGCGAGGGCTTCCATGTGGCGGCTGTCGCGCTCGGCGGCCAGGGCGTTGATCCGGGTCTCGTAGACGGCGCGGTCGGCCTCGGCCTGTTCGCGGGTGGCGGCGCCCTGGAGGAACTGCACGGTCACCAGCGCGGTGGCGGTCACGGACCAGCCGACGAGCATGATGCCGCCCGCCCAGGCCAGGACCTGGTCCCGCGATCGCAATCGGACGAACCGGGTCCCGCCATCGGACTTCAGGAAGATCCGTTTTTCGGAAAATAGGCCCGACCGCTGCTGTCTGGACGCGTTTTCTAGATTGAGCGTCTTCATCAACACACTCCTTGCTGGTCGGACTTTCTCGACTTGACATGCTCGTGATGCTCGGGCCGGACGCATAACGGCTGATTACCGGGGCAGCAATATCTAGATGCGTCGCAGGGCCGGATGTTGATATATTGGGGCCGAAATCGGCAAGAACTTGCCGATTGAGCCGACTCGGCCCCTGGGTGCAGCGACGCGCCGTGCCGTCCGGGAAAGGTCGGGTCAAAACCGGGGAATTCAGTTGGTTAACCGGACAGAGCAGCCTCGTGCCATGCTGCAATGCAGCAACATCGGCCTCCGGTCGTGCTGCGGGGGCGCGGATCCGCAGACTGCCTGCCGAAGTGGCAGCCCGCGCCGGGCCGGGTAGGATCGTACCTGTGGAGGAATCGCCGCAACGCGCACCCGCGGGGCGGGTCAGCGGGTCTTTCGGATCGCGTGGGGGAGGAGGATGGCTCCGGCGGTAGGGATCGAACCTACGACCAATTGATTAACAGTCAACTGCTCTACCGCTGAGCTACGCCGGAACATGTCGGACCCTGGGTCCGGGAGGCCGGAAAGCGCCATCTGCTTCCCGTCTCTGGTGGGTGATGCCTGGGGCATCTACAGCTCCAAACCAGTCAGGCTGATTTGGCTCCGGCGGTAGGGATCGAACCTACGACCAATTGATTAACAGTCAACTGCTCTACCGCTGAGCTACGCCGGAACGCTGTGGAGGGCTGTCTAACCAAGCCCTCGGGGGGGTGCAAGAGGGATTTCGGGCGAAAGTCGCATTTTTACGCGTGCCGCAGCGAGAACCGTGCATCCGGGGCCAGGGCGGGCTCTGCCAGGACCAGGTTTCTTTCCGTCATTTCAACCAGATGGGCCAGGATATTGCGTGCCGCGGCAGGGTGCAGGGCGGGGTCGGTATCGTGGTAGATCCGGGCCGTCAGGGCCGTGATGGCGGCCGGTCCGGCGGCCAGCGCGTCCAGAATCTGCGCCTCCCGCGTGCGGCGGTGGGCGACCAGCGCATCGATCCGCGCGGCGGGGTCGGCGACCGGCGCGCCATGGCCCGGATGGAGCACGGTTTCGCCCCGCGCGCGCAGCCGCGCGCAGGAGCGGTAGAAGGCGGCAAGGTCGCCATCGGGCGGCGAGACCAGCGAGCTGGCCCAGCCCATCACCAGGTCGCCGGTGAAGAGCGCGCCGCGCCAGGCGAAGGCCAGGTGGTTGCCCATGTGCCCCGGCGTGTGCAGCGCCTCGAGCGGGCAGCCGTCGAGATCGAGCCGTTCGCCGTCGGCAAGGCAGCGGTCCGGGCGGAAGGTGGCATCGACGCCCTCGCCGCCGCCGAGCGCGCCGACCGCGGCGAGCCGCTTCATCGTCTCGCTGCGCCCCGAGAACGGTCCGCCGAAGGCCAGGACCGGCGCGCCGGTGGCGGCGGCCAGCGCCGGGGCGAGCCCGCTATGGTCGCGATGCGCATGGCTGACGAGGATCATTGACAGCGGCCGCCCGCCGAGCGCCGCCATCAGCGCGCCCAGATGCGCCTGGTCGTCGGGCCCGGGATCGACGAGCGCCAGCTGCCCGCGCCCCAGCAGGTAGCTGTTGGTGCCGCGGAAGGTCATCGGCGAGGGGTTCGGCGCCAGGATGCGCCGGATGCCCGGGGCCAGCTCCTCCGCCCTGCCGGGAACCGGGTCGAATGCCTCGATCTCTGTCATGCCGCCCATGCCGTCACGTGCCTTTCGCGTTTTGCAGCTTCCTGCCGCGGGAGCTTCTGCTAGAGCTAGGCCATGAAGCGCCTCAGTCTCAAACCCTATCTGCCGCAGACGCTTGCCTGGCGCGCGACGCTCATTCTCCTGTTGCCGGTCGTCATCCTCCAGCTGGTCGTCTCGATCGTCTTCATCCAGCGCCATGTCGACGATGTCACGGCGCAGATGACCGAGGGGCTGCTCTTGGAGATCGACTACCTGCTCGACGAGATCTCCGACGCGCCGACCCTGGCCGCGGCGCGGCTCGTCGCCCGCGATCTCGGCCCCGAGCTGGAGATCCGCGTGACGATCCCGGCGCGCGGCGAGATGCAGGACGGCTACCACTGGTACGACCTGGCCGGCGGGCCGGTGATCGAGGCGCTGCGCGCGGGGCTGCCCGACACGCTGGCCGTCGACCTCATCCGTTCGAAGAGCAGCGTGCACATGCGGGTGCCGACGCGCTACGGCAATGTCGACCTGCGCTTCCCGCGGCAGCGGGTCTCGGCCGCGAACCCGCACCAGCTGCTGGTGCTGATGGTCTTCACCGGGCTGCTGATGTCGCTGATCGCCTATCTCTTCCTGCGCAACCAGCTGAAGCCGATCACCCGGCTTGCGGCGGCGGCGCAGGCCTTCGGCAAGGGGCGGCACGCGGCCTACAAGCCTTCGGGCGCGCGCGAGGTGCGGATGGCGGGGCTGGCCTTCCTCGACATGCGCGACCGGATCGAGCGGCAGATCGAGAGCCGCACGCTGATGCTCTCGGGGATCAGCCACGACCTGCGCACGCCCTTGACGCGGATGCGGCTGGAGCTGGGGCTGATGGAGGAGACCGAGGAGACCGAGGCGCTGATCCGCGACGTCGCCGACATGGAGCGGCTGGTCAACGAGTTCCTGGCCTTCGCTCGCGGCGACGCGCTGGAGGCGGCCGAGCCGGTCGACGCGGCGGAGCTGCTGCGCGACATCGCCGCCCAGGCGGAGCGGGCGGGGCAGCCGGTGACGCTGGGGCATTGCGACGAGACGGGGCCGGTGCAGCTCAGGCCGATGGCGGTGCGCCGCGCGCTCGACAACCTGGTGGGGAATGCGGTGCGCTATGGCAGCCATGCCTGGCTGAGCCTCGAGGCGGGGCGGAATTCGCTGACGATCCGGGTGGAGGATGCGGGGCCGGGCATTCCCGAGGCACAGCATGACGAGGCGGTGAAGGCCTTCGCCCGGCTCGATCCGGCGCGGAACCAGAACCTTCCGGGGGTGGGGCTGGGCCTGTCGATCGCCGCGGATATCGCCCGCAGCCATGGCGGCCAGCTGCGTCTCGGCAGCAGCGCGGCGCATGGCGGGCTGCTGGCGGAGCTGGTACTGGCCCGCTAGCGCCTGGCCTGCCTCAGCGCTCGGCCAGGCCGGGCAGGGGCAGGCGGGCGAGATCCTGGCGCAGCTGGCGGCGCAGCGCCTCGGCGGCGGCGACCTGCAGGCGGCGGTGGCGGTCGGCGCGGCGGCGGAGCTCTTCGCTGCCGCCGAGTTCGGCGCCGGACTGCCACATGCCGAGCGCGCTGAGCTGGCGCAGGGAAAATAGTACGAGCTGCAGGTAAACCATGGTCATCTCCATCGGAACCCAGGTCCTCCCAGGGCCCGGTCTCTGCCGAAACGCTACGTCCGGCAAACCAGCAGATGGTTAACACGGCGCCCGGCGGGCAGCCTCCGCGGGCCGTGCCGAAACTTCGGGCGGGATTGCCCGCAAAAGTTGCATGGAGGAAACGCTTTCACCGGCAGGGCGTGCCATCCGGAGACTCGGCGGCCGCGGCGGACGGGGACGGATTGGTAGGCCCGGAGGGACTTGAACCCCCAACCAAAGTGTTATGAGCACTCTGCTCTAACCATTGAGCTACAGGCCCGCCGCGGAAATGGCTAGCAGACCGGCGGGCGGCGTCAAGGGGTCGCAGGACGCGAGACGATTGCACTGTTGCCGGGACTGCTATAGGCGGAGCCCGCGCAGCGAAGGATCACGGACATGAGCGACGGAAAGAACGGGCTGACCTATGCCGAGGCAGGGGTCGATATCGCGGCAGGCAATGCGCTGGTGGAGCGGATCAAGCCCGCGGCCGCGGCGACGGCCCGTCCGGGCACCATGTCGGGCCTCGGCGGCTTCGGCGCGCTCTTCGACCTGAAGGCCGCGGGCTACCAGGACCCGATCCTGGTGGCGGCCACCGATGGCGTGGGCACCAAGCTGCGCCTCGCGATCGATACCGGCCATGTCTCCACCGTCGGCATCGACCTCGTCGCCATGTGCGTCAACGACCTGATCTGCCAGGGTGCCGAGCCGCTGTTCTTCCTCGACTATTTCGCCACCGGCAAGCTCGAGCTGGAGGCCGCGACCCAGGTGATCGAAGGCATCGCCAAGGGCTGCGAACTGTCGGGCTGCGCGCTGATCGGCGGCGAGACGGCCGAGATGCCGGGCATGTACCCGGCCGGCGATTTCGACCTGGCGGGCTTCGCCGTCGGCGCGATGGAGCGCGGCGCGCATCTGCCCGCGGACGTGGCGGAGGGCGACGTGCTGCTGGGCCTCGCCTCGGACGGCGTCCATTCCAACGGCTATTCGCTGGTGCGCAAGATCGTCGAGTCGGCCGGGCTTTCCTGGGACGACCAGGCGCCCTTCGTCGGCGCGCCGCTGGGCAAGGCGCTGCTCACGCCGACCCGTCTCTATGTCAAGCCGCTCAAGGCCGCGATCGCGGCGGGCGGCGTGCATGCGCTGGCGCATATCACCGGCGGCGGGCTGACCGAGAACGTGCCGCGGGTGCTGCCCGAGGGGCTGGGCGTCTCCATCGACCTCGGCGCCTGGACGCTGCCGCCGGTCTTCGCCTGGCTGGCCCAGGCAGGCGGGCTGGCGCAGTCCGAGCTGCTGAAGACCTTCAACAGCGGCATCGGCATGGTCGTTGCCGTCGCGGCCGATCGCGCGGACGAGATCGAGGCGCTGCTGAAAGCCGAGGGCGAGACCGTCGCCCGCATCGGCACCGTGACCGCGGGCGAGGGCGTCACCTACGAAGGGACCCTCGCTTGAGCAAGCGCGTCGCGATCCTGATCTCCGGCGGGGGCTCCAACATGGTGGCCCTTGCCGACTCGATGACCGGCGACCATCCGGCGCGGCCCTGCCTGGTCGTGTCGAACAGGCCCGATGCCGGCGGGCTGGAGAAGGCCGCGGCGCGCGGCATCCCGACCGCGGTGGTCGACCACCGGCCCTTCGGCAAGGACCGCCCGGCCTTCGAGGCCGAATTGACCCGCGTGCTGGAAGCGGCCGATCCCGACATCATCTGCATGGCCGGCTTCATGCGCGTGCTGACCGAAGGCTTCGTGACCCGCTGGCAGGGGCGGATGCTGAACATCCACCCTTCGCTGCTGCCGAAATACCGCGGGCTCGACACCCATGCGCGGGCGATCGAGGCCGGGGATGCCGAACATGGCTGCACCGTGCACGAGGTCACGCTGGAACTCGACGGCGGCCCGATCCTCGGCCAGGCGCAGCTGCCGGTCCTGCCCGGCGACACGCCCGAGAGCCTGGCGGAGCGGCTCCTGCCGATGGAGCACCGGCTCTATCCGGCGGCCCTGCGCCGCTTTGCCGAAGGCGATCACCGCCGCTTCACGCTCACTTGACATCTCGCGGACCTGCGCCGCATCCTTGGCCATTGTGCCAAGCCCTCAGAATGCAAAGAAGAAACGCCTGATGAAGACCCTGACCACGACGGAAGAGCTGCGCGAATTCTGCGACCAGGCCGCCCAGCACCCCTACGTGACGGTGGATACGGAATTCCTCCGCGAGCGGACCTACTACTCGAAGCTCTGCCTCCTGCAGATCGCCTATCCGGGCGAGGACGAGGACTCGGCCGTGCTGATCGACCCGCTGGCCGAAGGGATCGACCTGGAGCCGGTCTATGCGCTCTGCCGCAACACCGCGGTGGTGAAGGTCTTCCATGCCGCCCGCCAGGATGTCGAGATCTTCTTCCATGACGGCGGGGTGATCCCCGAGCCGCTTTTCGACACCCAGGTCGCGGCGATGGTCTGCGGCTTCGGCGAGCAGGTGGGCTACGAGACCCTTGTCAAGCGCATCGCCAAGGCCAGCCTCGACAAGTCCTCGCGCTTCACCGACTGGAGCCGCCGGCCGCTGACCGAGGCGCAGCAGGTCTATGCGCTGGCCGATGTCACCCATCTGCGGGTGATCTACGAATACCTCTCCGCCGAGCTGGAGAAGGCCGGGCGCAAGGGCTGGGTCGAAGAGGAGATCAAGGTCCTCACCGATCCCGAGACCTATATCTCGCGCCCCGAAGAGGCGTGGAAGCGGGTCAAGACGCGCACCCAGAGCGGCAAGTTCATGGGTGTCGTCGCGACGCTGGCCGAGTTCCGCGAGCGCTTCGCGCAGGAGCGCAACATCCCGCGCAGCCGGGTCTTCAAGGATGACGCGCTGCTGGAGCTGGCCTCGACCAAGCCGAAGAATGCGGGCGACCTGTCGCGCTCGCGGCTGCTGCTGCGCGAGGCCAGGAAGGGCGACATCGCGGACGGCATCCTTGCCGCGGTCGAAGCCGGGATGGAGCTGCCGCCCGAGTCGGCGCCGCGCAAGGCCGAGGCCGACAAGGCGAATGTGAACCAGGCGCTGGCGGAACTGCTGCGCGTGCTGCTGAAGGCCAAGGCCGAAGGGTCGGGCGTCGCGCAGAAGCTGATCGCGACCACGGCCGAACTGGATGCGATCGCCTCGGGCGAGCGCGACCTGGCGGCGCTGAAGGGCTGGCGGCGGTCGGTCTTCGGCGAGGATGCGCTTCGGCTCTGCGAGGGCCGGATCGCGCTTTCGGCCTCCGAGGGCGGGGTGCGCATCGTCGAGCTCTGACGCCCGGCTCCCGCATCATACCGGACGGAAAAGGGCGCCTGCGGGCGCCCTTGGCATGTTCAGCGGCGGCTGCTGCGGTTGTTGGTGGCGCCCTCGACGATGATCATGCGCACCCCGGCAAGCTCGGGATTGCTGATGAAGCGCGCGGCGCTGACCTGCTGGGTCGGGCTCGATCCGGCGGGCGGCGGGGTCAGGGGCGGGCGCACCCGGAATTCCAGGCGGATCTCGTCGGGCACGGCGCGCGGCCCCGCGGGCGCGGCCAGGGCGATGTCCCAGTAGCCGGGGATGACGCGCCCGGTCGCGGTGACGATCACGCCGCCCGGGGTGGGCTCCACCGTCATGCTGTCGACGGCGCCGATCAGCTGGCGGTCGTCGGAGACCAGCGGGGGATAGCCGCCTTCCGGCTCCAGCGTCTTGGGCGGTTCGCGGCCGCAGGCCCCGGCCAGACCGAGGACAGCAAGCGACAGGAGAGTGGCGCGGCGGGTCGTCAGGATGCGTGTCATGCCAGTCCGATAGCCCAAAACCGGACAGGGGGGAAGCCGCTTCGGACCTTGCGACGCACTGGACGCAGGGGCGGAAAACCCCTACCTCTCGGCCGATCGAGATGGAGGCCGGAATGGCAAGCGAAGCGTTCGAAGAGATTGCGGAAACCTTTGAGTTCCTCGATGACTGGGAGGACCGCTACCGCCATGTGATCGAGCTGGGCAAGGCGATGGACGGGCTCGACCCGGCGCTGCAGGTCCCGGCGACCAAGGTGGATGGCTGCGCCAGCCAGGTCTGGCTGCATCCCGAGATCCAGGGCAGCGGGCCCGGGGCGATCTACAGCTTCAAGGGCGAAAGCGACGCGATGATCGTGCGCGGGCTGATCGCGGTGCTGCACGCGCTCTATTCCGGGCTTCCGGCCGGCGAGGTGCTGAAGGTTGATGCGCATGCGGAACTGGCACGGCTCGGCCTCGACGAGCATCTTTCCGCTCAGCGCTCGAACGGCGTGCGCGCCATGGTCCAGCGCATCCGCGAGCAGGCGGCGGCCGTCGCCGCCTGAGTCTCACCGCCGCGGCACGGCCAGCGCCAGCGCGATGGTCAGGGGCAGGGCGACGGCGAAGGCCGAGCCCGGCAGCGCGCCGAAGAAAGCCCAGGCCAGCGCGATGGTCACGCTCGCCGCGGCGATGGCGAGCCCGAGAACGATCAGGAACTGTTTCAGCGGCATCGGATCCTCCTGCCTCCCAGATGGGGCAGGGCGCCGCATCCTGCCAGGGGCCAAGCGCCGCATCTTGTAAATGTTCCGGTAATGTTCCATGTTTCGCGGCATGGAGAACAGCATGCGCAGACATGACATCGCGCCGGGACGGCGCCGCGGCCGCGGGGCGGCCACGAATGACACGCCGCGTTTCGAGACGCTGGCGCATGTGCCCTTCAATGACGGCTGGGACATCCCCGAGGATCTGCCCTTCCTGCGGACCCATGTTGTGCATGAGGACGCGCGCAAGATCCTCACCCGCAACCGCTCGCCCGATATCGGCTTCGACCGCTCGGTCAATCCCTATCGCGGCTGCGAGCATGTTATGCATACTGACCCATAAGCTGACGGTCACCTTGTTCTCAAAGGGATAGTCCCGCCGACGTCGGGTTGCTCGAAATTTATTGTACTATTGGAAAAAATGTCCATTTGAGAGAAGAAACCATTGACTAAAGGAATTTTATTATTTCAGAATGACAGCATCTTTGGGCGCGGTCAGGATGCGGCATGAACAAGTCAATTTCTGTCTTTTTAGCTCCTGACGGGGTGGGCAGCATGAGTGCTGGGCATCCCGCGATTTGGGTTGACGGCACGCTTGATGAGCCGGCTTGCCAGTGGCTCAACATGCAGGTTGTCCCGAATTCGCGCTCGCGGAACACTTGGGAGGCTGCCGCCCGCGCCCTGGTCAACTGGCTCGAGTGGTGTGATGCGCTGAATCTGGATTGGCGCGACGCGACGCGCGATGACCTGGCGGGGTATCGAGACGCCTACTTGGGCGCGATCTCGCCGCATACAGGCGAGCGATATTCGCCAGGGACGGTTCGCACTAGGCTCGCCTTCATCTTTTCGTACTTCGACTATTCTTTTGGCCAAGGATGGATGCTCGAGCCTCTGGTGGCGGAGCGCGTTGGCAGCTTGTCGCGGCAGGCTCCGATCGATGAGGATGCGCTGGCGCACACGCGAAAGGGGAGTTCTTCGCTGGGGCGGCCGAATGGCTTGATGCCGAAAGGGTCTGCCGACAAGGTGCGTGTCCTGTCGCGCAGGCAACTTGATCTTTTGCTGGCGTGGGTTGGGCCACGGCCGTCCGAGCGGACAGCCGACAGTCCCGGGCTGGCCCGTGACCGCATCGTTTTCGATCTCGGCTGGGCTGTTGGCCTCCGGATGAGCGAAAAGCTCGGCCTGACGATATATCCCTTCCTGGCCATGACGCCGGACGGGTCTCAGCCGCACCACAAGGTGCAGGTGCTGGGCAAAGGGGGCAGGATACGTCAGGTTGACGTCCCCGTGTGGCTGGTCGAGGACATCCAGGCATATATTGAAGGAGAGCGAAAGGACGACCTGCGCCGACGGGGGAGAACCGCGCGCGAGGCCC
This sequence comes from Poseidonocella sp. HB161398, assembly GCF_005870025.1. Lineage (GTDB taxonomy): Bacteria > Pseudomonadota > Alphaproteobacteria > Rhodobacterales > Rhodobacteraceae > Mangrovicoccus. The sequence continues at coordinate 19,177 of NZ_VATA01000024.1, forward strand.
AGCTGCTGCTCAACGCATCGACCTCGTCGGCCAGGGCTGGATTCCCCATGACTAAAGGCGGCGTTGAGAAGCTCATGCACCGAGCGTGCTGCGGCGCCATGCTCGTGGAAAAGCGGCGGAAGATCAATCCGGAGACCGGCGAGGAGAGTGCTGAGGCTGCCGCGATGTTCAGCGACCACTGCCTGCGGCACACCTACGCGGTGATGACCTGGCATGCGCTGCGGGCGGCAGGACACGATGAGTCCTATCGCTGGAAATACATCCAGCACCAGCTCGGTCACCTCAAGCTTGCGACGACCATGGAGATTTACCTCAAGCATGTCAGTGTCTGGGCGAGCCCCGGAAAGGGGATGCAGCTGAAGGGGCTATCGTAGTGGCGCAGCGCGGGAAGACGAGTCCGGTTGCCTCAGTACTCGCGCAGGCGCAGGCCCGCGCAGGGTTGGGCATCGACGACACTGCGACGGATCTGCCCGCGGTCCGCGAGCTGCTGCATGCGCGGATCGACCGCTCGGCCGATCCTGAGTCAGGGGCGTCGCGACTGAGGGTGGTCATCCCCGGCGGGAAGTCGCCGGAAATCTATTGCTTCACGGTCTTCCTGCGCCATCCCGACCTCGCGGAGCTGATTGCCGAGGGGTTCCGTGGATGGGCCATTGGGGTTGCGGCGACTTCCCGATCTGACACTCATGGGAATCTCCTCCGTGGCCTTGGCGCCTTTCTTGCGACCTGCACCGCCGCTGTGACGCCGGAGGCAATCGATGAGGCTTTCTGGACAGGATTCCTGCGCTTTCTGGATGCGCCGAAATCCTCGGGACAGCCTTGGGCGCCCTCGACACGGTCCTATGCGCTTGGTGCGGTGAAGGCCTGCCTCCATGCGCTGGAGGATCACCCAGATCGGGCAGAACCGGCGAAGCGGCTGATCTATCACTCGGGGATGCCGAAAAATCCCTGGTCGGGGCGGTCGCGCAAGACAGTCCCCACCGAAATCATCCTCCCGCAGGAGGTCAACCGGATCATAACGGCCTGTCTCGCAGCGGTCAGAGGCATCGAGGCGCGGCTCGATCGCAACGCGGATCTGCTGGCCATCGGCCGGAGCGAGCTGGAGGAGGCGCGCCTTGCGGGAATTGCCCCGGATCACAGCCGGATCCCGGTCTGCGCCGCGCGCATCGAAGAGGCTTTCCCCGACCGCCTGGCCACACTGGACGACCTGCATCGCCTCGATCCGGACCTCGGCCGTAAAGTGGAGTTCCTGCACGGAATGACCGCCATCCGCGAGACGCTTTACAACAGCGCGGACGATCTGGTGCCGTTCATCCTGCTGCTCGCATTCAAGACGGTGTTCAATCCCGATACCTTGCTCTCGCTCGATTGGGACTCGATCACCCCGAGCCACGAGGAAGACGTGGTGATTTTCCACGGGCAGAAGCCCCGATCGTCGCGGACGCAGACCAGCACCCATGACGAGACGGAGGACGTCGTCAGCTGTCGGCTGCCGGACGAAGCCGGGGTGCCGCTGGGGCTGGGGAACCTTCTCGACATCCTCGATCGCCTCACCGCCCGCACCCGGGCCATCGTCGCAGACCCCGGGCACAGCCGTCGCCTCTTCGTCGCCGCGCCGATCCAGGGCGGGTCCGCCGCCAAGGCGTTTCAGCACCCAATGGGACCGTCCGTCGACACGATGTGGAAAGGGGCGCTGGGGCGTTTCATTGCCGCGCACGGCCTCACCCCCTTCTCGCTGAAGATGATTCGGGCCACCGGCGGCGATGAGACCCGGCGCAGGTACGGCCTGTTCGCGCAGGCGGAGCAGATGGGGCATCAAAGCCCGCAGACAACCCGGACCTTCTACACCTCCGACTGGGTGCGGAAGGAAGGCCAGGACCGGATCGGCGAGACCCAGGTTCTCTACCATCGCATGGCCGAAACCCGGGGCGTGATCGACCCCCGTGGCCTCGGCGCGAATGGCCGTCAGGCCGCGGCGACCCCGGGCTTCCTCTGCCTCGATCCCTTTCACAGCCCGCGGCCGGGACAGCGCTCCGGCGCGCTCTGCACCGCCTATGGCGAGTGCCCGTCCTGCCCGCTGATGGCGGCCGATCTGGCCAGCGATGAGCCGGTGGCGCGGCATCTCTCTCTGCGCGCGGCGATCATCGCGGCCAGCATGGGACGGGTGTCGGCCGAACAATGGCGGCAGAAATGGCAGCCGGTCCTGGCGGACCTCGACGCGCTCCTCGCGCATGTCCCGCAGCCGGTGATGGACGCCGCCCGCCGGCTGCGGATCACCCTGCCGATCGTAAGCTGACCCATGAAGCCTGTCCGCAGCGCCATCCCCGGAACCGGGACCACCGACGCCATTCTGGAGGCCAGCGCCGCGCTCCCGTTGCATCTGCTGCCCCGCGACATGTTGCCCGAAAGGCAGGTTTCCAGCCGCAGCCGCTGGGGGGACCGGCGGTGGAACTTCGACAACACGACGCGGGGCGTGAAACGGAGCCAGAGCGGCATCTCCTGGGACCTCGATCTGCCTGATGGATCGAACCTGTGCGACCCGGGGAACGCCGATCTGCTCGACTGGCTGCGGCGCCTGGTCTGGTCGGCCTTCGCGGCGCCGGGCGACGGGGCGGGCCGGCTGAAGCCGGGAAGCCTCGGCCCCCTTGGCTCCGGGCTGCGCGCGGTCGTGCCCTGGTGCGTGGATCGCGGCGTGCTCTGGCCGTCCCGGATGACGCGACCGTTGATCGAAGAATATGTCGACGAGTTGCGGACCCTGGCGGAAGAGGAGGGCGATGACGGGGCGTTGACCGAATCCGTGGCCTGCAAGCGTCTGAACATCTTCGGCCTCGTCTGGCGCCAGCGTCATGCGCTGGAGCGGGCGGGCATCGCGCCGATGCCGGAGGCGCCGTTCGGCCGGCGTGGCGTGATTGCCGTGTTCAGGGAGATCGGCGCGATCGCGGCGGGGTCCTACCGGCCGGTGCCGAATGAAGTCGGTCTGCCCATTTTGAATACGGCAATGCGGATGCTGGGCACCCCGGCCGAGGACGTTCTCCGGCTTCAGGCGCTTTGCGCGCAAGCCTTCGCCTCGGCAGAGGTGGAGGGTCTGAGTGCTCATACAATCCGAAATAACGGCAAAAAGCTCCAGCGCGCGGCAGCCGAGGCGTTCCGGTTCTCGGAACCGGATGGCGCGCCCTGGCATCCGCCTCTGGATCCGGCGGCCTGGGACCAAAACATGCGCGCCGGCATGACGCGGGCGCTTGCACGCTATCTCGACGCCTGCGACGCCCTGCCGTCGATTCCCGTCGGGGGACACAAGCACGTCGATACCCGGAAGATCGCACTGGCGATGGGCTGTCCGCCGGGACATGAAGTCTTCCTGTCCTCCTCTCCGGAACTGCATGCGCTCCTGGACGAGCGCGCGCGGCGCGAGGGGCTTTCCTGCCCGTTCGTCGGCCCGATGGACGCGCTCCTTCGGCTGGTCAAGATGATCGCATCGGCGGCGCATGTCGTGATCCAGGCCAGCGTGGGCTTCCGGATCAGCGAGGTCTGCGGGTTGCAGGCCGGGGTCGATCCCGGGACCGGACTGCCGTCCTGCGTGCAGGTCCGGGACTCGGTGACCGGGCTCGCCGAGGTCTTCATCGTCCGGACCGATCTCTCGAAGACGGAGGAGACGCCGCGCGAGGCGGAATGGACGATCGGATACCGGCCGAAAGGGTCCGGCCAGCTGCCGCCGGCGGTGACTGCGATCCTGGTCGTCGATCGGCTCCTCGCGCCCTACCGGCAGATGCTCGGCGTCAATGATCTGTTCGTCAACCTTTCCGCGAGACGCGGCCTGCCGAAGGCCGAGAACGGCGTCAGCCGCGTCACAAGTGAGTACCTCGTGGACAACATGCGGACATTCGTGGCCAGCCGGGTGGACCTGACCGGCCTGCCGGACGAGGCGGCGCGAAAGACGATGGACCGGGAATTGGTTCCCTGGCGGGAAAGCCATGGCCGCATCCTGAAGAGCCACCAGTGGCGCAAGAGCTTCGCCCATTTCGCCTATATGACGGACCCGTCGATGCTGCCGGTCCTGCAGGCCCATTACCATCACGTGTCGATCGCGATGACCGATGGCGGGTATCTGAGCCACGTTCTCCAGCTCGACGACATGAACGACGTGAAGCGCCAGAAACTGGCCGCGGCTACGCTGGAGATCGCACGGGGCGGTGTCGCTCTCGCAGGGCGCAACGGTGACTGGCTTGAAGAGAAAATCCGGGAGGACCTCGGGCCGGAGATCGCGGGCGCATCGACGGAAGAGGCGTACCGCTCCGCCTTCGCCTATGTCGAGGAGGCCGGGCTGAACCGGATGTTCTTCGAGCCCTACGGCATCTGCGGGGCGCGCAGCGCCTCGGAAATGGCGTGCCACACCGAAGCCGGGACCGCCGAGCTTGCGCGGTGGCGCCCGGACCTGATCCCGAACTACGCGACGCGGACGCCGGGCCTCTGCGCCGGCTGCGCGTCCTTCGCCATTGCGCGCTGGCACCTGCCGTTCTGGGAAGACCGCTATGTCGAGAGCCAGGTCGCGCTGCGCGACCCCGGAGCTTTCGAAGAGCACACAGTCTATGGTGAAATCATGAACGCCCGTGCCCGTCAGGCCGCTGCGCTGTGCCGCAAGCTCGGCTCGGACATCGCTGCCCTCGACGCGCGGGTCGACCTTCAGATGCAGGAGATGCGCGATGCCTCGTCACCGGCGCAGCAGTGATCCATCCATCATCGAGCGCGACATCCTCGACGCGCTCGCCCGCCTCGAAGCCGGGAAGCCGCGGCACCCCGATCTTGCCGACCGGCTCAGGCGCGGCAAGCCGGTCAAGGTCAACATCGCCAATGTCGCCAAGGAGGCGGGACGCTCCCGCACGCTGATCGGCATGGAGAATTGTGCCTTCCCCGCCTTACGCAACCGTGTCCTTGCAGCGGCAGGGCAGGAGGGTGTCGAGCCTGGCAACCTGAACGATGTCATCAAGCGGCTGCGCGCCGAGAATGCCGAACTGAAGGCGGAGCGCGACGACGCCCGGAAGCACGCAGCCTGGCACCTCCTGGAACGCCAGAAGGCGGAGAAGGAGTTGCTTCGATGCAAGGCGCATCTGGAGCGTCTGCGAACGAAAAGGGACGCCGCCGGCACGGTGGTGGCTCTCCGCCCGGAGGAATGACTGCTGCCGGAGATCCCGGACACGATCGCAAGGGAGGCCAGCCATGGCGAGAAAGACCAATGCCGAGATTGCGCGGGACGCGGAGAACCGGGTTCGCGACCTGATCGCGTCCTGCGAGGCGGGCGGCACGACCCTTCCGACCAGGAAGGGCGCGCTCTGGCATGCCGAGATCAAGCGCCTGGCGGGGCTGAGCAACGGCCAGATCGACGGCAATGCCGCGATCCGCGCCCTGCTCCTGGACCATGCCGGGAGGCACGGCATCGCCTTCAGCCGGCGCGGGGCCGTTGCGCCCGAAGAAGATGTGCCGCCCGCCCGTGTCGACACGGCCGAAATGGTCCCGGCCGCGCGGCTGCTGGAGGTGCAGCGACAGCTGGCGCAGGCCGAACGGCGACTGGCCGAGATGCGCGCCGAGATCGCGAGCCTCCGGGCGCAGATCCTGCGGGGCGACGACGTGGCCGAACTGATCGCCCTGGGGGGCCGGTTCGCGCCGCCGGGGCAGCGGTGACGCAGCTCGCACCGGCGAGCCTGCCTCGCGAGACCAGCCTGCTGGCCGGATATATCGCCCGCGAGAAGGCATTCCGGGGCATCGGGCCACGCAGGGCCGCGGCCCTGGCAGTCGCGTTCGGAGACGGGCTCGGGGACGCGATCCTCGCGCTGGACGAGCGTGTTGTCGAAATCGTCGGAGAGGAGCCCGCGATCGCCGCCGCGGCCGCCCTGGAGGTGCGGCAGGTAGAGGCGGAACTGCTGGACTGGCTGCATCGGATCGGCGCCGGCATGCCGCTCGCCGTGGCGATCCGGCTGGCCCTCCGTCGACGCCATAGCCCGGGCGGTCGGGATCGGGGCCGACGACCCCCGCCGCGACATTGCGGCGATGGAAGCTGTGCTGACCGGCGCCGCCTGCCTTGGGCGCGGCTCCACCCGGCTGGGCGCAAGCACCGCCCTGCGCGCGGCTGAACGGCTGCTGGGGCGCAGGGCGATGGCGGGGCTGGCAGAGGCGGCCGTCACCTCCGGCGGCGCTGTCCGGCTTGCCGGTGCGCTGCAGCCGCCCGGTACCGCGCATATGGAAGCCGAATGCGCCATCAAGCTTTCGCGCCTCGCAACCGTGCCGCCGATGACCGGCATCACGCCTGACAGGGCGCTGGACTCGCTGCTTGCCTACTGCGACGCGGCCCGGCACTTTGTCCTGACGGAGGCGCAGCGTCAGGCAATACGGATGGCCCACCGGCATCGCCTGATGGTTCTGGCGGGATATGCGGGGTCCGGCAAGACCACCGTGCTGCGCGGCATCTGCGAGACGCTGGAAGCGGTCGGGCGCACCCCGCTCATCGTGACGCTCTCGGGACGCGCCGCACAGCGCGCCGCAGAGACGACGGGCCGCCGGGCGATCACGGTCGCCCGCTTTCTTCTCGAGCAGGAACAGGCCAAAGGCCCGCTCGATGCGGGCATCGCGCTCATCGCCGACGAGGCCTCTATGCTGGGGCTGGTGGAAATCTGGCGTCTGCTGCGACGGCTCGGGGGGGCATCGCTCCTCCTCTGCGGCGACCCCGCACAGCTGCCCCCGGTCAGCCCCGGGGTCGTGTTCCACCTGCTCGCAACGGACCGCGGCGTGGCGCGCGTCATCCTCGACCGGGTCCATCGCCAGGACGAAAGGACCGGCATTCCGGCCCTTGCCGAGGGCGTGCGTCATGGGGAGATCGCGGAGCTTCCCGGCTTTGCCGGGGCCGAACCTGGCGTGACCTTCACACCCTGCAGCCCGGACCGGCTGACCGCCGAACTCCACGCCATCGGCCGGGCCCTCGCCGGCGCGGGCACCGATCGTGACGACATCCAGATCGTGGCCCCCACGAACCGCGAGATCGCGACGATCAACGGCTATTTCCACGGCATCGCCCTGCGGCGCGGTGCGAGGCCCTTGCCGGAGAGCGGACATGTTGCCGAGGGCGAGCCGGTGATCTGGACCCGGAACGACGCCGGGCGCGGGCTGACGAATGGCTCCATGGGCCGGGTCCTGCGGATCGGTCCCGCCTGCATCACGGCGATGCTCGACGGGGTGCTGCACGAGCTCCCGCCCGCCGACGGGCCGTGTCTGCAGCTGGCCTATGCGGTGTCCGTCCACAAGGCGCAGGGCAGCCAGTGGCGCCGGGTGATAGTTCCGGTGTTCGCAAGCCGGATCCTCGACCGCTCGCTGATCTACACCGCGCTGACCCGCGCCGAGGAGCAGGTGATCTTCCTCGGGGATCGCAGCGCCCTCGACCAGGCGGTTCATCGTGCCTCCGTCGTGGCGCGGCGGGACGTCGGCTTCGGCGACTGGCTGTCCCTTGCTAGGGCACATATTGCATCAGGAGCGGCTTGTAGTGGCGCCGGCAGACGACAGCCCCAAGATGCGGCGCCGCCGTGATGGCGGAATGCTGACGCGGTCCCGCTGCCCGATCGGATCCCGCCCTTATGGCCTCGGCGGGCATTCCTTCGGCTTTCCATGCCATGCGGAGGCCTCCGGGCTAGGGTAGTGAGGGGTTGACGGCGGCAGGCCCGGCTCGGCCTGCGACCTCTGCCACCGTGTCTGCGACACGCCGCCATCGCCAGCATCCGCCGGGTCTGCCGCCGTCAATCGCCACACCCTGGCACCATCCCTCAGGTACCGCGCAGCGCCAGGTTCCGGCGGCGATTGCCAGTCTCCGGAAAGAATTCTAGACCTATGTCTTGGCGAGGATGCAGGCCGCGTCCATGCCCCTGTTATCGGGCGTGCCGCCTTCGGACGCCCTGCATGTCACCGCCAGGTGCGGCGCGCCCGGCATCAGTCTGCGCCTGGAGGTCGGCAAGACCTTCGCGCAGGTCGAGCTGAGACTGGACCACGCGGACCGCTCCCGAAACGGCGAAGTTTTCCAGCACCTGCATGCCTGCCGCGCGGAGGTCGAGGCTGCCTTCGGCGCGCAGCTGAACTGGCCTGCAAGAAAGGCTTCGACAGTAGCGATCGCCAGAACTGAGATGGCATGAACCAGCTCAGGGTCCACGACCATACAGGAGGAACCATCCATAGCGATGGCGGGTAAATGTCGGACAGGCGCTTTTTCCGGCTGCTCGCCGGCCAGCCTCGATCCCTGGCTGCCATTCGTCAAGGCGTGAGGAGTGAATGGTAGCAGCTATCTCCTGCGATAGACATTGCAGCCCGCTTCCTTATGGTTGAAGTTTGTACTTGGCCAACGGGGGAAATCTGACCTAAGTAACTCAAATCTATATGTCTGAATCGCAGGAAAAAGCTGGGCGGAAGAATTGCCCAAGGGAGAATTTGTGGCCTCCGATATTCTGATACGCTTCCTAGGTGCCGGTCTCATTAACGTAGGTGGTGACGACGCGAAGCTTGACCGGCTAAAGGAAACAGTGGGTGACCTCGCGGTCACCCTTAAGAAAATGCCGTTCAAGGCCTCTGCTTTCGCCCTCATAGCCTTTGACCCAGAGGCTCCAGAAGATGACCCGATCATCAAGGAAGCCGCCGAAGCACTCCAGAAACGCTGGGCCACCTACGTCAACACCTTCTCGGGAACGCCGGTCGCCGTGATCCGGGCGATACTGCTCGACGCTCTTGTCCACGCAGCGGCCGAGGACGACAAGATTGGTGTCGCCTTCGTGACCTCTGCCCGCAATGCCTTGCCGTTCATGGAGGCCGGCAACGAGCGCGGGATTTGGATCGATGTGGTCGCGGATATCGAACGGAGCGTCGACGCGCGAGCCGAAGCAGAATGGGCAATGCCATCTTCGATCACTGCGCCTGCCCTGTCCTTCGAGGCTCCTAAAGCTGTCTCCGTGGTAGCGCCGATTGAAAAAGTCGATAGAGAGGCGCTCAAAACGCACGTTTTGGCGGCTGCCGGTCCCAGCAATGGCCGAGGGCAACCGACCGAAGGTAACCCTCACTGGCCCAACAGTAACCAGAATTGGAGCCAGGAGTTCAGTACACGCTTGGCCGACGCCATCGCCGACGTGGTGGATGCGGCCGGGGAGGAGGCGAATGTCGAACCCATCGACCTCTCCGACCCCTTGAAGAGCCTTGCTCAAGCCGTGACGGAGCATGTTGCCGAAACATTGCAAGCGGTAACCAGCGCCACAGCTGGTCTTCAGCGACGTACGAACCTGATCTGGTGGAAGGAAAGCCTTTTTTCACCAAGCGCTCGCGTGAGCTATCGCGAGCTGCCGACATCGACCGCGGCAGTTTTGATGGCATTCGATCTGCATCAGCAGGTTCCAACTTTCTCCCCGGCTAGCGTCTCCGCCTTTCTTCATGAGGCGGTTCTGAGCATTCCCTCCCTCGATCCCGCCGCAGGGCGACCAATCCTTGGCTTTTTGGAGGAGGCCATGGTCTCTCCGGAGCTCGCGCCGTTGCGGGAAGCTGCGGCGCAGCTCGTTCACGACTTGGCAGGCCGTGGGCCGGTATTGACACTTCTCGGACACGGCTCCGGCCGCTCGACTCTCGATGAAGATGGATTTCGTGCGCGCGTCGGTGTTCCGGCACCGACGCCGCTGACCGTGCCTCAATGGGCGACTTGGATCTTCAGAGAGTTGCAGGCCGCTCGTGCAACACAAATGGGGGCAGGGGCCAAGAAGCGAGGAAGTGAATCCTGATGACCGCGTGCTCCCGACCTACGTGCTTCGCGCCCGAAAGCACTTGCGACCTGGGCTTCTTGGATCGCGCCAAATGCTCAGAGTGGAAGCGCCCGGACGAGGCAGCGGCAGCGCAGGATGGATCGGAGACCGACGAACTTCTGCTCCCTTGGTCGGGAAGCGCCATAGGTCTCGTTGACCTCGCCTTCATCGCCGGGCGAACAAAGCCGTTGGTCGTCGGCATCGTAGGGGCGCAGAATGCGGGGAAGACCACCTTGCTGGCCGCCTGGTACCTGCTCGTCGGCCGCGGTCTGACCGGATCCGACGAGCGACGCTTTGCGGGCTCTTACTCGCTCGCCGGGTGGGAAGCCGTGGCAAGTGCGCTACGTTGGAGACCCGGGCAGCAGCCCAACTTTCCACCGCACACGTCTAGCCGCAGCGGCCGAGCGCCTGGCCTCCTCCACCTCGCGTTCAGGACCGCGAACGGCGAGGTTCGCGGACATACATTCACCGACGCTCCCGGCGAGTGGTTCCAGAAATGGGCAGTAAACCGCGAGGCTGTCGAAGGCGAAGGTGCTCGATGGGTCGCGGAGCACGCCGACGTCTTCTTGCTAGTCGCGGATCGCGAAGCGCTTTCTGGCCCAAACAAGGGGTCGGCCCGAGGTTCACTTCAAATTTTGGCGCGCCGTTTGGTTGCCGAACGCGCAGGGCGTCCGGTGGCGCTCGTCTGGACCAAGTCGGACGTCGCAGTGGCGCCCGAGATGGAGAAGGCGGTCCGCGATGCCGTGCTTGGCCCTATGCCGGACGCTCATGAGTTCTCGGTGAGCATCACAGCCAGCGGGGACGACGCCACCGACACGGGTCAAGGTCTTCTCGAGCTCCTCAACTGGACGCTCGAGATTCGGCGCGAGCGCGTGTCCCTGCCGCCCGTCGAGGCTGCAAGTCCTGACCCACTCTTCATGTTCGGGGCGAGGTGATCATGAGCGCCAGCGACAGATCTATCCTGCTCATCGGCGAGTCGGGTGTCGGCAAGACCCACTACGGTGCACAGCTCCTGAAGCGACTGATGAAAGGCGACGGCCAGCTGCGGATGGACGGTGCAGCCACCAACCTGGAGCCGTTCGAGGCCGCAATGGAGAGCCTGAACGAAGGCATGGCGGCCGGCCACACGCCCACCACCACCTATGTCGACAGCATCTGGCCGATCGTGGACGTCAACGGACGCAAGGCGGAGCTCGTCTGGCCCGACTACGGCGGCGAGCAGATCAAGACCATATCGTCGACGCGCCGCATACCTGCGGCTTGGCAAGCGCGCGTCGTCGGCGCACCTGCTTGGCTTCTGTTGGTCCGCCTGCAGCAAACGCGTGTGAGCGAGGACATCTTCTCGCGCCCGCTGAGCACGCTGAAAGGCACCGGAGTTGAAAATCGCGAGGTTCAGATTTCGGACCAGTCTCGGCTGATCGAATTGCTCCAGATGCTCCTCTACATTCGGGGCGCGATTAGCACGAAGCCGTTGGAGAGCCCCCGTCTCTGTGTTCTCCTGAGTTGCTGGGACGAGTTAGGCACCGATGATCAGCCCGCCGTGGTCCTAAACCAACGGCTCCCCATGTTTTCGAGCTTCGTGAATAGCTTATGGAGCGAACCGAGCGTGCTCGGCCTATCCGCGCTGGAGCGGCCACTGAATCCCCGTGATCCGGATATAGAATACGCGGCGCGCGGTCCCGAGCAATTCGGCTACGTCGTTCTTCCGGGCGGCCAGCGTTCCACGGACCTCACGTCACCGATCCAGCGCCTCTTAGCCGACACACTTTGAGGCAGAGGGTCGCTATCTATGAAAGTTGAGCAGGCGATATACGGTGAGGTACGCGGCGGGCATGCTTTGCGGCTGGCCAGCGATCTCAGCCGCCTTCCCGCCGAGCTGGCATCGCGCCTCGACCTGCCCGACACAGCGCCTCCGGGGGTGGAGTGGTCGCACTTCATTAGCGGCTTCCCGCACCGCGACCGCTACGTCCTTGCCCGCACCTTCGCCGACCCGGCGGCATCTCGGGCCGGAATGGTCCTGTCTCATGCTATCATCGCTCCACTCGGGGAAGTGGCAACGACGGCTGACCTGCGGCCGCTTATCAGGCTTCTGATCACGGCGCCCGAGCCGCCCGATGCGCTTCAAGCGTGCGACATGACGAAGTCCACCCTCGCGGCGCCTACGGCCATGGACTTGATACCGGCAGCTGAGGTCCTGACTAGCAGGGGAACTGGGCCCGTGGTGCGAATCGGCGTTCAAGGGTTTGAAAACTTAGTGGTCGCCTTGTGGTTCCACCTCTGGCCTGAACTCCGTGCCAGGTTCGCGTTTCGGCTGAGCTTCGGTCCGTATGATGTGGTCGATGCGCCCCAGCCGTCGCTCGTCTGCACACCCAAAGTATTGACGGCCCGCTGGATGGGTCATCGTATCATCGGGACCTCTGGTTCGGCACCTGTCTCGCGCGCGGCTGCGATCCTAAGCGGAAGCGCGGAGGCCGAGCCTATCCTCGCTTTCGCTCGGGAGATCGGGGCGCGGCTGGACCGTTTCGCCGACTTACCCTTGCTAGAACGCGCCTTTGAGCTCGGCTCCTCGTCGAGCCCGAGCTTCGACGACTGCGTAGCCGTCCTTCGGCTCGTAGAGCGCCTGTCGCCCGATCCCGCCATGGGTACGGCAGGCAAGGCAGAGCTGATCGGGCGGCTCGCCTCGAGACTGCACGGCGCCACGGCGGCGGACATCCTCCTGCTCAGAAACCTGAGCACAACAGGACTCCCGACGGCGAGCACGTTATGGGCCGGCCTCGAATCCTGGACGGGCGCAAACAAGTTCCTACAATCTGATGACCCGGCCATGCTGTCCGCGATCGACGACGCCCTTTCGGCCACGACCGCGGTCGTGCCTTGGCGCAGGGCGGTCCTCGCGGGAGTCGCTGCTGCCTCGCGCTCGACTTCGCCTGCGTTTTCGGCAGCGTTCTGGCGTTGGGCTGAGATTCGACCTGCTACACTGAAAACGCTGGCCGACCATCTCCATCAGGATGGGGGTTTAGAGGCTCGCCTGTCTGACGCCGTACCTCGCAAGATCGGTCTCGACGCCGGCAAAGCGGTTGCGGGCATTGCGCTCACGAAGGGATGGCTTCTCCTACACGGGGCTGCTGCCGGTGCGAGCCTCTCGCCAAGCGAGGCAATCCGTCAACAGCTCTCAGTTGATACCGATCCTGACAACCTTGACGGGCTCAGAGCCTCGTTGCGGCCCGCTACGCCGCCACAGGCGCTCGCGATCGCGCTCGAAACGGCTGAGCCGCGCATCCTGCACATCGCGGCTGAGGCGGTCGCGCGAAAACCTCAGCTCCTGAAAGATATCGATTTCAGCACCCTGCCGGCGCAGCAGCTGTGGGCTCAGGCCCTTACCGCCAACGCCGAAGCGTGGCGGGGGCCAGCTGACCCGCAGCGCTCCTTTATTTCGATTATTGAAAAGCACCTCGACGGGGGTGCCGTTGATCCAGAGTTGATCACCGCACTCGCCGAGAGCCCCTTGGCCGACCTGAGCGACTATGCCCGTCGCGCCGAGGTCTGGCCGCGGCTCGCGGATCCCACCCGGACCAACCTCCTGAAAGCAACAGCCGGTGGCTGGCTCGATCTTGCCTCGGCGGGTGACGTCGCCTACGCACCGGACCCGCAGCTTGAAGCCGCAATCCTCGCAGGTGATCGCTTGGACATCACACTGCAGGCGCTGGCGCCGATCGGCGTCGGTACCGTCGTCCGGATCGCCTCCGCCCTGCCCGGGATCGACGAGCACCGCTTCCTCCGCTGGCTGGCGATCTGGGCGGCGGCACGGGGATCGCTGCCGTCGGGTGATGCGGAGGTGCTCGGTCGCCTGATCCTTGATCGCCGCTGGCGCCGCACCGTGGATGAGCTTGTTCGCATCGCGCGCATGGGGCGCGACGACGTTAAGATGACGCTCCGGGTTTGCCATGACATGATAGGCATCTTCACGCAGTGGACGCTCGGGCTATCGGCGGTTTCCTACGAGGAGAAATGGACAATCTTCGAGGATCTTGCCACCGATCTCTACCCGACTGGTCCCAATCACAACGAAATCTGGGCTCGGGCCGGTGGACGAGACGCGGATCTGCAAAGCTCCGGTAGCGGACGGTCCCGGTGGCGGGATGCGATCGGGCAGATGAAGCAGGGCAGAGGACTTCGACCTGCTCAACTGCTCGATAAGATGCGGCAAGATTTTCCACTCAATGACCAAGTTCGCTATCTCGCTAGAGATCCCGACCTCAGAAACGATTACAGGTAATATGCTGCGAGTGCGAATATGAGCGACGATACCCGATCAAACCCAATCGAAAAGGCCGGCTTCTCGGGCGGGCACGCCTTGTTGGTGGCCGTCGCGTCCTACCCCAAGGTATCGTCATTGCCCACAGCTGTAATCAATGATGCACGCGAGGTGAGCGCCGTCCTGGCCTCTTCTGCGCATTGCGGCTACGACCCGAAGAACGTGACGACGCTACTGGACAGCGAAGCCACACTTGAAGCTATCCGTCGCGAACTCGGTGCGCTCGCAAACCGCGCCAAGCCTGACGATACGGTTATGATCTTTTTCTCTGGGCACGGTGCGCGCCTTGGCAATCCGAACGATCCTGAGAGTGCGTTGCTTCCGGTCGATTGCGATCCGGGCGACGTAACGGCAACCGTTCTGTTGGAGACTGAGTTCTCTTCTCTGCTAGCCGACATCAAGGTTCAACGCCTCGTCGTCTTTATTGACGCTTGTCATTCCGGTGGTGCTGGCAGCTTCAAGGCAGTCGGAAACATTGCTAGTCTTGGATTCAGCGAAAAGTCGTTGGACCGATTGGCGCAGGGGATCGGTCGCGTCCTGATCGCATCATCGCGAGCATCCGAAACCTCGCTTGTGCTCGCAGGCGCGAGCAACAGCCTCTTCACCGAACACCTCGTGGGCGCTTTGCGAGGGGCGGCTCGCACGCATGGCGACGGTTTGATCCGCATTTTCGAGATTTTCAACTACGTCGCCGAGAAGGTCCGTGGCGCAGTGCCGGGTCGGCAGCACCCGATCTTCAAGGCAAGCAATCTGGAAGACAACTTTCCAGTCGCGCTCGATCAAGGAGGAGCCAAGGGCATAGCCGCCGATCAGAACCCCGCCGTATCTGGCGGCATCTGGCGGGAGCTTGAGGAAATTCTGGTCGACCTGTACCCCGCAGGTCCTTTGGAGCAAGAAATCTGGGCGCGCGCCGGGGGTGATGTTTCCCGTCTTCGTCTAAGCGGCACGGGACGTGCCAGCTGGTTCGCAGCGATTCGAACTCTTCGACAGGGTGGTGGTGGTGCCCACATTAGTCAGGACACCCTAGTTCAAGCAGTTCTTCAGGATTATCCTCACCACCATGCGCTGACACAAATGTCGCAGCAAGGCTAACCTTTTGCGGCTACGCATAAAATTGGCAGGCGCACAGCGTCCACTCGCAGGTTGCGGCATGACTGGGTAAACTGGATGACGTCGGCGTTGGCTTACCGGATGGGTGGCGTAGGGGCGCGAAGAATGAACCCAATCTGAAGAGGATTCAGCGAAGAGGCTCGAGCGTGTCAATCGGCGTCCAAAGTTGACCCCCTGTCGGCGTCCAAAATTGACCCCTTCTGGCATCACGGAAGCTGGCCCGATGCGGTGTAGCCACCATACAGCGCAGCCGCGTCGGGCCAGCGGCGTTTCGGCTATTCGCGGGTCTTGAAGCGCCAGCTCTCGTTGCCGGTTTCGACGATATCGCAGTGATGGGTCAGGCGATCGAGGAGCGCGGTCGTCATCTTGGCGTCGCCGAAGACCGACGGCCATTCTCCGAAATCGAGGTTGGTCGTCACGATGATCGAGAAGGATGAACATGAACAAATTTTAACGCTGATTCCAAAGTTACCGATATTTTACTGAATCATACATACGTTTTGGACATAGTCTGCTAGTTATAACGGCAGGCTGCATCTACTGCTATGCGCGGCCGAGCCATGCCTATCTGGGGCTGTCGCCCCGGCTCGATTTCGAGACCCGGCTGACGGTCAAGCCGAACGCGCCCGAGCTTCTGGCGCGCGAGCTCTCGGCGCGCGGCTACGAGCCGGCGCCGATCGCCATCGGCACCAATACCGACGCCTACCAGCCGATCGAGAAAGAGCACCAGGTGATGCGGCGGATCCTCGAGATCCTGCTGGAATTCCGCCATCCGGTGACCATCACCACCAAGGGCACGCTGATCGAGCGCGATCTCGACCTGGTCGCCAAGCTGGCGGAGCGCAATCTGGTGCAGGTGGGCATCTCGGTGACGACGCTCGATCCCGCGATCGCGCGGAAGATGGAGCCCAGGGTGCCCGCGCCCGCGCGGCGGCTCGGCACCATTGCGCGGCTGTCGCGGGCGGGCGTGCCGGTGCGCATAATGATGTCGCCGGTGATCCCGGCGCTGACCGATCACGAGATCGAGCGGGTGCTCGAGGCGGGCAAGGCGGCCGGGGCGAAGGCGGCGAGCTGGATCATGCTGCGCCTGCCGCTCGAGGTGTCGGGGCTCTTCCGCGACTGGCTGGAGGAGGAATTCCCCGACCGGGCCGAGCGGGTGATGGGCCGGGTGCGCGAGACCCAGGGCGGGCGCGACTACCGCCCCGACTGGGGGCGGCGGATGAAGGGCGAGGGGGTGCATGCCAATCTGGTCGCGCGCCGTTTCGAGATCGCTAGCCGCAGGCTGGGGCTCGACGGGCCGCTGCCGCCGCTCGACCTGTCGCAGTTCCGCGTGCCGCCGCGCCCGGGCGACCAGCTCAGCCTGTTCTGAGCCGGTCAGCGGCGCAGGAAGCGGCGGGCCTTCGGATCGCGCGGGTCGCGGAATGGCTCGGGATGGGCGATGGCGCGGGCGATCTCCGCGCCCGAGCGCAGGAGCTTCCAGCGCGACGGCGCGGTGATATAGAGCGGCGCCCAATTCGGGTCGAACATCGCCTTGAACCGGGCCAGCCCCAGCCCGCCGGTCCGCCCGGCCAGCCGCGTCTGCAGCCGCGCGAGCGTGCTGTCGCGGCTTTCTTCCTGGTCCTGGCCGCCGATGAAGGGCGCGGCCGCCAGCGACAGGCGCGGCACGCCCTCGGCCGCGGCGTCAAGCAGCGCGGCATGGATCAGCCCGTGCGCCGTGCCGTCGGTGGCATCCGCAGCCGGGCGCATCAGGTCGAGCGTCCATTCCCCGGCGGAGGCATGGAAGGTGACGAAGCCGCGGAGCTCGGTCCCCTGCCAGGCCAGGTAGATCCGCTGATGCGCCAGCAGCGAGGGGTGGAAACGGCCCATCGAGAAGCCGCGCTCGCCGCCATGCGCCTCCGCCCAGGCGGCGTTGATCCGCGCCATCTGCGGCAGGGGCAGCGCGCCGGGCTCGGCGGCCAGGAATTCCAGCCCCTCCTTCCCGGCATGGCGCAGCTTGCGGCGCAGCTGCCGCCGGGCACGGGTGGCGACGTCATAGGCGGCCGGGTCGAGCCAGGCCTCCCGCGCGACCTGCAGCACGTGATGGCCGCGCCGCCGGGCCCTGACCGCCATGCGGGCACCGCATTTGTAGTGGCAGGGGCTCAGCCCTCGGTCGCGGGCGAGCTGAAGGAACTCCTCGCCGACCTCGGCCATGGCGCCCGAGGGGAAGGGATCGCGCAGCATGACCAGCGAATGCCCGGCCACGCCGATCACCGCGCCCGCGCCGCGGGTGGCCGACCACAGCAGCCCGAGCCCCGGCTGGCGCGCCAGATGCGCCTCGGCCAGCGGCGATCCGGCCAGCGCGCGGCCAAGCCCGGTCTGCGGGCAGGCCAGATCCGCGCCCCGGCGCCATTCCAGCTCGATCGCGCCCTGGCGCGGCCTGATCAGCGCCGGGCAGGCCAGCGCGACCGCGGCGAGGCTGGCGGGCAGGGCGAAATAGACCAGCCGGTAGCCGGTGATCGCCGCCAGCAGCAGCGCGGGATCCGCCGCGGGCAGGAGCGACAGCATGGTCAGCTCGAACGCGCCGATCCCGGCGGGCGTGCCCGACATCAGCCCGGCGCCGAGCGAGAGCAGGAAGACCGGCACCATCATGTGCAGCGGCACGCCCGCGGCGCCGTCGAGCAGGACATGCATCACGCCTGCCGCGGCCAGCATGTCGAGCGCGGCATAGAAGGTCATCGCGGCGATGCTGCGCATGCCGATCCCGGCGCTGCGCATCCGCCGCCGCAGCCGCAGCGGCAGGCGCGACGGCCAGAAGGCCAGCACGGCGGCGAGGCCGGTGGTGCCGAGGAACCCGGCCCGCGCCGCCAGCGCGGCATCGGCACGGAGTTCTGGATGCAGGGTCAGCGCCGCCATGCTGAGCCAGGCCCAGATCGCGAAGAAGCCCGCGGCCATCACGGTGGAGAGCATCAGCGCCCGCCCGGGGCTGAGCCCGGGAATCAGCCGCCAGCGCGCCAGCGCGCCGGTGAGGATGCCGAGCCCCAGCATCTGCGAGATCGCCATCGAGGCCATGCCCGCGCGCCGCGCCAGCCGCTGGCCGACGCCGGTATGGAACATCCGGTGGGCGATGGCGTCGAAGCGCCCGAGCGCCCAGTAGCCGAGCGCGGACAGCGCCAGCGCCTGCGCCCAGGCAGCCGGCGCGATCCGGGCGAAGGCTTCGCGCGCGGCGGCCAGGTCGATGTCGAGGAATTTCTCGCGGAACGCGAGAACGAGCAGCACGGCCAGGGCAGGGGCGGCAAGCGCCCGTCCCAGCGACCGCGGCGTGGCAAGCCGCGCCCGAGCCGCATCCGGCAAGATCGGTGGCATGGTCGTTCCCCTCTGTCCCTGGACCCGGGGGAACGATAGGCGGGGCATCCAAAGGAATGCCTAACGCCGGGCCGCCGGCGCGGCCCGGAAGAGATCAGCCCTTACGGGTTGTTAACGTCAGTTCCCGGCGGCCAGGTCGGCCTTGGCCTGGGTGAAGAACTCGACCATCTTCTCCTTGATCTGCTCGTCGGTGGTCAGGTCGCCCAGATCGGTGCGGACCTTGTGGAGCACCGCCAGATGGCGCGGATCGTCGATATCGGCACGCACCACCTCGATGATGTAGGCATCAAGCTCGTCTCCGGACTTGCCGAGCAGTTCCCCGGCCCAGCGGGCCAGCGCGCGGTCGCGGCGGGCAATTGCCTTGAAGGCCATCTCCTCGCTGCGAACGAACATGGACTCGAAGCCCATTTCGCGTTGGTCAAACGTGGTCATGGCACCATCTCCCTCCTAGTGCGCGTCCACCAACATATTCCGGTCTTTTGCGATGTCGCACAAGGCCTTTCCCGGCGTCCTTGCGGGATGTGTGGCCTTGCCGTATATGACGCCCACCCGGCGCCAGATGCGCGCCTCTCTCCCAGGTGGAACACGCAATGGCACGTCGCAAGAAAGTCTATGAAGGAAAGGCCAAGATCCTTTACGAGGGTCCTGAGCCCGGCACGCTCGTCCAGTACTTCAAGGACGACGCCACCGCCTTCAACGCCCAGAAGAAGGACGTGATCGAGGGCAAGGGCGTCCTGAACAACCGCCTCAGCGAATTCTTCATGGAAGGGCTCGCCGCCATCGGCGTGCCGACTCACTTCATCCGCCGCATCAACATGCGCGAGCAGCTGATCCGCGCCGTCGAGATCATTCCGCTCGAGGTGATCGTCCGGAACCGCGCCGCGGGCAGCCTCGCCAAGCGGCTGGGCCTCGAGGAAGGCGCGCCGCTGCCGCGCCCGATCGTCGAATTCTGCTTCAAGGATGACGGGCTGGGCGATCCGCTCGTGACCGAGGAGCACATCATCGCCTTCGGCTGGGCCTCGCAGCAGGACCTGGACGACATGATCGCGCTCGCCCTGCGGGTGAACGACTTCCTGTCGGGCGTCATGCATGGCGTCGGCATCCGCCTGATCGACTTCAAGATCGAGATCGGCCGCGTCTGGGAAGGCGACTACCAGCGCCTGATCGTCGCCGACGAGATCAGCCCCGACAGCTGCCGGCTGTGGGACGTCAAGACCGGGCAGAAGCTCGACAAGGACGTGTTCCGCCAGGATCTGGGCAGCCTCACGGATGCCTATTCCGAAGTGGCCAAGCGGCTCGGCGTCCTGCCGGTGCAGGCAACCCCGATCAAGCCGACGCTGATCAATTGAAAGCCGGGAGGCGGGACAGTCGTTCTGTTCCGCCGGAAAGCCTCAGAGGGGAGTTGAATCCCCTCGGGCTACCCCCTAGACGCGGGCCCAGATGCCTGCTTCGGGACTGAGAACACAAGGGACGATCATGAAAGCACGGGTGATGGTGATGCTGCGCAACGGGGTCCTCGACCCGCAGGGCGAGGCAGTGCGCACGGCACTGGGCAATCTGGGCTTCGAGGGCGTCGGCGGCGTCCGCCAGGGCAAGGTGATCGAGCTCGACCTGTCCGAGACCGATCCGGAATCCGCCCGCCACAGCGTGACCGCCATGTGCGAGAAGCTGCTGGCGAATACCGTGATCGAAAGCTACCAGATCGAGATCCTGTGATGCGCGCCGCTGTCATCGTCTTTCCCGGATCGAACTGCGACCGCGACATGGCGGTGGCCTTCCGCGAGGTGACCGGCGCCGAGACCACCATGGTCTGGCACGGCGAGAGCGGCCTTCCCGACAATATCGACATCGTCGGCATTCCGGGCGGCTTCTCCTTCGGCGACTACCTGCGCTGCGGCGCGATCGCGGCGAATTCGCCGATCTGCCGCGCCGTGGTGGACTACGCCAAGGCGGGCGGGGCGGTTCTGGGCGTCTGCAACGGCTTCCAGGTCCTGACCGAGACCGGGCTGCTGCCGGGCGCGCTGATGCGCAATGCCAACCTGAAATTCATCTGCAAGCCCGTGGGCCTGACGGTGGAGACGGCGGACAGCATCTTCACCTCGGGCTACGAGAAGGGCCAGCGGATCGAGATTCCGGTCGCGCATCACGACGGCAACTACCGCGCCACCGGCGACCTGCTGGCGCAGCTCGAGGCCGAGGACCGCATCGCCTTCCGCTATGCGGAGGACATCAACGGCGCCGATGACCGCATCGCCGGCGTGCTTTCGGCGAACCGCCGGGTGCTGGGGCTGATGCCGCATCCCGAACGCGCCGTCGACGCGCTGCATGGCGGCACGGACGGCACGGCCATGTTCAAGGCGCTGGCCGAGTCGCTGGTTTCGGCCTGACCCGGACGGACGCCGCGCGGCGCTCCGCCTATCGGGCGGCGCGCCGCATCCGCGCGCTTGGCATTCCCCGCGCCCGCGCATATTTTCCCCGCGTGACACAGAGACAGGACAAGCCGCGCCCGCCATCGGGCCCGAACCGCAGCTGGGCCTTGCGCGCGGCCGTGCTGGGGCTGTTCGTTGCGGCCATGGGGCTGATCTGGATCACCAACCAGATCCTCAGCCAGCGCTTCTCCGAGTCGAGCCGGGCTCGTTCCGACGTGCGGCTGGCGCTCTATTCGGGCAACCTGATCTCCGAGCTCGAGCGCCAGGAGGTGGTGCCGCTGCTGCTGTCGCGCGATCCGCTGCTCCTCGGCGCGCTGGCCTCGCAGGATTTCGCCCAGACCTCGCAGCTTCTCATCAAGTACCGCGAGGAAATCGGCGCGGCGCGGCTCTTGCTGCTCGACAGCGCCGGGCGGGTGGTGGCCTCGTCGGACCGCTCGAACCTGGGCGAGAACCAGCGCTCGGCCTCGTATTTCATCGAGGCGCTGCGCTCGGGCGACACGATTTACACGGCGAGCCCGACCGAGTCGGGCAGCACCGCCTTCTTCTACAGCCGCAAGGTCGTGCAGTCGGGCGATACGCTCGGCGTGATCGCGGTCGAGGTCGATCTGCGGAAATTCCTGCCCCGCTGGGCCTGGCTGTCGGATTCGGTCTTCGTGCTCGACAGCTCGGGCCGGGTGGTACTGTCGACGACGCCCTACTGGACCGGTCTGCAGGAGGACGACTTCCTCGGCGCCGCCAGCCCCGCGACCGGCTTCCTGCGCAGCTTCGCGGGCGCGCCCGGCGACGGCTATATCGACGGCGAGCCGATGATGCGGCAGGAGACGCGGGTGCCGTTCCAGGGCTGGCGGCTGGTCTCCTACACCTCCTTCGCCCAGGTGCGCGAGCGCGTGGCGGCGGTGCTGGCGGTCGAGGTGATGGGCTTTGCCATCGTGCTGGCGCTGGTCTTCTTCCTGGTTTCGCAGTCGTCGAACCGCCGCTCGGCGCGGCTGGCGCGCGAATCCGACCGGCTGCGGCGGCTGAACCAGCGGCTGCAGGCCGAGATCGCCGAGCGCGAGAAGGCCGAGCGCAACCTGCAGGTGGCCGAGCAGTCTCTGGCGCAGAGCTCGAAGATGGCGGCGCTCGGCGAGATGTCGGCGGCGATCAGCCACG
This sequence comes from Poseidonocella sp. HB161398, assembly GCF_005870025.1. Taxonomy (GTDB): domain Bacteria; phylum Pseudomonadota; class Alphaproteobacteria; order Rhodobacterales; family Rhodobacteraceae; genus Mangrovicoccus. The sequence goes on from NZ_VATA01000024.1 coordinate 41,325, forward strand.
AGCTGAACCAGCCGCTCGCGGCGATGAAGACCTATCTGGCGGGCGCGCGGCTGCTGATGCAGCGCCAGCGGCTGGAGGAGGCGCTGTCCTCCTTCCACCGCATCAACGGGCTGATCGACCGGATGGGCTCGATCACCCGCCAGCTCAAGGCGCATGCCCGCAAGGAAGCGGACGAGCTGATGGAGGTCGACCTGCGCGAATGCGTCACCTCGGTCATGGAGATGATGGCGCCGCAGCTCAGCCGCAGCCCGGCGCGGGTCAGCCGCACGGTGCCCGAGCATCCGGTGCTGGTGATGGCCGACCCGGTGCGCATCGAGCAGGTGCTGATCAACCTGCTGAGGAACGCGCTCGACGCGACGCAGGCGGTCGAGGAGCCGATGGTCGACATCGTGCTGAGCCAGGGCGATGTCGCGACGCTTTCGGTGCGCGACAACGGCTCGGGCATCTCGGACCTGCAGAACCTGTTCGAGCCCTTCTACACGACCAAGGCCCCCGGCGAAGGCGTCGGGCTCGGCCTGGCGATTTCCTCGACCATCGTGAAGTCCTTCGGCGGTCGCCTGACGGCCCGCAACGGATCGGGCGGCGGGGCGATATTCAAGATGGATCTGCCGCTGATCGGCGATCCGGAAGTAACGGAAACACAAGCAAGGTCCGGCCAACCGGACACCGCGGCGGAGTAGTGAATGAGCAAGCAGGTCATCAAGATCGCAATCGTCGATGACGAGGCGGACATGCGCCAGTCGATCAGCCAGTGGCTGAGCCTCTCGGGCTTCGAGACCGAAACCTTCCCCAGCGCCGCCGATGCGCTCGCCGTCCTGCGCAATGGCTGGCCGGGCGTGGTGGTCACCGACATCAAGATGCCCGGCATGGACGGCATGGCCTTCCTCAAGCGGCTGATGCATCTCGACAGCGGCCTGCCGGTCATCATGATCACCGGCCATGGCGACGTGCCGATGGCGGTGGAGGCGATGCGCATCGGCGCCATGGACTTCATGGAGAAGCCCTTCGATCCCGAGCGCCTGACCGAGCTGGTGCGCAAGGGCGTCGAGGCGCGCCGCGCCAACCTGGACAACCGCGCGCTGCGCGAGGAGCTGTCGGACGGCTCGGCGCCGGTCGGCCAGCTCGCGGGCAACTGCGCCGAGATGGTGCAGCTGCGCGAGGACATCCTCGATTTCGGCCAGTCGCCGCTGCCGGTGCTCATCGAGGGCGAGACCGGCACCGGCAAGACGCTGGTGGCGCGCGCGCTCCATGCCGTCGGGCCGCGGGCCGGCAAGCCGATGCAGCGCTTCTTCTGCGCCTCGATCTCCCCGGCCCAGCAGGCGGCGGCGCTGTTCGGCGACGAGGCGGCGGGCGCGCCGGGCATCCTGGCGGAGACCCGCGGCGGCACGCTGATCCTCGAGGATGTCGAGGCGCTCGACACCGACGCGCAGGTCAAGCTGGTCGCCTGGCTCGATGCCGAGGACGAGGCGACCGCGCCCAGGGTGATCGCGATCTCGAACCTGCAGGACAGCACCGAGCCGCTGGATGCGCGGCTGCGCCCGGATCTGTTCCACCGGCTCAGCTGCCACCGCCTGGCGCTGCCGCCGCTGCGCGCGCGCGGCGACGACATCCTGACGCTCTTCAACCAGATGATGCGCCGCGCGGCCGAGGAATACGGCTGCGAACTGCCCGATCTTTCGGCGCAGGATGCCGCGCAGCTGATGCAGGCGCCCTGGCCGGGCAACCTGCGGCAGCTCTCGAACATGGCCGACCGCGCGGTGCTGCAGGCGCGGCGCGAGAAGGGGACGCTGACCTCGCTGCTGATGGCCGACAACGAGGCGCTGACCCCGGCGATGACCCAGGAGGGCAAGCCGCTGAAGGAATATGTCGAATCCTTCGAGAAAATGCTGATCGACAATACCATGCGCCGCCACAAGGGCTCGGTCGCGAAGGTCATGGAAGAGCTCTGCGTGCCGCGCCGCACGCTGAACGAGAAGATGCAGAAATACGGCCTGTCCCGCTCCGACTACATTTCCTGAGCGCGGAACTTGCGCGGGACGGGGCCCTTGCGGCCTGTCCCGCGCAAATTGCCATTGTCATTCCGGCAAAGTGCAGTTTAAGTGAGATACCGGGCTGCGTCCCGACGATAGATTTCCCTGGTTCGACCTCTGGCGCCGAAAAACGGTCCGGGTCACGCCAGTCGAAACCCCCCTTTGCGGGGACCCAAACGCTCGCATCGGCCATGACCGACGGGCCACGAACCGGCCCCGGACAGGGGCCAAGGATGAAACGCGATGGAACCGGATCGGTTGAGGGCAGGGCAGGCGAGGGCGAAAACGCCGCTTGACCCGCAATCCCGATCCACCGCTCCGGCCGTTGCTTCGACCCCAGATCCTGCCGCTGCGCCCTATCGGCGTGAGAGCCTCCGGTGCCCGGCAGGTCGCAAGAGTTATAATGGCAAAGAAAATGCTCATCGATGCCACGCACCCGGAAGAGACCCGGGTCGTCGTGGTCGACGGCAGCAAAGTCGAGGAATTCGACTTTGAGTCCGAGAACAAGCGCCAGCTGGCTGGCAATATCTACCTGGCAAAGGTCACGCGCGTAGAGCCGTCGCTCCAGGCTGCCTTCGTCGATTACGGCGGGAACCGTCACGGCTTCCTGGCCTTTTCGGAGATCCACCCGGACTACTACCAGATCCCGGTGGCCGATCGCGAAGCGCTGATGGCCGAAGAGCGCGCCTATGCGGAATCGCTGAAGGATGACGAGGACGGCGAGGACGGCCAGCGCCGCTCGCGCCGCCGCACGCGCAAGTCCAAGGACGGCGACGAGGCGAAGCCCGCCCGCAGCCGCTCGCGTTCCAAGGCCAAGGACGCCGCCGAGAAGGCGCCCGAGGCGCCCCGCGAGACCGGCAAGGACCGCGCCATCCCCGGCATGGACGTGGTCGATCTCGATCCCGAGGACGATCCCCTCCTGTCGCCGGTCGGCGAACAGGGCGGCATGGCCGTGGTCAGCGCCGAGGAAACTTCCGAAGCGCCGGTCGAGGCCGTCGCGGATGCCGCGGTGAGCTCCGAAGCGCCTGCCGGCGCGGTCGAGATCCCGATCGCGACCCCGGCCGCCGAGGCTCCGGAAGCCGCGGCCGAGGCGCCGGCCGAGCTTCCCGAACCGGCTGCGGCCGAAGAGGCTGCTCCGGCTGAGGCAGAGGCAGAGGCCCCGGCAGAGCCGGACGCCGCCGAAGAGGCCCCCGAGGCGGAGACGCCGGCCGGGGAAGAGCCTGCCGCAGAGGCCGAAGAGGACGAGAAGCCCGCGGATGACACGCCGCCGAGCTACATGGCTGCGTCCGGCCCGTCGGATTTCGTCGCCTCCCAGGAGGTTTCGGACACCGGCGCGGACGAGGATGACGGCCAGTCCGAGGTCCCGCTCCACGAGAACGAGCCCGAGGAAGCCGAGCACGACGACACCATCGAGGACGTCGAGACCGACGATATCGAGGAAGAGGTCGAAGAGGCCCGCCGTCCGCGCTCCAAGCCGCGTCCCCGCCGCTACAAGATCCAGGAAGTCATCAAGGTCCGGCAGATCATGCTGGTCCAGGTGGTCAAGGAAGAGCGCGGCAACAAGGGCGCTGCGCTGACGACCTACCTGTCGCTGGCCGGGCGCTACTGCGTGCTGATGCCGAACACCGCGCGCGGCGGCGGGATCTCCCGCAAGATCACCCAGGCGGCTGACCGCAAGAAGCTCAAGCAGATCGCGACCGAGCTGGACGTGCCGGAAGGCGCGGGGCTGATCATCCGCACCGCGGGCGCCAAGCGCACCAAGTCGGAGATCAAGCGCGACTACGAATACCTGCAGCGGCTCTGGGAGCAGATCCGCCAGCTGGCGCTGAAATCCTTCGCGCCCGCCAAGATCTACGAGGAAGGCGACCTCATCAAGCGCTCGATCCGCGACCTTTACAACCGCGAGATCGACGAAGTCCTGGTCGAGGGCGAGGCGGGCTACCGCAACGCCAAGGACTTCATGAAGATGATCATGCCGTCCCATGCCAAGAACGTGCAGCAGTACACCGATCCGCTGCCGCTCTTCGCCCGCCACCAGGTGGAAAGCTATCTCGACGGGATGTTCAATCCGGTCGTGCGGCTGAAATCCGGCGGCTACATCGTCATCGGCGTCACCGAGGCGCTGGTCGCCATCGACGTGAACTCCGGCAAGGCGACGAAGGAAGGCTCGATCGAGCAGACCGCGCTGAACACCAACCTCGAAGCTGCCGAGGAAGTGGCGCGCCAGCTGCGCCTGCGCGATCTGGCGGGCCTGATCGTCATCGACTTCATCGACATGGAAGAGCGCAAGAACAACGCCGCCGTCGAGAAGCGCTTCAAGGAGAAGCTGAAGACCGACCGCGCGCGCATCCAGGTCGGCCGCATCTCGGGCTTCGGCCTTCTGGAGATGTCGCGCCAGCGCCTGCGCCCCGGCATGATCGAGGCGACGACCCAGCCCTGCCACCACTGCCACGGCACCGGCCTGATCCGTTCGGATGACAGCCTGGCGCTGTCGATCCTGCGCCAGATCGAGGAAGAGGGCGTGCGCCGCCGCTCCCGCGAGGTGCTGGTGAAATGCCCGGTCGGCATCGCCAACTACCTGATGAACAACAAGCGGCTCCATATCGCCAATATCGAGATGCGCTACGGCCTCTCGGTGCGGGTGGAATCGGATCCCTCGCTGATCAATCCGGACTTCACGGTGGAGCGGTTCAAGACCGCGACCCGCGCCGTGCCCGTGCCGTCCGCGCCGGTGATCTCCGTCGACACCTCCGATCTGCCGGAGATCGACGAGGAGGAGCTGCTGGAAGCGGATCTGGCCGAGGAGCAGGAGCAGGAGGTTGCTGCTGCGCCCGAGAAGGAGGCCGCTGCCGAGGACGACCAGCCGAAGCGCCGCCGCCGCCGCCGCCGCCGCCGGAAGGGCGGTCCGAACGAGGATGGCAGCGCCGAGAGCGACAGCCAGTCCTATGACGGCGACGAGGACGACGACAGCGCCGAGGACGGCCAGGACGACGAGGCCTCCGGCTCGGATGACGAGACCGAAGGCAGCGACGACCAGCCGAAGCGCCGCCGCCGCCGCCGTGGCGGCCGTGGCCGCCGCCGGCCGGGTGGCGAGGACGGGTCCGAGTCCGATGGCGAGGGCGAAAACGGCGAGGACGACGAAGCGCCCGCTGCTGCAGTGACGGCCGCCCCGGCCGAGTCGGCAGAGCCCGCGACGGAGACGGCCGTGTCGGACGCTCCGGCCGAGCCGGTCGCAGACGCGCCTGCGGAGCCTGTTGCAGAGCCTGTCGCCGAAGCGCCTGCCGAGGCGGAGCCCCGGCCCGAGCCGGTCGCGGAAGCTGCGGCAGAGCCGGAAGCGGAGGTCTCTGCCGAGCCCGTCGCCGAGACGGCGCCGGAGCCCGAAGCCGAAGCCCCGGCCGAACCGGTCGCGGAAACTCCGGCAGAGCCTGAACCGGCGGCACCGGAAGCGGCGGAAGAGCCCGCCGCGCCCGAGCCGGAGCCCGCTCCCGAGGCCCCGGCCGAGCCCGAACCGCAAGTGGCGGAGACCCCCGCCGCCCCGGCGCCGGAACCCGAGCCCGAGCTGGAAACGGCGTCGGCCGAACCGGCCAAGCCGAAGCGCCGCGGCTGGTGGTCGGTCGACTGACCTGACCTGACCGGACGAACAGCATGACAAGGGCCGCAGCGGAGCACCGCTGCGGCCCTTCGCGTTCCGGCTGCGGCGCCACGCATCCCGGCGCCAGGCAGGTGGCATGGCTGTGCGGCGTGGGTCAGCGCAGGCGGCTCGTTCCCCGCGGCGGCTGTCCGCGTGCCCGCCATGCAGCGCCCATGCCCGCCGGAAGGGCGGCAATCGACCTTGCGCCTCGGCAAGGGCGCTGCCATCGGCGATCGTCCGGCCCGTCTGCGCAAGCGCGCTGGCCGTTCTCGCCGCCCTCTCCCGATCGCGGAGGTGCATCGATCCAGTGACAACCTGCGCATGCCACAAGGGAGAATGTCGCAATGAGCAGGACGATGGACGCCGTATCAAGCGTTGGACGGCGACGCGGAGATGAAGGGGACCGTGGCGCCAGTGGGGCCGCGAAAGTCCCGGAAACGGCCCTCATGATCGAGATCATCCAGGGCACTTGAGAGGGACCGTGGCCCCGGTGGGGCCGCGCAAGCCCGATCAAGGACCGTGTCGGAGGCAAGTCGATCATCCGACCTCGCACCTTCCGAGATCGGCAACTGTCCTCCCGTCTCCGATGACGACACTGGCTGCTGCCGGATGGCTGGGCCGTGACCCGCCATTCCTTTTGCATCCATCGGTGGGATGATCGGCCTGCCGCGGCGAGGCGTTGTCGCGCAAGTCGTTGCGATCTCTGAAGGGTTCCATCCCTCGAGGACACGGGCGGGGGGACGATTCCGACCCTTCCCGGGGCCGGGATGCGGTTCATGACGGCGAGGCGGATCGGGATGTCGTCTATCCTGCCCTCGGGATTTCGTGCCGGGCCTCTTTTGCCGAAACTCCCGACCTAGCGAGAGCCGCTCGGGCAATTCCGGACTTGGCTGGCTGTCCCTTTGCCGACGGCAGGTGATCCCCGCCGCGCCGGTGGAGCCACCGCTCGCCAAGGCGATAGCGACCGTTCTCCTGGACGCCGGGCGGAGGGGGGCGCTTGCGCAGGTGCCATTCCCCGGCAGTGCGGACCTTGATCTCCGGCCCTGACCCGCTCCGTTCCGCCGCCGACCTCAATGTCGCGCAGAGGGCGCGGCGGTGCGGATTCGGCCCGAACCGGACGCGCCATGCGGATTGGTCTTCGGCGAAACGTCAGGCCAAATTTCATCCTCAAGCTTGGACGGAGCAGATTGGCGCGGCCCCGGGAGTGCCTGCGGGCAAGCGCTGTCCGTATCGGCTTGGCTCGGCAGCGCATCTCGGGATCGCACCAGATGCTGGCCGGCCGGTGGTCCGAAAGCGCCATGCTGTCACTTGACCGGTGCGTCCTGCGGCAGGGCGTGGGAGAGCGCGGCGGCACGCGCCATGACCGGTAGCGCTGATTCCACGGGAAGATCTCTTTCTCAGCTGATATGCGACTTCGCTTGGCAGGGCGCTACCTGACAGCCCGTCGGCCTCTTAGCGCCGCGTGTGCCGGTTCCGCGGCTGCCCGGAGAGGGGCGGGACCGGGCGGCGCCCTGCAAGCTGGTTGGAATAGGTCCGCGCGGCGGGATGGCCGTCCGAGGCCGAGGCAGGCACCGGCCGATGGCGGCCCTCGGGGTCCGGCATCCGGGGCAGCGACCGCTCAGGCCGCGGGCGGCCCCTTGCGCAGGAGAAGCCGAAGGCCCTCCGCGGTCTCTTCACCCGACAGGAACTCGTGCCCCGCCTGGGCGCAGAAATGCGGCAGGTCGATGGCCGCCATCGGGTCGTCGGCGAGAAGGCACAGAACCTGGCCGGGCGCCAGCGCCTCCAGCCGCTTGCGCGCGCGCAGGACCGGCAGCGGGCAGCGCAGTCCCAGGGCGTCCACGGTGAGATCGGGCGGGGGCAGCTTGCTCATGCCCCTGCGCTAGCGCCCCGTGTTTCGGAATTCCACATGAATGTGACGCCGCGCTCCGTGACCTTTTCGCGATTTCCCCCTAGACCTGTCGCATGTTCGGAATCGAGATCATCGACGCGGCGCTGCTGCCTGCCATTTTCGCCTCGGCCATCGCCGGCATGGTGTCCTTCCTGTCGCCCTGCGTGCTGCCGATCGTGCCGCCCTACCTGGCCTACATGTCCGGTGTCTCGGTCGGCGAGTTCGGCCAGGCGCGCGGGCGGGTGATCCTGGCGGCGCTGTTCTTCGTGCTGGGGCTCTCGACGGTCTTCCTCTTCCTCGGCTTCACCGCCTCGGCCTTCGGCGCCTTCTTCCTGCAGAACCAGCAGATCTTCTCGACCATCGCCGGGATCATCGTCATGGTCTTCGGCCTGCATTTCCTCGGCATCCTGCGGATGCCCTTCCTCAACCGCGAATTCCGGGTCGAGGCGGGGGACCGCGGCGGCTCGGCGCTTGGCGCCTATGCGCTGGGGCTGGCCTTCGCCTTCGGCTGGACGCCCTGCATCGGGCCGCAGCTCGGCGCGATCCTGTCGCTGGCGGCCTCCGAGGCCTCGATCTCGCGCGGGACGATCCTGCTCGGGGTCTATGCGCTGGGGCTCGGCATCCCGTTCCTGCTGGTCGCGGCCTTCCTGGGCCCGCAGAGCGGCGTTCTGACCTGGATGAAACGGCACATGGAGCAGATCGAGCGGGTCATGGGCCTGCTCCTCTGGACGGTCGGGCTGATGATGCTCACGGGGCAGTTCAGCGCCTTCTCCTTCTGGCTTCTCGAGACCTTCCCGGGCCTCGCGCTCCTGGGCTAGCGCATGGCCCGCGGGCGGGTCCGGCGCCGGCTGGTTTTCTTCCTGCCGGGATTCGATCCGAACCCGCCCAGGCGCTACCGCGAGCTCTTCCGCCGCGAGGCGCCGCGCCAGGCGGCGATCGCGGGCTATGCCCTGGAGATGCTGCCGGGTGCCGGCCCTGACCGCTGGCAGGCGCGCTTCGCGGAGGACGGCGCGGCGACCCTGACCGAATTCCGCCTGCTCGACTGGTCCGATCTGGTGCGTCCGGAAATGGCCACCGGCTGGCGCGTGCTGGCGGGACGCAGCCTGCGGATCCTCCGCGCCTATCTGGGCAGCGGCACGGCCGGGCGGCTGTGGCGGCTGCGGCGGGGGCCGGTCCTCGCCTGCCTCTGGCCGATCGCCGTGCTGATGCTCAGGGCGCTCCTGCTGGCGCTTTTCGCGGCGGCGGCCTGCCGGATCCTCGGCCTCTGGACCGGGCTGGCGCTTTCCGCGCTGGCGATCTGGGCCGAGGCGCGGCTTTTCGCGCGGGCCGACCGGCGGCTCTATGTCTCCTACCTCCTGGCCGACATCCATTACTGGTGCCGGGATGGCGGGGCGATGGACCCGCAGCTGTCCGCCCGGCTCGACGGTTTCGCCGCGGAGATCGCGGCCGCGGAAGGCGAGGCCGACGAGATGCTGCTGATCGGCCATTCCTCCGGCGCGGGGCTGGCGGTCTCGCTGGCGGCGCGGCTGCCGCGGGCGGCGCGCCCGGCGCTCCTGACGCTCGGCCAGTCTGTGCCGATGGTCGCGCTCCTGCCGGGGGCGGAGGAGCTGCGGCGGGATCTGGCGGAGGTTGCGGCGGGCGGCACGCCCTGGGTCGATGTCACCGCGCCGGGCGATCCCTGCTGCTTCGCGCTCTGCGATCCGGCGGCGACGGAGGGGGCAGGGCCCGGTCCGCTGATCCTTTCGGCCGCCTATTCGCGGAGCCTCTCGGCGGCTACGCTGAAGGCCATGAGGCTCCGTTTCTTCCGCCGCCACCACCAGTATCTCTGCGCCTTCGACGATCCTTCGGGCTTCGACTATTTCCGCACGGCCTGCGGGCCGCAGACCTTGGCAGAGACCTTCGCGGGTCGCGGGAACTCGCCGGGGCGGCGCGGCGCGGAGGCGGGCGGGTGACCGGGCTGCCGCCGAAGCCCGACGGGCGGGGCGGGCGGATCGGCGCGCTGCGCTTCCTGCGGCTCCTGCGCCGCGACATCCTCTCGGCCCAGTCGCCGCGGCTCTACCGTGCCAAGATGGCCGAATTCCGCACGCCCTTCTTCCGCTCCTATGTGATCAACGACCCGGGGCTGATCCGCACCGTGCTGCAGGAGCGGCCCGGCGACTTCCCGAAATCACCGCACCTGGCCGGGGCGCTGGGGCCGCTCCTGGGCAACGGGCTGTTCCTGTCCGAGGGGGCCGACTGGGCGCGGCAGGCGCGGATGGTGGCGCCCCTGCTGGAGATCGAGCCCCGCCGCGCGCTGCCGCATCTCCACTGGGCGGGGCAGGCGGCGCTGGCGCGGCTGGAGGCGCGTGCCGACCGGGCCGCGCCGGTGGCGCTCGAAGGCTTCGCCCGCCACCTGACCGCGGATGTGATGTTCCGGCTGATGTTCTCCCGCCCCGTGGCCGGTGAGGAGGCGCGGCAGCTGCTCGCGGTCTTCGACGCCTACCAGGCGAGCGCGCCGCTGGTGTCGCTGGCAGCGGTCTTTCCCGGGCTGCGCGGGCGCTGGCCGGCGGTGAAGCCCGCCACGCGGGCGGCGGCGCGCGAGCTGCGCAAGATGGTGGCCCGGCTGGTGGCGCGCCATCGCGCCGCCTGGGTGAAGGGGCAGCCGCCGGGCGATCTGGTCGGGCGCTTCCTCGCCGCAACCGATCCGGAGACCGGGCAGCCGATGGAGAAGGTGGAACTGGTCGACCAGGCGGTGACGCTGCTTCTTGCGGGGCACGAGACCTCGGCCGCGGCGCTGTCCTGGGTGCTCTACCTGCTGGCGCTGCACCCGGCGGAGCAGGCGGCGATCGCCGAGGAGGCCGAGGCGGCGCTCTCGGCCGGGCCGGTGGACCATGCGGTTCTGTCGCGGCTCGAACGGGCGCGGGCGGTGGCGCGCGAGGGGCTGCGGCTCTATCCGCCGCTGCCGATGCTGCTGCGCCAGACGGCGCAGCCCGAGCAGTTCCGCGGACGGGCGATTCCGCAGGGGGCGCAGATCGTGCTGTCGCCCTGGCATCTGCAGCGGCACGAGGCGCATTGGCCCGATCCGGACGCCTTCCGTCCCGGGCGCTGGCGCGATCCCGCCCAGGCGGCGGCGCGGCGGGATGCCTGGATGCCCTTCGGCGCGGGGCCGCGCGCCTGTCCCGGCGCCGGGCTCGCTATGGCGGAGCTGGTGCTGCTGACGGCGATGATCTGCCGCGACTGGGTGCTGCGCCCGGCAGGCCCCGCGCCGCGGCCGATGGCGCGGCTGACCCTGCGCGGCCAGCCGCCCTTGATGGCGGTGGTTACGCCCCGCCGCCGAAGTGACGGGACATGAGCGCCACGAGCTCGGGATCCTTCACCATCGTCTCGGGGAAGCGGAAGCGGTTCGCCTTCCAGCCGGTGGAGCAGGCGCGGCAATGGACCAGCCGGAAGCTGCCCTGGCTGGTGAAGAGGTTCTGCAGGATGCCGCCGATCTGGTGGACTGCCCAGCCGAAGGTGCGGCTCATCGCGCCGCGGGGCGCCATGCACCATTTGCGGTTGCACTTGCGGTCGGGCTCGGCGCGCCAGACATGGGCGCCCTGCGGCGCGGGCCCGTCGGTGCCCTCGGCCGGATAGGCCCAGCTGCCCTGGATTGTCACCATGCCCAGCGGATGGCCCGCGGCCATGTCGAAGACCGAGGCGCCCTCGGGGCCGCGCACCAGCTCGTCGATATCGATCGAGAGCACCGCGCGGGCGCGGTCGAGCGCGTCGCGCCGCGCCAGGTTCAGCATCGCCGACTGGAAGAAGCGCGGCGAGACGTCGAACCGGCCGGACTTGTCGGCAGGGCCATAGGGGAAGGGCGCGGAATAGACCACGACGCGCTTCAGCCCGGTGCCGGCGAAGGCCGCGGCCAGCGCCTCCAGCGTGTAGTCGGTCGAGCCGTTGTCGAAGAGCGCCACCGCCTCGGCGCCATGGTCGGCGGCATGGAACTTCGCCCAGTTGGCGATCCAGTCGAGCCGGTTGTTCTTCGACACCGCGACCAGCGCGTTCATCCCGGCGAATTCCGCCGCCAGCCCCGGACGCGGGGCGATCTCGACGGTCTCGCCCGCGATCTCCAGCGTCAGCCGGCCCTTGGGCGCCTTCAGGAAGGCCTGCTCGCAGCGCAGCCAGGTGACCCGGCGCAGCCGTCCCGCGGGCCTGCCATCGAGGCGCAGCCCGCTGCGGAACGGCTTCCACAGGTTGAGGAAGCGCGGCGCGGTGAAGAGATAGCCCTGCTGCTCCTCGAGATAGACGCAGTCGTAGAAGACGGTGCGGTCGTCGTATGCCTGCAGGTAGTAGTCGCTGCGCCGCTCGGGCGGGCGGGTGAAGTTGCGCCGCAGCGCCGCCGTCTCGGGAAGGCGGTAGCCGCTGAGCGGGACGACGGTGACGATGGGGTCAGTCATGGGGTAGCCAGGTCCTGAAATAGTCGGCCAGGTCGGGATCGGCCGCGGTCTCCTCGGGGATCCGGTGGCGGGTGTCCTTCCAGCCGGTCGTGGTGGCGCGGCAATGCAGCAGCTCGGCGCCGGGCACGGCATGGGCAACGGATTTCAGCCGCTCGCCGATGAAATGGACCGACCAGCCGAAGCGGCTGAGCAGCCCGTTGGGCCGGGCGCACCATTTCTGGTTGCAGCGGGCGTTGGGGATGGCGCGGCGGACATGGAGGTGCTGCGGCGCGGGCAGCTCCGCCTCGGGATCGGGATAGACCCAGGAGCCGTGCACCTTGGCCATGCCGTGCCAGCTTTCCGAGGCCAGGTCGAAGATCGAGCGGTCGCCGGGCGTGCGGATGATCTCGTCGATATCGACATTCAGCACCGCGCGCGCCTGCGCCCCCATGTCCCGCCGCATCAGGTTGAGCAGCGAGGGCTGCAGCAGGATGCCGCTGCGGCGCCCGTCCGGGCTGCGCAGGGTGATCCCGTAGGGGAAGGGCACCTGGTAGACCGCGACCGCCTTCAGCCCGGCGGCCAGGGCGGTCTCGGCAATGGCCTCGGGCGGGTAGGCCTCGGACCCGTTGTCGAAGAAGACCAGCGCCTCCAGCCCGTGGGCGCGGACATAGAAGTCGAGCCATTCGCGGATCCAGGGCAGCGGATTGTCCCGGCTCAGCGTCACCAGCGTGTTGAGCCCGGCAAATTCCGCGGCCGGGCTCTCGCGCAGCCGCACCGGCCGGTCGATCTGGCCCAGGCGGAAGCGCAGCGCGCCGGGGCGGCGGCGGAAGGTCAGGAGCTCGGTCGCGGGCAGGCGCTGGCGCGAGAACAGCCGCGCCGGGCTGCCGTCCTCCCAGGAAAAGCCGCGGCGGAGCCCGTCCCAGAGGTTGAAGGCGGCCGGCGCGGTCACGAGAACGTGCTTCGGGCCGAGCGCGACGGCGTCATAGAAAAGCGTCCGGTCGTCATAGCGGGCCAGGTAATCGGCACTCTGCTGCTCGGGCGGCACGATCGGATCGCGGCGCAGGGGGCCGTCTGCGGGCAGGGACAGCCCCTCCAGCCGGTCGATCAGCACGAAGCTCATGCGCCGGGCTCCGCCGGGAACTCGGCCTGCATCAGCGCCTCCAGCTCGGGATTGCGGGCCAGGCCCTCGGGCATGGCGAAGCGCGTGCCGGTGCCCTTCCAGCCGGTCGAGGTGCCGCGGCAATGGATGAAGGCCAGGTCGCGGCGTGGCGGCAGCAGCCGGAAGAGCTCGCCGCCGACATGGTGGACGAACCAGCCGGCGCGGCTGATCGGGCCGCGCGGCCTTGCGCACCATTTCGGGTTGGAGCGCTTGGGCGCGGCGGGCTGCCAGACATGGAAGCGGTGGCCGCAGGGCGCCGGGTCGTCCTCGCCGGGATAGGCCCAGCTGCCCGGCAGGTGCACCGCGCCGAGCAGGCTGCGGCAGGCGGCATCGAACACGGTCGCCTTGCCCCGGCGCAGCACGATCTCGTCGATATCGGCATTCAGCACGGCACGGGCGGAGCGCAGGACGTCGGTGCGCGCCAGGTTCAAAAGCGCAGGCTGCAGGAATTTCGGCCGGACCTCGAAGCCCTTGCCGCTGTCGCGCGGGCCGTAGGGATAGTCGGCCTTCAGCACGGCCGTGGCCTTCAGCCCGGGCACGGCGGCGATTTCCGCAGCCAGCGTCTCGGGCGCGTAGGCGGTGGAGCCGTTGTCGTAGATCACCGCCGCTTCCAGCCCGTGGCTGCGGACCAGGTGGCCCAGCCAGTCGCGGATCCAGCCGATCTCGTTGTCGCGGTTCATCGTCACCACGGCATTCAGCCCGGCGAAGCGGTCGGAGATGTCGGGGCGGGGGGCGATGCGCCAGCCGCCGGGCCAGTCGAGCGAGACCGTGCCGCGCGGCGCCTCGATGGCGACCTGCTCGTATTTCCCGGACCAGTGCCGCGACAGGCCCCGGACGGGCTCGCCGTCGAGTCTCAGGCGGTCGCGGAATTCCGGCCAGAGATTGAGGAAGCGGGGGGCCGTGAACAGGTAGCGGCCCTCCGCCTTGTGATAGACGCAGTCATAGAACAGCGTCCGCCGGTCATAGCGTTCGAGATAGTGCTCGCTCTGGCGCGGCGGCTTGCGCACGTGCTGGCGGCGGAGCTCCGATTTCTCGGGCAGGACCGCGCCGGCGAGACTGAGGCAGAGGGGTTCGGGCATCGCTAGGTTCCGGACAGCTTCGCCTCCGGGGTTCAGCAAGTTTCCCGCCCTCATGCAAGGGCGTTATTTCCCGGCGCGATCTCGATAGTGCTTCAGGATGAACAGGCGCAGCGCAGATGCAAGCCCCATCTGGTTGCCGCGCATCTCGTCGATCTCGGCTGCGAGGGCATTGACGGCCTGCCGCCGCTCTGCCGCGATCTCCTGGAAGGCCGACCAGAAATCATCTTCGAGGGAAACGCTTGTCCGGTGCCCTTTCAGCGTCAAGGATCTCTTTTTCGGACGACTACTCATACTTCGTGCTTCTCCTTCGGCGGCTTCCCCGGCAGCCGGGGTGGCTGTGTGAACGGGCATTGGCCATGATTTTGCATGGGCTTGCTCCCATTATCCAGAATTAGGGCGAAACTGCGTTTCGGCCAATTCTTCAGCCGCTCGTCGTCCAGGTGTCCTGTCTTGCCCGGGAACTTCCATCCATGTCTCCGTTCCGGCCGGTCCCAGGTTGTCTGCCGCCGCTCCGGCGCGCTTGGGCGCCAGCAACTTCATCCCGATGCAGGCATATACGATAACTTGCCGGCTGTTTTTAAGCCAAACCTTGCCAAATGGTAAAAAATTTGTTTCCGAACGGGCAATCTTTCCAATTTGAAATGAATTGTTTCCGTAGGGGCACTGACTGCCCGGGATTCGCGCATAAATTGAGTGCGGCCATGCCTGGGGGGCGATTCAGGCCTCTGGGTCGTGCTCGCGCTGATGGCCGTCGAGGCCGCGCTTGCTGCGCTCGGCGTCGTCGCGCTCGCGGGCCTTTTCGGCCTTGCTGCGGCCGAAGCGCGCGGCATTCTGGTCGGCCTGGCGCCGCGCCTCCTCGCGCTGGCGGGTCTTGCGGTACTTCGAAAGGCTGATGGGCTTGTCTGCCATGGAACTGCTCCGGAAAGTTCGAGCCGAGAGTATCATGAAACGCAAAAGGGGCGCGGCTGTTCCGCCGCGCCCCTCTTTGTTCCCGGTCCGGGGACGATGTCAGTCCTTGGGGCCGATCATCTGCTCGGGACGGACGACCGCGTCGAAGGTCGCCTCGTCGACGAAGCCGAGCGCGATGGCCTCTTCCTTCAGCGTGGTGCCGTTCTTGTGCGCGGTCTTGGCGACCTTGGTGGCGTTGTCGTAGCCGATGGTCGGCGCAAGCGCGGTGACGAGCATCAGCGACTCCTTCATCAGCTTGTCGATCCGCGCCACGTTGGCCTGGGTGCCGACGACCATGTTGTCGGTGAAGGCCGAGGCCGAGTCGCCCAGCAGCTGCATCGACTGCAGCACGTTGTAGGACATCATCGGGTTGTAGACGTTCAGCTCGAAATGGCCCTGCGAGCCCGCGAAGCCGACGGCCGCGTCATTGCCCATGACATGCGCGCAGACCATGGTCAGCGCCTCGGCCTGGGTCGGGTTGACCTTGCCCGGCATGATCGAGGAGCCCGGCTCGTTCTCCGGCAGGATCAGCTCGCCGAGGCCCGAGCGCGGACCCGAGCCCAGGAGGCGCATGTCGTTGGCGATCTTGAAGAGCGACGCCGCGACGGTCTTCAGCGCGCCCGAGAACATCACCATCGCGTCATGCGCGGCCAGGGCCTCGAACTTGTTCGGCGCAGTGACGAAGGGCAGGCCGGTGATCTCGGCCATGTTGCCCGCGACCATCTCGGCCCAGCCCTTCTTGGTGTTAAGCCCGGTGCCGACGGCGGTGCCGCCCTGCGCCAGCTCGTAGATGTCGCCCAGGCAGGCCTCGACGCGCTCGATGCCCTTCTTGACCTGGTGGGCGTAGCCCGAGAACTCCTGGCCCAGGGTCAGCGGGGTCGCGTCCTGGGTGTGGGTCCGGCCGATCTTGATGATGTCCTTGAACTCGTTGGACTTCGCTTCCAGCGCGCCGTGCAGCTTGTGCAGCCCCGGCAGCAGGACGTCGCGCGCCTGCATGGCGATGGCGACATGCATCGCGGTCGGGAAGGTGTCGTTCGAGGACTGCCCCATGTTGCAGTGGTCATTGGGGTGGACCGGCGATTTCGACGCCATCTGCCCGCCCAGCATCTCGATCGCGCGGTTCGAGATCACCTCGTTGGCGTTCATGTTCGACTGGGTGCCCGAGCCGGTCTGCCAGACGACCAGCGGGAAGTTGTCGTCGAACTTGCCCTCGACGACCTCGCCGGCGGCGGCGATGATCGCGTCGGCGATCTCCGCCTCCATCGCGCCCAGCTGCTTGTTGGCCATGGCGCAGGCCTTCTTGACCACGCCGAGCGCGCGGATGATCGGCACCGGCTGCTTTTCCCAGCCGATCGGGAAGTTCATGATCGAGCGCTGCGTCTGCGCGCCCCAGTACTTGTCGGCGGGAACTTCGAGCGGACCGAAGCTGTCGGTCTCGGTACGGGTGTCGGTCATGGAACATCCTCCGTTTCATGCGTCGCAAGCGGAATAGCGCTGCATGCCGACGCATGCAATCGCCCCGCAGGCCCGAATTGCCGCATCCAGAGCGGTTAACGGAGGGATGCCATGATGTTAGCGCCCGAAGCGGGCGCCGCTACTTGCGGAAGCTGTCGAGGCTGACCACTTCGGCGTCGCCGCGCGGCTTGTCCTCGGGCTCGGGCTCGACATCCTCGGCCATCGGCGCGTCCTCGTCGTCCTCCTCGTCTTCGTCTTCCATCTCGGTGGTTTCGAAGCGCAGGCCGAATTCGACCGAGGGGTCCACGAAGGTGCGGATCGCGGTGTAGGGGATGGCGAGCTCTTCCGGCTGGTCGCCGAAATTGAGCGTGATGCGGAATCCGTCCTCGTCCACGACCAGGTTGTCGTACCAGTGCTGGATGACGATGGTCATTTCCGACGGGTAGAGATCAAGGAGCCAATCGGCCACTTCGACCCCGTCGCATTTGGTGTCGAAGGTGATGAAGAAATGGTGCTCTCCCGGCAGGCCGTGATCGGCGATGTCGCCGAGAACCTGACGGATCAGTCCGCGCATCGCGCGGTGCATCATATTTCCATAGTCGATGGTGCGGGCCATGATGTCTCTCGCTTTCTTACCCGTCTAACCGAATGCCGCGGCGATTGAAAAGGGGAGGATCGCGCGAATTGCCGCAACATCAGGTTAACAGATCCGGTATCGCTGCCGCGGCCGCCGAAATGGCGAGAACCGGGCCGATCGCCTGCTTGGCTCTTAGCATGAGGAAGCCGGCGAAAAATGCAAGCGCCACGGCAAGTAGGCGGATCGAGCCGGGCTCCGGCAGCATCAGCGTGACCGGTCCGAAGGCGATGGGCGCCTGTTCTGCGAAGAAGACATGCAGCGCGAACCAGACGGAGAGGTTGAGGATCACGCCGCAGACTGCCGCCGTCACCGCCCGCAGCGCGCCGGAAAGCCGCGGCTGCGCCGCGATCCGCTCGACATAGGGGGCGCCGGCGAAGATCCACAGGAAGCAGGGCACGAAGGTCACCCAGAGCGCCATCGCCCCGGCTGCCAGCGCCAGACCCCAGCCTCCGGCATTGCCGCCCGCGACCATGGCGGCGAATTGCGTCACCAGGATCAGCGGCCCCGGCGTCGTTTCGGCGAGGCCGAGCCCGTCCATCATCTGCGCGGCAGTGATCCAGCCATGCTCCGCCACCAGCGCCTGCGCCATGTAGGCCAGCACCGCATAGGCGCCGCCGAAGGTGACGACGGCGAGCTTCGAGAAGAAGAGGGCGATCGCGGCGAGGAATTCCCAGCCCATCGCCCGGGCCAGCAGCACCGGCGCCGCCCAGAGCCCGCCCCAGACGGCCAGCACCGGCAGGAGCCGTGCGCGGGCCGGGGGCGGCGGCGCGGCCCCGCCCGGGGCTGCGCTATACGGAGCGGCGAGCGCGCCGTATAGCGCAGCCCCTGCCACGATCAGCGGAAAGGGCAGGGAGAAGACGAAGATGCCGAGAAAGGAGAGCCCGGCGATGATCCAGCGCGCCGGCGTGCCGAGCGCCTTCTGTCCCAGCCGCACGAGCGCCTGCAGCACGATCGCGACCACCGCCGCCTGGATGCCGAGGAACATCGAATCAACCAGCGGCAGCGCGCCCCAGGCCAGATATGCCAGCGCCAGCACCGCCATCACCGCCGCGCCCGGCGCCACGAAGAGCCCGCCGCCGATCAGCCCGCCGCGCCAGCCCTTCAGCCGCCAGCCGCAATAGGTGGCAAGCTGCATCGCCTCGGGTCCGGGCAGCAGCATGCAGAAGCTGAGCGAGGACAGGAACTGCGCCTCGCCCAGCCAGCCGCGGTCTTCCACCAGCTCGCGGTGCATTACCGCAATCTGCGCGGCCGGGCCGCCGAAGGAGTGGATGCCGATCCGCCAGAAAGCGGAGACGAGCTCCCGGTACTCTGCCACGCGCCTGCCCCCCGCCGACCGCCGATGGCTCCGGCATGGCGCAGCGGGCGGGCGGCTGGCAAGCGCCAGGGTGCCGCGGGCTCAGCGTCCGGGGGCGGGCAGATCCTCGGCGAGCGGCCAGTAGAAATCCGGCGGCAGCCCGGCATCGGCGCGCTTTTCCTCGTTGAAGGGCGGCTTCAGCGCGCCGTGGAAGTATTTCCGCACCAGCGCGTGGAAGGTCTCCTTCGGGTCGAGCTCGCCGCGGCCGCAGAGGAAGTTGAACCATTTCGAGCCATAGGCGACATGGCCGACTTCTTCTGCATAGATCACCCCGAGCGCCTCGACCGCGCTTTTCATCCCGGCCTTCTTGAAGACCTCGATCATGCCCGGCGTGACATCGAGCCCGCGCGCCTCGAGCACCATCGGCACGACCGAGAGGCGGCCCATGAAGTCGTCCACCGTGTCCTCGGCCGCGCGCCACATCCCGGCATGGGCGGGCAGCTCGCCATAGAAGCTGCCGAGCTCTTCGAGGCAGCCGCAGACCAGGCGGAAATGCTTGGATTCCTCGTCCGCCGATTTCACCCAGTCGTCATAGAAGCCGATCGGCATCTTCACATGGGCGAAGCGCGGGATGATGTCCCAGTGCAGGTCGACCGCGTTCAGCTCGATATGCGCGACCGCATGCAGGAGCGCCTTGCGCCCCGCCTCGCTGCCCGGCCGGCGCCGCGGCACGTCCTTCGGCGGCAAGAGCTCGGGGCGTCCGGGCCGCGCCGGGCGCAGCGGCGCCTCGGCCCGGCCGATCTCGATCGGCGTCCCGGCCTCGCGCGCGGCGAACCAGCGGGCGGCATAGTCGCGCGATTTCGCGGTCTTCTCCATCGGGTCGGCGGTGGTCAGCACGTCCACGGCCATTTCGGCAAGCGTCTGGGTCATGGCGCAGTCTCTTGCAGGAAAGGCAGCACTGCGGCAAGGGCGGCCCCGGCATCCTCGAGCTGCGGCAGATGGCCGAGCCCGGGCAGGGGTGCCAGCGGCACGCCCATCGCCTGCGCCAGCGCGGCGCCGCGCTCCAGCGGGATCCAGGGATCGTCCTCGCCCCAGAAGACCCGCACCGGGCAGCGGCAGGCGCCGAAGGCGGGCTCGATCTCGGCGGTGAAGGCCTCGTCGGCCTGGGCGAATTGCGCGTAGAAGCTGTGGCGCCCGGCCTCGCCGAGCCAGGGCCGGGCCAGCATTGCGGCATCGCCCGCGGGCAGGGGCCGCGCCAGCGCGCCGCCGATATAGGCCTCGACGATGGCGGCATGGATATGCGGCGGCACGCCCTGGAAGGCCTCGACATGGCGGCCGACATGGTCGAAGAACGCCGAGCCCCAGGGCCGCATCGCCACCACGTTCATCAGCGCCAGGCCCGACAGTTCCACCCCGTGCAGCAGATGCGCGCGCAGCACCGTGGCGCCGCCCATGTCATGCGCCCAGACCAGCGGCCGGTCGAGCCCCCAATGCGCGGCCATCTCGGCGAAGACCCGCCCCTGGACATCGAGCCCGGTCGGCTGGCCCGCGCGCATCTCCGAGCAGCCATAGCCCGGCATGTCATAGAGATGCACGGTGAACTGTCGCGCCAGCGCGGGCAGGACCCGGTGCCAGGATTGCGACGACCAGGGCCAGCCATGGGCCAGCACCAGCGCCGGACCGCGGCCCAGACGGGCCGTGGCCAGGGTGCCGGCGGAAGTCCGCCACCGCTCGGGCAGCGCGACCGGCAGGTCTCCGCTCACAGCGCCTTCGCCGCCTCGAGCACCGCTTCGGCATGGCCGGGCACCTTCACCTTGCGCCAGACCTGGGCGATCTTGCCGTCGCCGCCGACCAGGAAGGTGGCGCGCTCGATCCCCATGTATTTCTTGCCGTACATGGATTTCTCGACCCAGACGCCATAGGCCTCGCAGACGGCGCCATCCTCGTCGGACAGCAGCTGCACGCCCAGCTCGTGCTTGGCGCGGAACTTGGCATGCTTGGCCACGGTGTCCTTCGAGATCCCCATCACCTTGATGCCGGCCGCCGCGAAGTCGGGCATCAGCCCGGTGAAGGCGATGGCCTCCTTGGTGCAGCCGCTGGTATCGTCCTTCGGATAGAAGTAGATCACCACGGGCGCCGGCCGTTCGGCCGAAAGCGTGACATCCTCTCCGCCATCCTGTGGCAACGTGAAATCCGGTGCGGTATCGCCGGTCTCTGGCATTGTCGGTCCTCGCAACTGATAATCGTCCCAAGTTCTAGGTGAATCGAGGCAGAATCCAACCCCATGCATCCCCGCCAGCACCAGCATCTGAGCGGCACGGCCCGCAAGCGGCGGCTTCACGCCCGTCTGCTGAAGATCGCGGGCCGGATCGTGCAGACCGGGGTGATCCTCGGAACGGTGGCGGTGGCCGGGGCGGCGGTGATGGCGATGGTGGCGCAGAAGCGGCCGCTGCCGGTCGGCCCCTGGATCGAGCGGGTGGCGGGCGACCGGCTGCAGGACCGGCTGGCGGCGCAGGGCCTCTCGGCGGTGATCGGCGATTTCGACGTGATGCTGCGCCCGGGCCTCGTGCCGGTGGCCGAGCTGCGCGGGCTGGCGCTCTACCGCCGCGGCGAGAGCGAGCCGCTGGTCAGCCTCGCCTCGGCGACGCTGGTGATCGACCGCGGGTCGCTGCTGTGCGCCGAGCTGCTGCCGCGCGCGCTGCGGCTCGACGGGCTGACGGCGGTGCTGGCGGTCTCGGGCGGGGGCGTGCGGCTGGGCGCGGACCGGGCGACGATTCTCGAAGCGGTGCAGAAGCCCGGCGAGGCGCTGGCGCAGCTCGGCACGATCCTCGACCGGCCGGTCTTCTCGGAGCTGTCCGAGATCGGCATCTCCGGCATCGACCTGCGGGTCGAGGACCGGGTGAACGGCTGGGCCTGGCACAACCGCGACGGAGATCTGCGGATCGGGCGGCAGGGCAGCGCCCTGGCGCTGGGACTGCGGCTGGCGGGGCCGGGGGACGGCGACGCGCCGGGGACGCTGGCGCTGACCGTCTCGGCGGATATGCGGCAGGGCACCGGGCAGCTGCGCTTCGCCGCGCGCGGCCTCTCGCCCGCGCAGCTCCTGCCGGGCGAGGGCAGCGGGCTGGCCGCCGCGGCCGAGCCGCTGGCGGATCTGCCGGTCTCGCTCGATCTCGCCGCCGATCTGCGCGCCGACGGCTCGCTGGCGCCGCTGCGCGGCCGCGTGGTGCTGGGCGACGGCACGGTGCGGCTCGGCAAGGCCGGCGTGGCCGAGGTGGAGGGCGGCGGCGCCGATCTGGTGCTCGATCTAGACAGCAGCATGCTGATGGTCGACCGGCTGCGCTTCGACAGCGACCGGCTGAGCCTTTCGGGCGCGCTGCGGCTGACGCCCGAAGTGACCCCCTCGGGCGCGGTATCGGCGGTGACGGCGCAGGCCTCGCTCGAAGGGCTCGCGCTCGACATGCCGGGGCTTCTCGCCGCGCCTGTCGAGGCGCCGCATGTCGAGGCCGGGCTGCGCTATGATTTCGCGGATCGCGCGCTCGAGCTCGGGCCGAGCTGGCTGGTCCTGCCCGAGGCGGCGCTGCGGGTGACGGGCGGCCTGGAATGGCGCGACCCGGCGCATTGCACCCGGCCCGCCGAGCCCAGCCGCAAGCTTTTGCCCGACTGCATGCGCCTGCAGCTCGACGCCGCGGCCGATGTGCTCGACCTGGCGACGGTGGAGGCGCTCTGGCCGCCCTCGGTCTCGCCGCCGACGCGCAAATGGGCGATGGAGAACGTGCATGACGGCGAGGTCACCGCGGCGCGGCTGTCGCTGCGGATGGGCGATACCGGCAAGCCCGATACCGCGCTGACCTTCCACTTCGACGGGACCGCGCTGACCGCCGACCAGGGGGTGCCGGATCTGGCCGCGGCGTCGGGCTTCTTCTCGCTGCAGGATCACGGGCTGGCGGTGGCGCTCGACCGGGCCGAGATGACGGCGCCCGATGGCGGGACCGTGGCGGTCGGGCCGGGGCGGCTCGGCAAGTCCGACACCTCCGACAAGTCTGCGCCCCTCTTGGTGGCGGGCCATGCCGAGGCCTCTGCGGGCAGTGCGCTGTCGATGCTGAGCCTGCCGCGGCTGACCGGCGGCACGACCGCCACGCTGCCGATGGCGCCGGAGGAGGTCTCGGGCGCGGTCACGCTCGATCTGGCGCTCGAGGTGCCGATGGGGCCGGACCGGGCCGAGCGAAAGCTCGATTTCAGCGCCACCGGCCGGATCGCCGACGCTGCGACCTCGGCGCTGGTGAAGGGGCGCGAGGTTGCGACGCCGGGGCTCGACCTGGCGCTCGACCGCGAGGCGGTGACTATCTCCGGCCCGGCGACGCTCGACGGCTTCCCCGCGCAGGTCGCCTGGAGCCGTCCGCTGGGCCAGGGCGCGGTCGCCAGCGAGCTGCGCTTCGAGGCGCCGCTCAACGCAGAGCTGCTTGCCCATATCGGCCTGCCGGTCACCGGCCGCGAGGTCACCGGCACCGGCCGCGCCACGGGGCAGGTGGAGCTTGCGCCGGGCCAGCCCGCGGCGCTGTCGCTGACGGCCGATCTCGGCGGGATGGGCCTGTCGCTGCCCTCGCTCGGCTGGTCGAAATCCGCCGGGCGGGCGGCCTCGCTGTCGCTTGCCGGGCGGCTCGGCCCGGCGCCGTCCTTCGACCGGCTCTCGATCGATGCGCCGGGGCTTGCGGGCGAGGGGCGGCTGGCGCTGGCCGAGGGCGGCGGGCTGTCGGAACTGGCCTTCTCGCGGCTGCGCTTCGGCGGCTGGCTCGACTCGGGGCTGACCCTGCGCCCGGGCGGCGGCGGCAAGGTGGCGCTGTCGCTCTCGGGCGGCTCGGTCGATCTGGCCGGGCTGCCCAGGGGGCGGGGCGGCGGCTCGGGCGGCGCGGCGGCCGGGCCGGTGACGCTGGAGGGGATGCGGATCCGCGCCTCGCAGAAGCTGGCGCTCGAGGGCGCTTCGGGCACGGTGGATCTGGCGGGCGGCGTCTCGGGGCAGGTGACCGGCCGGGTCAATGGCGGCACGCCGGTCCAGGTCGCGCTGACCGCCGCCTCGCCCGGGCCGCGCATCCGGGTGCGCTCCGCGGATGCGGGCCATGCGCTGCGCGACGCGGGCTTCTTCGCCAAGGCCTCGGGCGGGACGCTGGATCTGACGCTCGACCCGACCGGCGCGACGGGCAGCTACCGCGGCGACCTGGAGATCGAGGGGCTGACCGTCACCGACGCCCCGGCCGCCGCCAGCATCCTCTCGGCGATCTCGGTGGTCGGCCTGGCCGAGCAGGCCGGGGAGGGCGGGCTGTTTTTCGGCCAGGTGGATGCAGAGTTCCTCTTGACGCCGGAGCGCGTGGTTGTGAGCCAAGCAGCCGCGACGGGACCGAGTCTCGGCCTGTCGATCGACGGAGCGCTGGATCTGGAACGCAAGACGATGAACATGCAGGGCGTGATATCGCCATTCTATTTCGTGAACCGCGTCGGCGCCGGGATGACCCGGCGCGGCGAGGGGCTGGTGGGGATCACCTTCACCATGACGGGGCCGTTCGACGCGCCCAAGGTGCGGGCCAACCCGCTGTCGATCCTGGCGCCGGGCGTGTTCCGGGAACTTTTCCGCCGCGAGCCGCCGAAGATCGGAGAGACGAAATGAAGCTGGCCGATTTCGACTTCGAGCTGCCCGAGGACCGCATCGCCACCCGTCCGGCGCGCCCGCGCAGCGCGGCGAAGCTGCTGCTGGTCGAGGGGCAGGAGGCGCCGTTCCGCGATCTCCATGTCGGCGACCTGCCGGATCTCTTCCGCCCGGGCGACCGGCTGGTGCTGAACAACACCAAGGTCCTGCCCTCGCGGCTGTCGGGGCTGCGCCACCGCGCCAGCGACAGCGGCACGGGCCAGGCCCGGATCGAGGTGACGCTGCTCGACCCGCAGCCGGGCGGCGAGATCTGGACCGCGCTGGTCAAGCCCCTGCGCAAGCTGCGCGACGGCGAGGCGGTGGAGTTCGGCGAGGGCGTGCGCGCGGTGATGCTCGATCGCGACGAGACCGGCATGGCGCGGGTCCGGCTGGAGCATGGCGAGGAGACCGTCGAGGAGGCCCTGGCCAAGGTCGGCGCGATGCCGCTGCCGCCCTATATCGCCGCCAAGCGCGCCGCGGACGAGCAGGACCGCACCGACTACCAGACCGTCTTCGCCCGCCATTCGGGCGCGGTGGCGGCGCCGACGGCGAGCCTGCATTTCGACCAGCCGCTGCTGGAAGCGATCCGCGCGAAGGGCGTCGAGTTCACCGAAGTGACGCTGCATGTGGGGGCGGGCACCTTCCTGCCGGTCAAGGTCGACGACCCGGCCCAGCACCGGATGCATGCCGAATGGGGCGAGGTCAGCGAGGCCGCGGCGGCCGAGATCCGCGCCACGAAGGCGGCGGGCGGGCGGGTCATCCCGGTCGGGACCACGGCGCTGCGGCTGATCGAGAGCGCGGCGCGCGCGACCGGCGAGGTGCGGCCCTTCGCGGAGAAGACCGACATCTTCATCTATCCCGGCTTCGAGTTCCGCGCGGCCGACGGGCTGATGACGAATTTCCACCTGCCGAAATCGACGCTGATGATGCTGGTTTCGGCGCTGATGGGGCGCGAGCGGATGCTTTCTGCCTATGCGCATGCCATCGCCTCGGGATACCGTTTCTTCAGCTACGGAGATGCCTCGCTGCTGCTGCCGTCAACCGGGGGCTAACCTCGGCCGGCTAAGCGGGGAACCGCCCGAGCCGGAAAAATGCGCGCTCCATGTCCTTTTGGCATGGAAAACGGTCACGCCGGGCCGCTAGGGCGGGGCGTGACACCCAACGGAGAGATTCGGTCCCATGTTCCGCGCCTTCATCATGTCCTGGCCCCTGTTCCTGGGGATCTTCCTGCTGATGATCGGCAACGGCTCGCAGGGGACGCTGCTGGGCATCCGCGGCGGCATGGAAGGCTTCTCCACGCTGGAGCTGTCGCTGGTCATGTCGGCCTATTTCGCGGGCTTCCTCGGCGGCTCGCAGCTGGCGCCCGAGATGATCCGCAGGGTCGGCCATATCCGGGTCTTCGCGGCGCTGGCCTCCTTCATCTCGGCGATCCTGATCCTCTACCCGACCGTGACCCAGCCCTGGGTCTGGATCGCGCTGCGCGTGGTCTTCGGCTTCTGCATGTGCGGCGTCTACGTGACGGCGGAAAGCTGGCTGAACTCCTCGACGCCGAACAAGCTGCGCGGCCAGACGCTGTCGCTCTACATGATCGTGCAGACCGCTGGCGTGGTCGCGGCGCAGGCGCTGCCGATCGTGGGCGATCCGTCGAAATACGTGCTCTTCGTCGTGGTCTCGGTGCTGGTCTCGATCAGCTTCGCGCCGATCCTGCTGTCGGTGACGCCGACGCCGACCTTCTCCTCGACCAAGCGGATGGGGATCCGGCAGCTCTTCAAGGTCTCGCCGCTGGGCTGCGTCGGCATCCTGCTGATGGGCGGGGTCTATTCCTCGACCTTCGGCATGGCCTCGGTCTTCGGCACCCAGGCGGGGCTGAGCGTGTCGCAGATCTCGCTCTTCGTGGCATCGATCTATGTCGGCGGGCTGGTCTGCCAGTTCCCGATCGGCTGGCTCTCGGACCGGATGGACCGGCGCGTGCTCATCCTGGCCACCGCCGCGGTCGGCGCGGTCAGCGCGGCGGCGCCCTTCTTCGCGATGAGCTATCCGGTGCTGATCGGCGTCGGCCTGGCGGTCGGCGGCGTGTCGAACCCGCTCTACGGGCTGCTGGTCGCCCACACGGCGGATTTCCTCGAGCCCGACGACATGGCCTCGGCTTCCGGACAGCTTTTGTTTCTGAACGGTTTCGCTGCCGTGATCGGTCCGGTCATCACCGGCTTTGCCATCGGCAGCATCGGGCCGAACGGATTTTTCCTTTTCCTGCTTGGGCTTTTCGCCGCGCTGACCGCCTATGCCGCCTACCGGATGACGCAGCGCCCGGCGCCCTCGGTCGAGGAGACCGGCGATTTCGCGCCGGTGCTGCCGACAGCGTCGATGGTGACAATGGAGGCCGCTGCCGAGTCCTATATGGAATCGGAGGATGAGCCCGAAGAGGAAGAGGACCACGCCGCCTAGCCCGCGGCACCTTCCCCGGCAGGGCTCGCGCCATAGCGGCATGCGGGCCGGATGCCCGCCTGCAGGCCGCCCTGTTGAGAGGAGACGACCATGGCGGGCTACGAAGATGTGCTGGAGTTCTGGATTTCCGAGGTCGGACCCAAGGGCTGGTACATGGGCGGAGCGAAGCTCGACGCCGAGGTGACTGCGCGATTTGCCGGGCTCTGGGACGCTGCCCGGACCGAGCCGCCGCAGGGCTGGAGCGCGACGCCGCGCGGCATGCTGGCGCTCTTGATCCTCTTCGACCAGTTCCCCCGCAACATGTTCCGCGGCGACGGCCGCGCCTTCGTCACCGACGAGGCCGCGCGCAAGATCGCCAAGAAGGCGATCGAGGCGGGCTGGGACATGCGCATCCCCGAGCCCGAGCGGCAGTTCTTCTACCTGCCGCTGATGCACTCGGAATGCCTGATGGACCAGGAGCGCTGCATCCGCCTGATCAAGGAGCGCATGCCCGAGACCGGGGCGGACAACCTGCTGCATGCCCGCGCCCATCGCGAGGTGATCCGCCGTTTCGGCCGCTTCCCGCACCGCAACGAGGATCTCGCCCGCCCGACCACCGGCGAGGAGGCGCGCTTCCTCGAGGAGGGGGGCTATCGCGGCATCGTCGAGGAGCTGCGCGTCGCCGCCTGAGCCGCGCGTTCCGGGCCGCTCCGCACCCTGCCGCCAAGCGGCGGGAAGGGCGGCCCTTTCCCTTTTCATCGCGGCCGATCCGGTATAGGGCAACGTCCCTAGCTGATCGCAATGGAGGCCGCGATGGCAGAGATCCGCCTGACCAATACCCGCACCCGCAAGCTCGAGGACTTCGAGCCGATCGACCCGTCGGATGTGCGCCTCTATCTCTGCGGTCCGACCGTCTATGACCGGGCGCATCTGGGCAATGCCCGCCCCGTGGTGGTCTTCGACGTGCTGGTGCGGCTGCTGCGCCATGTCTATGGCGCCGACCATGTCACCTACGTGCGCAACTTCACCGATGTCGACGACAAGATCAACGCGACCGCGGCCAGCCGCAAGGCGGCCGGCGCCGCGGGCACGCTGGAGGATCTGATCCGCGAGCGCACCGAGGAGACGATCGGCTGGTACCATGCCGACATGGACGCGCTCGGCGCCGCGCGCCCGGATCACGAGCCGCGCGCGACCGCCTATATCGGCCAGATGATCGCCATGTGCGAGGACCTGATCGCCAAGGGCCATGCCTATGCCGCCGAGGGCCATGTGCTCTTCTCGGTGGAAAGCTACAAGGATTACGGCCGCCTCTCGGGCCGCTCGGTCGAGGACATGATCGCCGGCGCCCGCGTCGAGGTCGCCCCCTACAAGCGCAACCCGATGGATTTCGTGCTGTGGAAGCCCTCGAGCGACGAGCTGCCCGGCTGGGACAGCCCCTGGGGCCGCGGCCGTCCGGGCTGGCATATCGAATGCTCGGCCATGTCCTACGAGCTTCTGGGCCCGAGCTTCGACATCCATGGCGGCGGCAACGACCTGATGTTCCCGCATCACGAGAACGAAATCGCGCAGAGCTGCTGCGCCCATCCCGGCTCGGGCTTCGCCAATGTCTGGCTGCATAACGAGATGTTGCAGGTCGAGGGCAGGAAGATGTCCAAGAGCCTGGGCAACTTCTTCACCGTGCGCGACCTCCTCGACCAGGGCATCCCCGGCGAGGTGATCCGCATGGTCTTCCTCGGCACGCATTACCGCAAGCCGATGGACTGGACGGAGGCCAAGCGCGAGGAGGCCGAGAAGACCCTGCGCAAATGGCGCGCCCTGACCGACGGGGCGGCCCCGGGCACGGTCTCGCCAGCGGTTCTGTCGGCGCTCTCGGACGACCTGAACACCGCCGGCGCGATCGCCGAGCTGCACAAGCTCGCCGCCGCGGGCGATGCCGCCGGGCTGAAGGCCTCGGCGGCGATGATCGGGCTGCTCGAGGACGCGATGGGCGGCTGGGCCGAGACGGCCGAGGTCGATCTCAGCGCCTATGCCGATGCGCTGGCCGCGATCCGCGCGCAGGCGATGGAGACCAAGGATTTCGCCGCGGTCGACGCGATGAAAAAGGATCTTGTGGCGGCTGGCATCGAGGTGCGGATGAGTAAGGCTGGTATCGAGCTGAAGCTCATGCCGGTCGAGTCAATTAACTCTGTGCTGGCGAAGAGTTTGAATCGAAACGCCGCAGACGATGCGGATGAAGCGGAATTCTGGTCCGATCTTGCTGAACGTATGAAAGCCAACCAGCAGGCGTCACAAGAAAACCAACCGGAAATGCTTGAGGCCTTGGCGGAGAAGTATCTGAAATGAAGGAACGTCTGTACCTCTTCGACACCACGCTGCGCGACGGGCAGCAGACCCATGGCGTGCAGTTCTCCACCGAAGAGAAGATCCGCATCGCCGAGACGCTGGATTCGCTGGGGATCGACTATATCGAGGGCGGCTGGCCCGGCGCCAACCCCACCGACAGCGCCTTCTTCGAGGCGCGCCCCGAGACCAGCGCGACCTTCACCGCCTTCGGCATGACCAAGCGGGCCGGGCGCTCGGCCGAGAATGACGACGTGCTGGCCGGCGTGCTGAATGCGCGGACCCCGGCGGTCTGCCTGGTCGGCAAGAGCCACGACTTCCACGTGACCGAGGCGCTCGGCATCACGCTCGAGGAGAACCTCGAGAACATCGCCGCCTCCTTCGCCCATGTCGTCGCCCAGGGGCGCGAGGCGCTCTACGATGCCGAGCATTTCTTCGACGGCTACAAGGCCAATCCGGGCTATGCGCTTGCCTGCCTGCGGGCGGCCTACGATGCCGGCGCGCGCTGGATCGTGCTCTGCGACACCAATGGCGGCACGCTGCCCGACGAGATCGGCCGCATCGTGCGCGAGGTGATCGCCGACGGCATCCCCGGCGACCGGCTGGGCATCCACTGCCATGACGATACCGGCAATGCGGTGGCGGGCTCGCTGGCCGCGGTCGATGCCGGCGTCCGCCAGGTGCAGGGCACGCTGAACGGCCTGGGCGAGCGCTGCGGCAACGCCAACCTCACCACGCTGATCCCGACGCTGATCCTGAAAGAGCCCTATGCCAGCCGCTATCAAACCGGCGTGACCGCCGAGGCGGTGGCCGGGCTGACCCGGGCCTCGCGCATGCTCGACGACATCCTCAACCGCGTGCCGCTGCGCTCGGCGCCCTATGTCGGCGCCTCGGCCTTCACCCACAAGGCCGGGCTCCATGCCAGCGCGATCCTGAAGAACCCCGCCACCTACGAGCATGTCCGCCCCTCTCAGGTCGGCAATTCGCGGCTGATCCCGATGTCGAACCAGGCCGGGCAGTCGAACCTGCGCCGCCGCCTCGCCGAGGCCGGACTGGAGGTCGCCTCCGGCGATCCCGCGCTCGGGGCGATCCTCGAGCGGATCAAGGAGAACGAGGCGCAGGGCTACACCTATGACGCCGCGCAGGCGAGCTTCGAGCTGGTCGCCCGCCGCGAGCTCGGCACGCTGCCCGAATTCTTCGAGGTCAAGCGCTACCGCGTCACCGTCGAGCGCCGCAAGAACAAGCGCGACCGCATGGTCAGCCTCTCCGAGGCCGTGGTGGTGGTGAAGATCGGCGACGAGAAGCACCTCTCGGTCTCCGAGAGCATCGACGCGCAGGGCTCCGACCGCGGTCCGGTCAACGCGCTGTCGAAGGCGCTGATGAAGGATCTGGGCGCCTACCAGCAGTATATCGAGGACATGAAGCTCGTCGATTTCAAGGTGCGCATCACCAATGGCGGCACCGAGGCGGTCACCCGCGTCATCATCGACACCGAGGACCGCGCGGGCAACCGCTGGTCGACCGTGGGGGTCTCGCCGAATATCGTCGACGCCTCCTTCGAGGCGCTGCTCGACGCGATCACCTGGAAGCTGATCCGCGACGGCGCGCCCGGGATCGGCGCGCTGAACCGCCCGGTGGCCGATCTGGCATGACCCTTGACGCCTGCGCCGACCTCGTGCGGCGGGGCGATCCCGACCGCTGGATCTCGCTGCGCGGCCAGCCCGCCTCCGTCCGGGCGCGGCTCCTGCCGGTCTATGCGGCGAATATCGAGATCGCCCGCGCCCCCTGGGTCAGCACCGAGCCGATGATCGGCCAGATGCGGCTGGCCTGGTGGCGCGAGGTGATGGAGGAGATCGCCACCGGCGCCCCGGTGCGCCGCCACGAGGTCGCGACGCCGCTGGCGCAGGTGCTGCCGCCCGCCGGGGCCGGGGCGCTCGACGCGGCCATCGTCGCCCGCCACCGCGATCTGGAGCTCGCGCCCTTCGCCGATGCGGTCGCGCTGATCGAATATCTCGAGGATACCGGCGGCGGCCTGATGAGGGCCGCCGGCGCCGCGCTCGGCGCCGCGCCGCGCGGGCTCGCGGAGGCCGGGTTTGCCATGGGGCTCGCCGCCTATCTGCGCGCGGTGCCCGAGCTGCGCGCCCGCGGCCGCCGTCCGCTGCCTTCCGAAGACCCCCGGGACATTGCCGAACTGGCGCGGATCGGGCTCGACCGGCTCGGCGCGGCCCGCGGCGGCGCGCCGGACCGGGCCGCCCGTCCGGCGCTGCTCTCGGCCTGGCGCGCGGGGACGGTGCTGCGCATGGCGCGGGCCGAACCGGACAGGGTCCTTGCCGGACGGCTGGAGATCTCGCCCTTCCGCCGCGACATGTCCCTCCTCGCGCATCGCCTCAGGGGGTGGTGAGCCTCCCTCTCCCCGCCGGGGAGAGGGCCGGGGTGAGGGGGAAAGCCCGACATGTGAGAGAGAGTCCGGCGCGTGCCGGGCCAGCCGTCCAAGACGGACGGCGCCGCCGCGGCGTCAGGCTTCCTTCGGCCGCAGCGCCAGCCAGATCAGCGCGCCGCCCGCCAGCACCAGAAAGGGCGCCATCGCCATGTTGACCGCGCTCCAGCCCTCGACCGGGCTTCCGCCCGAGCAGTTCATCAGCCCGCCCGAGGCCAGCGAGGCCAGCGTCACCCCGCCGAAGACCAGCGCGTCATTCATCCCCTGGACAAGCCCGCGCTCCTCCGCCGTGTGGTTCTGCGACAGCATCGCCGTCGCGCCGATGAAGCCGAAATTCCAGCCGATCCCCAGCAGCACGAGCGCGCCGAAGAAATTCCCCAGCTCCACCCCCGACAGCGCCACGCCGCCCGCCATCGCCAGGATGGCAAGCCCCGCGGCGACGATCTTCGGCGCGCCGAAGCGCGCGATCAGATGGCCGGTGAAAAAGGAGGGGATGAACATCGCCAGCACATGGCCCGTCACGATGTCCGAGGCGCTGTCCTGGGCGAAGCCGCAGCCGACCACCGCCAGCGGGGTCGAGGTCATCACCAGGTTCATCAGCCCGTAGGAGACCATGGCGCAGATGATCGCCACCAGGATCTCGGGCGTGGCCAGCAGCTCGCGGATGCTGCGGCCCTGGCGCGGGCCCGGCCGCCGCGCGGCGGGCTTCGGCAGGTCGAGAAGGAAGAACAGCCCCATGCCGAGGAGATTCAGCGCCATCGCCACCATGTAGGTGCCGAGGAACGGCACCAGGAAGAGGTCATGCGTGACCTTGACCATCTGCGGGCCGATCACCGCGGACAGCAGCCCCCCGGCCATGACATAGGAGATCGCCTTGGGCCGGAACGCCTCCGAGGCGCTGTCGGCCGCGGCGAAGCGGTAGAAGCCCTGGGCCGACATGTACATGCCGGTGAAATACGAGCCGAGCAGGAAGAGCGGGAAGGATCCCTGGATCAGCCCGGCCGCGCCGATGGCCGAGCCGATCAGCCCGCCGCCCGCGCCGATGAAGAACCCCGTCTGCCGCCCGCGGCGCTGCATCACCCGCGACAGCCAGGGCGCGGTGGTCATCGAGCCGAAGACGATCAGCGAGATCGGCAGCGTGGCGAGGCAGGCATTCGGCGCCAGCATCTGCCCCGCGAGCCCGCCGATGACGAAGATCATGGTGATCTGGCTGCCGAGCACCGCCATCGCGGCGACCAGGACCGCGACATTGCGCTTGGCGCGGCGGTCATCCGGGAAATAGGCGGCATCGGTCATCGGGGCATCCTCGTCACTTCCCTCGGGGACTAGACCGGCCGGTCCGCTTTGGGAACCCCTTCCGGCAGGGGTGCGATGACATGCGCGAAAGAGCCTGTGACCGCCCCCTCGCAGAGCCCCATCGGCGGCAGCGCCGCGCCCTCGGCATCGGCAGCGGCGAAAAGCGGCCGCCCCTCGGCGCGCAGCGTCGTGGCGTAGTGGAATTCGTGCCCGGCCCAGTGCCCGGCGAAAGGACCCTCCGCCGCGGCGAGGCTGCGATAGCCCAGATGCAGGCGGCGCGCGGCGAAGCTGGTCTCCAGCCGCAGGAGACCGGCCATGGCGTGGCGCGTGCCACCCGCATCCACGAGCCCGTCGCCCAGCACCATGTAGCCGCCGCATTCGCCATGGATCGCCGTGCCGCGCGCGGCGGCAGCGCGCAGCCCGGGCAGGAAGTTGCGGCCGGCGGCAAGCGTCGCGGCATGCAGCTCGGGATAGCCGCCGGGCAGGAAGATCATCCCAGCCTCCGGCAACGGATCGTCGGCCAGCGGCGAGAAGGGCCGGATCTCGGCCCCGGCGGCGCGCCAGCCCTCGATCATGTGCGGATAGGCGAAGGCGAAGGCGCGGTCCTCTGCCAGGGCGATCACCTGCGCGGGCGGCGGCGGCAGGGCAAGATCCGGCGCGGCCGGCAGGGGGCGCGCCAGTGCAGCGAGCGCGTCAAGGTCGACATGCGCGGCGGCCAGCTGCGCCGCTGTGCCGAGGAAGGCCTCCAGATCGTCATGCTCCCCGGCCTGAACCAGGCCCAGATGGCGCGAGGGCTGGGCGATCCCGGCCGCGCGCGGCAGGGCGCCCAGCACCGGGAGGCCAAGGGGCGCCAGCGCCCGGCGCAGCATCGCCTCGTGCCTTGCGCTGCCGACGCGGTTGAGGATCACCCCCGCAATCTCCACGTCCGGATCATAGCAAGCGAAGCCCGCGACCAGCGGCGCCACCGACTGCGACATCGACCTTGCATCGACCACCAGGACGACCGGCAGGCCAAGGTGCCGCGCCAGATCGGCGCTGGCGCCGCGGCCCTCGGGCGGGGCGCCGTCGAAGAGCCCCATCGCCCCCTCGGCCAGAAGCAGCCCCGGCCCGGCGGCAAGCTGCGCCAGCCGCGCAGGCGACATCGCCCAGGCATCGAGATTGGGGCAGGGCTGTCCGCTCGCCGCCTCGTGGAAGCGCGGATCGATGTAGTCGGGCCCGGATTTCGCGCCGCGCACCGCCATGCCGCGGTCGCGCAGCGCGCGCAGGAGCCCCAGCGTCACCGTCGTCTTGCCGGCCCCCGAAGACGGCGCGGCGAGGATCAGGCCGCGGCCCGGGGTCATTTCTCCTCGGCGGCGCGGCCCCGGCCGAGCGGATCGACATTGCGCGGCGCCTCGCCGGCCGCGAGCCCCTGCCAGTCGAGCACCTGGCGCATCAGTACCGCCTTGCCGACGCATATGATCGCGGGCGGCTCCAGATCCGAGGCGGCGATATCGGCCTCGACGGTCTCGAGCGTGGTCTCCAGCACCTTCTGGCGCGGCGTGGTGGCGTCTGTCACGACGGCCACGGGGTCCTGCGGGTCGCGCCCGCCGACGATCAGCTCGGCCGAGATCCGGCCGATATGCTTGACGCCCATATAGATCACGATGACCTGCGCGGCGCGCGCCAGCGCCTGCCAGTCGACCGATTGCGGCGTCTCGCCGGTCTGGTCGTGCCCGGTGACGAAGGCCACCGTCTGGTTGATGTCGCGATGGGTGACCGGGATGCCGGAATAGGCCAGCCCGCCGATGCCCGCGGAAATGCCCGGGATGATGCGGATATGGACGCCGTGCTGCACCAGCGTCTGCGCCTCTTCGCCGCCGCGGCCGAAGACGAAGGGATCGCCGCCCTTCAGCCGCAGCACCCGCTTGCCCGCGCGGGCAAGGTCGACAAGGCGCAGCGAGATGTCCTTCTGCACCGAAGAGGGCTTGCCGCCGCGCTTGCCGGCATAGATCTGCTCGGCATCGTCGCGCGCCCAGGCGAGGATGGCCGGGTCGACGAGCGCGTCATAGACGATCACGTCGGCCTGGGAGAGCGCGTTGAGCGCGTGAAGCGTCAGGAGCCCGGGATCGCCCGGTCCGGCTCCGCAGAGCCAGACCCAGCCGGGTTCCATCTCGGGCCAGTTGCCCGCGGGCAGGGGAAAGCGGTCGGTCATGCCGTCTTCTTGCCTTAACCCGCGGCCGCCGCAAGAGGGAACCGCATCGCGCGCGGCGTCAGTCCCGCGCGCGCAGCACCCGCGCGGGCCGCGTCGCCAGCGGACGCCAGGCGAAGGCCAGCCCCGAAAGCAGCACCGCCGCCACGCCGCCCAGGATGATCGCGATCCCCGAGCCCCAGTTGACGCGGAACGAGGTCTCCATGACGAAGACCATCACCGCCCAGCCCGCGGCGATCCCGGCGGCCAGCGCCACCAGTCCCGCCGCCGCGCCCAGAAGCGCCGAGCGCAGCGCGAAGCTCGCCAGGATGCGCGGCCGCGTGGCGCCGAGCACCTTGAGGATCGCCGCCTCCTGCACTCGCGCCCGCTCGCCCGCGGCCGCCGCGCCGATCAGCACGACGAACCCGGTCAGCAGCGTCGCGCCGGCCGCCCAGCTGGTCGCCGCGGCGATCCCGGCCAGGACGCGGGTGACATTGTCGATCGCGTCGCGCACCCGCACCGCGGTCACGTTGGGATAGGCGGTGGCGATGTCGCGCAGGATCGCGGCCTCTGCCTCTTCGTCGGCATAGACGGTGGCGATGAAGGTATGCGGCGCCCCGGCCAGCGCGGCGGGGTTCATCGACAGCACGAAGCCGATCCCGGCATTGGAGAAATCCACCACCCGCAGCGAGCTGATCGTCGCCGTGATTTCGCGCCCCAGCACGTTGATGGTGATCGTGTCGCCGATGCCGACGCCGATCTCCTGCGCCTCTTCCTGGGCGAAGGAGATCAGCGGCGGGCCGTCGTAATCCTCGGGCCACCACGCGCCCTCGGCCATTTCGACATTGTCGGGCTTCGTGGCCGAATAGGTCAGTCCGCGGTCGCCGCGCACGACCCAGTGGTTGCCCGCGACCTCGCGCGCCGGGCGGCCGTTGATCTTGGTGACGACCCCGCGCAGGTTCGGCGCGGTGTCGACGCGGCCGACCGCCGGGTCGTTTTCCACCCGCTCGAGGAATCCCGGCATCTGGTCGGGCTGGATGTCGACGAAGAAGTAGGACGGCGCGCGCTCCGGCAGGTCGTCCTCGATGGCGCTGCGCAGGTTGCGGTCGATCTGGCCGACCGCGGCCAGCACGGCGAGGCCGAGCCCGAGCGAGAGGATGACCGAGGTCGTCTCCTCGCGCGGGCCGCCGATGGCGGCGATCGCCCAGCGGAGCGCGGGACGGCCGCGGCCGAGACCGCGCCGCGCGGCGCGCGCCGCCAGCACCCGCAGCCCCCAGGCGGCCAGGACGAGGACGCCGAGCGCGCCCGCCACGCCCGCCGCCGCCCAGAGCGCCAGCGCGGGCACCCCCGAGAGCACCGCCGCCAGCCCGACGAGCAGCGCGGTCAGGAGCCCGATGGCCAGCAGGTAGCGCGGCCGGGGCAGGCGCGGCGCCCGCGAGGTGCCGTCGCGCAGGAGCGCCGCGGCGCGGACCTCCTCGGTGCGGGCCAGCGGCCAGAGCGCGAAGATCAGCGCGGTCAGGAGCCCGTAGACCGCCGCCTCGGCCAGCGCCGTGCCCTTGATGCCGAGCGCGATCGGCACCGGCAGCCGCGCCTCGATCACCGGGCCAAGCAGCATCGGCAGCCCGGCGCCGAGCACGAGCCCCGCGATCACGCCGATGACGCTGAGCACGCCGATCTGCATCAGGTAGGTCAGGAAGATCGTCGCCCGGTCGGCGCCGAGCGT
Organism: Poseidonocella sp. HB161398; assembly: GCF_005870025.1. Classification (GTDB taxonomy): domain Bacteria; phylum Pseudomonadota; class Alphaproteobacteria; order Rhodobacterales; family Rhodobacteraceae; genus Mangrovicoccus. Next base: position 77,910 of record NZ_VATA01000024.1, read on the forward strand.
GCGCAGGGTGGCAATCGTGCCGGTCTTGGCCGAGAGATAGGCCCGCACCGAGGCCGAGATGCCGACCCCGCCCACGGCCAGCCCGGCGAGCCCGACCAGCACCAGGAAGGCGCCGATCCGGTCGACGAAGCGCTGGATGCCCGGCGCGCCGTTTCTCGCATCGCGCCAGCGCATGCCCTCGTCGCGGTAGCGCGCCTCGGCCTCGGCGCGGATGCGGTCGAGATCGGCGCCCTCGGGCAGGAGCAGGCGGTAATCCGTGTCGAAGAGCGAGCCGGGCTCCAGCAGGCCCGAGCCCTCGAGGTCGCGGGTGAAGACGATGGTGCGCGGCCCCAGGCTGAACCCGGCCGTCCCGGCATCCGGCTCGCGCGCCAGCTCGGCCGAGAGGACGAATTCCTTCGCCCCCAGCCGCACCGTGTCGCCGACGGACAGCCCCAGCCGGTCGATCAGCACCTTCTGCATCACCAGCCCCGGCCGCGTCCCGTCGCCCTTCAGCGCCTCGCGAAGCGGCATCTCGGGGTCTAGCGCGACCGAGCCCAGCAGCGGATAGAGCGTGTCGACCGCCTTGATCTGGGTGAGCCCGCGCTCGCCCGCGCCGTTCACCGCCATCGAGCGGAAATCCACGATCTCCGACATCGCCTCGGAGACGCCGCGCATCCAGGCCTTCTGGTCCTCGGTGGCGAAGCGGTAGGTGAATTCCATCTCGGCATCGCCGCCGAGGATCGAGGCGCCCTCGCGCGACAGCCCGTCCTCGATCGCGATCCGCACCGTGCCGACCGCGGCGATCGCCATCACGCCCAGCGTCAGGCAGGTCAGGAAGATCCGGAAGGCGCCGAGTCCGCCCCTGAGTTCGCGCCGGGCGATCCGCGCCGCCTGGGCGAGCCTCATTCGGCCGCCTCGCTCAGCCGGTCCTCGCCCTCTACGATCCCGTCCTTCAGCCGCACTACGCGGTCGCAGCGCGCGGCCAGCTCGGGAGCATGGGTCACGAGGACCAGCGTCGCGCCATGGCGGTCGCGCAGCCCGAAGAGCATGTCCATGATCGCCTGGCCGTTGGCGCCGTCGAGATTGCCGGTCGGCTCGTCCGCCAGCAGGAGCGCCGGGCGCGGCGCCGCGGCACGCGCGAGCGCGACGCGCTGCTGCTCGCCGCCCGACATCTGCGAGGGATAATGGTCCAGCCGGTGGCCGAGGCCGACGGCCTCCAGCTCCTCCGCGGCGCGGGCGAAGGCGTCCTTCCGTCCGGCAAGCTCCAGCGGGGTCGCGACATTCTCCAGTGCGGTCATCGTCGGAATGAGGTGGAAGGACTGGAAGACCACCCCCATATTGTCCCTGCGAAACACGGCGAGCCGGTCCTCGTCCATCGCGGTCAGATCCTGCCCCATGCAGGCGACGGTCCCGCCGGTGGCACGCTCCAGCCCGCCCATGAGCATCAGGAGCGAAGACTTGCCCGATCCCGACGGCCCCGTGAGCCCCAGCGTTTCCCCGCGCATCACATCGAGGCTTATGCCCCTGAGGATGTTCACCGGTCCGGCATTGCCGTCGAGGGTCAGGGCGGCATCCTGCAGGGCAAGGACGGGCTCGGCCATGGGGCGTCTCCTTGGTCGTGTCACATCCTTGCGATATGGCCTTGAGGGCCGCGGCCGCAAGGTTGTGCTGGCAATTGCGCTGGTTTTCCCTGCCTTTGCCGCCCATGCTGACGCGGTTGTGATCGCCGCGCTCGGCGACAGCCTGACCGCCGGCTACGGGCTGGAGGACGGCCAGGGGCTGGTGCCGCAGCTGCAGGGCTGGCTCGATGCCGAGGGCGTCGGCGCGACGCTGCAGAATGCCGGGGTCTCGGGGGATACCAGCGCGGGCGGGCTGGCGCGGCTGGGCTGGACGCTGGGCCCCGATGTCGACGCGCTGATCGTCGAGCTCGGCGCCAATGACATGCTGCGCGGCGTCGATCCGGCCGAGGTGCGGCGCAATCTCGACGCGATCCTGGCGCAGGCGGGCGAGGCCGGGCTGCCGGTGCTGCTTCTAGGCTTCAGCGCGCCGGGCAATTACGGGCCGGACTACCAGCAGGAATTCGACGCGATCTTCCCCGAGCTGGCCGCGGCCCATGGCGCCGATCTCTTCCCGTCCTATTTCGCGCCCCTGCGCAATGCGGATGACGGCAGCCCGGCGGCGCGGGCGCGGCTAATGCAGGGCGACGGGCTCCATCCCACCGCCGAGGGCGTGGCGCTGATCGTCGCGGCGCTTGGGCCGCAGGTGAAGGCGCTGGCCGAGCGGGCCGCGGAGTGAGACAGCCTGTCCCTGGGCATTCCCGTGCCGGGCGCTAAGGTCGCCCCCATGCTGCTCGAGGCCGTCGACATCGCGAAGAGCTTCCCCGGCGAGGCCGGGCCCGTCACGGTGCTGGGCGGCGTGTCGCTGTCGCTCGGGCAGGGCGAGACGCTGGCGCTGACCGGCGAGAGCGGCTCGGGCAAGAGCACGCTCCTGACCATCCTCGCCGGGCTCGACCGGCCCGACCGGGGCGAGGTGCGCCTGGGCGGCATGGCGCTCGGTCCGCTGAAGGAGGCGGAGCTGGCCGCCGTGCGCCGCGGCCGCATTGGCCTGGTGTTCCAGCAGTTCAACCTCGTCCCCTCGCTGAGCGTGGCGCAGAATATCGCGCTGCAGGCGCGGCTTGCCGGGCGGCACGACCCGGACTGGACGGCGGCGCTCGCGGAGCGGCTGGGGCTCGGGGCGCATCTGGGCGCCTATCCCGAGACGCTTTCGGGCGGGCAGCAGCAGCGCGTCGCCGTCGCCCGCACGCTGGCGGCGAGACCCGAAGTGATCCTGGCCGACGAGCCGACCGGCAATCTCGACGAGGCGACGGGCGACGCGGTGCTGGGCGAGATGCTGGCGCTGGTGGCCGAGACCGGGGCGGGGCTCGTCATGGTCACCCATTCGGACCGGCTGGCGGCGCGGCTCTCGCGGCGGCTGCACCTGGCGCGCGGGCGGCTGGCGTGATCCGCTGGAGTGCCGCCGCGCTCCTGTCGCACTGGCGGCGGCATCCGGGGCAGCTTGCCACGCTGCTTCTGGGCCTGGCGCTGGCCACGGCGCTCTGGACCGGGGTGCAGGCGATCAATGCCGAGGCGCGGGCGAGCTATGACCGCGCGGCCTCTGCGCTGGCGCAGTCGGACCTGCCGCTGATCGTGCCGCGCGAGGGCGATAGCCTGGCCGTCGCCGACTATGTCGCGCTGCGCCGTGCGGGCTGGCAGGTGGCGCCGGTGATCGAGGGGCGGCTGCGCCTGGCCGACGGTTCGGCGCGGCTCGTCGGGCTCGATCCGCTGACCGCGCCGGCCCTGCCCGGAAGCGGCGGCGAGACCGACCCGGCCCGCGCGCTGCGCGATTTCATCTCCCCGCCCGGAGAGCTGCGCGGCCATCCCGAGACCCTGGCCGAGCTGCCCGCGGAGACGCCGGGACGGCGGGTCGCGACCGAGGCGCTCTCGCCCGGCACGCTGGTCGCCGATATCGGCACCGCGGCGCGGCTCCTGGGGATGGGGGACCGGGTGACGCGGCTTCTGGTCCTCGCGCCGCCGGGCCCGGAGGTTCCGCCGCTGGAAACGATCGCCCCCGGGCTGCGGGAGGCGCCGCCGTCGCCCGGGACCGACATCCGCGGCCTGACCGGCAGCTTCCACCTGAACCTGGCCGCTTTCGGCATGCTCGCCTTCGCGGTCGGGCTCTTCATCGCCCATGGCGCCATCGGCCTGGCCTTCGAGCAGCGCCGCGGCGCGATCCGCACGCTGCGCGCGCTTGGCGTGCCCTTTTCCACGCTCGCCGCCGTGCTGGCGGCCGAGGCGCTGGCGCTGGCCCTGGTTGCGGGCGCGGCCGGGGTGGCGATGGGCTACGTCCTGGCGCTGGCGCTCCTGCCGGATGTGGCGGCGACGCTGCGTGGGCTCTACGGCGCGCCGGTGGCCGGCAGCGTGGCGATCCGCGCCGAGTGGTGGGCCGCGGGGCTCGGCATGGCGCTCCTCGGCACGATGCTGGCCTCGGCGCAGTCGCTCTGGCAGCTCAGGCGCCTGCCGCTCCTTGCAGCGATGAAGCCGCGGGCCTGGGCGCTGGCCTCGGATGCGGGGCAGCGGCGGCTGGCGCTGGCGGGGCTGGTCCTTCTCTGCGCGGTGCCGGTGGCGCTGCGCATCGGCGGGCTGGCGGCGGGCTTCGCCGCGCTTGCCGGGCTTCTCCTTGGCGCGGCGCTGATCCTGCCCGCGGCGCTTTCCGCCGCGCTCGCGCTGGCGGCGCGGGGCGCGCGCTCGGCGCTTGGCGAATGGCTCTGGGCGGATGCGCGCCAGCAGGTGCCGGGCCTGTCTCTGGCGCTGATGGCGCTGCTCTTGGCGCTCTCGGCGAATATCGGCGTCTCGACCATGGTGGCGAGCTTCCGCGCGACCTTCGAGGGCTGGCTCGACCGCCGCCTCGCCTCCGAGCTCTACCTCTCTTTCGACAGCGCCGCGCAGGCGGCGGCCTGCCTGCCGGGGATCCCGGCCGAGGCGGTGCTGCCCGTCACCCGCGCTGAGGCCGATCTGGGGGGCGCGCCCGGGCTCTTCTACGGGATGGCGGACCACCCGACCTACCGCCGCGACTGGCCGCTGATCGCGGCGGTGCCGCAGGTCTGGGACCGGCTGGTCGCGGGCGAGGGTGTGCTCGTCAACGAGCAATGGGCGCGCGGCGCGGATCTGGCGCCGGGCGGCCGTGCGCAGATCGACGGGCGCGGCTGGGAGGTGCTGGGCGTCTATGCCGATTACGGCAATCCGCGACGCCAGGCGATGGCCGGGCTCGAGGCCTTCCGCGCGCTGCATCCCGGGCTGGAGGAGACGCGCTTCTCGCTGCGGATCTCGGGCGATCCGGCGGCGGAGGCGGCGCGGCTGGTCGCGGCGGGGCTGCGCCCCGACCAGGTGACCGACCAGCAGAGCCTGAAGGCCGAGTCCCGCGCGGTCTTCGAACGGACCTTCGCCGCGACCGACGCGCTGAACCTGCTGACCCTTGCCGTGGCGGGCGTGGCGATCTTCACCTCGCTCCTGACGCTGCAGGCGCTGCGGCTGCCGCAGGTGGCACCGCTCTGGGCGATGGGGCTGACGCGGCGGCGGCTGGCGGCGCTCGACCTGGCGCGGGCGGGGCTGCTGGCGCTGGCGACGGCGCTGCTGGCGCTGCCGGTCGGGTTGGCGCTGGCCTGGCTGCTGCTTGCCGTGGTCAATGTCGAGGCCTTCGGCTGGCGCCTGCCGATGCGGCTCTTCCCGGCGGACTGGCTGCGGCTGGGGCTCCTGTCGCTGGCCGCGGCGCTGCTGGCCGCGCTCCTCCCGGCGTTGCGGCTGGCGCGGGTCAGCCCGGCGCGCCTGCTGAGGGTCTTTGCCGATGCCCGCTAGGATCACCCGCCGCCGCGCTCTGGCGCTCCTGTCCTGCGCCGCCACGCCCGCCATGGGGCAGGGCTTCGCCGGGCTCGGGCAGGATGCAGAAGGCTTCGCGCTGCCCCGGCCCGGCAAGGTCTTCCGCTTCCCCGAGGATCACGGGCCGCATCCGCGCTTCCGCATCGAATGGTGGTACGTGACCGCCAATCTGCAAACCCCCGACGGCGCGCCGCGCGGACTGCAATGGACGCTCTTCCGCTCGGCGCTGGCGCCGGAGGAGCGCCCCGGCTGGGCCTCGCCGCAGATCTGGTTCGCCCATGCCGCCATGACCGGGCCCGACCGCCATCTGGTGGCCGAGCGCCGCGCCCGCGGCGGTATCGGCCAGGCCGGGGCCACCGCCGCGCCCTTCGAGGCCTGGATCGACGACTGGCAGATGACCGGCCATCCCGGCGCCGATGCGCTCGACCGGCTGAGCCTGCATGCCGCGGGCGAGGGCTGGTCCTACGACCTGGAACTGTCGGCGGAGGGCCCGCTCGTCTTCCATGGCGAGGACGGCTATTCGCTGAAGCATCCGCGCGGGCAGGCGAGCTACTACTACTCGCAGCCGGGCTACCGCGCCGAGGGCCGGCTGGCCTGGCCCGGGGGCACGGAGGCGGTGACCGGCCGTGCCTGGCTCGACCGCGAATGGTCATCGCAGCCGCTCGAGGCCGGGCAGACCGGCTGGGACTGGTTCTCGCTCCATCTCGAGGGCGGGGCGAAGCTGATGGTCTACCGGCTGCGCGATGGGGCGGGCGGCTACACGCCCGGGACCTGGATCGGCCCCGGCGGGCGGGCCGAGCCGATCCCGGATGGCGAGATCGCGCTGGAGCCGCTCGACTGGACGCGGATCGGCGACAGGCGGCTGCCGACCTCCTGGCGGATCGCGATCCCCGCGCGCGGGCTGGTGCTGGAGACCCGCCCGGTCAATCCCCGCGCCTGGATGGGCACCGGCATCGCCTATTGGGAGGGGCCGGTCTCGGTCTCGGGCAGCCTCGGCGGGGAAGGCTATCTGGAGATGACGGGCTATGACTGACCTCGCGGCGCTTTTCGACGAGGCCTGGCAGATGCTGGAGGACGGGGTCCGCGACCGCGCCGCCGCCGCGCGCCTGCCGGTGCTGGCAACCGCCGGTCTCAACGGTGGCGCGGAGGCGCGGATGGTCGTGCTCAGGGCCGCCGACCGGCAGGCGGCGCGGCTCGAGGTCCATACGGATGCGCTCAGCGGCAAGGCGGCCGAACTGGCGGCCGATCCGCGCGCGACCCTCGTCGTCTGGGATCCGGGCGCGGCGCTGCAGCTGCGGCTGCGGGTGCGCGCGACCCTGCTGCCGGGCGATCCGCAGCGCTGGGAGGCGGTGCCGGGCCTGGCGCGCGCCGCCTATGGCGGCACCCCGCCGCCGGGCACGCCGCTGGGGCAGCCCTCCGACTGGCAGGCCGCGCCGCGGATCGAGCGGCATCTGGCGCTGCTTCTCGATCTCGAGGCGCTCGAGGTGCTGCATCTGGGCGTCGCGCTCCACCGCCGCGCGCGGTTCGAGGCGTCGTCCGGCTGGCAGGGGCACTGGATCGCGCCCTGACCGGGAAGATGATAGCCCGATCTTAACCATGCGCGCCTAGCAAGGAAGCGTAGTCAGGAGCGACTCGGCATGCGCTCCGGTAGACAGTTCGCGTATCCAGAAGGACGCCCCATGGCAGAGATTTCCCACATTCCCGGCGCGATTGCGCCCGGCTTCTCCTTCAACTGGGACAGCATTCCCGAATATGTCCTCGGGGTCACCTGGGAAACCTGCGAAGGGCGCGGCGTCGCCTCGATCCTGGAGCATTACGGCGAGGCGGCCATCCTGCGCAGCCCGTCGCGGGTGCTCTCGGGATCGCGCGCCATCCTGTCGGAGGCGCTCTCGGGCCTGGCGGAATTCCCCGACCGGGAGCTTCTGGGAGAGGACGTGATCTGGCACGCGACCCCCGCGGGCAAGGACATCGCGGCGGGGTTCCATGCCTCGCTCCGGCTCAGCGCGCGGGGCACCCATCTGGGCGAGGGGCGCCATGGCGCGGCCTCCGGCCGCCGCTGCCACGCGCGCATCCTGACCGACATGTGGTGCGCGGAGAACCGCATCCACGACCTGTGGATGGTGGAGGACAGCGCGGCGCTGGCGGCGCAGCTCGGGCTCTCGCCGCGGGCGGTGGCCGAGCGTCTGATCGTGGCCGAGGGCGGGCCGGAGCGCTGCGTCACGCCGCTGACCCCCGACAACGATCCCGAGGGCCCCTATTTCGCCCGCGGCAACCGCAGCGCGCCGGGCGAGGAGCTCGAGGATCTGCTGCGCGAGCTGATGAACGGCGCCTTCTCGATGATCCCCGACCGCTACGACCGCGCCTGCGAGCTGCATTATCCGGGCGGCGTGCCGGAGCAGGGGCACCGCGCCGCCGACCGGTTCTGGCTGGGCCTGCGCTCGGCCTTCCCCGGCGCCGCCTTCCGGGTGGAGCATGTCAGCGGCATGGAGACCGACGGCCAGATGCCGCGCGCGGCGCTGCGCTGGTCGCTCTACGGCCGCCATGACGGGCCGGGGCTCTTCGGCGCGCCGACCGGCTGCTATGCCTATGTGATGGGGATCACCCATGCCGAGTTCGGCCCGCGCGGGCTGCGCCGGGAATGGACGCTGATCGACGACTGCGCGATCTGGAAGCAGCTGCTGCTGGCCGCGGCCTGACAGCCGGCGCCGTGTCCTGGCGTCGTCCCGCAGCGTCCGGCCCGGTCCGATTGCCAGCGCCGGGGCCGCAAAGGGGCGCCGGGCGACCATTGCCCGGGCGGGCGAGGCCGATCAAAGGCAGCCGGGCCTGCCGCGATGCCGGAGCCATCCCGTATGACCGCCCCGTTCTGCTGCGGAAACGAGCTTAACATGGCTCGTAGCTCGTAGCCGGAAGATGACGGTGGCAGCGAGAGCGATTGCCGACATGAAGACGAGCGGGCACCCGTCATAGCGGGTCGCCACGCGCCGCCGATCTTTGAGAGAGCTGATACTGTTGAAAAACCCCAGGTGCGGTCGAGAGGGGCCCCGAAGTTGGAACCTTGTTCCCAAGCTTGGCTGAAGAAGTCGGATATCGAAGCATTTGCGCCCAATCGCGGAACGTCTTCCCTCGAGTTGAAGGTCCGCGGGCAGAGTTGCGAGTTTTTCGACAGCATCGGCTGAACACGCATGCGATACGGTGGCGGCGCTTTTAGCGGCGTTTGCCGCGGGGGATCGCCAGCTTCGGGCCCGTCAGGGAAGGGGGGCACATCTGAATCTCGAGCGCGTCCAGAGCGTTGCGGTACCAACCGGCGTTCGCCAAGCCATTTGGACGGATGGCGCGGCGGGGCTCACTATCAGCGGTCCGCAACCGGCCACTCCGCGTCCGGCAAGGAGGCCCGCGAAGCCGCTGCTCCCTCGCCGCCGCGCATCCGCTCTCCTGCAGAGAATTGCGCGGCGATGTCCCGAGAGGATGGCCCTCCGTCAGGTGGAAGCCGATCGACCGCCCGAGAAGGTCGGCAGCGGCAAGCAGTTTCGAGTTCATGTCGCCACTTCTCGCGGAAACGGGCCTCGCGCATTGGTCCCTGTTCCTCTCAGCCTGTCTCGCCAACCGTCCGCGCTGCTCGTTTGGCGGGAAAATGATCCACTGGGGCGATTGCACTCGCCGGGAGCCCCGGACGCCGTCCGCTGGGCCTTCAGGAAAGCCGCGTCGATCAGAACGGTCTTCGTCTTCCGGCCTTTTAAGGTCGATCCGTCCATGATCCGGGCGAAGACGCCCATTCGGTTCCGGCGGATCCAGCGGTTGTGCAACGTCTTGTGCGGGCCGTGCGACGAAGTCGCGTCGCGCCAGTGCACGCCGTTGCGAGCGAGGAAGTCAGCTCTGCGCAGCATCCGCCGGTCATCGCCCGGGTGGTGACCGCGCGTCTCGGGGAGTTCGGAAGATCGGCAAATGATCCGGAGGAGTTTTCGCCCGACGCAGAAATGGTCCGGGTTCATCAGGTTCGGCGAGCAGTTGAACCGCCTTACTCAGTCAGCCGCAACGGGTCTTTCATCATGCAACTCCAGCAAACGTCCTGACTCACGCCTCGCCGAAGAAATCAATGTTTCTCGTCTCTGAGGGTCCGCCATGCTCTCTTCGGCGTCGCTGGTGTCGTGGGAACTAGCGAAGCTTCGACGCCGTCGACGGAGGGATCCCGCGGGGACGGCACGGTGCCGATCATGGTGGAGGCGGCCTTTAGAGCAGATCGCCTCCAGAGGCGCGGTGCAGCCTGCGTTTGCCATCGGGAGAGCCGGCAGGGTCGGGGTGCTGGCGCCAGGCTGAACCGAGGGATGCCGCCGATGGCCAGACCGGTGATGCGGCTCCGCACGCTCGTGTTGAGCGGGGGCGCCCCATCACCGGTCCGAGGGCCGCGCCCCGGGCGGCGATGCGGACCTGTTGCACGGGATGATTGGCTTCGCCGCGGAACGGCCGATGGCATTCGGGCGACTGGTCGTCCATCCGCCGGATCGACGGCAGCGGGAAGGAGGTCGGTGCCAGAGTCGGGGCCGTATGCGACGAGAAGAGCTGCAGCCGGATCGCGCAACGCAACGGCTGTCGCGACCGGGACTGGCAGACCTGTGGCAGCTGCATCGTGTTGCGCACCCGCGCCTCCGGACCGGTTCCTGCCTCCGGTCCCTCCTCGCGCTGCGGCGGTGGGCGGGCAAGGCGCTGACCGCCGCCATCCAGGCGGCCTGCGGTCACGGCGGCCCGACGCGGGCGATGGGCGGCACCGGGATCACGAAGAGCCAGGTCAGCCGGCCCTGCGCGGAGATTGGCGCATGGGTGGATGCCGTCCTGACGGGGCCGATCGAGGGGAAATGGCCCTTCGGCGTGGGAACGGCTCCGCCGGAGCCCTTCCTCTTCCGCCCCGGCTCATGGATCGGCGCGACCTGTCTCAAGGTACGCAAGGGCGGGCGCGCCGCCGTCGGGCTCGAATCAACAGCGCCTTCGCTGGGGGCCTGTTCGCACCCGCCGCGATGGTGACGGCCGCGGACAGCCGCCATGATTGCGCCACCGGTCCGAGCCCGATGGCAGGCGGGCGGGCGCAAGGTCCTGGGCATGGCGATCGGCGCGTGCTCAGCGAGGCTGTTCAAGGTCGTGCACGGGGCTTTCGCGGCGCCACCGGCGCCACGGTTCCAATTCATCCCTGCGCGATCTCGTGCGCCGTGTCCTCGGCGGCGCAAAGCTGGTGATCTCCGGCGGGCTTGAGGGCATCACGGCCGCGACCGCACGGCGGCTCTCCGCCACCTGGCAGCGCGGCCGCGTGCATTTCGTCCATGGCGCGAAGAGCCTTCGCCGGGGGCCCTCATTGCCTCGGCCTTCGCCCAGACCGGGCGCGCCGCCGCCAGGGTCCAGCGGCGCCTCGCCGTCGGCCGGAGGCGCCGCGAGCTAGCCGAAGCGCGCCATGCCCATGGACCGGACGGAGGAGGACGTGCCGGCCTGCATGAGCTTCCGGGCCCGGCCCCGAGCCAGGCGTCACGGCACGACCCCGATCGCGCGCCCGAATGGCGAGATCGGGCGGCGTCCGGGCATTCCTTCGGACCGGCGGCCGTCAGGCCCTCGCTTGTCGACGAGGCCGCGATCCGCAGGCTGGAAGGAGCGAGCCTGATGGAGCTGGCCGGGGAATGGACGAGGCAGCGCGCCAGCTGCATGGCGCTGGAAACGCCCGCGCCGGTCTGCGCCGATGTCCCCGCAGCCTGCCTGCGGAAGGCGGAGACTGGCCAGCCCGGCCCGCAAGCCGACGCGAGGCCCGTCGCGAGCTGCGAGGATCACAGGCCAGATCTTGCCGGCCACTGCCGGGCCGTCCCGCGCGGGCGATGAGGGAAGGTTCCAGGCGGTGTTCCCGATCGGCAGAGCGCGACCCGTCGGCCGATTGCCGAGCCTCGCGCAATGGAGGGTCCGGGGGCAGGGGCCGGTGTTCCGCGCCGCTCGAACGCGGCGGGATGGCGCGCTGGGAGGGCGGGAAAAGCGGCATTGCGGCGCCTGCGGAGGGCGGAAGGGCGCGATGTGGTGGTCATGACGCTGGAAAAGCGGGGCTCCTTGCGCTAGAATCGCCTTCAGACCCGGAAAACCGGGCTGGGCAGACAGGCAGGCATCCATGACCGAAATGGTGTACGGCGCAGCGCCAGTGGTGCGCGGCGATCCGATGATTCCCCGCTGGTGGCGGACCGTTGACCGATGGTCGCTGATCAGCATCATCATCCTGATGGGCATCGGCCTGCTTCTCGGCCTCGCCGCCTCGCCGCCCCTGGCCGAGCGCAACGGGCTCGAACCCTTCTGGTACGTGAAGAAGCAGCTGATGTTCGGCACGATGGGGCTGATCGCGATGATCGCCGCTTCGGTCATGCCGGTCATGACGATCCGCCGCTTCGGCATAATGGGCTTCGCGCTCTGCCTGGCCGCGCTGCTCCTGCTGCCGGTCTTCGGCACCAATTTCGGCAAGGGCGCCATCCGCTGGTACTCGCTGGGCATCGGCTCGGTGCAGCCCTCGGAATTCATGAAGCCCTGCTTCGTCATCCTCTCCGCCTGGCTAATGGCCGCGGCGCACCAGATCGACGGGCCGCCGGGCCGCTTCATGAGCTTCTGCGTCGCCGTCTTCATCGTCGGCACCCTGGCGCTGCAGCCGGATTTCGGCCAGGCCTCGCTGATCGTCTTCTCCTGGGGGGTGATGTACTTCGTCGCCGGCGCGCCCTGGTGGATCCTCTTCGCGGTGGCCGGGCTGGTCGTCGCCGGGGGCGTGACCGCCTACAACCTCTCGAGCCACTTCGCCGGGCGGATCGACGGCTTCCTCGCCACGACAGTCGATCCGACCAGCCAGATCGGCTATGCCTCGAACGCCATCCGCGAGGGCGGCGTCTTCGGCGTCGGCCTCGGCGGCGGCGAGGTGAAATCGACGCTGCCCGACGCCCATACCGACTTCATCATCGCGGTCGCGGCCGAGGAATACGGGCTGATCCTGGTGCTGGTGATCCTCGCGCTCTACGCCACTGTCGTGCTGCGCTCGCTCCTGCGGCTTCTGCAGGAGCGCGACCCCTTCGTGCGCATCGCCGGGACCGGGCTGGCCTGCGTGCTGGGCATGCAGGCGGCGATCAACATGGGGGTCGCGGTGCGGCTCCTGCCGACCAAGGGGATGACGCTGCCCTTCGTCTCCTATGGCGGCTCCTCGGTGATCGCGGCCGGGCTGACCGTGGGGGCGCTGCTGGCGCTGACCCGCAAGCGGCCGCAGGGGCGCATGGCCGACGTGCTGGCGCGGGCGGACCGTCCGTGAGCGCGCCGCTCCTGGTGATTGCGGCCGGCGGCACGGGCGGGCACATGTTCCCGGCCCAGGCCCTGGCCGAGGAAATGCTGTCGCGCGGATGGCGGGTGAAGCTTTCCACCGACGAGCGCGGCGCGCGCTATGCCGGGGGCTTTCCCCAGGAGGTGGCGCGCGAGGTCGTGGCCTCGGCCACCTTCGCGCGCGGCGGCAAGCTCGCCCGGGCGGTGGTGCCGCTGAAGATCCTCGCCGGAGTGGCCTCTGCCGTGCTGGCCATGCGCCGCGACCGCCCCGCCGCGGTGATCGGCTTCGGAGGCTATCCCTCGATCCCGGCGATTGGCGCGGCCTGGCTCCTGAAGCTGCCGCGGCTCCTGCACGAGCAGAACGGCGTGCTCGGCAAGGTGAACGAGCAGTTCGCCCGCCGCGTGCCGGTCGTCGCCTGCGGCACCTGGCCGACCATCCTGCCCGCGGGCGCCAATGGCAAGCCGGTGGGCAATCCCGTGCGCCAGGTGGTCCAGGACCGTGCCGGGGCGCCCTATATCCCGCCCGGGGACTATCCGCTGAGCCTTACCGTCTTCGGCGGCAGCCAGGGCGCGCGCATCCTCTCGGACGTCGTGCCCGAGGCGGTCTGCAGCCTGCCGGAAGAGCTGCGCAGCCGGCTGCGGGTCTCGCAGCAGGCGCGGCCCGAGGATCTCGACCGGGTGCGCTATGCCTATGAAAGCGCGGGCGTCCAGGCGGATGTGCGCGACTTCTTCACCGACATTCCCGCGCGGCTGGCGGAATGCCAGCTGGCCATCGCGCGTGCCGGGGCCTCGTCGATCGCGGATATCTCGGTGATCGGCCGCCCGGCGATCCTGGTGCCCTATGCCGCCGCCGCGGCCGACCACCAGACCGCCAATGCCCGGGCGCTGGTCGAGGCGGGCGGCGCGATCATGATCCCGGAAACAAAACTGCAGCCAGCGGCGTTGGCTGCGCAGATCGTCACCATCCTGCAACAGCCCGACATCGCCGTGAAGATGGCCCATTCCGCCCTGGCCGCCGGTCGTCCAGATGCAACCACCCGTCTGGCCGCGCTGGTCGAGTCCGTCGCCGAAAACAAGTAACGAAGAAGAGGAAGAGCAGATGAAACACTGGGAGGCCGCCATGCACGCCGCCACGAAACTCCCCCTCGGCCTCGGTGCCATCCATTTCGTCGGGATCGGCGGGATCGGCATGTCCGGCATCGCCGAGGTTCTGCTCAATCACGGCTACACGATCCAGGGCTCGGACGCGAAGACCTCGAAGATCACCGACCGTCTGGTCTCGCTCGGCGCCAAGGTCTTCGAGGGCCAGCGCGCGGAGAACCTGGACGGGGCCGAGGTGGTGGTGATTTCCTCGGCGATCAAGCCGGGCAATGCCGAATACGACGAGGCGCGCCGCCGCGGCCTGCCGATCGTGCGCCGTGCCGAGATGCTGGCCGAGCTGATGCGGCTGAAATCGAATGTCGCGGTGGCCGGCACCCATGGCAAGACCACGACGACGACGATGGTGGCGACGCTGCTCGACGCCGGCGGGATCGACCCGACGGTGATCAATGGCGGCATCATCCATGCCTACGGCTCGAACGCGCGGATGGGGCAGGGCGAATGGATGGTGGTCGAGGCCGACGAATCCGACGGCACCTTCAACCGCCTGCCCGCGACCATCGCCATCGTCACCAATATCGACCCCGAGCACATGGAGCACTGGGGCTCGGTCGAGAACCTGCGCAAGGGCTTCGACGATTTCGTCCATGGCATCCCCTTCTACGGCCTTGCCGTCTGCTGCACCGACCATCCGGAGGTCCAGGCGCTGGTCGGGCGCACCCATGACCGCCGCATCCTGACCTTCGGCTTCAACGCCCAGGCCGATGTCCGCGCCACCGGGCTGCGCTACGAGAAGGGCGTCGCGCATTTCGACATCTCGCTGCCCGATGGCGAGAAGATCGAAGGCTGCACCCTGCCGATGCCGGGCGACCACAATGTCTCGAACGCGCTCGCGGCCGTCGCGGTGGCGCGCTATCTCGGCATGAAGCTCGAGGATATCCGCGAGGCGCTGGCGAATTTCGGCGGCGTCAACCGCCGCTTCACCAAGGTGGGCGAGGCGAATGGCGTCACCATCATCGACGATTACGGCCACCACCCGGTCGAGATCGCCGCGGTGCTGAAGGCCGCGCGCCAGTCGGTCGAGCCGGGCGCCCGCGTCATCGCCGTGCACCAGCCGCACCGCTACTCGCGCCTCTCCTCGCTCTTCGACGATTTCTGCACCTGCTTCAACGAGGCGGACGTGGTGGGCATCGCCGAGGTCTATGCCGCAGGCGAGGCCCCGATCGAGGGCGCGACCCGCGAGGGCCTAGTCGCAGGCCTGATCCAGCACGGCCACCGCCACGCCCGCGCGGTGATGGACGAGGACGACCTGGAGCGCCTGGTCCGCGAACAGGCCCGCCCCGGCGACATGGTCGTCTGCCTCGGCGCCGGCACGATCTCTGCCTGGGCCAACCGCCTGGCCGAACGCCTGACCGCCTGACCCGCCCCGCGCCGGGCTTGACCCGGCGCCTCCCCCGGGGTTGCCTCGGGACGAATTGGTTTGGGTGGTTTGATGGCGGCCGAGGATATCCGGGACCAGGACAGCCTTCGGGCCTGGCTGGAAGAGCAAAATAGTTACGAGACCTCGGTAGCTATCGCAACCCGCGCAGCACTTCGGGTGCAGCCAGCTCTTTGGCGTGGTGTTTTTCCGGTGAATCCAGACGCTGAATCCAGTGCTTTGGCGTGTTTGAGGTCCTGCTTGACATGTCTGGTGGCTGCGAAAGTTCCAACCGAGAGGTTCAGACTTGTTGCCTTCAATTCCGTGGGCGCCTCAATCAACACTGCTGCCGGAACCTCGGCCAGTTTCGCTGCAGCGCGTATCGCGGCCGCAGCCGCCGCAACCGTAGCTGCAGTAGACTCAGCGGTGCACTTGTTTGCCTCCTATACCGCAGCCGACAACGCCACTGTTTCTGTCCGAAATAGGTCAGTTGCCCCCGATGGTCGTTCTGTCACATGGCGTGGCACCTCTGTTACAGTCGGTGGTGGGGTAGATACGCTGAGCGATGCCTTCGGACGTTGGGGCGAAATTAGGATGGATGCGTCTCGGCTATCGGCAGAGACAGACATTCTAACAAAACCCCTCTGGGCTCAGAACTCAACGTCAGAAATGGATTGGTCCGAGATTGGCGAGGCGTGGCACGCTGCCGGGGAGCCTTGGGCGACCTTCGCCTCATGGTACGAGGACCTGCTGTCCGACGCTCCGTCCCCCGACTGGCCGCTGCTCGAACGCATCGCCCTCATCGCGCCCGATCAGTGGGAGGGCGAGGACGGACCGCAGAAGATCGCCGCCCGGATCGCCGAATTCCGTCTGGAGCGTGGTGTGATGGCGACGGCGAGCGGCGAGCGTGTCATTCGGAACCAGGAAACGTCGTTATTCCGGGTGGAGCCGGTCACGGAGATCGCCTCGGACCACTTGCGCCACGTCACAGATATCCTCTGCGATGCGCTCGACCTTTTCCCGAGCGATGGGGCGTTGGGGAACCAGTTCACGGCGATCTCGGCGGAACTCGACATCGTCAGGAAAGCAGTCGCTTCCTACGCTGACCGTCCCACCCAGCTTCACATGTCCTGCACGCGGGTCTTGAGGCGCACCGGCATCAAGGTGGACCGCGGCGAGTGTCCAGCTCCAAGTGAAGATGCCGATCTCGATGATTTCCTGCATCTCGTGACCGATGCCAAGGCGACTCTGATGGAACGCGACCCTAGTGTTCAGGAGGCCGTCGCCGCCCGAGCGGGAACGTCGTTGCGGGACATGTCCTCCGACGAAGCGGAGACGATCATCGCCGCGGCGGACGAGGCTGCCGCGCAATCGGAAGGCATCCTTGCAGAAGAGCTGCCAGATCAGGCGCGTAACGCCGCTGATGCGACGCTGCCGATAGAAGAGCGCCGGGAGAATTTTGTTGCCGCTTCAGGCAGGCTTCTCCGCATCTATCTGCTGTCGGGCTGGACCGGCTCGAAGAAGGCGCTGGAGGAGGTCGAAAGCCTCACGAAGACCGCCGCCGGAATCTCGAAGAACATTGCAGTCGTCTCGGCCTCCGGCATTGGCTTGTGGCAGGCGTCACCACTGCTGAAGAAAGCCGTGGACATCATTCTCGCGTCATTCTGACTCTAGATGGCATTCGCTTCGGCGTCTGGTGGAGGCAGATTGGGCAGCGACTGCATGGGCAGGCGCGACTGCGCCTGGTCGTGCTGGAAGCATTACACTGGCGTGACGGGCAGGCAGGCGCAGCCAGGCGTTGCCGCAGGGCGGGTCAGCTGATCAGCCCGCGTGCTCAGGCACAGTCCGGTCCCGGGGGGCGCGCTGGTCGAGACTTTGCGGCAGGCGGAGCTGCTCGATCCGGCCGACGCATCGGTGCTGGTCGTGAGTGCGAATGTGGCATCGGCTGCCTTGGTGGGCGCGATTGTTCTGTTCGTGCTGCAAACACGCCTTCGGCGTGCCGGGCAGGCAGGCCCAACCCGCCGGTGCCGCCGCGCGGGTCAGCTGATCGGTCTGCGCGCTCAGGTGCATTCCGGCCCCGGGGATCGCGCTGGTCGAGACTCTGCGGCACGCGGAGCTGCTCGATCCGACCTGCGGCAGCGCCGGGCCGGCCGCGCATGCGGATGCGGCAGCGACTGCCCGGGGAAGCCCAAATGCGCTGGTCGTGCCGGGAGCATGCCACTGGCGGGGACCGTCGGCGGCGCTGGACCGGCCGATTGTCCAGTGTCCGCACTCAGGCGCAATCCGCCCCCGAAGGAATGACGGTGGCGGAGACGCTGCGGCAGTCCGACGTGCTCGAGCCGAGCGGCACGCCGTCCTCGGTCGTGCGGGTCGTCGTACTTGTGGAGGTCGAGTACTCCACGCAGCCCGTCAGGCTGGCGGCGAGGGCGAGGAGCAGGGCGGCGCTTTTCATTCTCTGGGGTCCTTCTCTCCGGGACGGCGGGAAACCGCGCGGCCGGGTGCGGGGCGGGATGACTCTTTCCGGACAAGGAGCTAGAGCAGGCGGCATGGAAAGCAACCGCCCCCTTGCCCCGCTCACCTGGCTCCGCTGCGGCGGGCCGGCCGAGATGTTCTTCCAGCCGAAGGACCTCGAGGATCTCCGCGCTACCCTTGCCGGGCTCGACCCGGCAACTCCTGTTTTCCCGCTGGGCCTCGGCTCCAACCTGATCGTCCGCGACGGCGGCATCCGCGGGCTGGTGATCCGGCTCGGCCGCGGCTTCAACGGCATCGCCTTCGAGGACGGCCGCGCCATCCTGGGCGCCGCGGTGCCCGATGCGCAGGCGGCGAAGCGCGCGGCGGCGGCGGGGCTGGACCTGACCTTCCTGCGCACCATCCCCGGCAGCATCGGCGGGGCGGCGCGGATGAATGCCGGCTGCTACGGCGCCTATCTGGCAGATCATTTCCTCGAGGCAGAGGCGGTCACGCGCCAGGGCGAGGTGGTCACGCTGTCGCCCGCCGACATGGGCTTTGCCTACCGCCATACCGGCCTGCCGCCCGACATGGTCATCACCCGCGTCACGCTGGCCGCCGAACAGGGCGACCCCGACGCGCTTGCCGCGAAAATGGAGGAGCAGGTGAAAAAGCGCGACGCCTCGCAGCCGACGAAGGACCGCACCGCGGGCAGCACCTTCCGCAATCCGGCCGGCTTTTCCTCGACGGGGCGGGCGGACGACACGCACGAGCTGAAGGCCTGGAAGCTGATCGACGAGGCGGGGATGCGCGGGGCCGCGCTCGGGGCGGCGCAGATGTCGCAGATGCATTCCAATTTCCTGGTGAATACCGGTGGCGCAACTGCCGCAGATCTGGAAGGGCTGGGCGAGCTGGTGCGGAAAAAGGTTTGGGAATTCCACGGCATTGAGCTAGTCTGGGAAGTGCAGAGGGTGGGCGAGACGCTCGCCGGTACACCCGAAAATAACTAAATAGTAACCGACCTGGAGCTTAATCCGGGCGGCAGAGCAGTCAGAGGCCGAAAACGGCCCGAGTGAGAGGCAGGGGCATGATGTCAGACCCCTTGGTCGCGGTCCTTCTCGGGGGACCGTCGGCAGAGCGCGAGGTTTCGCTATCCTCGGGCCGCGAATGCGCCAAGGCGCTGCGGACCGCCGGATTCCGCGTGACCGAAATCGACCCGAGCGAGAAGATCGCGGAGCAGCTTGCTGCGGCCGCCCCGGATGTCGTCTTCAACGGCCTGCATGGCCGCTGGGGCGAGGACGGCGCGGTGCAGGGGCTTCTGGAATGGCTGAGGATCCCCTATACCCATTCGGGCGTCACCGCCTCCGCGCTGGCGATGGACAAGCAGAAATCCAAGGCGGTCCTGGCCGCCGCGGGCCTGCCGGTCATGGAAAGCCGGATCGTGCCGCGCAGCGTGGCCGAGGCCTCGCATGTGCTGCCGCCGCCCTATGTGGTGAAGCCCAACAACGAGGGCTCCTCGGTCGGTGTCTACCTGGTGCAGGAGGGCGCGAACGGCCCGCCGAAACTTGCCGCCAGCATGCCCGAGGAGGTGATGGTCGAGACTTTCGCCCCCGGGCGCGAGCTGACCACCGCGGTGCTGGGCGACCGGGCGCTGACCGTGACCGACATCCTCACCGACGGCTGGTACGACTATGACGCCAAGTACCGCCCCGGCGGGTCGCGCCACGAAATCCCGGCGGACATCCCCGGGGAGATCGCCGCGGCCTGCCTCGACTACGCGCTGCGCGCCCATCGCGCACTTGGCTGCCGCGGGCTCAGCCGCACCGATTTCCGCTGGGACGAGAGCCGCGGGATCGACGGGCTGATCCTTCTGGAGGTCAACACCCAGCCCGGAATGACGCCGACCTCGCTGGCGCCCGAGCAGGCGGCGCATTGCGGCATCTCCTTCCCCGAGCTCTGCCGCTGGATCGTGGAGGACGCCTCATGTGGCCGGTGAAGCAGCCGCGGGAGGATTACGCGCCGACGCGGATCGCCTACCGCGTCAACCGGCTGTGGCTCTCCCCGGTCTTCCGCCTGACCATGCTGTGGCTGCTGCCGATCGGCGTGATCGGCGGCGGCGTGACCCTCTGGGCCAGCCAGCCCGGCTCGCAGGAGCTGATCCGCAGCGTCGAAGTCGCCGTCACCTCGCGGCTGCGCGACCAGCCGGATTTCCAGGTCAAGCAGATGGCGGTGAAGGGGGCCTCGCCCGAGCTGACCCGCGAGATCCGTCGGGTGCTCGACCTGCAATTCCCGATGAGCGTGCTCGATCTCGATCTCGACGAGATCCGCGTCAAGGTCTCGGCCTTCGACGCGGTGGAGCATGTCAACGCCCATGTCGTACTCGGCGGCGCGCTGATGCTGGAGATCACCCAGCGCCAGCCGGTGGTGATCTGGCGCAATGCGGGCGGTCTGGCGCTGCTTGACGAGGCGGGGCACCGCGTGGCGGTGACCGACCGGCGCGACGGCGCGCCCGAGCTGCCGCTGATTGCCGCGGCGGGCGCCGACAAGGCGATCCCCGAGGCGCTGGCCATCGTCGCGGCGGCCGAGCCGCTGAAGGACCGGCTGCGCGGCCTGGTGCGCCAGGGCGAACGCCGCTGGGACGTGATGCTGACCGGAAACCAGGTGATCCAGCTGCCCGAGACCGGCGCGGTCGACGCGCTGGAGCGGGTGCTGGCGATGGACGAGGCGGGCGACCTGCTTGGCCGCGACATCCGGGTGATCGACATGCGCAATCCCGACCGGCCGACGATCCGGCTCGGGGATGAAGCCTTTGCCTATCTCAGGACCCTGCGCGGGCTGGAAAAAGGGATGACCAACTGATGATCGACCTCTACGAAACCCAGCGTGCCATGCGCCAGATGCGCAAGGCGGCGATGCAGCGCGGCGTGGTGGCGATCCTCGATATCGGGACCTCGCAGACCACCTGCCTGATCCTGCGCTTCGACGGCGGCCATCTGCCCGGGCCCGACGGCGTCGGCCCGCTGGCCGGACAGTCGCGCTTCCGCGTGATCGGCGCGGCGACGACCCGCTCGCGCGGGATGCGCTTCGGCGAGATCGACGTCATGCAGGAGACCGAGCGCGCGCTGCGCACGGTGGTCCAGGCGGCGCAGAAAATGGCGCAGGTCCGCGTCGACCACGCGATCGCCTGCTTCTCGGGCGCCGGGCCGCGCAGCTACGGGCTGGCCGGGCAGATCGACCTGGCAGGCGAGGCGGTGCGCGAATCCGACATCGCCGCGGTCCTGGCCAGCTGCGAAGTGCCGGATCTCGGCCCGGACCGCACCATCCTGCATGCCCAGCCGGTGAATTTCGCGCTCGACTACCGGTCCGGCCTGACCGATCCGCGCGGACAGGTGGGCAATGCGCTGGCCGCCGACCTGCATCTGCTGTCGGTCGATGCCGGCGTGGTGCGCAATCTGCTGCACTGCATCAAGCGCTGCGACCTGGAAGTCGCGGGCATCGCCTCCTCGGCCTATGCCTCGGGCATCTCGGCGCTGGTCGAGGACGAGCAGTCGATCGGCGCGGCGTGCATCGACATGGGCGGCGGCACCACGAGCCTGTCGATCTTCATGCGCGGCCACATGATCTATGCCGACAGCGTGCGGATCGGCGGGGCGCATGTCACCTCGGACATCTCCAAGGGCTTCGGCATCTCGCTGAGCCTGGCGGAGAAGATCAAGTGCTACTACGGCGGCCTGGTGCCGACCGGGCGCGACGACCGCGACATGATCGAGCTGACCGGCGAGACCGGCGACTGGGAGCATGACCGCCGCGAAATCTCGCGCTCCGAGCTGATCGGCATCATGCGTCCGCGCGTCGAGGAGACGCTGGAGGCGGTGCGCGCGCGGCTCGATGCCGCCGGGTTCGACGCGCTGCCGAGCCAGAAGATCGTGCTGACCGGCGGGGCCAGCCAGGTGCCCGGCCTGATGGGTCTGGCGGCGCGGATGCTCGGCCACCAGGTGCGCCTCGGCCGTCCGCTGCGGGTCCAGGGCCTGCCGCAGGCCGCAACCGGGCCGGGCTTCTCGGCGGCCGTGGGCCTGTCGATGTTCGCCGCCCATCCGCAGGACGAATGGTGGGATTTCGAGATCCCGGCCGAGCGCTATCCCGGCCGCTCGCTGCGCCGCGCGGTGAAATGGCTGAAGGAGAACTGGTGATCCCCGCCCGGGATTGACCGGTTCTTTACCACGGCTCTGGGCCTTGTTGCACAAATCGTGCGAGGGATTCACTGCATGAATCCAGCATGATAGCCGGTAGGCATGAGCAGTTGGGCCCCTACGAAGTACAAG
>NZ_VATA01000240.1 GCF_005870025.1 Poseidonocella sp. HB161398
CGCATGACGCGGTAGAGGACCAGCGCCAGGAAGCAGATCAGCGCATGGGCGCGGATGCGGTCCGGCAGGCGGTGGTGGACGGGGGCGATCTCGATGTCGCTCTTGAGGACGCGGAACCCGCGCTCGATATCCGCCAACGACTTGTAGCGCCCGACGGCCTCGGCCGGGCCAAGGTCGGCAACGTTGGTCAGGAGCGCCAGCTTGCCGTCGAAGAGCTCGGCGCGGGCGATGGCCGCCTCGTCGAGGCTCCAGCTGAACAGGTCTGCCTGCAGGTCGGGCTTGATGAAGCGGGTGAGCTCGGCTTCAGCGACGGCGCGGGTGAAGCGGCTGTACGATCCTCGGTCCGAGGCGCGGCGGCCGCGAGCGGTCTGTCCGGCGTCCTGGCTATCCAGTTTTCCAACCAGCCGTTCGGCCATTTCCTCGAGCTCGCGGATGCGCGCGCGCCTGCGGTCTGATTGCTCCTCGGCGCGCAGAGGATCATGGGCGACGATCAGCCGGTGTCCGGCGAATTCCGCCTCGGCAAGGCCGTCAGCGTCGAAGGCAAGTCCTTGGAATGTTTCGGCAAGCTCGGCATAGCGACGGGCGGGAACGGCCAGGATGAACTCCAGCTTGCGGCCGTCCCGGTCGGCCAGCGCGGTCAGCTCGCCGATATTGTCCATGCTCAGCAGGCCCCGGTCAGCCACCAGCACGACCCGTTGGACCGGGAACCGCTGAAGCACGGTTTCGAGCATGCCCTGCAGCGTTTTCGTCTCGGCCATGTTGCCGGGATGGACGGTGTGGAGCAGCGGCAGGCCCTCGGCCGTCTGCACGACGCCGAGCACGAACTGCCGGGCGATGCCGCCGGTTTCCTTGTTCATGCCGAAGCCGCGCAAGTCGTCCTCAACCCGTCCCTCGCCATGGATGCGCACGGTGGTCAGGTCGTAGAAGACAACGG
>NZ_VATA01000241.1 GCF_005870025.1 Poseidonocella sp. HB161398
CAGCTCTCGAGGACCCAGTTCGAAGCCCTGCTCGAGGGCCTGGATTGGCGGCGGATCGCCACGGCCCGGCAGCATCGCCTGATCGCCGTGCAAGCTATCGGCCGCATTCCGTTCTTGTTTGATTGGAAAGAGGCTCGACATGTAGCCCGGCGCTTCCTCCGGACCGAAGACCGAGGCCGCAGGGGGGGCGCCGTTGGCAATCGGACACGTCCCGCCAATCGAGCCCGCGCTGCCCGGTCCGGACTTTCGCCCGGCGGCACGGCTGCGCTGCGGCTTTCCCTGAAGCAGCCGCTCCGCCGTAGCCGCAGCTTTCCCGGCCTGCTGGCGGTCAGTTCCGCGCACCTTCCGGACGCTCGCTGGGGCGCAGCCAATTGGCAGGATCGGCCCTCTCCGGACTTTCACCAAGCGTGCCATCGCTGCGCCGCAGCTTCCCTGCACCGGACCTTGGTGGCAACGTGCCGCATCGGCATTCAGTCCGTGGTCCGCGGCTCGGGCTTTTCTGACGTTGGTTCTGCCCAAACAGCTTGCAATCGAACGCTACTATTGTTCACTAGCGCAATGCTGATCGACATCTTCGCACGCCGGTACGAGAATCAAACGTTTCGCGACAACTTCGAGAAACGCGATAGCCGCCTCCTTGTTCAAGCATTCCGCATTCTAGCTGAGGACATGTATCAGTATTACGTCGACGGAAAGGAAGACACCGTTGGGGTCAAATTCTGGACGGATTTGCACAGCAACATGTCACGCGAACTTGGGGTGAAGGAGCTGTCGCCAGTATGTGAACCGCGCCAGGTTTTCCGGAGGCTGGTTGGTTTGAGTCACGCCACCATAGGGAGCTCGTTTGATTTCGCATAGAAGCGGGCTTCCGCTTCGGCGGGCGGGATGTTTCCTATGGGTTCGAGCAGGCGCCGGTTGTTGAACCAGTC
>NZ_VATA01000242.1 GCF_005870025.1 Poseidonocella sp. HB161398
GCTTATCCTGCGGCCACAGTCATCGGGATACCGATTGCTGTAAAGCGGTTGAGGAATGAGCGGCAAGCGCCACTGGTCCGAGCGCAGCCGCGAATGCGCGGATCTGAACCTCTGCCACCTGGCGGTCAAAGTCCCGCGACATCAACCGTTGGCCGAGCAGCTTCACGCAGTTCATTTTTGTTTCGACCCTGCTGCGGCGGTGATGCCCGCTCCAGTTCCGCCAGAGCGCCCGGCCCAAGTGCTTCGATGCTCGCAGGATCTCGTTGCGCGCCCGGGCACCGGCTGTGTCCGGCTTCCATGGCCTGGCATTCCGTCTCGGCGGAATGATGGCTGCAGCGGCGCGCGCGGCGATGGCGTCGTGGCAGGCGCGGGTGTCATAGGCGTCGCCAGCGGTGCTCGAACCGGTGGCGCATCCGCTGGCAACTCAGCGGTGACGGTGGCGATCTCCTCCTCCCCCGGGATCTGGGCAAGCAGGTCCGGCAGCATCCCTCGCCGGTTTGCTCGGACCGGTGGCGCTCACCGGCTCGACATCGCCGACATTGCCGGACGTGACCTCGACGGCCCGGATTTCCAATGTTTCCTCGTCGATTCCGAGGTGAATCTTGCGCCATGAGCGGGCCGCGCCACCGGTCCGAGCGGCACCGCGAATGCGCCGTTTCGAGCCGCCATGCTTGCGCGTGTGCCACTCGCCTTCGCCTTCCACCTTGATGCCGGTGCTGTCCGCTGCCCGGCAGGGTATTGCGCAGCAATGCCCGAGAGGGGACGAGCAGGTGCAGCTGCCCCTTCGAGCCGCGATACGGAATGATCACGTCTAATGTTCGACGGGCTGTCGCGGCGCCACTGGCGCCACGGTCCCGTCTCACTCTGGCGGCGTGACAGAGTGCTGAAGTTCGGCACGGACCAGTCGAGCCTAG
>NZ_VATA01000243.1 GCF_005870025.1 Poseidonocella sp. HB161398
GGTACATTCTATCCTGGCTTGCGACATCTCCACTATTCTTCGTGAAAACAGGAGATTGCCAGATGGCGCATGTCGAGCTCGACCTCAGGGAACGGCGGATCATCCAGAAGCTTTCCGACCAGGGCGTGCGCGTGGCCGAGATCGCGCTGCAGGTCGGCCGCCACCGTTCCACGATCTACCGCGAACTCAAGCGGAACCGTTGCCGCTTCGAGGACGAGCCCGAGCTGAACGGATACTATTGCTCGATCGCCCATGGATTTGCCGCGGATCGGCGCCGCCGCCGCACAAAGCTGCTGCGGGACCCCGCACTGCAGACGGCGATCATCGATTGCCTCGCGGCCGGCTGGTCGCCCGAGCAGATTGCAGGCCGGATGCGTCACGAGGAGCTGGCCGTCCGGGTCTGTCACGAGACGATCTACGCCTTCGTCTACTCGAAGGACGGCCAGGCCGCCGGTCTTGCCCGCCATCTGCCGGAACGGCGGAAGAAGCGGCGTCCGCGCCCCGGCCGCAAGCCGCGGGACCGCGTCTTCCCCGCTGACCGCTCGATCCATGCGCGCCCCCAGAAAGTCAATGAACGCAAGGGGTTTGGCCATTGGGAAGGTGACCTGATGATCTTCAAGCGCAACCTTGGCGACGCCAATGTGCTGTCCATGGTCGAGCGGCGGACCCGCTTCGCGGTGCTGATCCGGAACAACGACCGCAAGGCCGGTCCGATGGCGGACACGATCATCAATGCCCTCTCGCCTCTGCCCTTGGCGGCACGGCAGTCGATCACCTTCGACCGCGGATTCGAGTTCACTTCGTGGCGCGAACTCGGCACCGGCATGGGCACCGAGGCATGGTTCTGTGATCCCCAGGCGCCGTGGCAGAAGGGCCAGGTCGAGAACCT
>NZ_VATA01000244.1 GCF_005870025.1 Poseidonocella sp. HB161398
CAAGCTGATCCGGCGCTATCACGTCAGCGACGCCGCCCTGCACGACAGCCAGGCGGTGGATAATCTCCTGATGCGGGGCAATACCGGCTCCGGCGTCTGGGCCGATGCTGCCTATCGTTCCGAGGAGATGGAAGGGAAGCTGCTGGCCCGGGACCTGAAGAGCCACATCCATCGCAAGGGACGGCGCGGAAAGCCGCTTGGCGTCCGGGCCAGGGGCAGCAACCGGACGAAGTCGACCGTGCGGTCCCGGGTCGAACATGTCTTCGGCGCGCAGTCCAACGACATGGGCGGCACACTGGTGCGGACGATCGGCCTGATGCGCGCCAGGGCAAAGATCGGGATGAAGAACCTTGTGTACAACATGCGCCGCCTCGGCCAGCTCCGCCGTCTGAACCCGAACCCGGCTTAATACGGGGCAACGAAAGCGGCGCGCGCCGGAACGCGGCAAGCCGAAGCGGAACGACCCAGCCTCTCGGAATAGCTGAACAGAAGATGGCGTGGGCAGTCACAGGGCCAGCTTCAAGCCGCTGATCCCGTCCGCTCGGGCGAATTCAGTGAAAAATCGAGGTGCCCAAAAAGAGCAGGGTCGCCAACTGTCGGTCGTGCCTGATTTCCGCCACAGCTACTGGCCTGCAGCGGGTTCCCCGAACTCCGTCCCGCGCAGGGTCAGGGCGACCACGCAGGCGAGCGCCATCACGATGCCGCCCATCTCGAATGTGCCCGTTATGGCGTGGCGAAAGGCCTCCTCGATCGCGGGACGGGCGGCGGCGGGAAGATCCGCGACCGCCTCCATTCCGCCGGAGATCACCGCCTGGACATCGACCTGCGGGCCCAGCTCGCGCAGCCCCGAGGCGAGGCCTGCCGCCATCACCCCGCCCGAGACCGCG
>NZ_VATA01000245.1 GCF_005870025.1 Poseidonocella sp. HB161398
CCAGGCTGGACGCCGTGCGATGGGCCTTCAGATGGGTGGCGTCGATCATCACAGTCGTCTCCTCGCCGTGCTCAGCGGCCAGCCCCGCCATGATCCGGGGTAAGGCTACGCCGAAGGCCGTCTTGATTTAGCGCCCTTCCGTAAGCGAAGCCTGGCTCCCACCTGTTTGTGAGACGGCGGTTCTGAGATCTCATTTCCAGCGATAGGCAGGGAGTGACTTTCTCAATGAGCGCATATTTTGAGGTTCTCACGAACGAGCGCGCAACTCAGCGCAGGAACCGGAAGTGGCCGGACGAGCTGAAGGCGGAGATCGTGGCGGAGACCCTGCGTCCCGGCGCGACCGTGAATGAGGTTGCTGCGCGGCACGGGTTGCAAGCCAACCAGGTCTCGGCCTGGCGGCGGATGGCGCGGGACGGAAGGCTGGTGCTTCCGGCGCCCGAGGACGCGATGGAGTTCGTGTCGCTGATGGTGGCGACGCCGGATGCGCCTGCGGAAATGGCGCCAGTTGCAACCGGCTCCGTCGAGATCGCCGTCGGCGCGGTGACCGTGCGGCTCGAGCCCGGGGCGTCGGCCGAGCGGATCGCCGCCGTGGTTCGGGCGCTGGCATGATCCCGTCCGACCGGGTGCGGATCCTCGTGGCGACCAAGCCCGTGGACTTCCGCAAGGGCCATGACGGCCTGGCCTCACTGGTGCAGTCGGTGCTGAAGGAGGACCCCTTCGCGGGCGCCGTCTTCGTCTTCCGCTCGAAGCGGGCGGACAGGCTGAAGATCCTGTTCTGGGACGGCACCCCCAAGTTCGACGTCAAAATCGACAAGCAATTGATATTGCTCGCAGCGCATTGCGAGTTTTGCCACAACGGGACGGTCAGGCGGGCTTCGGGA
>NZ_VATA01000246.1 GCF_005870025.1 Poseidonocella sp. HB161398
CCTGCGGACGGAGAGGACGAATGACCTCTGCTCCCGATCGCCGGAAGATTGCAGGGTTCGTCGACGAGGCAATGGCTGCGGGATCGTCCCGCGCTGCCGCCTGTGCCGAACTGGGCCTGCATCCGCAGACGCTTGCCCGATGGCGCGACCGGACGGGCGGCATCCGCGAGGACGGCCGTCCGCGCGCCTTGCGCCCCGAGCCCGCGAACAAGCTCAGCAGCGAGGAGCGCGTCCGCATCATTGCCACCTGCGCCCTGCCCAAGTTCGCCAGCCTGCCGCCGAGCCAGATCGTGCCCCTTCTGGCCGACGAGGGGACCTACATCGCGTCGGAATCCAGCTTTTACAGGGTCTTGCGCGAGCATGGCCAGAACCACCGCCGCGGCCGCGCGCGCAGCCCGACGAAAAGGAAGCCGCCCGCCAGCTTCGAGGCCAAGGGGCCGTGCCAGGTTTGGACGTGGGATATCACGTGGCTTCCGGGGCCGGTCGCGGGGCGGTTCTTCTACCTCTACATCATCACCGACATCTGGAGCCGCAAGATCACCGGCTGGGAGGTCCATGAACGCGAGACGTCGGAGAACGCGGCGGCGCTGCTGCAACGCGCGGTCTGGGCGGAGAAATGCGTCACCAGCCCGCTGGTTTTGCACGCTGATAATGGAAGTCCGATGAAAGGCGCGACGATGAAGGCGACCATGGAGCGGCTCGGGATAACGGCCTCCTTCAGCCGACCCCGCGTCTCCAACGACAATCCCTTCTCCGAGGCGCTGTTCCGGACCTGCAAGTACCGGCCCGGCTGGCCGCCGCGCGGCTTCGCCAGCATCGGGGCGGCTCGGGATTGGGTCCAGGCGTTCGTCACCTGGTACAATCGCGAGCACCGCCACAGC
>NZ_VATA01000247.1 GCF_005870025.1 Poseidonocella sp. HB161398
GGAGATCGGCGCCGGCTGGGCGGGCTCGCTGGCCATGGGGGCGGGCCAGTTCTGCACCAATCCGGGCATCGCCGTGGTGGCGAAGGGCCCCGAAGGCGACGCCGTGGTGACGGCCGCGGCCGGGGCGCTGGCCAAGGTCGCGCCTCAGGTGATGCTGACGGGCGGGATCGCCGCGGCCTACCAGGCGGGCCAGGCGCGGTTCCAGGGCCGCAACGCGGTCACGCCGGTGCTCGAGACCGAGAGCGCGGGGCGCGAGGCCTCGCCGAACCTCTACGAGACCGATGCGGACTCGTACCTGCAGGACCACGCGCTCGGCGAGGAGGTCTTCGGCCCGCTGGGCCTCGTCATCCGCACCGACACGGCGGAGCAGATGGTGACGCTGGCGAAGGGCTTCGAGGGCCAGCTGACGGCGACCTTGCACATGGACGAGGGCGACGCGGCCCTGGCGCGGCAGCTGCTGCCGGTGCTCGAGCGCAAGGCGGGCCGGGTGATGGCCAACAACTTCCCCACCGGGGTCGAGGTCTGCGACGCGATGGTCCATGGCGGTCCCTATCCGGCCTCGACCAATTTCGGCGCCACGTCTGTCGGCACCCTCTCGATCCGCCGCTTCCTGCGCCCGGTCTGCTTCCAGAACATCCCCGCAAGCGTCCTGCCCGAGGATATCGCCTGACCCGCCCCGGCCCCGTGGCCGCAAGGCCGCGCCCCGGGGCCGGGCTGCGCCAACCCCTTGAACCAGATGACCAATGCCGGACCCGGGACAGCCGGCTGGCATCCATGGGAGGATCCCGCATGAACGAGGAAACCCGCGAGAAGCTGAAGGGCGTGTCGGTGGCGACGCTGGCCACGGCGCTCTTCAAGCG
>NZ_VATA01000248.1 GCF_005870025.1 Poseidonocella sp. HB161398
GATTTCATTCAGATGTTAGAGTTTTCCTAGTTTCCATTGCCAAGACCTTTGCGGAGAGGGAGCAGAGCTCCATCACATTGAAACAATGTGCTTCTAGTAAGTAGCGGGTCCCATTTCGTCCCCCCTCCGGCTGTCGGATTCTTCCATGGCCGGAGGGAACCCGCAATAGCAGCCACCTGAATGAAGCTCACGTCCGTGGACCGGCATCAAACCGTGACCCTGCTCATTTGACTTACAACCAGTTGTTTTTATGTATACTTTTCTGTTTGAGCAGGACCCTGTCGGCACCGGTATTTAAACACCCCGAGAACGAATTCATAAATAAAGACAGTTAGGTAACAGGCAATCTGGTAGGGACACTGTTTGATGCCGATCTACACGCCGACGGCCTGACCTGCCGGGAAGGCCCGGCTTCCTCGCGGTCAGGTGTCGCCTTACGGGACCCCGCATCCGGCGCGCGCCAGGGAGCGCGCTGGCCGCTGGCGGTTGTCTCTGCCGTTGCAGGCAGTCCGGCGACTGGCGCATCCTGTCGCCTGAAGAAACGGCAAAAGGGTGAAACGGGCCATAGATCCATAGCGGGAATTCCCGGCTGCGGCGTTTCATCTGCCTTAGCTAAAAAGATAAATAAAGCAAGGAATGAAGAATCCGTTTGCCTTTTGCATTCAGTATTTTGACGTGTTTTCACGTGCGTCACAAAACGTTTCGTCCTGCCTAGAAACCTCTATCCGGCATCGCGGGGGACATTGCCAACTTGTTTTGAAGCGTACGCACTCGGCCTGAGCGGCGTCTTTCAGGCGGCCATCTCAAGGGCGTATCCGGCCCACAGGGCA
>NZ_VATA01000249.1 GCF_005870025.1 Poseidonocella sp. HB161398
ATCCGCAAGGTCGCCGAACTCGGCTACGACCATGTCGAGATGTCCCCGCGCCCGGATTTCTTCTCCTGGTGGACGCGGCCGAAGCTCTATCCCGAGCGGATCAAGGGCTTCAAGCAGGCGCTGAAGGACAACAATGTCGGCCTCGCCACGATCCAGCCGATGTACCGCTGGGCCTCGCCCTATGCGGATGAATGGGACATGGCGATCGACAACTGGAAGCGCGCCATCGAGTTCGCCATCGAGCTGGAATGCCCGATGTTCGTCTCCGAATTCGGCCGCGGCGGCTCGCCGAACCGCAGCCTGAACGACCGCTCGGGCATCCACCGTCCCGAGGTCTGCGAGGGCCAGTTCCTCAAGGCGATGGACATCCTGGTGCCGATCCTGGAGCGCGAGGGCATCAAGCTGTCGCTCGAGGCCCATCCCGAGGACTGGATCGAGGAGATCGCCCCGGCGATCGACATCATCAAGACGATCAACTCGCCGATGGTGCGCGCCTCCTTCATCGCGCCGCACACGTTCTTCTACGGGCCGGACATGGTGGCGAACCTGAAGGCGACCGAAGGCCTGCTGGAGCATGTGCGCCTCGCGGACACCTATGACCACAACAAGTCCTCGGAGCTGCGCTACATCGTCAACCCGCCGGAATCGAAGGTCCGCGTGCACCAGCACCTGGATTACGGCCAGGGCGAGATCGACTGGGACACGTTCTTCTCCACCCTCGCCGAGATGAAATTCGACGGCGTGCTGTCGAACTGCGTCTTCGGCTGGGAAGACCGCGCCGAGGACAGCGCCCGCTTCATGCTCTCCGAGACCAAGCGCTA
>NZ_VATA01000025.1 GCF_005870025.1 Poseidonocella sp. HB161398
CGCGTCAACGAAGAGAAGTACCTGCCCCTCTTCGAGGCCTGGCGCAAGGCAAACAACCGCTGACAGACCCGCCCCGGCGAAAGCCGGGGCCTCGCCCGGTTCCGGGCAGGGCGCCCCTCGCCCTGTCCGGTGCGCCGCCCTCCCCTTTTCCTCCCGGCGGCGCGCCGGGGCGGCCCTCTCTCCGGCCGCCCCGGCATTCATTCGTCCGGCCCCCGGCAGCGCAAGCGCCGGCACGCCGCCGACACGCTGCAAGGCCGGGACATCCGTCCGACGCCGCCCAGCGGAAACAGCTTCGCCGTCCGGCCCGCCGCGCAACCGCGACAGACGGCCTTTCTGCAGGGTGCTGCAAAAGCCTGTCTGGTCCCGGAGCTTGGGCGAAAGCCTGGAAAGATGGGCCTGCGGGCAGCTAGAATTCCGTATTCAGGGAGAAGCCTTGACCAAATCCGGAAGTATTTCCTCCACGATGACGCCCAAGGGGCCTTTTTCCGCAGGCCTCTAGGCTCAGGACTTCGGTAACGGGTCCCCGTCGGTCAAGCGATTTCGGTCAAGCGATTTGGCCCCGCCGTCGGGGTATTCCTGCTCGGTCGATCCGCTCGACGTCTCGCGGCTCTTTCGTGAGATCCTCGGGGAACATGCTTCGGTCCGTGGTCAGCCGCGAGGGCTGCCGACATGATGCTGGTTCGATGCAGTTCCGGCGTGCCCATTTCATTGGAGTGCTCAGCGTGGCTGGCGACGGTCCAGACCCCGACATCACCGGAACCGCGTCCCTTCGGGACCTCGTGAGCCTACAATCAGGCAGGCGAAGCGGTCAGGCTCAATTGGTCGGCGCAGCCCCCATCCTGAAGGTCGATCCGTCGATCCACATGCGATGCAACACGACAGAAATACGGCGAGCTAGGGCAACCATCGCGCGTTTCCGTCCGCGGCGTCTGGCAACATGGGATGCCCATGTCCGCGCCCGCGCTTCAGCATGACCGTAGCAGCCTGACACAGGGCACGCCTCAGGTTCACATCCCCGGCTTTGGTGATGCCGCCTGATACATCCCGCTCTCCAGACTGACTGGGAGAGGGCGTTGGACCAACCCAAGGACCGACATTCTTCGAAGAACGGAAGCGCGACGGGTCATCGACGGCGGATCGGGAGGTTAAGTGCGACGACGGCTCCAACGCCCGGCATGGTCATCAAGCGCAGGCAAACGGGCTCTTCGGAAGCCATCTGTCGGACCAGCTTCTCCAGCCCTGCCAGTTCCTGGCGCAAGGCCGCTCGAACGCGCAGCATGGGTTCTGCTGCGGCGTCGAGCATCATGTTGCCTGCCACCAGCTCCCGGATCCGCGCCTCGAACCTGCCGCGCGAGATGGCGCCCACCTTGAGCCCGAAGTTCCCAAGCAGCCCGCGCAGGGACATCTCCAAGGCGATCATGTTCCCCTGGATGGCCTTGCGCGCCGCCAAAATTGCGCGCACCTCCTGAGCAGAGACCGACTTGCAGTGGACCGGTCGGAACCAGCCGAGGTGCAGCAGGCGCGCGATCCCTTCCGCATCGCGCCTGTCGGTCTTGATGGGCATGGCCTTGAGTGCGCCCTTCACCTGCCGGGTTTCCATCGGGACGGCAGGCAGGCCGGTCTTCTTCATCGCACGGTGCAGCCATTGCGATAGCGGACCAGCTTCGAGACCGATCGCCTCGGTCGTTCCCTCCAGGTCCCTGAGCAATGTGATCAGCGGTTCCGGTTCGCTGGCCACTTCCACCTCCCTGACGATCTTGCCATGCTCGGTGAGCACGCAATCCCGCTCAACACGCGACGATCATCGACGCGAGGCTTGCCGTGGGACTTCGGGAAGCAGGGCGCGAGGCGCGCCATCTGCGCATCGCTCAGCCAAAAGAGACCAGACATGTCACCGCTCTGTTTTGGCGCGGTGAATCATCTCACGCATCTGAAATCAATGGGGCCTGAGCCTAGCCCTCGCCATCCTCCGCAGGCTCGAACGCGGCGAGCCAGGCGGCCAGCGCGGCATCGAACCCCGCCCGCAGCTCCGGCGGCAGCGCCGCCGTCAGCCGGTGCTGCCCGGCGACATGGTCGGTCACGGCGGCGTCGATCTTCTCCCGCCCCGCCCGGGTCAGCGCCACGACCGAGCCGCGCCCGTCCTCGGGGTTGCGCCGCCGCTCGATCAGCCCGGCCGCCTCCAGCCGGTCGAGCCGGTTGGTCATCGTCCCCGAGGTGACCATCGTCCAGTGCATCAGCTCGGAGGGGCTCAGCGCATGGGGCGGCCCCGCCCGGCGCAGCGTCGCCAGCACGTCGAAGCTGGCCGCGTTCAGCCCGTGAGCGCGGTAGACCGCCTCCATCGCCCCGGCCAGATGGTCATGCAGGCGCTTCATCCGCCCCAGCGTGCCCATCGGCCCGGTCTCGAGATCGGGGCGCTCGCGGCGCCATTGCGCCAATATCCGGTCGACCTGGTCCATGGCGCTGCATCGCCCGGATTTTATCTTGACGTCAAGAGAAAACCGTTTATCTCGACGTCAAGATAAAAGGAGTCCCGCCTTGTCCAGAACCACGGATGCCCTTCTTGCCGCCAGCGCGCCCGCTGTCTGGGGCAGCACCTATATCGTCACGACCGAATTGCTGCCGCCGGGCTATCCGCTGACCGATGCGGCGCTGCGGGCGCTGCCTGCGGGGCTGGTGCTGATGGCGGTGACCCGGCAGCTGCCGCCCCTGGCCTGGCTCGGCCGACTCGCCGTGCTCGGCGCGCTGAACTTCTCGATCTTCTGGGCGGCGCTCTTCATCGCGGCCTACCGGCTGCCCGGCGGGGTGGCGGCGACGCTCGGGGCGGTGCAGCCGCTGATCGTGCTCCTGCTGGCGCGGGCCGCACTCGGCACGCCGCTGGGCCCGAAGAGCCTCGCCGCCGCCGTCGCCGGGATCGGCGGCGTGGCGCTGCTGGTCCTCGGCCCGGGCGCGGAACTCGATGCCACCGGGATCGCCGCGGCCTTTGCCGGGGCAGTGTCGATGGCCGCGGGCGTGGTGCTGACGCGCAAATGGCAGCCGCCGGTCCCGGCCCTGACCTTCACCGCCTGGCAGCTGACCGCGGGCGGCCTCCTGCTCCTGCCCGCCGCGCTTCTGGCCGAGCCTGCCCTGCCGCCGCTGAGCGCCGCCAATCTGGCCGGCTTCCTCTGGCTCGGCTTCTTCGGCGCCGCCTTCTCCTATTTCTTCTGGTTCCGCGGGATCGAGCGGCTGGGCCCGGCGGCGGTGACCGGCTTCGGCTTCCTCAGCCCGCTGACCGCGGTGCTGCTGGGCTGGGCGATCCTCGGCCAGGCGCTGAGCCCGGCACAGATCGCCGGGGCGGCCGTGGTGCTGGGCTGCGTCTGGCTGGGCAGCCGCCCCGCTCGGCCGCGCGCCGCCGCCAGCTAGACCGAGCGGTCCACACGGCCCTAGACGCGGCCGCATCTCTAATATATCAGTAGGATTTCAGATGAACCACACATGATCGGCCGACCAGCCGCCCCGGGGGGCGCGGCCGGGCCGCCATCGAGGGAGATTGCGAATGGATGGCAGCGGCAGCACCACCCGCCCGGGCGGCAAGCGCGGACCCGATGCGAAGGGCGCCAAGCGCCCGGGCAAGGCCCCGTCCCTGACCGAGCAGGTCTACCAGCGGCTGAAGTCCGACATCCTCTCCTGCCGCCTGGAACCGGGGCAGGAAATCTCCGAGGCCGAGCTGGCCGAGCGCTTCGAGGTCTCGAAGACCCCGGTCCGCGAGGCGCTGGCCGCGCTGCGCCAGGAGCATCTAGTCCAGACCTTCCCGCGCCGCGGCTACCAGATCGCGCCGATCACCTTCGGCGACATGAACGAGCTCTTCGACCTGCGCACCATCCTCGAGGCCGGCGCGGGCGAGCTCGCCTGCGAGCAGATCACCGAAGACGAGCTTGCCCAGCTGCGCGAACTGGCCGTCGTCGCCTACGAGAAGGACGAGGTGCCCACGATCGAGGCCTTCATCGCCGCCAACCGCGACTTCCACCTGGCGATCGCCCGTGCCTCGCGCAACGAGCGGCTCTACGGCGTCCTCAACCGGCAGATCGCCGAGCTGGAGCGGTTCTTCTATCTCGGCGCGCAGCTGCGCGACGTGAACAACGAGACCAATGCCGACCATGTCGAGATCGTCGACGCGCTGGCCGCCCGCGACCGCGCCAAGGTGCGCGAGCTGATGATCCGCCACAACGACGTCACCCGGCAGGGGCTGTTCCAGGCCCTGGCCACCTCGCGGCAATTCGGCAGCATCCGGCTCTGACCGCGCCCGGGGCCGCCCGCGCCGGCCCCGCCCTCTCCCTTCCTGATTGGCTTTCCCGCAGGCAGCCCGCCCTGCCCCTGCCCGCAATTTGCGCGGCAGATGAACTTTATCCGGATTGACGGAGTGAAATATCAGGCGCAACATCAGTTCAGTCTGGTAGATATTTCACGGGTCGTCCAATGCCTCTCCCTCCCCGGAAAACCCTCATCGTCCATGGTCCCGCAGGCAGCGCGCCGCCGGTCCTGGCCGAGGCGCTGCGGGCCGCGCAGGCCGAGACCATGCCCGGGGAACCGCCCCTGGACCTGATGCCGAAAGGCGATGATCCTGGCGTAGATTCAATGCATTACATGGAGACACGGCGAGGCGATCCGGGGCTGGTCTCGACCTGCACCCCGGTCTTCATCCAGGCGCCCCTGCTGCGCGGCATGGCGCTGACCCACCGCCAGCTGACCCCCATCGCGCGGATGGTCGCCGACCGCTTCTTCCTGGTCGCGCGCGCCGACTCCCCCTGGGCGGAGGCCGGGCGCTTCCTTGAGCATATCACGAAGAATACCACTCGCACCGGCGGCTATTTCCTCGGCGGCATCAACCACCTTCTGGCGCTCGCCATCGCCGACGGCACCGGCGCGGATGTCGAGTTCATCGTCACCGAGAGCGAGCCCGCGGTCTGGAACGCGCTGATCGAGGGACGCATCGACTGGGGCGTCGGCGTCGCCGCCGAGATCCTGCCGCATGTCGAGGCGGGCACCATGACCGTGATCGCCGCGCTCGACGGGGCGCGCCGCCCCGCCTTCCCCGAGGTGCCGACGCTGGGCGAGGCCGGGCTGCCGGTCAGCTTCCAGCTCTGGCGCGGGATCATGGGGCCCGGCGGGCTTTCCGAAGAGGCGCAGGCCGCCTGGCACGCGCATTTCGAGCGGCTCCGCGACAGCACCGCCTGGCGCAGCTACCTCGCCCGCAACGGCCAGGAGGACGCCTTCCTGCCGGGCCGGGACTTCCGCGATTTCCTCGAGACCGAATGGGACTGGTACGAAAAGCATCTCGGCCTGGCCGGGCTGCTGCCCGCTCCGGCCTGACCCGGTCCCGGACAGGACCCGGGCAGGACCCGGGCAGACGATCCACGAAGACGGGCAAAAGCCCGCGACACCCCGCCAACAGGAGAACCAACATGCTCAAGACAGGTCTCGCGACCTCGGCGCTGGCGCTGATGCTGGCCGCCGTCCCGGCCCTGGCGCAGGATGCTGCCGCCACGGCCTTCGAACAGGCGATCGGCGCGCCGCAGCCGGTGAAGAACTATCCCGCGCCCTGGCCGCTGAAGAACCTCATCAAGGACGGCGTGCTGACCGTCGGCACCACCGGCGCCTCGCCGCCCCGCACCTTCGTCGACCCGGCGACCTCCGAGCTGACCGGCTCCTATGTCGAGCTCTTCGAGAAGCTCGCCGAGGATCTGGGGCTGGAGATCGAGTTCGTG
This sequence comes from Poseidonocella sp. HB161398, assembly GCF_005870025.1. Taxonomy (GTDB): domain Bacteria; phylum Pseudomonadota; class Alphaproteobacteria; order Rhodobacterales; family Rhodobacteraceae; genus Mangrovicoccus. The sequence goes on from NZ_VATA01000025.1 coordinate 5,742, forward strand.
CAGCTCGAATGGGCGGGCATCCTGCCGGGGCTCGCGGCGGGCCGCTTCGACCTGGCCTGCGACGGCGCCTCGTGGAACCCCGAGCGGCTGGGCTCCGACCAGTTCCTGATGACCTCGCCCACCGGCCTGAACGCCACCGTCGGCATCACCACCAAGGATAGCGGAGTGACCTCCTTCGAGGATGTCGGCGACGCGGTCGTGGGCGGCGTGCGCGGCGAGATCTACTTCGAGGGCGCCAAGAAGGCGCTGCCCGAGGCCGAGACCGCCGAATTCCCCGGCCTGCAGGAAAGCTTGATGGGGCTGATGAACGGCCAGGCCGGCGTGATCGTGATGAACCTCTCGAACGCGCTGAACACGCTGGAGGAATCCCCGGTCAAGGACCAGCTCGCCATGGTCGGCCCCGCGCTCGAGGTGTTCCCGCAGAGCCTCTGCGTCAACCCCAACGAGCCGGACCTGCTGGTCGCGGTCAACACGATGCTCGGCAACTACCGCGCCGACGGCTCGCTCTCGGCGCTGATCGGCAAGTACGCGACCTCCACCGCGGAAGTCGACCTCTTGAACCGCATCGGGTACTGACCGGCGTGGCCCTGGATTTCAGCGCCATCCCCACGGTGTTCCCGGCGCTCCTGAAAGGGGCGGCGGTGACGCTGGAACTTACGCTCGCGGTGCTGGTCCTGGCCACGCCCGGCGGGGCTCTGGTGGCGCTGATGCGCGGCGCCCCCTCGCCGGCGCTCCGCGGCGCGGTGACGGGGGCCAGCTGGATCTTCCGGGGCATCCCGCCGCTGCTGCTGCTGTTCTTCGCCTTCTTCGGCCTGCCGCTGATGGGGCTGACCCTGCCGCCGCTCCCGGCCGCGATCCTGGCGATGACCGCCTACATGTCCTTCTATTTCGGCGAGGTCTTCGCCTCGGGCCTCGCCTCCGTGCCGAAGGGCCAGTGGCAGGCCGCCGCCGCTCTCGGCCTGCCGCGCCGCCGGGTGCTGTTCCGGATCATCCTGCCCCAGACCATCCCCGCCGCGCTGCCGCCCTATATCTCCCACGCGACCGAGATCCTGAAGGGCACGGCGCTGGCCGCCGCCGTCGCGGTGCCCGAGCTGACCTCGGCCGCCAAGAAGGTCTTCGTCGTCACCTTCCGCCCGATGGAGGTGCTGATCGTCGCCGCCGCGATCTACGCGCTGATGGATGCGGCGCTCCTCATCCTGCAGATGCTGGGCGAGCGCTGGTCGGCCCGGCGCCGGGCACGGAGCTGAGATGCCCGCCTGGTCCGTCATCGCGCCCTACTGGCCGAACCTGGTCTCGGGCTTCTGGATTACCGTCCAGCTCTCTTTCTGGACGCTCCTCCTCGCCACGCCGGTCGCGCTTGCCATCGCGCTGATCCGCGAAACCGGCCCCCGCTGGGCCGCGCTGCCGCTCTCGCTGCTGGTCAATGCCGTGCGGCTCCTGCCCGCGCTCATCGTGCTCTATGTCGTGTTCTACGGGCTGCCGCAATTCGGCGTCCGGCTGAAGCCCTTCACCGCCGCCACGCTCGGGCTCGTCGCCATGGGCGCGGCCTATATGAGCGAGGACATGCGCGGCGCCATCGCCGCCGTGCCGAAGGGCCAGCTGTCCGCCGCCGCCGCGCTCGGCCTGCCGCGGGCGCATGCGATCCGCCGCATCCTGCTTCCGCAGGCGCTGCCGCTGATGGTCCCGCCCTACATGACCCGCGCGATCATCATGGTGAAGGGCACGTCGCTGGCCTCCATGGTCTCGGTCGCCGACCTGACCGCCGAGGCGACCCGCGCCTCCTCCATCACCTACCAGCCCTATGTCTTCCTCCTGATCGCCGGCGCCTTCTACCTGGCGCTGAACGGCGTGCTCGCGCTGCTGCAGGCGCTGGCGGAACGGCATCTGCGGCTGCGCTACAGGACCGCCGCATGACCCAGCCGATCGTCTCCGTGCAATCCGTCACCAAGCGCTATGGCAGCTTCGCCGCGCTCGACGGCGTCTCGCTCGACGTGAGGCCCGGCGAGGTGGTGGCGATCATCGGCGCCTCCGGTTCCGGCAAGTCGACGCTCCTGCGCACGATCAACCATCTCGACCCGCCCGATGCGGGCCAGGTCTGGATCGACGGCCGACTGATGGGCTTTTCCGAGGGGCCGCGCGGCCCCCGCCGCCTGTCCGAACGCGACCTGCGCCGCCAGCGCGCCGAGGTCGGCATGGTCTTCCAGCATTTCCACCTCTTTCCGCATTTCACCGTGCTGCAGAACCTGATCGAGGCGCCGATGGCCGTGCGCGGCCTGTCCCGGCACGAGGCCTCCGAACGCGCCAGGGGCCTGCTCGCCGAGGTCGGGCTGGAGGGGCGCGAGACCGCCTTTCCCGCCGAGCTCTCGGGCGGCCAGCAGCAGCGCGTCGCCATCGCCCGCGCGCTCGCCATGCAGCCCAAGGTCATGCTCTTCGACGAGCCGACCTCGGCGCTCGATCCCGAACTGGTGGGCGAGGTGCTGCGGGTGATGCAGCGGCTCGCCGAGGGCGGCATGACCATGCTGGTCGTCACCCACGAGATGGATTTCGCCGAGGAGGCCGCCGACCGCGTCGTCTTCTTCGACCAGGGCAGGATCGTCGAGACCGGCCCCCCCGCCCAGCTCCTGCGCAGCCCGACCGAGCCCCGCACGCAGGCCTTCCTGCACCGACTGCTGAGAAAAGACCGATGACCGACATGCTGACCCCGACCGAACGCCTGCTCCTCGACGCGCTCTTCGACAGGATCTTCCCGCCCGGCGACGGCACGCCCGGCGCGGTGGAGATCGGCGCGGCCGACTACGTCGCCACGGCCCTGGGCGGTCCCTATGCCGCGCATCTGCCGCTCTACCGCGAAACGCTCGCCGCGCTGGCGGCTGCGGGCTTCGCCGAGGCCGACGGTCCCGGGCAGATCCGGCTGGTCGCCGCGCTGGAGGCGGACACGCTGCCCGGTCTGCCCAGGCCCGCGGGCCATTCCGCCTTCGACCTGATCTGGCGGCACCTGCGCGAGGGGCTGTTCTGCGACCCGGCCCATGGCGGCAACCGCGGCATGGCCGGCTGGACGCTGATCGGCTTTCCCGGCGCGCAGAACGGCTTCGAGGAGATCGAGCAGACGGTCGGCCGCAAGGTCGCGCGCGCGCCCCAGCCGATGGCGGCCCTGTCGCAGGATGCCCGACTCGACGCCGTGCCGCAGACCCGGCCCGCCGCGGGGCCGATCGCGGGCGCCGACGTGGTGATCGTCGGCGGCGGCTTTGTCGGCAGCTTCATGGCGCTGAAGCTCGTCCGCGCGGGCAAGCGGGTCGTGATGCTCGAGGCCGGCTCCTCCCGCACCGGGCGCGAGCATGCGATGGACGAGCTCTCCGCCACCGCCTTCCGCAATCTCGGCGGCACCGAGAAATTCAATGCCGAGGTGCCGACCTGGCGGCTCAACCCCGGCAGCCCCGCCCGCCCGGCGAGCATGAGCCAGGGGCTGGAGACCCGGCTGGGCGGCAATTCCGTCGCCTGGGGCGCCGTCGCCATGCGCTTCTACGAGGATGATTTCGAGATCCACTCGAAGACCGTCGCCAAATACGGCGAGGACCGCCTGCCGGAGGGCCACGCCCTGGCCGACTGGCCGATGAGCTACCGCGATCTGGAGCCCTTCTATGACGAGGCCGAGGCGCTGCTCGGCGTGTCGGGCCATGCCGGCGGCCCGCGCGAGGATGGCCGCAGCCGCGGCAACCCGTTCGAGGCGCCGCGGAAGACGCCCTACGAGATGCCCGCGCTGCGCCGCTCGGGCCTCGGCGCGCGCTTCGCGGAGGCCGCCGAGGGGCTCGGCTACCATCCCTTCGCGCTGCCCGCGGCGATCCTGACCGCGCCCTGGAAGGGCCGCCATGCCTGCACCTATTGCAGCTTCTGCTCGCGCTTCGGCTGCCATGTGGATGCCAAGGCCTCGGCCCAGAACACCGTCCTGCCCGAGGCGCTGGCCTCCGGCCTGCTGACCATCGTCACCGGCGCCCGCGTCACCGAGATCGTCACCGAAGCGGGCCGCGCCACGGGCGCGCGCTACCGCACGAAGGACGGCGCCGAGCATGTCCAGACCGGCCGCCAGGTGATCGTCGCGACCTACGCGTTCGAGAACACGCGGCTCCTGCTGCTGTCGCGCGACGCAGATCACCCTGACGGGCTCGGCAACAACCAGGGCCAGGTCGGGCGCTACTACATGACCCGGCAGCAGCCCTCGGTCTATGCCGTCTTCGAGGGCGAGCCGGTCAACCGCTTCATCGGCCCGACCGCGCAGGCCCAGGCGATCGCCGACCTCTCCTGCGACCATTTCGACCACGCGGACAAGGACTTCATCCGCGGCGGGCGGATCGCGGTCTTCAACCAGTACCTGCCGATCGAGGCCTCCGGCGTGCTGCCGCCGGACGTGCCGCGCTGGGGCGCCGCCTGGCGGGACTTCTTCGTGACGAACTACAACTCGATCTCGATGCTGTTCCTCGATCCCGAGATCCTGCCCAGCCAGAACAACCGTCTGGATCTCGACGACAGCGCGACCGACGATCTCGGCCGCCCGGTGGTGCGGATCACCTTCGATATCGGCGGCAACGAGGAAAGGATGATCCCCTGGCTGCAGGACCGCGCCGAGGAGATCGCCCGCAAGATGGGCGCGACCCGCACCTGGCGGCGGCCGGCGCTGACCGGGCCGATCTCCACCCATGACACGGGGGGCACGCGGATGGGGCACGACCCGGCCACATCGGTCACCGACGGCTTCGGCCGCGTCCATGACACGCCCGGGCTGACCGTGGTCGGCGGGTCGAGCTTCGTCTCCCTGCCCCCGGTGAACCCGGCGCTGACCATCCTCGCCCTGTCGCTGCGCGCGGCGGAGGCGGTGGTCGCCGATCTGGCCGCAGCCGCGACGGAGGAACTGGCATGAGCGCGGATGTCATCGTCATCGGCGCGGGCGTCACCGGCGGCGCCATCGCCTGGCATCTTGCCCGGGACGGCGCCAGGGTCGCGCTGATCGACGCCGCCGGTCCCGCCTGCCGCCCCTCGGCCAGCTGGGCCAGCGCCGGCGGGCTCAGGTCCCAGGGCCGCCACGCGGCCGACCAGCCGCTGACCCTGATGGCGGCCGCGCGCTGGCCCGTCCTCGGCGCGGAGCTCGGCGCCGATCTGGAAGAGAGCTTCGGCGGCCATCTGCACCTTGCCGAGACCGGGGAGGAATGCGCCGCCATCGAGGCAAGGATCGCCGCCGACCGCGCGGGCGGCCTTGCCATCGAGCGCCTGGAAGCCGCGCAGATCCGCGAGATCGCGCCGGAGATCACGCCGCGGGCGCTTCTCGGCGCCTATACCCCGGGCGACGGCCAGGCCCATCCCGGCCGGGTGGCCAGGGCCTTCGCCGAGGCCGCGGAACAGGACGGCGCCCAGCTGCGCTTCGGCCAGCCCGCGACGCTGCTCCGCGACGGAGACCGCGTCACCGGCGTCGCCTTTGCCGATGGCACCACGCTCAGGGCGGCGACGACCGTCGTGGCGGCCGGCGCCTGGACGCAGGCGCTGCTCGCGCCGCTCGGCCTCGACCTTCCGATCCGCGCGCGCGGGCTGCAGATGCTGCTTTCCGATCTCGCGCCGCGCGATCTGCTGGCCCCGACCGTGACCGCCGTCGGGCGCAACCTGTCGCTGAAGCAGCTCCGCTCCGGCGCCTTCATGATGGGCGGGCGCTGGTTCGCGCGGCCGACGGGACGCGGGCAGGAGACCGCGCCGCTCGACGCCCATGCCGCGAAGCAATGGGCCGGGGCCGCCGCCATCCTGCCGCGTCTCGCCCGCCACAGGCTGGTGCATCAATGGGCCGGGACAGAGGCGCAGTCGATCGACGGCGATCCCTTCATCGGACGGTCGCGGCCCGGGCTCTACCTGGCCTGCGGCTTCTCGAACCACGGCTTCCAGATCTGCCCGGCGGTGGGCGCGCTCGTCGCCCGCGATCTGCGCGACGGGGCCGAGCCGCTTCTGGCCCCCTTCGCGCCCGGCCGCCTCGCCCCCGATGCCGCGCAGCTCGCCGCCTTCCGCGCCGAGCCGATCCTGGAGGTCGCCTGAGCCATGGCCGGCTTCCCGCACCTGATGGCGCCGATCCGCCTCGGGACCTGCGAGATCATGAACCGCGTCGTGCTGACCGGCCACGGCACGGGCATGCCCACCGACGGCACGCCGAACGACCAGATGATCGCCTATTACGAGGAGCGCGCGAAAGGCGGCGCCGGGCTCATCATGCTGGGCTCGCAGCAGGTGCACCCGTCCTCGCCGGGGATCACCGGGCTGCTGTGCAATTACGACGACCGCATCATCCCCGGGCTCTCGCGGCTGGCCCGGGCGGTGCAGCGCCACGGCACGAAGGTCTTCGGCTACCTGTCGCATATGGGCTTCGCCACTTCGGCCCGGCCCGTGCCGCTCTGGTCCGCCTCGCCCGGATACGAGGAGAAATACGGCGAGGTCGCCCATGAGATGACCGCGGCCGAGATCGCCGAGCTGGTCGAGGCCCATGCCGCCGCCGCCGCGCGCTGCGTCGCCGCCGGGCTCGACGGGATCGAGGTGCATTGCGGCCACGGGCTCCTCGTCCAGCAGTTCCTCTCGCCGCTGACCAACCGCCGCGGCGACGGCTATGGCGGCAGCCGGGAGGGCCGCGCGCGCTTCGCGATGGAGATCCTCGCCGCCGTGCGCGACCGGATCGGGCCGGAGGTGCCCTTGGGCATCCGCTGCTCGGGCGACGAGCTGGTCCCGGGCGGGCTCGAGGCCGGCGAGATGGCCGAGATCGTGCCGATGCTGGTTGCGGCGGGCGCGCTCGACTATGTCGATGTCTCCGCCGGGACCGACGGCAACCTGGTGTCGAACATGCTGCACGAGCCGCCGATGGGCCTGCCGCCCGGGCCGTTCCGCTCCGTCGCGCGCGCGATCAAGGCCCGCGTCGACGTGCCGGTGATCCATGGCACGCGCATCCATACCGCCGAATTCGCCGAGGAGATGCTGGCCGCGGGCGATGCCGACATGGCCGGGATGGCCCGCGCGCTGATCGCCGATCCGCATCTGCCGCGGAAGGCGCGGGAGGGAACGCCGGAGCGGATCGTCCCCTGCATCGCCTGCGAGCAGGCCTGCTTCGGGCGGCTCTACCGCGGCCGGGCGATCAGCTGCCTCGGCAATCCGGCGACCGGGCGCGAGGCGGCGCTCGCCGCGCCGGTCCCGGCCGCTAGCCCGAAGGCGATCCTGGTGATCGGCGGCGGCCCCGCGGGGATGGAGGCGGCGATCACCGCCGCGGCCCGCGGCCACCGCGTCACGCTGGTCGAGGCGGCCGCGGCGCTTGGCGGGCGGCTGGAGCTTGCCCGCCGCCCCGTGGGGCGCAGCGAATGGGCGCGGCTGACGGGCTTCAAGGCGGCGGAGCTGGCGCGGACGGGCGTGGCGATCCGCACCGGCACCATGGCCGACCGCGCGCTGATCGCGGCGGCGGCGCCGGACCGCGCGATCCTCGCCACCGGCGCGCTGCCCCGGCCCTATGCGCTGCCCGGCGCCGCCGGGGACCTGATCCTGACGCTCGACGAAGCGGTCGCCGACTGGTCGGAGGGCGGCGGCAGGCTCGGGCGCCGCGTGCTGGTCCATGACGAGATGAACCGCGCCCCGGCGCTTGCGCTGGCGCTGAGCCTCGCGCAGTCGGGGCACGAGGTGACGCTGTCCACCGCGGCCTTCCATGCCGGGCAGAACCTGGAAATCCAGAACCTGACCTATTTCCAGCGCGAATGCCTCGCCGCCGGGGTGCGCTTCCTGCCGACCGTGACGCCGCTGCGCGCCGAGGACGGCGATGTCGTCTTCCACAACGTGATGACCCGGACCGAGACCGCGCGGCTGGCCGCCGACAGCCTCGTCGCCGCCCTGCCCGGCCTGCCGCGGAACGGGCTTGCCGCCGATCTTGCCGCGCTCGGCATCCCTTTCGAGGTGATCGGCGACGCCTATGCCCCGCGGGACGCCGAGGCGGCGATCCTCGAAGGCCACGAGGCGGGGGCGCGGGCATGACCGCCCCGCTCCGGGCAGGCTGCCCGCGGCCCCCCGGTCCACCGGCGACAGGACCGGCCAGGGGCCCCAGATGCCGCGTCGGAGGGCCTTCGGCGCCGGAAGACGGTCCCGTGCCACGCGGCTCTGCGGCCGCGGCGCCGCACGGGGCCGGACGCCGGAGCATCCCGGCCTGCCCCGGCGCATGCCATCGCAAAGCGTCTCGCGCAGGCGGTCTCCTTACTTCCGCCCGGCCGGCAGCAGGCGTGTCCCGCCGCGCCATCCCATCCAGCGATGCCGAAGGCGCCGGGCCGCTCCGTCGACATTTCCGGAAAGCGGAGCCGGGCGGCTCCCGGCCTGTCCCGGCGCTTGCCGGCGCAGAGCGTCCCGCGCAGGCCGTCTCCTTTCTGCCGCCCGGCCGACCGGCACCCGGGCGCCATTCCGGCGGGCAACGCGAACGGCCCCCCGGGTGCCGGGCCGCTCCGGCGGCGTTGCCGGGCGGGCGGGGACCTCTGGCAGCCGGAGCGCGGGCGCGGCACCGCGGCCCGGACAGCGCGGGAGGCGGGCATGAGGGATAACGGATCGCTCTGGGAACGGCTCGCCCCGCCCGGCCCGGACTGCCCGCCTCTGGACGGCGCGGCGAAGGCCGATCTGGCGGTGATCGGCGGCGGGTTTCTCGGGCTGTCGGCGGCGCTCCACGCGGCGGAGGCCGGGATGGAGGTCGTCCTGCTCGAGGCCGAGGGGCCGGGCTTCGGCGCCTCGGGGCGCAATACCGGCTTTGTCGTGCCCTCGCTGAAATCCGCGCTCGGCCCGGCGGAGACCGAGGCGCTTCTGGGCCAGCCCCATGCCGGGCGGCTGCTGCGGCTGGTGGCGGGCTCGGGCGATGCGGTCTTCGGCCTGATCGAGCGTCACGGCATGGACGTCGCCCGCGCCCGCAATGGCTGGCTGCAGCCGGGGCACAGCGCCGCCGCCGAGGCGATGCTGAGATCCCGCCTGCCCAAGCTCCGCGCCGCCGGGGTCGCGGCGGAGTTCCTCGCCCGCGACGAGATGCGGACGCTGACCGGGCTGCCGTCGCTGCATGGCGGGCTGCGCGTCGCCTCGGGCGGGCAGATCAACCCGCTGGCCTATGCCCGCGGGCTGGCGCGTGCCGCGCTGGCCGCCGGGGTGCGGATCCATGCCGGCAGCCGCGCGACCGGGCTCGCGGAGACCGCGACCGGCTGGCGCGTGGCCACGGCGGCAGGCGAGGTCGCGGCGCGGCAGGTGCTCTTGGCCACAAATGCGATGGGCGGGCCGCTCTGGCCCGCGATGCGCGACGGGATCGTGCCGGTGACGGTCTTCCAGGTGGCGACCCAGCCGCTGCCCGGCGCGCTGCGCCAGCGCATCCTGCCCGCCATGGCGCCGGTCGCCGATACCCGCCGCCACACATTCGCGCTGCGCTGGACCGAGGACGGCCGGCTGGTCACTGGCGGCATGGCCCTTCCCGGGCCCGGCCGAGCGGCGCGTGCCGCCCGCGGCTTCCTTGCCCGGATGCGCGCCTTCGTCCCCGGCCTGCCGGAGCTCGAGGCAGAGGCGCTCTGGACCGGCACCATTGCCGCGACGCTCGACGCGCTGCCGCGGATGGTCCGCCTCGCCCCCGGGCTCCATGGCGCGATCGGCTGCAACGGCCGCGGCGTCGCGCTGGCGACCGCGCTGGGGCGCGAGACCGCCGGCCTTCTGGCCGGGCGCATCGCGGAACAGGACTTCGTCCTGCCGGTCACCGCCCCCCGCCCCGTTCCCATGGCCCGGCTCTCCGGCCTCGGCCCGCATCTCTGGCTGCCCTGGAGCAGCCTGCGGGACCGGCTGGAGGCGCGCGGCTGACCCGAGATCCAACAGGAGAAAGACGATGAGCGACGAACAGATCCGCTGGTCCCGGCAGGAGGACGTGGCGCTGACCTGGGTCCACAAGGACAGGGAATTCAGCCACAGGCTGATCACCAACAAGCTGCATGGCAGCCCGATGTCCTTCCACATCACCACCTACATGCCGCATTTCGACGTCATGGTCGAAGGCGACGGCAAGCACGAGGTGATCCTCTACTGCCTGCATGGCTGGTCCGAGCAGATCGTGGAATCGACCGGGGTCACCCACCGCTTCAAGCAGGGCGACGCGATGTACCTGCCGAAGGACTACCGCTACCGCCACATCATCGGCGAGGCCGGGCTGGTGATCGCGGTCTGCGCGACGCCGTCCAAGGAAGCGGGCGACATGTAGGCCGATGCCCGCGCACTTCCTCTCCGATCCGGGCGAGCTGGCCCGCGCCCCCGAGATCGTCGTGGTGGGCGGCGGCGTGGCCGGGCTGGCCTCGGCCTTCTTCCTGTCGCAGGCGGGCCTGCGCCCGCTGGTGATCGAGCGGCTGCCGGCGCTGGCGATGCTGGCCTCGCGCCGCTCGGGCGAGGGCGTCCGTGCGCAATGGGAGACCCCGTCGATGATCGCCGCCGCCCGCGCCTCGATCGGCCTCTATGCCGGCTTCGCCGAGCTGACCGGGCGCCCGTCGGGCTACCGTCCGATCGGCTATCTCTATGGCAGCCGCACGGCGGCGGGGGCGGCGCGGCTGAAGGCGCGGGTCGCGCGGCAGCAGGCGGCGGGGCTCGGCGACGTCGCCTTCCTCGACGGCGAGGCTGCGCGCCGCCTCGTGCCGACGCTGGCCCCCGGGACCACGGGCGCGGCCTTCCGCGCGGGCGACGGCGTGGTCGATATCGCCGAAATCGTCGCGGGCTACCTGCAGGCGATGGAGGCCGACATCCTGACCGGCACCGACCTCCTGCATCTGCGCGCGCGGCCCGACGGGGTCAGCCTGACCACCACGAAGGGCGCGATCGATGCCGGGCGCGCGGTGCTGGCGACCGCCACGCGGACGACCGGGCTCCTCGCCTCGCTCGGCGCCGCGCTGCCGCTGCGGCTGGCGCGCTCGACGATCCAGTATGTCGAGCTGCCGGGCGTCCCGGCGGAACATCCGGCGGTGGTCGATGCCGATCTGGGCTCCTTCTGGCGGCCCGACCGGGGCGGCGCGCGGATGACGGCGAGCTTCCGCTCGACGCTCTTCCTGGACCGCTTCACCGACGATCCGCAGGCCGATCCGGACTACCTGGCGCATGCCATCGCCTCGGTCGCGCCGCTGGTGCCCTTCTGGGGCGAGCGCGCGTCCGGGATCGCGGGCGGGCATCTGCGCTCGGGCAGCCTCCTCGTGACCGGGGACGGCGCGCCGGTGATCGGCGCCCTGCCCGGCCAGCCGGCCGTGCTGCTCAATACCGGCTATGGCGGGCATGGCATCATGATGAGCCCCGAAGGCGCGCGGATGCTCGCCGCCGAGGCCGCGGGCGGCCCGCCCGGCCCCTTCTCGCCGTCGCGCTTCGCGGAGGGCCCCGGCCTGCCGCCCGAACCGATGACGGTCAACCTAGCCACCGATCAGGGACAGACCCAATGACCACCCATATCGGCGTCGTGACCACCGGCCACGGGCCGCGCGACGAGTACCTGCACTACCACCGCCTCTTCCTCTGCGCCCTCGGCGCCGAGGTGAAGGTCACCGTGCGCCATATCTACGAGGGGCTGAGCCTCGAGGACCTGCTGCCCTACGAGGTGGACAAGTCGACGCCCAATCTCGGCGCCCATGTCCATGTTCCCGGCGCGACCGGCAACCACATGGGCGACGGGTGGGAGCACCGCTTCTTCGACCTCGGCTTCGCCACCGGGCTGGTACAGGCGGCCATCGACCGGCTGGAAGAGGAAGACGGCGCCGACATGGTGCTGCTGGCCTGCGCCGCGGAATTCGCCCCCGGCGCGCTCTCGGCCGGGACGCTGCTGATCCATCCGCGCGAGATCATGTTCGGCATCGCCGAGACCATCGCCCACGGCACGCGCCGACGGCCGAAGATCGGCGTCATCGTCGATGCCGAGCATGCCGATCACGACCGTGTCGACTGGCTGTCGCGGCCCTTCGCGGAGCGGATCGAGCTGGTCATCGCGCCGATCACCGGCAGCTGGCTCGCCGCCGCGGAGGAGCTGGGCCGGGCGGGCGTCGAATTCGCCTTCTTCTTCGGCTACGGCGTCGGGCTCGCCCCCTACGACGCCCGCGACGAGATCCCGGCGCTGGAACGCGCCATCGGCGCGCCGCTGATCCTGCCGCACCGCGCGGCCGTGCTGCATCTGAGAAACCTCGTCGGCCCCGCCATGGCCGATCTCGACCACCTTCCCGCAGACTGGAACCGGACATGACCGACGCCACCCCCCGCCATTTCGCCCCCCGCGCCCTGATCTGGGCGGAGCTGACCCGCGCCGAGCTGACGGAGGCGGCCGCCGCGGGCGCGCTGGTCTTGATCCCGACGGGCTCGATCGAGCAGCATTCCGACCACCTGCCCGTCGAGACCGACGCGATGCTGGCCGCGGCCGTGGCCGAGCGCGCCGCCGCGCGGATGGCGGACACGCCGGTCGTGGTCGCGCCGGTGGTGAATTTCGGCTTCACCCCGCATCACCTCAGCTGGCCCGGCACGATCAGCCTGCGGCTCGAGACCTACATGTCGATGCTGACCGACATTGCGCGCTCCGTCATCGATGCGGGCTTCCCGCGGGCGATCTTCGTCAACGGCCATGGCGGCAACTCGGCGCCCCTGCGCGCGCTGGTCGGGCAGCTGACCACCGACGGCTATCCGGTCGGCATGGTCGACTACACCGCCCCCTCGGACCCGGCCTTCCGCGACTTCATGAAGGGCGGGCTGCCGCGCCAGGGCCATGCCTGCGAGCACGAGACCGCGATGCTGATGGACCTGGCCGGAGACGAGACCGCCGGGCTGATCGAGGGCAAGATCGACGGCCTGCCCGCACGGCTGATCCAACCCTGGATCGCGCCGGGCCATCCCGACGACCCGATCACCGATTACGGCGCGGGCTGGGCGGCGATCTTCCATGCCGACGATTGCGGCTACTGGGGCGATCCGGGCGTCTCGACCCGCGAGACCGGCGCGGCGCTGACCGAGATCACCGTGGCGAAGCTCGCCGAGTTCCTCGAGAAATTCGCCCGCACGCCGCTGCGCGTCGGCATCGCCCGCGACCGCCATGCGCCGGGGATCGCCGGGCCGATCGCGGCGCCGAGGGCGGCGGAATGAGCGGCGCGCCGCGCCCGTGGCCGCACGATGCGTGCCGGAGCAGCGGCCTTCCGCCGGAGGCCGCGCAATGACGATCGACGTCCTCGTCACCGGGGCGGGCGCAGTGGGCGGCCATGCGGTCGAGTTCCTTGCCCGCCGCCCCGAGATCGCCCGCATCGCCGTGATCGACCGCGACGCGGACCGCGCGAAGGGCGTCGCCTGGCGCGCCACGCTCGGCGCGCTGCAGGAAGGGAAGCACGTGCGGATCGAGGGGATCGGGCTCGACCTCGCCGACCGCGACGCCACGGCCGAGCTGCTGGCCCGGCTCGCCCCCCGCGCGGTCTTCCATGCCGCGACGCTGGTCACCGTGCCGGAAATGGCGCGCGGCCTGAAGCCCGCGGAGTTCCAGCGGGTGCGCGAGGACGGGATGGGCGGCTTTCTCGCCGCGCATCTGGTGCTGGGCCTCTCGCTGCAGGCGGCGATGGCGCAGACCGGGCTCCGCCCCGCCTTCCTGACCGCGCCCTTCCCGGATTTCGCCAACCAGGTGCTGGCGCGGACCGGACCGGCGCCGCTGACCGGCATCGGCAATGTCGACAACATGGCCGCCGAGCTGCAGGCGATCGCGGCCGAGCATCTGGGCGTCTCGGCGCTTTCGGTGACGCCGCTGATCGTGGCGCATCACTCCGTCGCCGAATGGTTCCAGCGGGCCGGCAGCGCCGGGGCCGCGCCCTGGCATGCCCGCGTGCTGGCCGAGGGGCGCGACGTGACCGCGGCGCTCGATCTCGACGCGCTCATGGCCGAAAGCTCCGCCCGCATCCGCCCCGTCCCGCAGGAGAGCCGCACCGCCGCCTCGGGCGTGAAGGCGGTGCTGGCCGCGCTGCGCGACGATGGCAGCTTCCTGCATGGCGCCGGACCCGCGGGCCGTCCGGGCGGCTGGCCGATCCGGCTCTGGAAGGACCGGGTAGAGGTCCTGCCGGTGCCGGGCTTCGACGAGGCCGAGGGGCTGGCCATGGCGCTGGCGGGGCAGCGCAAGGGCGGCATCGCCGGGATCGAGCCCGACGGCACCTTGATCGCGACCGAGACCTGCGCGGCGATGATGCGCGACCTCTTCGGCGTCGACGTGGCGCGGCTGGCGCCCGGCGACATCGCCGAAGCCGGGATGGCGCTGCGCGCCGCGCTGAGCGCGAAGCTCGCAGCCTGAGATCAGGCGGCGCCCGGACCCAGGCGCCGCTCCACCAGTTTCTGCAGCCGGATCAGCAGGCCGTTGAGCCCCAGATAGGCCAGCGCGATGACGATCAGCACCTCGAAGGGCCGGTAGGTCTCGGAGATCAGCGCCATTCCCGCCCCGGTCAGCTCGGTCACCGCGACCATGCCGGCCAGCGAAGAGCCCTTCAGCACCAGCGTCAGGTTCGAGGTCAGCGGCGGCATGATCGTGCGGATCGCCTGGGGCACGATCACCCGGCGCAGGATCATCCAGCCGGGCATGCCGAGCGCGCGCGCCGCCTCGTACTGCGTGGCGGGCACCGCGCGCAGGCCCGCGCGGATGTACTCCATGTTGTAGCCCGCCGCGGAAAAGGTCAGCCCGGCGATCGCGGCCGGGACCGCGTCGAGATAGATGCCGATCTGCGGCAGGCCGTAATAGCTGAGAAACAGCAGCGTCAGCGCGGGCGTGGCGCGCATCGCCCAGCTGAACACCGCCGCCGTCCAGCGCAGCGCCCGGATCCGGCCGTCGCGCATCACCGCCAGCGGAAAGGCCAGCAGGACCGACAGCAGGATCGTCGCCCCGGCCACCCAGAGGGTCGTCAGGAAGGCGCGGCCCAGCAGGCCGGCATTGCCGGTGATCACGCTCCAGTCCATCAGGTGCCTCCCGTGGCGGGGCCGTAGCGGCGGGTCATCCAGCCGCCGATCAGCGTTTCGGCGATCATCACCAGGCTGGCGATGGCGGCATAGACCGCGCCGGCGAAGAGGATCAGCGTCAGCGGATCCTGCGAGATGGCCAGGCTCTGGCGCGTGACCATCATCACCTCCCCGACCGAGACGGCCGAGGCCAGGGACAGCATCTTGACATTGCCCGCCAGGAAGGTCGCCCAGGGGGTCAGCGCGATCCGCGCCACCTGCGGCAGCACCACCCGCCGCAGCCGCAGCCCCGGCGGCATGCCCAGGCTGCGCGCCGCCTCGGTCAGCCGCGGGTCGACGGCGCGCAGGCTCGCCCGGAAGATCTCGGCATGGAAGGCGGTGCCGACCAGCACGAAGGCGAGGATCGCCGAGCCGATGCTGCCCAGGTCGATCCCGGCATAGGGCAGCGCGAGATAGCAGAAGAGCAGCACGACGAGCTCGGGCAGGCCGCGGAAGACCCAGGTATAGAGATCGAGCCCGCGCGCCCGGCGGCCCTCGGCCCAGAGCGCGAGGGCAAGGCCCAGCAAGGTGGCGATCACGGTAATGACCGCGAACATCCACAGCGTCAGCCAGATCGCGTCGAGAAAGCGGGGGAACTGGCGCAGGAGCACGTCCATCAGTCGGTCACGCTTTCGACGAAGGCGGCAAGCTCCGGCGTCTGCGGGTTTGCCAGCACGGTCTTCGGGTCGCCGCTCTCGCGCACCCGCCCCTTGTGCATGAAGATCACCCGGTCGGCGACCGAGCGGACGAAGCCCATCTCGTGGCTGACGGAAATCGTCGTCATCCCCTCGGCGGCGAGGTCGCGCATCACCGCCAGCACCTCGCCCTTCAGCTCGGGATCGAGCGCCGAGGTCACCTCGTCGAAGAGGAGCGCCTCGGGCTTCATGGCAAGCGCCCGGGCGATGGCCACCCGCTGCTGCTCGCCGCCGGACATCTGGTGGGGATAGGCGTCCTTGCGATGGCCCAGCCGGACCTTCGCCAGCAGCGCCTCGGCCTCTGCCGTCACCTCCGCCTTCGGACGGCCGAGCACCATCACCGGCGCCTCGATGATATTCTGAAGCGCGGTCATGTGCGGGAAGAGGTTGAAGCTCTGGAACACCATGGCGATCTCGGTGCGGTAGGGCAGGAGCTCGCGCTCGGTGGCGCGGATGCGCTTGCCCCCGCGCTCCACCCAGCCGACCTCGCGCCCTTTCCAGAGGATCCGCCCGTTATCGGGCGAGATCAGCAGGTTGAGGCATCTCAGCAGCGTCGACTTGCCCGAGCCCGAGGCGCCGATGATGGCCACGACCTCGCCGCGATGCACGACGAAGTCGATGCCCTTCAGCACCTCCTGGGCCCCGAGGCGCTTGACCAGCCCCTCGACCCTGAGGAGCGGTTCAGTGCCGGACATGGATCCGCTCGGGCCAGGCCGGGGAGATCAGCATCCGCGCATTGAAGATGTTCAGCACATTCGGCGTCACCACCGGACAGCCGAGCCGGGCGGAGATGTCGGCCAGCAGCGTCTCGGGGTCGTGCGGCGCCAGCCCGTCGCCATAGCCCCAGATCAGCGCCAGGTCGAACGGGCCCTCGGGGGCGAGCTGCTCCAGCGCCTGGCCGTCGGCGATGCCGATGCCGAAATGGCTGTCGACCGTCTCCATCCAGGGCTGCGAGGCCCAGGTCGCGCGGTCCTGGCCGATATGCCATTCGGTGGGCAAGAGCAGCGCCAGCTTCAGCCCGCCGCGCGCCTCGGCCTGGCGCCGGACGAGGTCGAACATCAGCTGGTAGGGCAGCAGGAGCGGCACCGGCGAGGTCAGCGCGCCCTCGGGATACATCTCGGCGCAGCACATCAGGATGATCTCGGCGCCCTCCGCCGCATGGGCGTCGATGGCGGCCTGCGCGCGCTCCAGATACCAGTCCTGGGCGACGAAGATCTCTTCCCAGCCGGCGCCCATGCGGCGGTCGTCGGGGGTGGTGTTGTGCACGTAGCAGCCGATCCCCAGCCCGTCCTCGGGGCTGATTTCATGGGCGGCGATCTCGGCACGGGTCAGGCCGTCGAGGCAGGCCTTCTCGGTCACGGACACGTCGAGCCCCATCGCGGCAAGCGCGTTGGCGTGGAAGCTGACATATTCGCTGCGCGGGCTCTGGCCGGTGGTGATGATGCCGATCTTGACGGGCATGGGTCTTGTCCTTCGGAAGTGGGGGCCGCCGGGAACACCCCGGCGGCGGGCGGCCTGCGGATCAGGAGGGATCCGCGGGCATCTGCGAGAAATCGACCGGCTGGCCGAAATATTCCTCGACCAGCGCGTTCAGCGTGCCGTCCTCGCGGTACTGCGCCAGCAGCGGGTCGATCGCCGCGGCGAGTTCCGGATCGTTCGGCGACACGGCGACGGACTGGGTCTTGGGCGAGCGGATCTCGGGCAGGACGGTGATCGCGTCATCCGTTGCGGCCAGGTAGTTCGGGCCGAGGAAATCCATGCCGATCCAGTCGATGCGGCGGTTCTTCAGGTCGAGCGACAGCTCGGTCCAGCCGGGATACTCCTTCACCGTGCCGAGGCAGTCGGCGGGCAGCGAGGCCTCGATCAGCCCGATCTCGGCCGAGCCGCGGATCACGCCCACGGTCTTGCCGCAGACATCCTCCCAGCTTTCGATCGCGTCATTGGCCGCGAGCTTCGTCACCGCCACGCCGTTGACGATATAGGGCGAGAGCATGATGAGGTCGTCCGAGGCCAGCCGGTCCGCGGTGCGGGTCACGCCCGAGGAGACCACGTCGAAGCGGTCGGCAACGAGCCCCGGCAGCAGGCCCGACCAGTCGAGCTGGCGGAACTCCACCTTCACGCCCAGATCGGCGGCGACCTTCTCCATCACCGCGATGTCGAACCCCGCGAGCTTGCCGTCGTCGCCGATCATCGAGAAGGGCGGGGCGGAGCCGGTGGTGCCCACGACGATCGTGTCGGGCTTCAGGAGCGAGTCCCGGAAATCCGCCGAAGCCGTGCCCCCCGCGGCGGCGAGTGCCAGAGCGAGAGCGGTTGCAATAAGTCCCTGTTGCGGCATGTCTTTCTCCATCTTTTTCACGAGAGTGCCGGAATGCGCGCCCCGCTCCTGCCGGTTCCCGGTCTCTGTCCGGGGGGCGCCTGTGGTTCAGAGGTTGCGCAGCATCCCGCCATCGACCCGGATCATCGAGCCGGTGACATAGGAGGCCCGCGCCGAGGCGAGGAAGGCGGCAACGGCGGCGAATTCCGCCGGATCGCCGTAGCGGCCCGCGGGGATCGTGGCGCGCGAGGCGGCGGCGACCTCCTCGACGCTCTGGCCGGTCTTCGCGGCGCGCCCGGCATCGAGCTCGGCCACGCGGTCGGTGCCGATCCGGCCGGGCAGGACCATGTTCACGGTCACGCCCTGCGCGGCGACCTCGCCCGCCAGCGTCTTCGACCAGCCCGCCAGCGCCCCGCGGATGCCATTCGACAGCGCCAGCCCGGGGATCGGCGAGACGATGCCCGAAGAGCCGATGGTGATGATCCGCCCGAAGCCGCGGGCGCACATCCCGGGCAGGAGCGCGTCGGCAATCGCCATGACCGGGAGCGCCATCGCCTCCCAGGCGGCCTGCCAGGCGGCAGTGGACTGGCCCGTCGCGGGGCCGGCCTTCGGCCCGCCGCAATTGGCGATCAGGATGTCGATGCCGGTCTGGGCCATCTCGGCGGAGACCGCCGCGACCTGCGCCGGATCGGAGAGGTCGAGCGCCACCGGCACCACCTGCCCCGCGGGCAGATCCGCGGCCCAGCCGGCGATGGCCGCCGTGTTGCGCGCCGCGGCGTAGACGGTGACGCCTTCGAGAGCCAGTTCCCGCGCGCAGGCGGCGCCGAGGCCGCGGCTCGCGCCGAGAACCAGCGCGGTCTTTCCCGAAAGTCCGAAATCCATCAGCCCAGCTCCTCCAGCCGTTTCTCCTGCCGGGCGATCAGCCGGTCGACCTCGGCCATGGCGGCCGCGTCGAGCGGGCCGCCGGGTTTGCGGACGGCGGGCGAGGCGATCACGCCCCGCCGCGCCAGCACGTGCTTGCGGATCGACAGGCCCAGCCCCGGCTGGCTCTCGTAGCGGATCAGCGGCAGATAGGCGTCGAAGATGTCCTGCGCGCGGCCGATCTCGCCCGCCTTCACCAGCCGCGTGACCTCGACCATCATTTTCGGATAGCCGAAGCCGGTCATCGCCCCGTCGGCGCCGCGGGCGACCTCTTCGGGCAGGAAGAGCCCGGCATTGCCGCAGAGGATCGAGATGCGCCGCTGTCCCGCGGCCTCGGCTGCGCGGATTTTCGAGATTTTCGACAGGCCCGGCCAGTCCTCGTGCTTGAGCATCTTGATCGAGGGCATGTCGGCGATGATCCGCGCCAGCACCTCGTCGGAGATCTGCACCTTGGTCGAAAGCGGGAAATCCTGCAGCACCACGGGGATGTCCGGCCCAAGCAGTTCGCAGACCTGGGCGTAGTAGCCGTGGATCTTCGGGTCGGTGTTCAGGCTGCCCGGCGGGGCGACCATGACGCCCGCGGCGCCCAGATCCATCACCGTGCGGCTGAGTTCGCCAAGCGCGGCGAGCCCCGGGGCGGAGACGCCGACCACCACGGGGCGGTTCCCGGCGCGGGCGATGACGCGGGCGGCGATCCCGGCCGCCTCCGACTGGGTCATCTTGGGCGCCTCGCCCATCATGCCCAGAATCGTGACGCCGTCGGCGCCGTCCTCGAAATAGCTGTCGGTCAGCCGGTCGAGGCTCTCCCAGTCGATGGCGCCGTCCGGGTGGAAAGGCGTGGCGGAGATGACGAAGACCCCCTCGGTCTTCTCGTGGATCAGTGGCATCGGGTCGTCCTTCAGGCGTACCAGCCGGCGGTGGCGCGCGTCACGACGCGGCCGGTGCCGGGGGTGTTGAGGATGCGCGCGCCGTCCCAGCCGGGGGCGCCGCGCAGATAGGTGGCCGCCACGCGGGCGGCGAAGGTGGCGCCGTGGAACGGGCTCCAGTTCAGCCCGTCATGGGCCTGCGCCTCGTCCCAGGCGAAGGCGCCCTCCTCCAGCACGGCCAGGTCGGCCTCGCGGCCGATGGCGATGGCGCCCTTGCGGTCGTCGATGCCGAAGAACTTCGCCGGGCGGGCCGAGAGGTAGTCGGCCGCCATCCGCGCCGCGTCATGGCCGCGCCCCTTCGCCAGGGTGAAGAAGGCCGGCAGCAGCGTCTCCAGCCCCGGAATGCCCGCGCCCGCGTCGAAGATCGAGGCGGTCAGCTTGTTGTCGATCGGCCAGCTCGAATGGTCCGAGGAGATGAAGGCGACCTCGCCCGCCTCCACCGCCTGCCAGAGCCCCTCGATGGCGCCCGGGCGGATCGGCGGATTGACCTTCATCCGCGCGCCGTGCTCGGCGCCGTCGCGGGCGGCGTCGAACCACAGGTAGTGCACGCAGAGCTCTCCGGTGGCGCGCATGCCGCCGGCCGCGAACATCGCCGTCAGCGCGAAGCCCTCGCCGAGGGTCAGGTGGACCGGGTGGGCATGGGCGCCGGCCGCCTGGCCGAGCGCATAGAACTGCGCGGTGGCGGCCAGCTCGGCCGCGGGCGGGCGGGAGGTCGAATGCGCCTCGATCCCCTCGATCCCGGCCGCGCGCGCCCGCGCCATCCGCGCCAGCACGATCTCCTGGTCCTCGTTATGCAGCCCCAGGGGCAGGTCCGTCGCCGCCAGCGCCTCGAAGAGGTCGAGCGTCAGGTCCTCGCCGATCCGCGGAAAGCGCGTGGGGCTCGACTCGAAGGAGGAGATCTTGAAGGCGACCGCGCCCTTGGCCGCCAGCGCGGCGACATGCGCCGTGCCGGTCTCGCGCGTGGCGGTGGCATAGAGCGCCATGTCGGCATGGGCATGCGCGGCCACGGCGGCGGCCTTCTCGTCCCAGCGCTCGGGCCGGTCGAGCGGCGCGGGGTTGTCATAGGGCATGTCCACGAGCGTCGTGACCCCGCCCGCGATGGCCGAGGCGGTGGTGTCGGCGATGCCCGGCAGGCCCTTGCAGCTGGTCGCGTGGGTCTGGCCGTCGACCGCGCCCGGCAGGATCAGCGCCGCGCCATGGTCGTCGGTCTCGACGGCCGCGGGCGGCGTGCCCTGCCCGATCGCCGCGATGCGGCCACCGGCGATGCCGACCCAGCCGTTCTCGATTGTGGCCTCCGCCGCGACGACGGTGCCCTTTACCACACGGTCAAGCATGGACCGCTCCTTTCACGTAATTCATGTCGAGCGCCTGGATGGCGTCCGAGACCGCGGCCTGGACCGGGTCGACGACGATGCAGCCGGTTTCCGCCTGCAGGGGCCCGCGCTGCTGTCCCATGCCCGCGCAGCCGAGGATCAGCACCTCGGCCCCGTCCTCGTCCCGCAGAACCTGCGCCACGGTGCGGACGGCGGCGCGGGCGGCTGCGGCATCGTTGGCCTCGGCGACGGACATGTCGACCGCGCGGTCGCCGCCGAGCCGGGCGATCAGGCCCAGCCGCTCGATCATGGCGCGGTGGCGGGCGATGGAGGACGGGCCCAGCGAGATCACCCCGAAGCGCTCGCCCAGCACGAGGGCGCGGACATAGGCGGATTCCGCGATGCCGAAGACCGGTTTCGCCACCGCCTTGCGCGCCGCGGCCAGCCCGGGATCGGAGAAGCAGGCGATGACATAGGCGTCGGCCTCGTGGCGGGCCACCCAGTCGGCCACCATCGGCGCGACCAGCGCGACATCCGCGTCGCTTTCGATGCCCTCGGGCGCGCCTGCCAGCGTGTGGCACTCGATCCGGTGGCCGGTCAGCGCCTGCTGGCCCTCGAGGCAGGCCGCCATGGAGCGCGTCACCGCCTCCGAGCTGTTGGGGTTGAGAACCGCAATCTTCATCTTTTCGGGGACCTTTCCGTCGCATCCCGGCCGCCCGCTCTGCCGGGGCCTTGTCATTGTCATTCGTGCCGCGCCTCAGCCGCCCAGATAGGAGCGGCGGAAGCCGGCATCCTGCATCAGCTGCGCGGCGCTCATCCGCTGCAGGATGGCGCCCTGCGACAGCACCACCGCCTCTTCGGTCACTTTCAGCGCCATGCGGACATTCTGCTCGGCCAGCACGACCGAGACGCCCGAGAGGCTGCCGAGATAGGAGAAGACCTCGTCCACCATCACCGGCGAGAGGCCGAGCGAGGGCTCGTCGACCAGAAGGAGCTTCGGCCGTGCCATCAGCGCGCGGGCCACCGCCAGGAGCTGCTGCTCGCCGCCCGAGAGCGTGCCCGCGGGCCGTTTCGCCTTGGCGCGCAGGACGGGGAACTTCTCCATGTAGCGGTCGAGATCCTGCTCCACGCCCGCGCGGTCGCGGCGGGTGAAGGCGCCGACGCGCAGGTTCTTCTCCACCGAGAGCTGCGGGAAGACATGCCGCCCGGCCGGGACCTGCACGATGCCGTGGCGGACGCGGGCCTCGGGGGCGAGCCCCTTCATCGGCGCGCCGTCAAAGCGGATCTCGCCGCCCTTCACCGGGATCTGCCCGGTAATCGCCTTCAGGATCGTGCTCTTGCCCGCGCCGTTATGGCCAATCAGCGAGATGCGCTGGCCCGCGGCGATGTCGAGATCGAGGCGGTCGAGGATCATCCGGTCGCCATAGCCGGCGGTGATGCTGGTCAGGCTCAGGCTCATTCCGCCCCCGCTCCGAGATAGGCTTCGATCACGCGGGGGTCCTTCGTCACGTCCTCCGGACGGCCCTCCACCAGCTTGCGCCCGGCATCGAGCACGACGATCCGCCCGGCAAAGCGCGAGAGCACCGGCACGTTATGCTCGATCACGATCAGGGTCAGGCCGTGGCGGTCGCGCATCCGCGCCACCAGCCCGAGGATCTCGGCGGCCTGCACGTCATTCATCCCCGCCGTCGGCTCGTCGAGCAGCAGGATCCGCGGCTCGGCATTCAGCGCGCGCGCCAGCTCCAGCCGCTTGGTCTGGCCATAGGACATCTCGGCGGGCGAGGCGTCCTCGTAGCCCGCGAGCCCGACCTCGGCGAGGCAGGCCCGGGCGCGCGCGTCCAGCTCCGCCTCCGAGCGGCGCATCGCGGGCAGGCCCAGCACCTGGCCCGCGAGCCCCTTGTAGCTGCGCGAATGCCCGCCCGAGACGACGTTTTCCAGCGCCGTCATGCCCTTGAAAAGCCGCAGGTTCTGGAAGGTGCGCACCAGCCCGTGGCCGACGATCCGGTGCGGCCGCGCCTCGGTGATGTCGCGGCCCGCAAGCGAAACGCGGCCCTCGTGATGGCGGTCGATCCCGGAGATGATGTTGAACAGCGTCGTCTTGCCCGAGCCGTTCGGGCCGATGATGCCCAGCGTCTCGCCCTCGGCGACACTCAGCGACACGCCGTCAAGCGCCTTCACCCCGAAGAAGCTGCGCGAGATGTCCCGGCATTCCAGCAGGCTCATGGCCGCGCCTCCTTCTCCAGCCGCAGCAGCCGCCGGATCGAGCGCGGCATCTGGCCGAAGCCCAGAAGCCCGTTCGGCCGCCAGATCATCAGCGCCACCAGCGTCGCCCCGGCCACGCCCGGACGGATGGTGATCAGCCAGGGCTCGGAGGAGCGCAGCGCCTCGGGGATCATGATCATCAGGAAGGCGCCGAGCGCGCAGCCCGGCATCGAGGCCAGCCCGCCGAGGATCGCCATCTGCATGATCAAAAGCGACTCCTCGAGCTTGAACATGTCGGGCGAGACGAAGCGCATGTAATGGCCGTAGAGGCTGCCGCCCAGCCCGCAGACCCCGCAGCCGATGGCGAAGGCCAGCACCTTGTAGCCGGTGACATTCACGCCGAGCGCGCCCGCCGCCACCTCGTCGTCGCGGATCATCTTCATCGTCCGCCCGAGTTGGCCGTGCATCAGCCGCGCCACCAGCAGGAACAGGATCGCGGCGACACCGAGGATCAGCCAGAACTGGTCCGCGGAGGACCGCGCCTTCCAGCCGAGGATCTGCATCGAGGGCACGCCCGGAATGCCCATCGGCCCGCGGGTCAGCTCCATCCAGTTATTGGCGACCATGAAGAAGATCTGGTTGAAGGCGATCGTCACCAGCGACAGGAAATCGGCCTTTACCCGCAGGCAGGGCAGCGCCAGCGCCGCGCCCGAGGCGGCGCAGATCGCGCCCGAGGCCAGGAAGGCCAGCGGCCAGGGCACCCCCGCCTGCATGGTCAGGAGAACCGAGGAATAGGCTCCCATGCCGACAAAGGCCGCCTGGCCCAGGGTCAGCATCCCCGCCCAGCCGGTCACGACATTCTGGCCCAGCACGAAGATCGCGTAGATCATCGTCAGCGAGAAGATGTGCAGCCAGAACCGCCCCGGCAGGACCAGCGGCAGGCAGGCCATCAGGATCAGGAAGATCCAGGGGCCGAATTTCACCGTCACCGGCATGCGGAAGGTCTCGGTCATCGCCATGTCAGGACCGCTCCGCCGAGGGCGCACCGAAAAGCCCGTTGGGCTTAAGAAGGAGCACGAGGACGATGATCGCGAGGCTCACCCCGTCGCGATAGGCCGAGCCTGCGGTCATCACCGCGGCCGTCTCGGCGAGGCCCAAGAGGATCCCGCCCCAGAAGGCGCCCGAGAAGCTGCCGATCCCGCCCAGCATCGCCGCCGCCCAGGCCTTGGTCGTGGCCAGCAGCCCCATCTGGATGAAGACCGCGTTGAAATACATCGCGAACAGCACCGCGCCCGCGACGCCAAGGAAGCCGCCGATTGCGTAGACCGCGACGATGATCAGGTTGACGGGGATGCCCATCAGCTGCGCCGTGGCCAGATCCTGGCAGACGCATTGCGCGGCGATGCCGAAGCGGGTGCGGTGCAGGAACCAGGACGCCGCCGCCACCAGCACCAGCGAGATCGCCAGGATGATCAGCGACTGGGACGATAGCGTCACGCCGCCGATCTCGACCGGCACGCGGGGGATGAGCTGCGGGAAGGCATGGACCTCTGGGCCCCAGATCAGCTGCGCGCCCGCCGCCAGCACCAGCCCCGCCCCGAGCGCCGAGATCATCGGCACGATGCGGTTCGAATGGCGCACGGGCCGGTAGGCGATGCGCTCGACCCCCATGGCGATCAGCGCGCCCGCGCAGCAGGCCAGGAAAATCGCCGGAACCGCCGGGATGCCCGCCTGCAAGAGTGCCAGCGCGACGAAGGCCCCCACCATGATGACATAGCCATGGGCGAAGTTGATCAGGTTGAGGATCGAGTAGACCAGGCTGTAGCCGAGGGCGATCAGCGCGTAGATGCTGCCGACGGCAATGCCGTTCGAGAGCTGCTCCAGGTAGTAGTCCAAGCGGGGGCCTCCGCGTCACGGGCGAGGAAAGGGGAACCGGCGGGACTGGGCGTCCCCGCCGGCCCGGGGCTCAGCGCAGCGCGTCGAGCCCGGTTTCGTCCACGGCGGCGCCGGTCGAGGCGAACTTGCCGTCCTTGACGGTGATCACCGCGAAGGTGCGGTCCTTGACGTCGCCCTTGGCATCCCAGTGATAGGTGCCGCCGACGCCCTGGAACTCGGTCGCCTTGATGTCGCCGATCAGGCTTGCCGGGGTCGATCCGGCAGCCATCAGCTGGTGCGCCAGGATGAACAGGTCGGAGGTGAAGACCGCGACCTGGCTCGGCAGCGCGTCATAGGCCTCGCGGAAGCCCGACATGAAGGCCCGGGTGGTGTCGCTGTCGGCATAGGGGTCGTAGGCGGCCAGGATGTAGCTGCCCTCGGCCGCGCCCTGCGCCAGCTCGATATATTCGTTGTAGAGAAGCGAATCCGGCCCCACCGTGGCGATGCCCTCGACGCCCGCGGATTTCGCCTGGCCGAGGAAGAGCCCGCCCTCGGTATAGTTGCAGTTCAGCATGAAGGCCTCGGCGCCCGCATTCTTGAACTGGCTGACGATGGACGAGAAATCCTTGTCGAGATTCGGAGTGAAGCCCGCTTCGGCCACCACCTCGGCGCCAAGCGCGTCGGCGGCGATCACCATCTTGTCGCGCAGGCCGCGGCCGTAGTCGTCATTGGCGAAGAGGATCGCCATCTTCTTCTTGCCGAGGTTGTTGACCGCGAAGGCGGAATACTGCTGCGCGCCGTAATCGTCGCGGATCGTCATGCGGACGATGTTCTCCCAGCCCGACTCCGTCACCTGCGAATTCGAGGAGGAGCCGCAGAGCACCGGCATCTCGTAATCGGCATAGATCGGCATCGCCGCCAGGGTGCAGGAGCTGTTCACATGGCCGACCACCAGGTCGTAATCGCCCGAGTCGGTGATGCGGCGCGCGACCGAGGCCGCCTCGCGCGGCTGGCCCATGTCGTCGAAGATGTCGAAGGTGACGGCCGGGCCGCCCGCCGCCTCGATCAGCTTCATCGCCGCCGCGGCGCCGCGCTGCGCGTTCAGCCCCATGGAGGCGGAATCGCCGGTCATCGGCGCCGCCAGGGCGATGCGCAAGGGAGCCGCCTGCGCCAGCATCGGCCGCGCCGCCAGAGTCGCGGCCGCCGCGCTGCCCATCCCGAGCCGCAGCGCGCCGCGCCGGGTGAAACCGTTCTTCTGCGTCATCATTGCCATCCCTGTTCCTATGGTCCGCCGCGTTGGCCGCCCGGACGATTCGAGTGTCTCCGATGTGAGATTCCGGTGATATATTTGTAAAGATAATTCTTGACACATCCGAGGCATTCCAGACTGAATGCCTGCGACTTGTGCAGATTCCCGAAAGAGGCTTGGCAGATGGGTGAGACCCGTGTTCTCGACACCGGATGGACGGTGAAAACGCCTGATTTCAATGGGTTGCGCGAGCTTCTGATCGCAATGACGGCGCTGGCGCATGAGGACCGGCGCCAGGGGCTGCGCCCGAAATTCGACCAGCTTCCCCTGCCCGACTGCGAGGCGCGGCTGGCCGCGCTGACCGCCCGGGTGCATCACGATCTGGAGGTTCTGCTCTATCCGAAGGACCCATGGGTGATCCCGCGCGAGGCGCCTACGGGCGAGCATCTCTACGACGTGGTGATCGTCGGCGGCGGCCAGTGCGGGCTGTCGGTCGGGCACGGGCTCCTGCAGGAGAAGGTGGACAATTTCCTGATCCTCGACCGCGCGCCGAAGGGCCGCGAGGGCCCCTGGATCACCTATTCGCGGATGTGGACGCTGCGCTCGCCCAAGCATGTCGGCGGACCCGAGCTGGGCATGCCCTCGCTCGCCGGGCGCAGCTGGTTCGAGGCGGTCTATGGCGCGGCGGGCTGGGAGTCGCTCGACAAATGGCCGCGCCAGCTCTGGCATGCCTATCTGGAATGGTTCCGCGCGGCGCTGAGCCTGCCTGTCCGCAACGAGGCCGAGGCCGCGGGCTTCGAGGACGAGGACGGGCTGGTCCGCGTGCGGCTTTCGGACGGGGACAGCGTGCTGGCGCGCAAGGTCGTGCTGGCGACCGGGATCGAGGGGATGGGCGACTGGTACGTGCCCGATTTCGTGCGGCAGAACCTGCCCGAGAGCGCCTATACGCTCTGCACCGACGACGTCGACAGCCTCGACTGGACGGGGCAGCAGATCGCCGTGCTCGGCGCCGGCGCGACCGCCTGGGACCGCGCGGCGGATCTGCTGGAACTGGGCGCGGGGGCGGTCACGCTCTTCATGCGGCGCAAGCGGGTGCTGTCGTCCAACGCCTTCCGCTATCTCGAGAAATCAGGCTATCTGCGCCATTTCGCGACGATGACCGACGAGGAGAAATGGCGCTGGATCCAGACGATCTTCACCTATGGCCAGCCGCCGACCCAGGACGGGGTGGACCGCTGCGCCGCCTTCGATGCCTTCACGCTGCATCCCGGCGCGACCTGGACCGGCGCGCGGATGATCGGGGAGAAGGTCGAGATCACGGCGAGCGACGGCACGGTGCATCTCTTCGACCATGTCTTCATCGGCTGCGGCTTCTCGATCGACGCGCATAACCGGCCCGAGCTGCGCCCCTTCGCCGACAACATCCTGCTGTGGAAGGACGTCTACCGGCCGCCCGAGGGGCTGCCCGACACCTGGCTCATCACCTATCCCTATCTCGCCCGCGACCTGCGCTTCCGCGAGAAGGTGCCGGGGCAGACGCCGGTGCTGAACAATATCTACTGCTTCAACTACGGCGCGACGGTGACGAATGCGCATTCCGGCGCCTCGCTCTCCGGGCTGCGCTACGGGCTGCCGCCGCTGATCCACGGGCTGACCCATGCGCTCTGGATGGAGGACGAGCCGGTGCATTTCGCCGTCACCCGCGACTGGGACGCGGTCGATACCGATCCGGCGGTGCTGGAGACGCATACCTACCGGCCGGAGGCCGAGGATCGCAGCTTCGGCACCTGAGCCCGGGCGGGGCTCAGTCCTGGACCTTCTTCACGAAGATGGATTTCAGCCCCATCTGGCCGATCCCGGGGATCTTGCAGTCGATGTCGTGATCGCCGTCGACCAGCCGGATGCCGCGCACCTTGGTGCCGACCTTCACGACCTGGGACGACCCCTTGACCTTCAGGTCCTTGATGACCGTCACCGTGTCGCCATCGGCGAGGATGTTGCCCACGCTGTCGCGGACCGCATCGGCGGCTTCGGCCCCGGGGGACCATTCATGGCCGCATTCGGGACAGACCAGCAGCGCATCGAGCTGGTAGGTGAAGGCGGAGGCGCATTCGGGACAGGGCGGAAGGGCATCGGTCATGGCCTGCCCTTACGCCGCGGCGGCCGCCGGCGCCAGAGAATTCGGCATCCGGCGGCGCGGTGTCTCAGCCGGCCTCGGCGCGGTAGGCGGCGGTGAAGGCGGCGGCCTTGGCGGCCACG
Source organism: Poseidonocella sp. HB161398 (assembly GCF_005870025.1). Classification (GTDB taxonomy): domain Bacteria; phylum Pseudomonadota; class Alphaproteobacteria; order Rhodobacterales; family Rhodobacteraceae; genus Mangrovicoccus. The sequence goes on from NZ_VATA01000025.1 coordinate 34,517, forward strand.
GTCTCCGCGCTGTCGCCCGGACGGTAGAGCGCGCTGCCGAGCCCGAACCCGGCCACGCCCGCCGCGAGGAAGGGCGCCATCGTGTCGGGCGCGATGCCCCCCACCGGGAAGAGCCGCGTGCCCGCGGGCAGAATCGTGCGGATCGCCTTGACCGCCGCCGGGCCGACCAGCTCGGCGGGGAAGATCTTCAGCCCGTCCGCCCCGGCATGGAGCGCGGCATAGGCCTCGGTCGGGGTGGCGATGCCGGGGATGCAGATCATCCCCGCCGCCTTGGCCGCGGCGATCACCGCGGTATCGGCATGGGGCATCACCACCAGATCGGCGCCGATCTCGGCAAGCCGCGCCACGGCATCCAGCGTGGTCACGGTCCCGGCGCCCACCAGCGCATCCGCGGGCAGCGCGGCGCGCACCGCGGCGATGCTGTCGAAGGGCTCGGGCGAGTTCAGCGGGATCTCGATCAGCCGGAACCCGGCCTCGTAGAGCGCCCGGGCGACGCCGACGCTCTCGGGCGGGGTCAGCCCGCGCAGGATGGCGACGAGCGGCAGCGCCGCGCAGGCGGCCTCGAGACGGGCGGAACGGTCGGTGTCAGGCATGGGTGTCCTCGGCGTTCGGGGAAAGCAGGCCGGCGTCGCAGGCCAGCCGGTAGAGGCCCTGCGGGGCCGGATTCTCGATCAGCGCGGCGGGGGCCCTGCCGGAGATCTGCTCCAGCGCCCCGGCATAGCGGGCGCAGAGCGCCGGGCTGCCGACCAGCAGGACCGGCCCCTCCGGCGCCGCGGCCAGGCCCGAGACGATCTCGTGGCCGATCAGCAGCCCCGAGCAGAAATCGGCCAGCACGCCGCCCGCCATCCGCCCGGTCAGCCCCAGCGTGCGGGTGCCGAAGAGCTGCCGCGTCAGGTCGCCCGGCCCGGCCTCCGCCGCCATGGCCACGCCTTTCGCGAAAGCGGCGGCATGCGCCCCTTCGGCGGCGGGGGCGTCGGTCATCAGCCGCCCGAGGATCGAGTGGCCGCGCAGCAGCGCGAAGATCTCGCCGGTCATGTAGGTGGCGAAGCCCGCCACCGCGCCGTCCCGGATCCGCGCCCATTTCGAGTGTGTCCCCGGCAGGACCAGCGTCGCGGAGGCCTGCCAGTCCGGGCGCGCGGCAATGGCGCCGGCGATCTGGATCTCCTCGCCGCGCATCACGTCGGGCGTGCCGCCTTCGGGATCGTGGATCAGCCCCGGCGCAATCAGGATCTCCTGCCCAGCGGCGGTGCGCACCGAGGCGGCCGCGCCGGGCAGCTGCGACAGGTCGGCCGGACAGGGCAGATAGGGCACCTCGGCCCAGCCCTGGGCGCTGCCGACCATGCCGCCCGCCACGACCGGCACGGGACGCGCCGCCAGCCAGTCGCCGCAGATCGCGGCGAAGGCGGCCTCGAAGCCGGGCAGGCCGGGTTCCGGCAGGTGCTGGATGCCATGGTCCGAGGCCCGGCTCTCCAGCACGCGGCCGCCCGCGGAGAGGCGGAAGGCGCGCAGGCTGGACGTGCCCCAGTCGAGCGCGATCAGCGCGGTTTGCTCGTCAGTCATCATCGGGCCTCCAGCCCAGCTCGCGTGAAATCTCCGCCGCATGGGCCAGCACCAGGGGCGCCAGCTCGGCCATGCGGCTCTCGGGCAGGAAGGGCGCGGCGGAGGCAACGCTCAGCCCCGCCACCACGCCGCCACCCGTGTCGCGCACCGGCGCGCCGATGCAGCGGATGCCGATCTCGTTCTCCTCCAGATCGAAGCTGCAGCCGCGCCGCCGCACCAGGGCGATGTCGTCTCGGAAGGCCTCCCACGGGCGGGGCGGCACCCGGCCGGGACGGTCGGACTGGACGCGGGCGCTGCGCCCGTAGAGCCCGCAGAGCGCCTCGGCATCGAGATCGACGAGCATCGCCTTGCCGAGCCCGGTGAAGGCCAGAGGCATGCGCTGGCCGGGGCGCGATCGCATCTCCAGCCCGCGGGTGCCCGCGACCTTGTCGAGATAGAGCACCTCGTCGCCCTCGGGTACGCCCAGATGCACCGTGTCGCCGGTCGCGGCGGCCAGGCGGCGCAGCACCGGCGCGGCCAGTGCCAGCACCGGCTGCTGGTCGCGGGCGCGCGCGCCCAGATGGATGAGCTGCGGACCCAGAACGTAGCCGCGCCGCGCCACCTTGCGCAGATAGCCTTCGGCCAGGAGGCTCGCCAGCAGCCGCTGCGCCGTGCTGCGCGGCACGCCGAGCGCGGCGGCGATGCCAGAGGCGCTCTCCGTGCCCTCGCCGACCAGGCGCAGGATGTCGAGGCCCCGCACCAGGGTCTGGGTGCCGCGCTGGCTCTCGCCCGGCTGGTCCTTCATGGCGGCAGCTCCTTCCGTGAGGGGGCCCTGCCCCCGCTTGCGGCGTCCGGGATAGGGCCGCGCGCCCGGATGTGTCAATTAGTGAGTTACTGGTCCATATAGTAGGACAAAAAAAGACTGGCACGGGTCATGCCCGGCGGGTCGACTCGCGGATCATCAGCTCGGAACCGAGGTCGAGATGGCGGTCGCGGACCGAGCCGCGTTCGGCGATCTCGGCCAGCAGCATCTCGATCGCCCGCTGGCCGATCTCGCGCCGCGGCGTGGCGACGGCGGTCAGCGCGGGCACCATGTGGCGCGACATCTCGATGTCGTTGTAGCTGCAGATGCCCAGCTGCTCCGGCACGGCGACATGGCGCCGCTTGGCCTCCATCAGCGCGCCGACGGCAAGGTCGTCATTGTTGCACAGAACCGCGTCCGTGTCGGGCGCCTGGCTGAAGAGCTGTTCCAGCAGGTGGCCGCCCATGCCGACCGAGGAGGGCTGCGGCGTGGTGATGATGCGGTCCTCGCCCAGCACGCCATTGGCGGCGGCGAAATCGCGGAAGCCGTTCAGCCGCCGCTGCGCCCGCGGGTCCATCCGCGCGCTGAGGAAGCCCGGCCGCCGGTAGCCGCAGTCAAGGAGGTGCTGCGCCGCCTTGCGGACCGCCGCGACCTGGTCGAATCCGACGCTCATGTCGACCGCCCCGTCGCGCAGATCCATGATCTGCACCACCGGGCAGGGCGCGGTTTCCAGCAGCCGCCGCCCCTCGGGCGTCTGGTCGGTGCTGGAGACGATCAGCCCGGCGGGCTTCTGGCTGAGGAAGTTCCGGATCAGCCCCTCCTCGTGCAGGGCGCTGTAGCGATAATTGCCGATCTGGACGAAGAACCGGGTCGACTCGACCCCCTCGTAGACCCCGCGGAGCACGTCGGCGAAGACGTTGTTGGTCAGCGACGGGACCAGCAGCCCGATGGTCGATGTGGTCCGCGACGCCAGCGCCGAGGCGGCCGGATCGGGAGTGTAGCCGAGCCGCTCGATCGCCGCCTCCACCTTGCGGCGGGCCCGCTCCGAGACGATCTCGGGCGAGCGGATCGTACGCGACACGGTGATCGCGCTAACACCTGCTTCCTGCGCCACATCGGCCAGTGTCGGCCGGTCTGAAATCATCCTGGTCTTGCGTCCCATCAGCTCTCTGCATCACCTTTCCGCTCCGGTCATTTACCCCGGAATCCCGCTAATCTGCAAGCAAAACCGGGGCATGATCGGCAGATGCCTGTCCCGCTTCCTGCATGCGCGCCACCCGCGCCGCCTGCCCGGACCAGCGCGCGCCCGCCGGGTCGGTTCCGGCGGACGCCCCTCGCGGCGATACCGGAATGACAGAAAATGATTGCGCTGTCATTTTTCGTCCTTTATCCCGGGGCCCGACTCGGGGCGGAGAAAGACCCGCGCCGGACCAGTCTCATATCAACGGGAGGAGCCCCCAGATGACGACCCTGACCCGCCGCAGCCTGTTTCTCGGAACCGCGCTCGCCCTTGCCCTGGGCGGCGCCGCCCAGGCGCAGGATTACAGCTTCCGCTTCCAGTCCTCGGACCCTGCCGGGAACACCAATTTCATGCTCCAGAAGGAATGGGCGGAGATGGTGAAGGAGAAGACCGGCGGCCGCATCGAGATCGAGATGCTGCCGGTCGAGACCATCGTGGCGCATAACGAGACCATGGACGCGGTCGCCGCGGGCATCATCGACGGCCATTTCACCGACACCTCCTATGCCTCCGGCAAGGATCCGGCCTTCGGGCTGATCGCCAACCCGGTCGGCGCCTGGTCCGATCCGAGCCAGATGTTCGACTTCATGGAGAATGGCGGCGGCAAGGAGCTGATGAACGAGATGCTCGAGCCCTACGGGCTGCATTTCATCGGCGCCACCACCCCGGGGCTCGAGGCGCTGGTCTCCAAGGTGCCGCTCGACGGGGTCGACGACCTCAAGGGGCTGAAGCTGCGCGCGCCCGAGGGCATGGTGCAGAACGTCTTCGCCGCCGCGGGCGCCGCGCCCGTCAACCTGCCCGGCTCCGAGGTCTTCACCTCGCTCGACAAGGGCGTGATCGACGCGGCCGACTACAACACCTTCTCCACCAATGCCGCCCAGGGCCTGCATGACGTGGCCAAGCATCCGGTCTATCCGGGCTTCCACTCGATGCCGCTGATCGAGGTCTCGATCAACAAGATGACCTGGGACGGGCTGCCGGAGGACCTGCAGGCGGCGCTGGAAGAGTCGGTGCGCGAATTCGCCGTCTACCAGTCCGAGACCGTCCACGAGGCCGACATGAAGGCCGTCGAGGAGGCCAAGGCCGGCGGCGAGATCACCGTGCATGACTGGTCCGACGAGGACCGCGCCAAGTTCCGCTCGATCGCCCGCAGCCAATGGGAGAACGCGGCCGGCGCCTCGGCGAACTCGCAGAAGGTCTATGACACGCTGACCGCCTACCTGGTCGACAAGGGCCTGATGTCCGCGGAATAACCCCCGCCCCCAGCCAGCAACGCCCCCGGCCGGAGCCGGGGGCCCTTCCCGTCCGTTCCGGAGGCCGCCACCGCCATGTCCGACGCCGTCGACGACACCCTCGCCGCCCATAACAAGACGCCCGACCCCGTGCCCGAGGCCGGCCTTCTCGGCCGCGCCATCAACGCGCTCGGCCTGCTCTTCGCCATCGGCATCCTCGCCTCGGCGGGGCTGCTCTTCTACGAGGTGGTGATGCGCTACGTCTTCAACGCGCCGACCAAGTGGGTGCACGAGACAGTGGTCTTCCTCAGCGCGCTGGCCTTCGTCTTCGGCGGGCTCTACGCCGCCGCGCTCGACACCCATATCCGCGTGGTGATCTTCTACGACCGGCTCTCCGCCGGGGCGAAGCGGCTCTTCGACGTGGCGATCTCCACCGCCTGCCTCGTGGCCTCGCTGTTCTTCGCCTGGGCCGCCTGGCTGTCGGTCGAGCGCGCCGCCTGGACGCCGCAGGGCGACTTCCGCCTGGAGACCTCGGGCTCGGCCTGGAACCCGCCCTATCCGGGGCTGCTGAAGATCTTCCTCTTCGCCGTGATGATCCTGCTGGCCGTCCAGTTCGCGATCTTCGCGGTCAACTACCTGCGCAAGAAGGGCCAGGACTGATGGACTTCCTTCCCGATTTCCAGGCGCTCGGCATCGGCGGCGCCACGCTGGCGATGTTCGCCATGCTGATGGCGCTGCTGCTGACCGGCATGCCGCTGGCCTTCGTCACGCTGCTGGTCGCGCTGATCTTCGCGCTCGGCTGGTTCGGGCCGATGGCGGTGCCGCTGATCACCTCGCGGATCTTCAGCTTCGTCAACAGCTTCGTCTTCGTCTCGGTGCCGATGTTCGTGCTGATGGCGGCGATCCTCGACCGCTCGGGCATCGCCCGCGACCTGTTCGACGCGATGAAGGTGCTGGCCGGGCGCATCCGCGGCGGCGTGGCGATCCAGACGCTGCTGGTCGCCGTCGTCCTGGCCGCGATGTCGGGCATCATCGGCGGCGAGGTCATCCTGCTGGGCCTCCTGGCGCTGCCGCAGATGCTGCGCCTGGGCTATGACCGCAACCTCGCGATCGGCGTCTGCTGCGCGGGCGGAGCGCTCGGCACGATGGTGCCGCCTTCGATCGTCCTCATCATCTACGGGCTGACCGCCAATGTCTCGGTCGGCGACCTCTTCTCGGCGGCCTTCCTGCCGGGGCTGATGCTGGCGGGCTTCTACGCCGCCTACATCCTGATCCGCGCCTATACCAACCCGTCGCTGGCGCCCATCGCCGAGCCCGACGAGATCAGCCGCACCGAGAAGCTGCGCCTCCTGAAGGGCCTGTTCCTGCCGGTACTGGTGGTGATCTTCGTCCTCGGCTCGATCTACGGCGGCATCGCCTCGGTGACCGAGGCCTCGGCGATCGGCGTGATCGGCGTGATGCTCTCTACCGTGATCCGCGGCGAATTCTCGGTCTCGCTGCTGCTCGGCGCGGCGCGCCAGACGCTGCGCACGGTCGGCATGATCGTCTGGATCGGCATCGGCGCCTCGGCGCTTGTCGGGGTCTTCAACCTGATGGGCGGCATCCGCTTCGTCTCGGATCTGATCACCGGCATCTCCGACAACCCGACTGTGGTGATCCTCTTCATGATGGCGATCCTCTTCGTGCTCGGCATGTTCCTCGACTGGGTGGGGATCGCGCTGCTGTGCATGCCGATCTTCGTGCCGATCGTGAAGGAGATGGGCTATGACCCGGTCTGGTTCGGCGTGGTCTTCGCGATGAACATGCAGGTCAGCTTCCTGTCGCCGCCCTTCGGCCCGGCCGCCTTCTACTTGAAATCCGTCGCGCCTCCGGACATTTCGCTGGGCGACATCTTCCGCTCGCTGCTGCCCTTCATCTGCCTTCAAGTCCTCGCCGTCGCCGTCCTGATCGCCTTCCCCGGCATCACCGGCCACTAGCCCCGGAGCCCCCATGACCGACACGACCCGCAAGACGCTCCGTTCCGAGAGCTGGTTCAACGACCTGGGCGATCCGGAGATGACCGCCCTCTATATCGAGCGCTACCTCAACTACGGGCTCACGCTGGAGGAGCTGCGCTCGGGCAAGCCGATCATCGGCATCGCCCAGACCGGCTCGGATCTCTCGCCCTGCAACCGCCACCACGTGGAGCTGGCCAAGCGCACCCGCGACGGCATCCGCGAGGCCGGGGGCATTCCGCTGGAGATCCCGGTCCACCCGATCCAGGAAACCGGCAAGCGCCCGACCGCGATGCTCGACCGCAACCTGGCCTATCTGAGCCTGGTCGAGAGCCTCTTCGGCTATCCGATCGACGGCGTGGTGCTGACCATCGGCTGCGACAAGACCACGCCCGCGCTGCTGATGGCGGCGGCAACGGTGAACATCCCGGCGATCGCCTTCTCGGTCGGACCGATGCTGAACGGCTGGCACAAGGGCGAGCGGGCGGGCTCGGGCTCGGTAATCTGGAAGGCGCGCGAGAAATACGCCGCAGGCGAGATCGACGGCGAGGGCTTCCTGCAGATGGCCGCGTCCTCCGCCCCCTCGGTCGGCTACTGCAACACGATGGGCACGGCCTCGACGATGAACTCGCTGGCCGAGGCGCTGGGGATGCAGCTGCCCGGCTCTGCCTCGATCCCGGCGCCCTATCGCGAGCGCGGGCAGATGGCCTACTACACCGGCCGCCGCATCGTCGACATGGTGCATGCCGACCTGCGCCCCTCGGAGATCATGACCCGCGAGGCCTTCGAGAACGCCATCGTGGTCAATTCGGCGATCGGCGGTTCGACCAACGCGCCGATCCACCTCGTCGCCATCGCCCGCCATCTGGGGATCGAGCTGACCAATGCCGACTGGGAGGCGCATGGCTACGCCGTGCCGCTGCTGGCCAATGTCCAGCCCGCGGGCGCCTACCTGTCCGAGGATTTCCACCTTGCGGGCGGGCTGCCGGCGGTGATCGCCGAGCTGCTGCGCGCCGGGCTGATCCCGCATCCCGATGCGATGACCGCGACCGGCGAGCGCTTCGGCACGCTCTATGCCGACGCGCCCTGCGAGAATGCCGACGTGATCCGCAGCATCGGCACCGCGCTGGCGCCCGAGGCGGGCTTCCTTAACATGACCGGCAACCTCTTCGACACCGCGATCATGAAGACCTCGGTCATCACGCCCGAATTCCGCGGCCGCTACCTGTCGGACCCCGAGGACCCGATGGCCTTCGAGGGCCCGGCCTTCGTCTTCGACGGGCCGGAGGATTTCCACAAGCGGATCGACGATCCCGAGCTGGGCATCACCGCCGAGAGCATCCTGGTGATGCGCGGCGCCGGTCCCAAGGGCTATCCCGGCGGGGCCGAGGTGGTGAACATGCGCCCGCCCGCGGATCTGATCAAGGCGGGCATCCACGCCCTGCCCTGCATCGGCGACGGGCGGCAGTCGGGCACCTCGGGCTCGGCCTCGATCCTCAATGCCTCGCCCGAGGCGGCCGATGGCGGCAATCTGGCGATCCTGCGGGATGGCGACCGGCTGCGCGTCGACCTGAAGGCGCGCAAGGTGACGCTGATGGTCCCCGACGAGGAGATCGCCCGGCGCCAGGCGGCCCTGGCCGAGGTGGGCGGCTACCAGACCCCGGCAAGCCAGTCGCCCTGGCAGGAGATCTTCCGCGCCCGCGTGCGCCAGTTCAGCGAGGGCATGGTGCTCGACGGCGCCGACAGCTACCGCGACATCGGCAACGCCACCATGCCGCGCCACAGCCACTAGCGACGGGCGGATCCTGAAAACGGAAAGGACCGCGCCTCGCGGTGCGGTCCCGGGCGCCCGTTCCAGGGCGGGGCGGCCTCGTCTGCGGCTCAGGCCGCGCGCAGGTCTCCGCCCGGGGGCGGCCCACGCAGCCAGGCGGGCGCATCGCCTTCAGGGGCGGGGACCGCTTCAGGGGCGCGGCCCTGCGGTGCCGGACGCGGGGGCTGGCCAGTGGCCAGTTTCAGCTCATCCAGCTCGGCCGCGATCCTGTGCTCGATCGCCAGGCTGGCGCGGAGGAAGTCAAGGACATTGTGCATTTGCCTCTCCTTTTCTGCCGGATGCTGCGGATCGTTCCCGCACTCAATATATGGGGGCCAGAGGCTTTCGATTCAATGGAATGGCCGATATGTTGCAGGGGCATTGACCGGATTTCCGGCCTGCCGCAGCGCTTCGGACCGCCAGAACCGCCCCGGAAGCGGCGTTCTGAGGCGCCTTGCACCCGTGCGACGAAAGTTCTTTTAACTTGGCTATTTCCGGAGAATTTTTTCCCACCTGGCACCATGCGCGCCTCCCGGCGCGGAAACTGCCTGAATTTTCAGGGGATCTGGCTGGAAAAAATCGACAACTTACCTAACATATTATGTTTACAAGCGTTGTACACAAGCAACGGCACGCCTTCCGGAGCGGAATATTTTTCTTTACCCTCAAATTTAAAAATTGTTACCTCAAAAGAAATCCAATTGAATGCCAGCATGGCGCGATGGACCGGGACATGACACGCGATATTGAAGACCAGGCCCTGGCCCGGCAAAGACTGCGACTCTGGCTCGAGATGCTCAAAGCGGTGCGATCGGTCGAGGGCACGCTGCGCGAGCAGCTCAGGGAGAACTACGCCACCACCCTGCCGCGATTCGACGTGCTCGCGGCGCTCCATTCGGAGCCCAAGGGCATGAAGATGAGCGAGCTGTCGAAGTACCTGATCGTCTCCAACGGCAATGTCACCGGCGTGGTCGACCGGCTGGTCGCCGAGGGGCTGGTCGAGCGCGAGAACCTCGAATCCGACCGCCGCGCCTTCCTGGTGCAGATCACCCCCGAGGGCCGCAAGCTGATGGACGACATGATCATGGCCCATCTCGGCTGGGTCGACCGCATGTTCTCGGAAGTCACCGAATCCGATGCCGCCCGCGGCATCTCGATCATGCTCGACATCCGCCGCCGCACCTGATCCGCCGCACCTGGCACTTCGGGCCGCCCGGGCGCGCCGCAGGCGCCCGGCCGCCATTTCCACGCAGGCGCGCGATTCCGTTGCACCACGAATTCCGGATGTGTTAACCATCCGGCAGGGAGCCCCGCCCCGGGCGGCGCCCCCGCGTGGTGCCAGTGCCGATCCTATTCCGCCAAAGCCCTTTCTCATTCGGGAGACCCGCCATGCTGCCGCGCATGTCCGTCCTCGCCGCCGCCTCCGCCCTTCTTGCCGGCCCGCTCGCCGCACAGTCCGTGACCACCGATGCCGGCACGATCGAGGCCGCGCGGATCGAGCGCTTCTTCGCCCAGCCGGGCTATTCCCCCTATGCCGGGCGCAGCTTTCCCACCGTCCCGCTCTGGGGCGAGCAGCACCTGCACACCTCCTGGTCGCCCGATGCCTTTGCCGGGGGGACCCGGGTCGGGCCGGACGAGGCGCTGCGCTATGCCAAGGGCGAGGAGATCACCTCGAGCACCGGCCAGAGGGTGAGGCTGTCGCGCCCCTATGACTGGATGGTCGTCGCCGACCATTCCGACGCCCTGGGCATCGTCGCGAATATCTACGAGGGCGACCCGGCGCTGCTGGCCGATCCGGTGCTGAAGCGCTGGCATGACGGCATGCAGCAGGGCGGCGCCGCGGCGAGCCAGGTGGTGATGGAGATGATCACCGCCCAGGGCGAGGGCAAGGTGCCCGACGCCATGACCGATCCCGGCACGCAGATGGACATGTGGCAGGCGATGACCGGCATCGTCGAGGGCCATAACGACCCGGGCCGGTTCACCGCCCTGATCGGCTATGAATGGACCTCCAATTACGGCGGCGGCAACAACCTGCACCGCAATGTCATCTACCGCGACGGCAAGGAGATGGCCGACCGGGTGCGGCCGCTGACCACCTTCGACACCGAGATCCCGAACGAGCTCTGGGACTGGATGGCCGCCTACGAGGCGGAGACCGGCGGGCGCCTGCTGGCGATCCCGCATAACGGCAACCTCTCGAACGGGCTGATGTTCGCCACCGAGACCCCGGACGGCCAGCCGGTCGATGCGGACTGGGCGGCGATGCGCGCGCGCTTCGAGCCGCTCTACGAGGTCACCCAGTCGAAGGGCACCTCCGAGCAGCATCCCTCGCTGGCGCCCGCCGACGAGTTCGCCGATTTCGAGATCTGGGACAAGGGCAACCTGAACGTGGTGCCCAAGGAGCCGGGGATGCTCGATTACGAATACGCCCGCGAAGCGCTGAAGCGGGGGCTGAAGCTCGAGGGAGAGCTCGGCACAAACCCGTTCAAGTTCGGCCTCGTCGGCTCCACCGACGACCATACCGGCATCTCCTCGGCGGAAGAGAACAACTTCTTCGGCAAGTTCCCCGCCTCCGAGCCCGGGCCGGAGCGCTCGACCGGCAATGCCTTCGATTTCGAGGGCCGCACGGTCAAGGACTGGAAGCTCGGCGCCTCCGGCCTGACGGCGGTCTGGGCGGCCGGGAACACCCGCGCCGCGATCTGGGACGCGATGAAGCGCAAGGAGGTCTACGGCACCACCGGCAGCCGCATCACGGTGCGGTTCTTCGGCGGCTGGGACTTCGCGCCCGCGGACGCGCTGGGGCGGCTGCCCGCCACCATCGGCTATGCCAAGGGCGTGCCGATGGGCGGCGACCTGATGCCCGCCCCCGAGGGCGCGGAGGCGCCGAGCTTTCTCGTCGCCGCGCTGAAGGACGCCTATTCCGGCAATCTCGACCGCATCCAGATCGTCAAGGGCTGGCTCGACGCCGATGGCGGGATGCAGGAGAAGATCTTCGACGCCGTCTGGTCGGGCGGCCGCGAGATCGGCGCGGATGGCAAGCTGCCGCCGGTGGGCGACACGGTGGATGTCGAGACCGCGACCTTCGCGAACACGATCGGCGCGCCCGAGCTGATCACGGTCTGGACCGATCCCGAGTTCGACCCGGCGCTGAAGGCCTTCTACTACGCGCGTGTCATCGAGATCCCGACGCCGCGCTGGACCGCCTATGACGCCGCCTATTTCGAGGACGCGGCCTTCACCGACGACGTGCCGATGACCGTGACCGAGCGCGCCTATACCTCGCCGATCTGGTACGCTCCGCAGTGACCGCCCCGCGCCCCCGGGCCGGGGGCGCCCCAGACGCAAAGCGACCGCCCGTCATGATCCGCCGCCTGCTCGCCTCGCCGCTTCTCCATTTCTTCTGCGCAGGCGGGCTCGTCTTCGCCCTCTATGCCGCGCTGAACCCTGCGCCGCCTGCCCTGGACGGGATCGCGCTCGGCCAGGACGAGGCCGCCGAGCTGGCCGCGCGCTTCGCCGACAGCTGGAACCGTCCGCCCGACGCGGCCGAGCTGGAGGCGCTGATGCGCGACTGGGCCGAGGAGGAGGTGCTGGTGCGCGAGGCGCTGGCGCTCGGGCTCGACCGCGGCGATACCATGGTCCGCGCCCGGCTGCGCCAGAAGATGCTGTTCCTGATCGAGGCCCCCGCTGCGGCGATGGTCCCCGGCGAGGACGCGTTGCGCGCCTGGTACGCCGCCAATGCCGCGCGCTACGAGCGCCCCGCGCAGGTCAGCTTCGCCCAGGTCCTTCTGCCCGCGGGCGCGGCGCCGGAAGAAACCGAAGAGCTGCGCCGCGCGCTGGAAAACGGCGCCGATCCCGCCCGGCTCGGCCGCCGGACGCTGCTGCCGCCGGTGATCGAGGCGATGCCCGCCCCGACGGTCGAACGGGTCTTCGGCGCGGGTTTCGCCCCGGCGGTCGAGGCCCTGCCGCTGGCAGAATGGAGCGGCCCGGTGCCCAGCGGCTACGGCCAGCACCTGGTGCGGCTCGGCGCCCGCCGCGACGCCGCCCTGCCCCCCTTCGAGACGGTGCGCGACCAGGTCCTGGCCGACTGGCGCGCGGAAGAGGCGCGCAGCCTGCGCAAGGCCCGCATCGACGCGCTTCTCGCGGCGGCCGCGCCGCAGCTGCCCTCCGCCGCAGAGGTGCTGGGCCAGTGAGGGCGGCGGCGGCGCTCCTTCTCCTGGCACTGGCGCTGCTGCGTCCGCTGGCGGGCGGCGCCCATGCGCTCGACCCGGCCTATCTGGAGCTCTCGGCCCTGGAGGGCGGGCAATGGCGCGTCACCTGGCGGGTGCCCGATGTCTCGGGCCGGCCGATGCCGCTGGGCCTCGCGCTGCCTGCCAGCTGCGCCGACACCGCGCCGCCGCCCCCGGCCTTCGACGGACGGGGCTGGAGCACCGGATTCCTCCTCGCCTGCCCCGAGGGGCTTGCCGGCCGGATCGGCATCACCGGGCTCGAGATCACCGGCACCGACGCGCTGTTGCGCTACGAAACCGCCCCGGGCGCCGCGCAGACCCGCCGCCTGACCGCCGCGGCGCCGATGGCCGAGATCCTGGCCGAGCCCGCGCCGCTGGCGGTGCTGGCAAGCTATGCCGGGCTCGGCACGACCCATATCCTCGAGGGCGCCGACCACCTGCTCTTCGTGCTGGCGCTGCTCTTTCTCGTGCGCGACCCGCGGCGGCTCCTCTGGACGGTGACCGCCTTCACGCTGGCCCACAGCCTGACGCTGGCCGCCGCCTCGCTGGGCTGGCTGCGCCTGCCGCCGCCGCCGGTCGAGGCGGTCATCGCGCTTTCCATCGTCATCCTGGCCGCCGAGCTGGCGAAGCCGCCCGCGCGGCGCGACCCGCTGGCCACCCGCTTTCCCGCGGCCATCGCCTTCGGCTTCGGGCTGGTGCACGGGCTGGGCTTCGCCGGGGCGCTGCGCGAGATCGGCCTGCCGCAGAGCGACGTGCCGCTGGCGCTTCTGGGCTTCAATCTGGGCGTGGAGGCCGGGCAACTGATCTTCATCGCCGCGATGCTGGCCATCGGCGCGCTGGCCCGCCGCCTTGTCCCGGCGCTCGCAGCCCGCGGCCCGGCGGTGGCGAAGACCGCGAGCTATGCCATCGGCTGCACCGCCGCCTTCTGGGTCATCGAGCGCGTCAGCGGCTTCTGACAGGGCGCAAAAATGAAACGGCCCGGCCTCCGCGCGGAGACCGGGCCGCGATAGCGCGCCGCCGGGATCAGGCGATGTCGTAGCCTTGAAGCCCCGCGAAGCCGACCGCATCGGCGAGGACCAGGCGGTCGAAGGCGCCGGGCTCGAGCGCTGTCGCCGTGCCCGTTCCGGCATCGCGCAGCTCGACCGAGCTGCCGAAGTCGAAGACCAGCTCGTCGGCATGATCCGCCCCGCCGCGATGGACCCCCGCGAATTCCGCCGCCGTGACGCCGTCGAGCGTGCCGATCAGCGCGCCCGTGCCGTCGCGCAGTGCCAGCGCGCTGCCGGTGTCGAAGATGAGCTCGTCGCCGCCGCCCGAGACGAAATCGCCCGTGGCCAGCAGCGTGCCCGGCAGGCCGAACTCCGCCACCGTGGCGCCGTCCGCGCCAAGCGCCACCGTCCGGCCGATGCCGCTTTCGACGATCAGCTCGGAGGCGCCGTCGCCGTCGAGATCGGCCAGGCCGAGCGCGCTCGTCCCCGCGCCGCGGCCGAAGCTCGCGACCTCGCCCGCGGCCAGGTCGAGCCAGCCCAGCGTGCCGTCGGGACGGACCGTCAGGATGTCCTCTGCCCCGTCGCCATCCATGTCCGCCGCGGCGAACATGTCATGCCCGGGGCGCAGCAGCCCGCCGATCTTCGCGCCGGTCTCCGCATCGGCGTAGAAGTAGTTGCCGTTGGCGTGGCGCATCAGCAGCTCGTCCGCGCCATCGCCATCCGCGTCGAGCGCGGCGACAACCGCATTCGAGGCATTGCCGATGATCGCCCCCTCGCCGCTGGCGAGCAGGGTCTTCAGCCAGCCGTAGCTGTCGTTGCGCAGCAGGAGGTCGGTCTGGCCGTCGCCGTCATAGTCGCCCATGCCCGCCACGGTCGTGTTGGCATGGCCCAGATCGGCGGCCAGCGGGCCCGTCTCCGCGTCGAGGCGCAGCTTCGCCCCCGCCGCATCCTCGGCGTAGAGCGGCGCCGGAGCCTGCCCGAGCGCCGCAGTCTCGCCGAGCGCCATCCCCAGCAGGTCGCCGATCGCGTCCGTGGCGGCGTCATCCGCCTGGTAGAGCGCGTCGAGCACCGTGACGGTGATCTTGCCGTCGAGATAGGCCTCGCCCTCGGACAGCGGATCGGACGAGCCGAGCCCCGCGCTATTGGCGAAGCCGTAGCCCAGCGGGAAGCCGCCCTCGGAGATGCCCAGCCGCGCGTCCGAGGCCTGGTCGTTCACCGAGAACAGCACCTCGGTCCCGAAGGAGGCGCCGCCGGGGATGTTGACCGACAGCGCAGTGCCCTCGGGCAGCAGCCCCTCCGCCCCGGCCGTGGCCTGCAGGTCGGCAATCAGCTGCAGCGTGAACGCCGAGGCGAAGCCGAAGGTCTCCGCGTTTTCCGCCGCCAGCGAGATGACCGGCGTGGCGAAGCCGAGGATGCCCGCCTGGATCGCCCCGGCGGTGCCGGAATAGCGCAGCTGGCTGCCAAGGAGCGCGCCGTCATTGATGCCCGAGAGCACCAGATCCGGGGCCTCCGCGCCGGTCATGAGCGAGGAGAGCGCCGTGCCGACAACGGTCGAGGGCGCGGCATCGACGAACCAGCCGTCGGAATACTCGGTGACCATGAAATCCGAAAGGGTCAGCCCGGTCCCCGCGCCGTCCTGCGACCTTGCCGGCGCGACGACGGCCACATCGTGGCCCGCCGCGACCAGCGCGTCGTATAGCGTCTCGATCCCCTCCGCGCCGACCCCGTCGTCATTGGTCAGCACGATCTTCAAGGGCGCCGCGGTGGCCTCGGTCGCGACGTCGACGCGGGCCTCGACGGCCGCGCGGGCCCCGGCATCCGCGGTCCAGTTGCCGTCCATCGCCGAAACGGTCAGGTAGTTCGACAGGAACATGCCGACCTCGGAGGTCGCGCCGCCGGTCACGTTGCCCGCCGTCACCGCCAGCCCGTAGATCGCCGGATTGCCCGCCGCGACCTCGTCGACGCCCAGCATGTAGGGCGCCTCGGCGGTGATCTCGGTATAGGCGACGCCCTGGGGATCGGCCGAGGGGACATTGACGCTGAGCCCGGTGCCCGCGGGCAGCAGCCTCTCGCCGGTCTGTGCCTCGGAGAGCTGGCCGATCAGGTCGACCACGTAATCGCCCGCCCGCTCATAGGCACCGTCATAGCCGCCATCGACCTGGCCGCCCGCCGAGACCGCAATCGCCGGGATATCGCGCGAAATCGCCTCGGTGGCCGCGCCGACCGTGCCGGAGATGTTGGAGAAGGCGCCGATATTCTCGCCCTCGTTGGTGCCCGAGATCACCAGGTCGATCTGCGTGCCCTCGAGGATCACGTCGAGCCCGGCCATCACGGCGGCGGTCGGCGTGCCGTCGACCCACCACTTGCCGTCCTCGTATTCGACGATCTCGATCTCCGACAGCAGCGCATCGGTGCCGCCGAGCGTCGAGCCGCCGCCGGAATTCTGCCCCTTCGGCGCGACCAGGTAGACGGTGTGCCCCGCCTCGGCCAGCGCCTGGTACATCGTGTTGATGCCCTCGGCGGAATAGCCGTCGTCATTGGTCAGAAGGATGGTCAGCCCGTCCTTCGCCGAGGTGTCGTGGAAGGCGGTGTCGGTCGCGCGGTAGCCGAGATTCTGGATGCGGGTGTCGTCCTCGACCACCGTGTCCGCCTCGGCAAAGACCTCGCGATCCGCGCCGGTGCCGTATTCGGCCAGCAGGTACTCGGCCAGCGCGTCCTGCTCGCGGCCCGCGCCGAAGCTGCCGACCGCGTCGTAATCCGCTGCCGCGGCGAGGTCGTAGAGATTAACTATGTCCGGGTCGGAGAGGCTGCCGAAGGGATAGCCGTCGCCGCCGCCCGCCAGGTAGTCCAGCGTCACGGTGCGGAAGCTCGCATCGCCATTGTCGACGATCTCGCCATTCCGGACGATCTCGTAGAGCACCGCGCCGGCGTCATCGACGATCACCGCATTCTGCACCCGGCTGCCCGGCGCCGCATCGGGGTCGAAGCTGAAGCGCAGCCCGCCGAACTGGCCGAAGCTGCCCGCGCCCGCCTCCTGGGTGAAGGGGTCGTTCGAGACCGCATGCTCCAGCACCGCGGCCAGCTCGGCGGTGGTCAGGCTGACCAGCGTCAGGCCGTTGTCGAAGGCCAGCGCATTGCCGATGTCGTTCGAGCTGATGCCGCCCTCGGGCTTGGCGCCCGGGACGGCCTCGTTCGGCAGTCGCACGGCCTCGCCGGTCGAGCCGCCCGGAACCACCGTCTGGCCGATCGAGTCGCGGATGCCGCCGCCATTCTTGATCGAGACCAGCACCGTCGCGTCATAGCCCTGCGCATAGGCGAGGTTCGCGTCGGCCGTCAGGTTGCCCAGGTTCGTCTCCTGCGTGCGCACCCCGTCGGTGCCGCCGCCGGTGCGGTTGCCGTTGAGGAAGACGCCGGCCTGCGCGTACCACTCGCTCTCGCCCGCGACGATCACGTCGCGCACGGCCTCGGCGATCGCGGTGATCTGCGTATCCGCCATGCCCTCGGCCCCGAGCGCGGCCACGCCCGCGTCGTCGGTGGCATAGGCACCCGAAATCTCCGGGTCGTAGCTTTCCGGGATGATGTTGCCGTTGGCGTCGAAATCGATGACCAGCCGGCCGACATACTTGTACTGGTAGTCGGTATTCACCACCGCGATCGGCTTGCCGTCGGCATCGGTGGCGAAATACGGGTACCCGCCCTGCGCCGCATCGCCCTCGTAGCCCGCGTCATTGCCGTCGAAGAGCCGCGTGTTCGAGCCGCCCGCGACGATGATGTCGACGCCCGAAAGCCGGGTGGCCAGCGCCTGTTCGATGCGGATGTCCTGCATATGTGCCAGCACGATGACCTTGTCGATATCGGGATTGGCCGCCAGCAGCGCGTCGACATCGGCCTGGATCTCCGCGGCCAGCGCGTCGAGATCGCCGCTATCGGCCGGGGTGACGACGGTCTCGTCCGACGGGCTGGAAATCGTCTTCAGCGTCGGCGTGGTCGCCGCCACGACGCCGATCCGGGTGCCGTTCTCGGTCGAGACCACGGTGCTGCCCGCGATCTGCCCGGCGATGTCCTCGGCCGCCTGCCCGTCCGCCGCCACCAGCCCCGAAAGCGCGGGATCGGCGGAGAGGTCGACATTGCCCGACAGGTAGGGGAAGGCAGCGGCGTCGAAGGCGGCGAGCCCGGCTTCGTCCAGCCCCTGCAGGATATTGGCGATGGCCGCATTGCCCTTGTCGAATTCGTGGTTGCCGAAGGCGATGGCCTCGACGCCCAGCAGGTTCTGGATCAGCAGATCCGCCGCGCCGCCCTGGCCGTAGAGCACCTCGGAGGCGTCATGGAAGAGGCCCGGGATCCAGGCGTCGCCGGAGCTGAGGAACAGCGTCTCGCCATAGCCCGCAGTGCCGTCGCCGTCGATATCCTCGGCGCGCAGCGCATTGAGCACGGCGGAGAAATTCGGGATCACGTCGACGGAGGTCGAATTCGCCTCCTGGTCGGAGACGTGGAAGAGCTGCAGCGTGAAGGCCGCCCCGGTCCCGAAGGACAGGCTGTCGATCTGTTCGGTGGTCATGATGGCCCCCCCCCGGGCATTCATCAGAGGATGGAATGCGCCACGGCATGGCCGGCAGATGTAACAGGCCGCTGACGGGGCAATTAAACTTTGGCGACCGGCACCGGGTGCCTTGGCGGCAGGCGCGGGAAACCTGTCGACTTGGCAGCGCCTTGGGAGGATACTTGACGTGAGGGAGATTTCCGGAGCAGCGCCCGGGCGGCCCCCCGGGGCCGGAGGCGGCCTCCGGACGGGGAGGACGGATCCGATGGAAATGGCTGACCGGCAGCAGGCGGCGGCGCCCCGCGCCCGGCGGAACCCTGCGCCTTCGCGCGTCCGGGGACAGACCGGTCGGCTGTCCGGGACCGGGTCCGAGCGGCCCCTGCGGCTGGCCGGGGGCCTCCTGCTTCTCTGCCTCCTTCTGGCCCCGTCCCCGCCCCGCGCGCAGCCGATCGAGGAGAAGCGCGTCGCCTTCGCCTCGGGCAGTTCCTCGACCCTGATCCGCGCCGGGATCCGCGGCAGGGAGATCACCGACTACCTGCTCGGCGCGCGGGCGGGGCAGGTGATGACCATCGACTTCGCGGCCGAGAACCCCGCGGCCAATTTCAACCTGATGATCGGCAGCGACCCGGCGGCGATCCATATCGGCCCGGTCGCGGGGAACCGCTTCAGCGGCACGCTGCCCGCGGATGGCGACTACCGCATCCGGGTCTATCTGGTGCGCAGTGCCGCGAGGCGCGGCGAGAACTCGGGCTACACGCTCTCCGTCTCGATCGGCAGCCTGCCGCAGCCCGCCTCGGGCGACGCCGATGACGGCCGCGCGGGCGGCCCGGACTGGTGGGCCGTGACCGGCCTGTCCGCGGGCGGGATGCTGGCGCTGCTCGAGAGGCCCGGCACCGGACATGCCGTGACCGGCGAGATCGCCGATGGCGCGCGCGCCCTCAACCGCGGCTGCCGGATGGCCGGAGAGACCCGCTGGTGCCGCATCGAGCTGCCCGGCACGGAGCCGCTCTCCGGCTGGGTCCCCGGGCGCTACCTGGCCGAGGCGCCGGGACCCGAGGCCGGCGGCACCCTGCCCTGCGCGCTCTCGCAGGAGGCGCCGCTGGCGGAGTGCGGCTTCCGCGTCTCGCACGGCGCCGGCGGCACGGCCAGCCTCTGGATCGCCCTGCCCGGCGGCGGCGAGCGCTATCTGGAGTTCCGCGACGGCCGGCTCGCCGGCAGCGACCCCGGCGCCACCGCGGGCCTCGAGCGCGGCGGCGGCCTGGCCACGGTCACCGTCAACCGCGCCGAGCGCTACGAGATCCCCGACGCGGTCCTTTTTGGCGTCACCCCGCCGCGCGCGACGGAGGCGCCCGGACCATGAGGCGCCCCCTGATCCCCGCGGCCGCCCTTGCCGGCGCGCTTGCCGGTCTCGCCGCCATGGCCGGCGCAGAGGAGCCCGGGCCGGACCAGCTGGCCTTCTCGGTCGCCAACATGGACCTTTCCGCCGATCCGGCGGCGGATTTCTACCGCTACAGCGCGGGCGGCTGGCTGGACCGGGTGGCGCGGCCGCCGGAATATCCCGCCTATGGCATCTTCACCATCATGACCGAGCGGCTGACCCGGCAGGTGGCGGAGATCGCCGCGGACGCCGCCCGCGCCGCGGACACGGCGCCGAAGGGCTCGCCCGCCCAGATCGTCGGCGATTTCTACACCGCCTTCATGGATGAGGACGCGATCGACGCGGCCGGGATCCAGCCGATCCGCGCCATGCTCGACGAGGTGGCGGCGGCCGGGACGCTGCAGGAGCTGACGCGGATCGCCGCCCGTCACGCCGCGGCCGCGGGTCCCGCGCTGCTGGCGCAGGCCGGTCCCGGTCCCGACCCTGCCGATAACAGCCGCCACGCGATCTTCGTCCTCGGCCAGGATTTCGGCGTCGACCGGCATTTCCGCGAGATCCTGCGCCTGCCCGCGGGCAGCCCGCAGATGACCGCCTATCGCCGCTATATCCGCGACCTGCTGGCGGCGGCCGGGTACGACCCCGCAGAGGCGGAGCGCATCGCCGACCTCTCGGTCGGGATCGAGGCGCAGCTCTATTCGGTCTTCCTCTCCCCCGCCGAGGCGAAGGTGCCCGCCAACCGCTACGGCCGGAGCTCCTACGAGGCGGCGAAGGCGCAGGTGCCGGAATTCGACCTCGACCTCTATCTCGACACGCTCGGCTTCCCGCGTCCCGGCACCGTCTACATGTACGAGCCACACGCGCTCGAGGGGCTGGCCGCGCTGCTGCAGACCGTGCCCATCGCGGCGCTGAAGGACTATTTCGCCTTCCGGCTGATCCATGGCTACGCGCCCTTCCTCGACAGCCGCCTGCGCGCCCCGGCGCTCGATTTCGAGGAGGCGATGCTCGGCGCCCGGCAGGACCGGCCGCGCCGCGAGCGGCTCTACCAGCTCTTCCTCGACCGGCTCGGCCACCCGGCCAGCCAGCTCTATGTCGAACGCGCCTATGCCGAGAGCACTCGCGCCGAGCTTCTGGCCATGATCGATCGGATCAGGGCCGTGTTCCGCCGCCGCATCGCCGACAGCCCCTGGCTCTCCGCGCCGACCCGGCAGGAGGCGCTGCGCAAGATCGACCAGTTCTCCTGCAAGGTCGGCTATCCCGATGCCTGGATCGATTTCGGCAGCGTCGAGATCGGGCCCCGCGACCCAGTGGCCAATATCCTGGCACTCGGCCGCTTCGAGATGGAGCGCGAGCGCGGAAAGCTCGCGCATCCGCCGGTCCATGACGCGTTCAACGCCCGCTCCACCCTGCCGATCGCGATGAACGCCGCCTACTTGCCGGTGATCAACGGCTTCGAGCTGACCGCCGCCATCACCCAGCCGCCGGCCTTCGCGCCGGAGATGGACGCCGCGCTGAAATTCTGCCGGATCGGCGCGATCATCGGCCACGAGATGACCCATGGCTTCGATTTCGCCGGCCGCCAGTACGACGCGGACGGCAATTTCCGCGACTGGTGGACGCCGGGCGACGCGCAGGCCTTCCTGGCCGAGGCGCAGAAGCTGGTCGAGCAGGCCGATGCCTACGAGGTGCTGCCGGGGCTGCATGTCAATGGCGCGCTCGGGGTCGGCGAGAACATGGCGGATGCCGGCGGGATCAGCCTCGCCTACGAGGCGCTGACGGAGTACCTGGCGGAGCATCCGGAGGAGGACGTCGAGATCGACGGGCTCTCGCCGGCGAGGCGCTGCTTCGCCGGCTGGACGCAGTTCTGGGCGATGAAGGCGACCGCGCCCTATCTGGAGGCGCTGGTCGCCAATGACGGCCACGCGCCGGATGCCTATCGCGCGGTCGCGGCGCTGCAGCATGTCGACGCCTTCTACGAGGTGTTCGGCATCGAAGAGGGCGACCCGATGTGGCTGCCTCCGGAGAAGCGCGCCCGGGCCTGGTGATCCGTGGTCCCGGGTCCGGCAGACTGGCCGCCCGCCGTCCTGCCCGGAGGGAGCTCGCCCTTTCCGCCGCCGCGGACCGGTGTCCGCCACGGAACCCAGTTGGCCGGGAAGGACCCGGCCGCGTTTCTCCTGTGGCCGCGCAAGGCGGGCATCGCTGCCCTCGTTGCATGCCTGGCAGGGTGCTGGACACGCGATCCGCGGCATCGCCAAGGAGGAAGCTGTCTATATCCAGCCGAAGCCGATCCAAGAGGAGGGCAAATCCAGCGACCCTCGGGACGGCTTTTTCTGCGCCAACCTCTGCCGCCGAACAGAATGTTCCGTCACCCTGCCGGAACGGGGACCGGGGTTCGATCGGGGGCAGACCCCTCTTGCCAGCATTTCCCGCGAGCGTGGCAGCGAAAAAGCGCCCAGCCTCGGCCGGCACGCGCGGATCGGGCGAGGGCTGTTGAAAAAATCCCGTGACCGCCCGCGGAGCGCCCGCCTTTGGAGAAGCAGGCAACGGATTCTGGCAGTGGCTATTGGCAGCGCCAGGAAAATGAAGTCGCGGCGCGCTATTGATGGCGGGTCATCAAAGACACCCCCGCCTTCGTCCCGGGGACTTTGCCTTCAGCGGGGGACGCCCCCGGCGCTGTTGCCGGGCATCGAGGCGGTGCGGTCCGCCTTCTCCGCGACAACCGCGGCCCGCCGGTCGCCATCCTCCGCCCCGTCCCGACCCGCCACGTCCAGCAGGGTGCTGGAAATGGTCCTGAGGCGTCACCAGGGAGGACACTGTTCCATAACCGGCTGAGGCCGCCCCCGGCGCAGATCGCGTCGAGCCGCAGTCCGGACATTTT
This sequence comes from Poseidonocella sp. HB161398, assembly GCF_005870025.1. Lineage (GTDB taxonomy): Bacteria > Pseudomonadota > Alphaproteobacteria > Rhodobacterales > Rhodobacteraceae > Mangrovicoccus. Next base: position 57,142 of record NZ_VATA01000025.1, read on the forward strand.
TCCAGTCTTGCCCCGCACTCCGTCGCCGGACGGGGTTTTCCGCACCCTGCCAGGGACAAGCGCGGGCAGCTCGCTTTCGATGCGGCCCGGCACGGGCATTGCGTGGCGCAGACGATGCCGGACCGCTTGCCCCGGCTAGCAGCCCCGCTTGCCGATCAGCGCGAAAAGCGCCCCCTGCGGATCGAGGGCGTTCAGGACGTATTCGCCGCCGGGGATCTCCATCGGGGCAAGCACGACCTGTCCGCCGGTCTCTGCGATTAGTGCCGCCGCGACGTCGATATCGGGAACGCGGAAATAGAAGACCCAGCCCGGCGGCGCCTCTCCGGCCGGCATGACCGCGCCCAGCATCGTCGCATGCGGCGGGTTGCGCAGCATCTGGTAGGTGCCCGCCGGACCCATCTCCATCCGGTCCGCCTCCTCCCAGCCGAACACGCCCGCGTAGAAGGCCAGCGCCGCCGCCGGGTCGGTCGAATGCAGCTCGTTCCAGGCGCAGTGCCCGGCGCGCGGCGCATCCTGGGCGAAGCTCTCGCTGGTCTCGCCCGAACTGCCGCGCATCACGTAGAAGGGCGTGCCGCCGGGATCGAGCGCCATGGCGAAGCGGCCGACGCCCGGAATGTCCGCGGGCTCCATCACCACCTTGCCGCCCGCCTGCGCGATCGCGCCGGACGCGGCATCGGCATCCTCGACCGCCAGATAGCCCAGCCAGCAGGGGCGCGCGCCGCCTGCCTGCATCTCCGGCGTCAGCGTCATGAGCCCCGCCACCGGGACCCCGGCCATCGAGGCCACGCGGTAGTCCTTGCCGCCCTCCGCGGCCGGCTCGAAGCTCCAGCCGAGAAGCCCGGCATAGAAGCCCTCCGCTGCATCGGCATCGGGCACGAGAAGCTCGTACCAGATGAAATCGCCATGCTGGTTCGCCATTGTCCCGTCCTCCTCAGATCGCGGCCGGTTCGGCCGCGCCCTCTGCGGTCATCTGCGGATCCATCCACATCGGCTCCCAGATATGGCCGTCCGGATCCTCGAAACTGCGCCCGTACATGACGCCGTGATCCTGCACCGGGCAGGGATCGGCGCGCCCGCCCGCCGCTTCGGCGGCGCGGATGAGCGCGTCCACCGCCTCCCGGCTCTCGCGGCTGATGCACAGCAGCACCTGCGCCTCGGCCCTGGCGTCGGGAATGCGCTTCGAGGTGAACTCCGCCCAGAAGCCATGGGTCAGCAGCATGACGCTGATCGTGTCCGACAGCACCATCATCGCCGCCTTCTCGTTGGTGAATTTCGGATCGTTGCGGAATCCTGCCGCCTCGTAGAAGGCCATCGAGCGGGCCAGGTCGGCGACGGGCAGGTTGACGAAGATCATCTGTGGCATGGTCTCTCCTTCCGGCCGGAGCCGCGCAGGGACGGCAGCGCCGCCCGGGGATGCAAGGGGATCGTCTTGTTGCAGGCCGCTCCGGCGCCTCCCGCGGCGGATTCGGCATGGACAGGGTAGGTCTGGTCGGTTACAAAAAGCAACCATGAAATCACCTAGAGTAACTTCCTCGGAAAAACCGGCGGAAAGCCCCCATGGCCGCTGGTACCACGATGCCTGCGGGACCGCCTTCGGCCTGGAGCTGCTGGGCGAGCGCTGGTCGCTCCTGATCCTGCGCGAGCTGATGCTGGGGCCGCGGCGCTTCACCGACCTGCGCGCCGATCTGCCGGGGATCAGCGCCAAGGTGCTGACCGAGCGGCTTGCCGGGCTGGAGGCGACCGGCGTGCTGCGCCGCCAGGTGCTGGAGGAGCCCGCGCCGGTGCAGCTCTACGGGCTGACCGACTGGGGCCGTGCGGCAGAGCCGGTGATCCAGGAACTCGGCCGCTGGGCGGCCGCCTCGCCGCTGCACGACCCGACCCTGCCGCTCTCGCCGGTCGCGATGATGCTGTCGCTGCGCACGATGCTCGACCCGGTTGCGGCACAGGGCCTGTCGCTGGTGGCCGGCTTCGAGATCGGCCGCGCGCAGTTCACCGCCCGGCTGCAGGACGGCGCCATGCCGGTCATCCGCGGCCGGGCCGAGGCCCCCGATCTGCACCTCTCCGCCCCGGCCGCCCCGGCGCTGGCCGCCGTCTTCTATGGCGGCGCGGCGCCTGCCGACGCCGGCGTGACGGTCCGCGGCGATCCCGCCCTGATGCGCGCCTTCACCGGTGCTTTCCACCTGCCCGAGAAGATGCGGGGCTAGCCCTGCCGGCCCGCCCGGGCCCTTGGCTGCGCTTGACTTCCGCCAGTCCGTTTCGGAGGATGGCGCCGCGGGAGCGCAAGCGGCCCCGGGAGGAGAGGACCGCCCCCGCACTGGCAAAGGACGCCCCCCGGCACGGCCCCGCGGCCAGCGCGGCGCCCGACCGGATTTCCAGGCGGCACTTTCCGGACCGTCCCGGCCGTCCGCGCCCTCTGAGGCGCTTGACGCCGACCTCCGCGTTGCGGAGATTGAAGTGCTTTCTTCCTGATGGAACACGCAAAAATGATTAAATTATTTTGGATTAGTGACGATTGCCGCGGGATTGCCCCGCAAGGGGACCCGGCGCCGGAGCCGGCCCGCCCCGGACACCGCCCGCAGCAGGCACGGAAACGCCGGCGCGCCCCGAAACCCGCGCTGCGCGCGGGGCTCTTGGGACTTGCCGCCCTCGCAGCGTCCTGCCTGGCCGGGCCGGACCCGGCCGCGGCGCAGCAGGCCACGCTCGCCGCCGCGAACCTGCCGGTCCGGGTGGTCACGAGCTCCGAGCTGGGCTGGATCCAAGGCGAGGATGTCGGCAAGAGCTTCGCCGCCCTGCTGAAGGGCCGGCTGCGGCCCGGGGACACGCTTCTTGTCGAGGACATGTACTGGATCGACGCGGCCGATCTGCAGCTCCTGCCGGGCATGACCATCGAGGGCGTCAATGGCGGCGGCTTCGATGTCGTGACAACGCCTGACGACAATACCGCGCTCTTCCTCGGCGCCGACGGGCTGACGGTGACAGACCTCGCGATCCGCATCCCCGGCGCGCCCGAGACCGGATATCCCGGCACCAAGCCGCAGCCCGGAGAGCACTATGATCCGAAGCGGATCTTCCTGCTCCAGGAGGATGCCAGGGTCACTTTCCGCAACACGTCCTTCGCCGGCAATGTCGAGATGTTCATCGACGCGCATAACAGCCCGGACCTGGTGATCGAGGACAGCTCCTTCGAAGGCGGCAAGTACCAGGTGCGGCTGCTGGGCAGCACCGATCGCGCGGTGGTCACGGGCGGCCTCTTCCGCCACTCGCTGGCCGACGGGATCAAGACCGAGGCCAGCGACGGCACCGGTCCGCAGAACGCGTCGATCACGCGCAGCTACTTCGACGACGCCAATCGCGACGGCATCGACACGGCGGGCGGGTTCAAGGACGGCCATATCGCGGACTCCGTCTTCTACGCCAACGGGATCGACCTGAAGGTGATCATGGAGAAGGACGCCGACATCACCACGGCGCGCAGCGTCAACGGCACCCGCATCGACAATATCCGCATCATCGACGAAGAGAACGCGATCGTCGTGACGATGCTGGACCGCGTCGGCATCCTGACCGGGGAGAACGCCGATACCTGGATGCCGCATGACATCCTGGTCACCAATTCCACCATCGAGAGCACCACCGGCAAAGAGGTCCGCGCCTTCCTGATCAAGGACGGCTATGACATCGCCTGGAAGAATATGACCTATCTGGGCAATGTCAGCGACCGGCGCCTGCTGAATGCCGAAGCGCCCAGGGGCTGGTCCTCCCGCGACGTCGGCGGCAGCGGCACGGTCACCGGCAAGCCGCTGTGCCCGCCGCTGGCCGGGCGCGGCCGGGACATCGCCGCCCCCTCCCGCCTGCCCGCCGATTTCCGCGCAGACCGCGGCTGTCCGGTCCCCAACTGATCCGGTCCTGACCCGCGCCGCGCATCCCTGCCGCGATCACCGTCACCGGGCTTTCGGAGATGTCCGGCAGGGTGGAGGAAGAGCTGGCGCGCATCCGGATCGGTGGCGGCAGGACCGCCTTCCAGGCGCATTGCGCCTTCCGCCATTCGCTGCTGCCGCAGATCGAGGTCGGGCGGCATCTGGCCGGCCTGATCGGCCGGGATATGGGCTCGGTCCAGGGCTTCGGCTATTCCGAGGCGCCCGCGGGCGCGGCGGGCAAACGGAACCGCGATCTTCTGGCCGAGGTCCTCACGGTCCCGTCCCGCCGCTTCGAGGGCACCGCCATGCCGCCGGTCGGTCTGGACGAAGCGACCATCGCGGAGATCGCCGCCTTCCCGGAGCTGCGCCAGGCCGCGGCCTCTGCCCAGGAGTCCGGCGCGGCTTGCGCCGATGGTGCGGACCTCCGGCCCATCGCCCATCCGGGGTGCGCCCTGTCCGCCAGGATGGTGGCCGCTCTGCAATCAAGGTGGATGCATCGATGGCGGCGGGACAGGAGGACGGTCGGTCAGGCGAAGACGCGACCGCCCTATCCGCCGCGCCCGGGGACACCGGCATAAGGGCGGCGGCCAGGCGCCCGCGCGGAGGACCCGGCTTTCGCAGACACCTTCCGGCCAAGGAATGCCCGGAGATTGCGGCGCTGCGGCCGTGGGCCGGTCAGGCTGGCGCGCCGGGCAATCCGGGTCAGGCCTCCTTCCGCACGGGCGGCAGCTGGTCGAGCGGGCCGTCGAGGCAGAGGCCCGTTGCAGCGCGGCGCAGGCTCTCCATCGCCCCGGGACGGCGGATCGCGCCGGTCTCCGCCCAGCCGGTCCGCCGGATCATGACATCCTCGAGCGTCACCGCCATCTCCGCGCCGACCGCGTGGCGGATGCGTTCGGACGCGGCCGCGCCATCCAGCGGATCGGGATCGTCGCGCAAGTCGACCGCCAGCGTCTCGCCGCTGCTGCGGGACGCGCCCCCCGAGACGGGCAGCTGCGACGCAGCCAGATCGACGGCGCGCTCCGCGATCAGCCGCGCGGTGGTGTACTTGACGCCGATGGCGCTGACGAGCCCCGGCAGCCCCGCCTGCGAATGGTCGATCAGCGCGCCGCGCGTCTTGCGCCGGACGCCGCGGGCATCGTCGACATCTGCCGGGATCAGCCCCTGCTGCACCCAGAGCACGTTCCCCCGGCTCAGCCGCAGCTCCGGCGCGGCCAGGTTCAGCTCCGCGAGGAAGTCGTCGACATCGGCATCGGATTTCGCCGCGCCCCGGGCCGGCGCCTCATGCGTGCCGGCGATGGTGAGGTGCTTCCACGGGGTCAGGAAGTACATCCGCCCGCCGCGCGAGACGACGGCATCGGACTCCGCGCGCCCGACCACTGCCCGGGCCATGGTTGCCGCCGGAAGGTCGAGGACCAGGTTGGTCGCGCGGGCGAAGCCCGGAAAGCCCGAGCCTGCGGGCAGATGCGGCGCGGCCAGCGCCGGGGCCCGGCCGCCGGTGCAGGACAGCGTGACCGTCGCGCTCAGCCGCCCGGTCTCGCCCGTCAGCCGGTCGCGCAGGAAGGCGCCGGCAATGCGCGCGCCCTCGGCGGCGAAGCCCGTCACCTCCATGTAGTTGGCCGCGCATGCCCCCTGCGAGAGCGCCGCGCGCAGCAGCGCCATGTGGAGCTGGTTCACGTCGGTGATCTGGCCGTCGCGCCAGACGCCGCCGCCGGTCAGATCCGCCCCGGCCAGCCGGCCGAGCCGGGCGCGCGCCTCGGCCGCGCCGACCGTGCGCGCGCCGGGATAGCCGGGACCGCGCAGCCCGGCGGAGGCGAGGTTATAGAGGGCCGTGGCCGCCCGGAACGCCTCCGGCCCGCGGCTGCCATGGCCGTAGAGCGGGATGGTGAATTCCAGCGGCCGGACGAGGCCGGGCGCCGCGCGTTGCCAGAAAGCGCGTTCCCGGGCCGAGCTGCGCAGCCGCCGGAAATCGAGATGCTGCACGTAGCGGATGCCGCCATGCATGATCTTGAGCGAGTTATGCGAGCTGCCGCCACCGAAATCCGACCGCTCGACCAGGGCGACGCGCAGCCCGCGCAGCGACGCGTCCCAGGCGGCCATCAGCCCGTAGATGCCGCCGCCTGCGACCAGGAGGTCGAAGGGGCGGCTGCAGAGTTCGCCGAGGCCCGACCGCTTCATGTCGCGGCCTCCGGGCCGATCGCAGGAGCCGCACGGCGGCGGCGGAGCGCACGCTGTCCCGAGAGGATCCGCGCCAGCCCGCTGCGGCGGCCGAGGACGGGGAGCGCGGTCTCGCGCCCGGCGAGGCGCGCGCAGATGCCCTGGGCGGGCCGTGCAGGATCGACCGGGGCATCGAGAAGGCCACCGAACCGGCCGATCCCCGCCTCCGCCCCCGGAACAGGCAGCGGATCCGTGCCCGGCAGCACCGGGATGCCCGCCGCGGCGGCCGCGGCCAGGAGCGGCGAGCGCCAGCCGGGCGGCCGGCCGGCATTGTCGCCCAGAAGCCGCCCCGGCACCCGGCCCTCCGCAACAAGTACGGAGAGGGTGGCGCCCCGGCGCCCCAGCCACTTGCCGAGGCCCCAGGGCAGGACCGCCGGATGCCCCAGCTCCGCCAGTCCGGCCAGGACATCGGCAAGCGGCCGCCCGTCCGGATGGGCGCCGGTCATGCCGAAGGCGAGGACCTCGATCTTCTCGGCGGTGACGATCTGGCGCCCGGCCACCAGCAGGATCCGGCGGCCTTCGGCATCTGCCGCCACCAGCGCGGCCGGATCGTCGCGCAAGCCGGAAAGCTGCCACCCGGGAATGGCCATCTCTCCGCTGCGCAGCGCGGCAAAGGCATTCTCGCGGACCGTTTCGGTCAGCATCAGGCAGGGCAGCACGGCAGGAAAGCCCCGGGCCGCCGCCCCCGCCACCAGATTTTTCCGCCCCGCGGACAGCGCCAGGGACAGGTCGGCGCCGGGATAGAAATGGACATGGCCGTCCAGCGCCACCGCGCGGACGTCTCCGGCCTCGAGCCGGTCGAGCACGGGAATGGTCACGAAAGGATGCCCCGCGCCTGGACTTGGGCAATTCTCCGGCCTTTGCCCGACAAAACTGGGCTTTCGCTGCACATGCTGATGAAAACTGTTCGATTCTGCATCGGCTCGTAGTATCCGTTAACTTGGCCCTGCCCTTCGGCATCGGCGTAATTCATTAAGTAATTCGCGGAGGAAGAGTATTATCTTCGCTCATAGATTAGACAGGCGCGCAAACTCGCTGAAGCTGAGGATAGCGCCGGAGACCAGGGATTTCCTAGCTTTTTCGGCGTGGTGCCTGGTGACTTTCATACAGTTCCCGATGGACGAGCTGATTCTCTACCCGCTGGCGCTCTATTACGCTTGGGCGGTCTGGCGGGATCAGGGAAAGATCGCGCCGATTCTGGCGCGGTCCTGGATCATCATGCTGTTCCCGATGTGGTGCCTGATTTCTCCGCTCTGGGCGGTCGTGCCGGTCACGGCCTTCAAGAAGGCGGTTTATCTGACCCTGACCATGGCGATCTGCTACCAGGTCGCCGCGACCATGAGCCCGCGGCGCATTCTGCATGGCATCCTGCTGGCCACCGGCATCATCGGCGTGATCAACATCGTCTACGCCTTCGGCACCGGGGATCTGCGGACCGGGATCTTCGTCCAGAAGAACTACATGGGCAAGTACATGGTCGTGCTCTGGGTGATCGCCTCGGCCGTGCTGCTCGACCGCGGCTCGGCCTGGTGGATCCGGGTCTGCGCCTCCGGCATCGCGGTGATTGCCGTCATCATGACCTTTCTCAGCGAATCGGCGACGGCGGTGATGCTGGTCGCGGTGACCGGGCTGATCAATATCTGCGGCTCGCTCTTCCTTATCGGCGGGCTCCTGCGGGCGGGCCGGATCGCGGCGATCTGCTTCTGCCTCTCGCTCGTGGCCGGGGCCGGGGCGATCGTGATTCCGAGCCTGCAGAAGAGCCCGGTGGAGGCCGTGCTGAACCATTTCGGCAAGGACACGACCCTGACCGGACGCACGGTGCTCTGGGACTATGCCGAGGACCAGATCGCGAAGGAGCCCTGGCTCGGCGTCGGCGAGAACGGCTTCTGGCGCTACCGCTCCTCGCCGCTGGTCCAGAAGCTCTACGAGGAGTTCCACAAAAGCCCCGGCGACAACTTCAACTTCCACAACAGCTATTACGAGATCGCGGTGCATCAGGGGCTGATCGGCCTGGCCCTGGCGGTGATGGCGCTGATCTGGGGCGCCTGGCAGGTTCTCAGGGGCGCGCTGGTCCTGGCCGGGGTGGCGCAGATCTACTTCCTCACCCAGACCCTCACCGTTCTGGCGCGAACAATGACCGAGGCGGATTTCCTGAAGCCCTTCTCGCTCTTCCACATGATCCTGTGGATCGGCGCGCTCTCGGCACTGAGCCAGCTGCGCAGCAGGCGGACAGCCCCGCGCCCGGTGTCCCTGAGCGGCTACCGCGCGCCCCTGCACAGGCGGCCCGGCTCGATCTAGCGCCACGCCCGGCCAGACCAGCGGCCGGAAACGCCGACGCGCCGCATCCGGGCGGCGCGGAATCCGCGGTGGGCTCTGGCCCGCCGGATGCGGCGGAGCACCGCCTGCAGCCCACGGGACCATGTCTCCGCCTCTCCCACCGCCCGGAGCCGACCCTGAGCGAGCTGCGGCAGAGCACGTCCGGGCTGGCCCCCGATGCGCGTCCTTCCGAAGCAGCAACCAGGCCGGGCCCGGCAAGTCCCCGCGTTCTACTGCGCTGCGGCGGGGGTCTCTTTCGGGGACGCGGACGGTGGGGACGGCAGCCTGCGCCAGACCCAGAAAGCCGTCCACCGCCCCATTCCGTTCAGTTTCGAAAGAGAGCGCATGGGAAAGACCGAGATCGCCCTGCCCCGGCTGCATTTCGGGCAGTCGGCTTCACCGGATGGACAAGCGGAAATTCCCGACCTGCGGACAGCACCCGTCCCGGCATCCCGAAGCCAGATCATTTTCGAGGCTTCCGGCTCGAATTTTGCTCTATTCGAGAATCCTATTGTTCAACTGAAATGGTTTTGTTTTGAGAGCAAAAGCAAATACGGCGGCGAATAAAATAACGTGTGGTCAATTTTCTCGGCAAAATCTTGAATTTCGCAACCAATTGAGATCGTCTCCTAACCCGTTCCATTTATGCCTGATTCCATCAAACTGTCACTAAATACGACACATATTTAGATTTTCATAACTCGCCTTCGGCCGGAAAATTATTGGCGGATTTTTGCCGGTTCCCTTTATTGGCGATTTATGGCCGGTCGACTCCGGAAAAGCTTACCCTTAACCTTCCATCAACCGCTTTTCGGCGACATCTGAAACACGAGAACTGGCCCATGCCGGTCCCCGTGTTTTTTTATTGAGTGTCAAGAGCTGGGTTTATCGGCCGATTGGGAAAGCGAAGTTTCCCGGTGTGAACGAAGGAAGTTTGATGGAATCCGAAAGCGAAAGCATGTCCATGGAAGCGACAATGGAGCACATGCAGAACGTGGACCAATTGGCAGATCCGGCGGAAATGACGCATGTCGCGGTGAAAAACGGCGACTGGTCCGATCCCGGCACCTGGGCGGGCGGACAAGTTCCCGGGGCCGAGGCCAAAGTCCAGATCCCGGCCGGTATCGACGTGACCTACGACATGGCGTCAGCCGTGCCGCTTTCCGTCCTGCGGGTCGATGGCACGCTGCGCTGGAGCACTGCCGAAAGCACCGAGATGCTGGTCGAGACGATCGTCACCAGCCATGGCTCGACGCTGGAGATCGGCACCGCGGACAACCCGCTGCCCGCGGGGATCGAGGCCAATATCACCTTCCGCGACACGCCCATCGACCTTGCCTCCGATCCCGACCAGCTCGGCCACGGGCTCGTCGCCTTCGGCCGCGTGGAGATCGAGGGCGCCGCAAAGGAAGGCCATCTGGCCATGGAAGGCGGCGCCACGGCCGGGGCGCGTTCGATCACGGTCGACGGCGATCTCTCCAACTGGAAGGCGGGGGACACGATCCTCGTCGTCGGCACCGGCGATGGCAGCCAGGACGAGGTGCGCACGATCACCTCGGTTTCCGGCGACACGATCACCTTCGACACCGCGCTGCGCTACGACCATGTGGCGCCCGACGGGTTCGATTTCGAAACCTATGTCGGAAACCTGTCCCGGAACGTGACTTTCGCCTCGGAGAATCCGGAGGGAACGCGCGGCCATCTGATGCTGCACAATTCCGCGGGCGATGCGGAAGGCGTGGCGAATTCCGTGCGCTATGCGGCCTTCGACGAAATGGGACGGACCGACAGTTCGGAAGTCACGGGCACCCAGGACAATCCGCTGGGCCGCTATCCGATCCACATGCACGAAACCGGAACGGAGCCCGACTCGGCGATTTCGGTAATCGAGGGAAATGCCGTATCCGGCAGCCCCGGCTGGGGCATCACCCAGCATTCGAGCGCTGCGCATGTGAACCAGAACGTCGTCTATGACACGGTCGGCGGCGGCATCGTCTCGGAATGGGGCGACGAAACCGGCGAATGGATCGGCAATCTCGTCACGTCGGTCGAAGCCAACAAGGTCTACGGCTCGGACGGCCACGCCCAGGTCGGAAGCGAGGGCGCCGCCTACGAGAACCAGTCCCGGGTCGTCATCCAGCAGGACAATATCGCGGCGAATGCCAATATCGGCTGGAACTATTCCGGGCATGAGCATTTCCCGGAGGATGCCGACAGCTCGGGCGCGCCGAAAGACGGGGCCCACCGCAAGATGTTCGAGCGCGAGCAGGTGCCCTACGACCCCTCGCCCTTCGATTTCGCGCTCGATCACGAAGAGCCGCCGATCACGGATTTCAACAACAATACCTCGATCGCGACCGGTACCGGCCTGCGCGTGTTCCACCGCCAGATGGCCGACGACTCTGACACGATGAGCGTATTCCACGACTTCCTGATCTGGGGCGGAGAGGACGCGGTCAACCTGGACAACTACGCGTCGAACTACATGTTCGTCGACTCCACCTGGCAGGGCTCGGGCATCGGTTTCCGGATCGAGCGCAAGACCTCTTCGGTCGTCTTCAACAATGTCGACATGCATGATTTCGGCACCGGCTACGAAAGCTGGGGCGTCAATCACGAGGTCGTGCTGATCGACACGACCTTCGACAATATCGGCACGGAGTTCGACCTCCACGACCTGCTGCGCAGTGTCGACGACAGCTCGCTGCGCAACGAGCTCATCTCCTATTTCAAGACCCAGCACGGCATCGACTACACCAACCCGATGCCCCAGATCGTCGACGGCAGCAGCCTGACGGAGCGGTCCGCGGTGACCTTCACCCTCAATCCCGGCTCGGATGTCACAATCGGCCCGGATGACAGGACCCTCGATTTCACCGGGACCATCACGGACTCGGTCGGGACGCGCCGCTTCAACGAGTATGTCATCGCCAAGCCGCCGAACGGCTCCGGCACCAGCAAGGACTTCGAAGGCATCGACATGTATTTCGGCGCCTCCTCCGGCGGGCTCCAGAAGGAATGGGAGATGGAGGATTTCCTCGCCCAGCATGGCGCCTTCCAGAAGGCGGATGGCAGCTGGGTGAGCCCTGTCATCAACTGGATCACCGACCGCCTGACCGGCGACCAGCACCCGGTGATCATCGAGATCAACCTCGTCGGCTTCTCCGACGCGGAACTCGCCCCCTATGCGCTGGCCTCCTATCCCGCGCCGGAGATCAACAATCCGCAATGGTACGAGAAGAATGCCACGGATCTGGCCGGCACCGGCGGGAACGGGGATGATACGGTCGACGGCGGCGGCACCGATACCGGCGGCGACGGGTCCGACACGGTCGATGGCGGCGGCACCGACACTGGCGGCGGCGGGTCCGATACGGTCGATGGCGGCGGCACCGATACTGGCGGCGGCGGGTCCGACACGGTCGATGGCGGCGGCACCGATACTGGCGGCGGCGGGTCTGACACGGTCGACGGCGGCGGCACCGATACTGGTGGCGGCGGGTCCGACACGGTGGGCGGAGGCGACAGCGGCCTGCTGCTCATCGAAGGCACCTCCGGCGACGACAATCTCTCCGCAGGCAGCGCCGGGAGCGAGATGCTGGGCTTCGACGGGCGGGACACGATCACCGGCGGGGCTGGCGACGACATCATCGACGGCGGCACCGGCAAGGACCACCTCGCCGGCGGTGCGGGCGCGGACATGTTCCGCTTCGACGAAAGCGCCATCGGCGACTACCGCGACACGATCCTGGATTTCTCGGTGGCCGAGGGCGACAAGATCGACCTGTTCGGGATTGCGGAGGCCTATGGTCTGAGCGAAACGGAAATGGCGGGGATCGTCTCGCTGACGAATATCAAGCCGGGCCTCCGGGTCGGCATCGAGCTCGACGGCCAGTTCCATGCGCTCGCCGTGCTCAACGACGTCGAGAAGGCCGCGTTCGAGAGCGCGGACTCCCTTGTCCTTTCGGCCGCCGCCGCGCCGGAAGCCGACGCGGGCACAGACGACGCCTCGGACGCGGTCGGCGGCACCCAGGAAGCGTCCGGCCTGCTCGAGGCCGGCCAGGTCACGGTGCGGCAGGCATCGCCGGACGACTGGTACAGCGTGTCCTTCTCGCAGACGATCGAGGATGCCCGGGTCGTGATGGGTCCGCTGAGCTTCGAAGGCAGCAATGGCGCGACCATGCGCGTGCGCAATGTCACCGATACCGGCTTCGAGTACCAGGTCGACGAGTGGGACTATCTCGACGGCTTCCACACGACCGAGACGGTCAGCTGGATCGCGATGTCGGCCGGGACGCATGAGCTGGCCTCCGGCCAGACCATCACGGCGGGGCGCGTCTCCGCGGTGGACGAGGACTGGGTCGACGTCTCGCTGGAGGGCTATGACAGCTCGCCGATCGCGCTGTCGCAGGTGACCAGTGTCGTCGGCAGCCAGGCGGTGGCGACGCGCATGTCCGACGTCACCGGGACGGGCTTCTCGCTCCGCATGGCAGAGGAAGAGGCGCGGGACCACCGGCACAGCCCCGAGACCATCGACTGGATCGCGATCGAGGCGGGCAGCGGCGATGGCATCGAGACGGGCGCCACCGCTGTTTCAAGCGGCCCGGGCACCGATCTGGCGATGGCTTCCGGCATCGACGAGATCGCGTTCCTGGCGGCGATCCAGACCGGGAACGATGCCGAAACGGCCGTCCTGCGCTATGACGGCGCCGGGACCGACGTGACGCTCCTGCTGAGGGAGGATCAGTCTGCCGACACGGAAATGGTCCATGGAGAGGAAGAGATCGGCTATCTCGCCGTCGATCTCGGCGTCTACAGCCTGTTCTGACGGGCCGTTTCTCCGGTCCCCGGTCGGACCCGATCCCGCCCGCCGGTCCCTTCCGGCGGGCGGGGAAACTCCGCACCGCCGGGTTCCGCATCGCCATTGGCACAAGGCCGGACTAGTCCGGAAACCTGCTGCCAAGCCTGCGGTCCACCGCCGTCCTTGCGCTCCGGTCACTGCCCGACCCGTCCAACCGCGCCCGCACCGGGAACCGGCAGCGGCTCCGGCACCTTAACCTGGTTCCCTTTGCGGCACAGGCGCGAGGACCGCGGTGATCAGCGCGGCCCCTAGCGCTCTCAATCGAGCCGGTATCTTGCGGTCATCGTGCCGTCCTCCGCGAGGACCGCGTGGCCTTCCGTGCCTTTCAAGGAGCAGCGCACCAGACGGCCGTCCGTCTTCATGCTGCCAGTCACGGCTTCATGAACCTCCGGCACCTCAGGGTCTCCGCCAGCTTCGGCGCCGTGCCCCGCCGTTGACCGCTGATCGACACGCGTGTGTCCGGGACCTTATATGCGCGGTCGCACACGGCCAGGATCTGCATTTCTCCGGCCAGAACAGACGCGGCCCCGGATTTCCGGGCAGTTTACCTTCCGAGCCGAGCTGCAGGACCGGCTTCGGTTCAGGCCGCGACGTTCAGGTCCGGGGACTGCTGCCATGGGCCCCGTCCGTCTCTATCAGCCCATGCGATGCGTGCGGAGCCTGTCGCTGCGCCAGGCGATCTCTCCCCAGCCTTCCGGTCCGGTCTCGAAGGCGTTCAGTCGACGCAATCGCATTCCGGCGCGCCACGGCGCGGCAGGGGTTTGCCGACGCCCTCCGAGAGCGGCCAGACCCGTCCGATCCTCCCTGGCTTCGACAGTAAAACGAGTTCCAGGCGGATTTCGCTTCGCCATACTGAATGAAGTCAATCACTTGCGACGCCAGGGTGGCCGGTTGCGGCAGCATCCTATTGTGGCCTCCCATGTGAGTGATGGACCATATGGCAATGAAATTGGGCAGGATACATGTTCGTCCATGTACACGCGCAGTACGGAATCGGGCGGCGGCCGCCACCTGCAGCTCATCGAGGGCCGCCGCGACCAGGCTGGAAAAGTCCGCATCACGGTCGTCGCCAACCTCGGCAAGCTCGACCCGCTGATCAACGGCCTGAACTGCGCGGCCGGGCGGCACGAGAATACCGCCTCCGACGTGACCTGCGAGTCCTCGCCCGGCTTCGGCGATGTCTTCGCGCCCCAAGAGATCTGGAAGGGGCTCGGCTTCGACCTTGCCCTGAACCGGGCGCTTCACCAAGGCCGTCGCCAAGACGGCGCTTACCTGCTTCATCAGGCCCGGCCGGTTCCGCTGGAGCCTCGACGGCAAGCTCGCGCCGCTGGCCAATGTTGCCGGGATCAGGCCAGCCGAGACCGTCGCGCGCATGCCCTGATCTGCTTTCCGGCGCTGATCCTCTACGGCATCATGCACATATGGCTGAAGGAGAAGGGCCATTCCGCGAGCCTGCGCACAGCGTTCGACCTGCTTGCACGCATCCGGAAGCACACCGCCCATGCAGGCCGCTGCCCCTTGCAGGGCATCAGCAGAACAACACCGGAGCAACTCGGACTCTTCGAAGCCACGGAGTTTCCCAAGCCCGCCTGACGCGCGCTGCTGTCCCATTTTTGGCCTTTCGGCCTTCACGATATCAGAGGCCTACGCGTCTAAAGGATGAACCTGGAATTCTCTGATTGCCGATCCGGTACCCGCGCGCATCCATGAAAATCTTCGCCGCCGCGTCCTGCAGCAAGCCGGTGAGGTCCGTGTTGCCGAACCGGCATCACGACCGGCTGACCGACAGGGCATTTCCGAAAAAAGCATCTCGAGAGGGGGTGCCGAATATCTCCGGCCTGCCGTCATTCGCGTCGGCGCAGTCCCCCGCGTCCTTCGGGTTCGGCAACCGCCAGCTCGGCACTTTCCGGCTATGCCAGTCCATTATGGCAACGAGGTAGAGCCCCCCGGCGCAAGGGAATGCGGCTGACGTCGGCGCCCCGGGCAGGACCGGCCGGATGATGGAAAGTCCTCCAGAACGCGGGTCGCATACGCCGTCGGTTGGCGCGCGATGCAGCTCGCGCTCCGGACACGTCCTGCTGGTTCCGCGCGCCGGGCAGATAGGCCCCAGACGCAATGGTCCCACGAGCGGGCGCTGGCGATATCGCCCGCATGTGCGCACTTCCCCCGGCATGGGGCGGGGCCATGCCGTAACCCGCAGCAGAGCATGTCCGCGACATTGGCGGCCGATGACCTCCATGAAGCCAGGTTCCCGGCGCTTTCGCCAAGCGGCTCGCAGCACAGGCGCGCGCGGGTCGGCGACAGGAGGCCGGGATGCCGCCTGAGACTGGGATCGCGATGAACTTTCCCCGCCGTTTCCTGCCGCCAGAGCCGGGGCGGGTCCCGGGGGCATCCGGCAGACAATCGCGCCGGATTGCCAGCTGGCCGATTATGGCGTGCGTTCGGCCGTCGCGTTCGAACCGGTGGCGGGGAACGGCCCCCTGTCGATCGCGGTGGCCGGTACGAATGCCTCGGATGCCGTTCGGGCACCAAGGTCCCGCGCCGCGTTCCCGATCGCTCTGCGCTGCCAGCCGGGGATCATGGCGGATGGATATCCTGCGTCCCGGGCGGTCCGGCCGCCGCCAGTTTCCCGCGACCTTCGCCTTCGACTCCGCTGAACAGCGATGCCAAGCGCCATTCCGGCTCAGTCCCCGTCGGACGCTTCAGCTCTGCACCCGCTCCGGAGTCCCGCGGCAGTCTCGTCCCGCACGGACGGACGGGCTCGGGCCTTTCCGCGTTGCCAAGCGTCGGCGCAGGCGGCAAGATGGCATCCCATATCGCAGCGACGATGGCAGGCGCCCCGTGACCCTTTCCGACCAGACCGATTCCGACCTCCCGGCCGAAGCGACCCCGACCGCGATTGCCGGATGGGTGGCCGACGTGCTGCGCGACCGGATCGTCAAGGGCGAGCTCGCCCCCGGCGCGCGGCTGGTCGAACGCAAGATCTCGGCCGAGCTGAACTTGTCGCGCACGCCCGTGCGCGAAGCGCTGAAGCTGCTGCACAATGACGGGCTCATCGAGATCTCGCGCAACAAGGGCGCAATGGTCACGCGCTACGATGCCGAAGGCGCGATGAACCTCTTCGAGGTGATCGCCGGACTGGAGAGCATCGCCGCCTCGCGGCTGGCGCGGACCATCGGCGAGGCCGATCTGGACGAGCTCGAGGAGCTGCATGACCAGATGATGGTCTTCCACAAGATCGGCAATCACGCCGACTATTTCGACACCAACTCGCTGATCCACGACCGGATCGTCGCCCTTGCCGGCAATCCGGTGATCTCCGCCACCCATCGCCGCCTGATCGCGCTGGCCCGGCGCGGCCGCTATATCGCGATCACCGATCCCGCGCGGCTGACGCAATCCGTGGACGAGCACTGCCGGCTGATGG
Organism: Poseidonocella sp. HB161398; assembly: GCF_005870025.1. Taxonomy (GTDB): domain Bacteria; phylum Pseudomonadota; class Alphaproteobacteria; order Rhodobacterales; family Rhodobacteraceae; genus Mangrovicoccus. Next base: position 73,877 of record NZ_VATA01000025.1, read on the forward strand.
CGGCCCTGCGCGCCCGCGACGAAGCCGCCGCCGCCGAGGTCTGGCGCCTGCACCTTCTCCATACCGGGGAAAGCGTCGCCGCCGTGCTGGGCGCCGAGGCCGCCGCCGCGTCCTGACATCCAGCCGTCGCGGCGCATGGCCCCGGCCTCGTCGCCGGTCGATTCGTCCTGTCTGCCGCGGATCCCTAAGATGGCATCCCATGTGAGATTCAAAAGCGGCTCAAAAGATGGCATCCCATCTTGACCGCGCTCAAATCTGCGTCTTCGACGATATATTCTGCTATCCACGACCTAAATCCTCTCGCTAGAAACGGGATTTTGCTCGATCCACAAATGGCATTCCATTTTGGCATCCCGTCAGAACGCCCCGCAGGAGGACCCCATGATCCAGACCACCGGCTTCAGCCGCCGCCGCTTTCTAAGGACCACCGGCGCCGCCGCCGCCGCCAGTTTCGCCGCCCCCGCTCTGCTGCGCGCCCAGACGAGCGAGATCGTCATCGGCTGCGCCGGCAGCCACTCCGCCTGGATGGAGGAGATCGTCGCCCCGCACATGAAATCCGCGATCGGCGCCGATATCCTGTTCGAGGGCACGAAATCCTCGGTGAACCTGGAGAAGATGGCCTCCAACAAGGACAAGCCCTATCTCTCGGTCGTCCAGATGGACGATCCGGTGATGATCCAGGCGGTCGAGGCGGATCTGCTGGCGCCAATCACCCCGGAGGCGGTGCCGAACATGGCCGATCTGCGCCCCGACGCGGTCCATATGGAAGGGATGTGGTGCAACTACGTCCAGCCCTGGGCCGGGATCGCCTATAACAGCGACTTCCTGCCCGAGGGCGTGCCCGCCTGGGAGGCGCTCTGGGCGCCGGAGAGCAAGGGCCAGGTGATCATCCCGTCGCTGCAGAACACCGAAGGCGCCTGGACGCTCTTCGCCGCCGCGATGCTTGCCACCGGCAAGCCCTTCTCGGAGGCGCAGTACGAGATCGACGCAGCCTTCGCCAAGCTCGAGGCGCTGAAGCCGAACCTGCTCTCGGTCTATTCGACCATGAGCCAGGCCTTCAACCTGCTGGAACAGGGCGAGATCACCATGCTGGCGGGCAATTTCTCCTCCTACACGCTGCCGCGCAAGGCGGAGGGCGTGCCGGTCGACCTGGCCGCGCCGAAGGAGGGCATCTTTGCCATGCCCTCGGGCATCTGCCTGGTCAAGGGCGGACCCAACCCGGAACTGGCCCAGGCCTATGTCAACGAGATGCTGGGCCCGGACATGCAGGCCGCGGTCGCCGATTTCGCCGCCTCCGTCCCGGCCAACACGACCGTCAAGGCGGGGGCCGCCATCCCCGACGGCGTCGAAATCCATTCGCCGGACTGGGCCTTCGTCGCCGCGAACCGCCGCGCGTGGATCGACCGCTTCGACAAGCTGATGGCGCTGTGACCATGGCCGGCATGACCTCCGCGGCGCCCGGGCGCCACTATCTGGACGTCTGGGGCGTGGCCAAGTCCTTCCGCGGCACGCGGGTCATGTCGGGCATGAACTTCCGCATGGACCGCGGCGAGCTGGTGTCGCTTCTCGGCCCGTCGGGCTGCGGCAAGACCACGCTGCTGCGGATCATCGCCGGGCTGATGGAGGCCGACGAGGGCGACGTGGTGCTGGGCGGGCGCAACATCACCCGCCTGCCCGCGCATCGCCGCAACATCTCGGTGGTGTTCCAGAACTACGCGCTCTTCCCGCATCTGACCGTGGCCGAGAACGTGGCCTTCGGGCTGCGCGCCCGCGGCACGGCGAAATCCGCCTGCGCCGGACCGGTGGAAGAGGCGCTGCGGCTCGTGCGCATGGACGCCTTCGCCACCCGCCCGGTCTCGGCGCTATCCGGTGGCCAGCAGCAGCGCGTCGCCGTCGCCCGCGCGCTGGTCGTCCAGCCGGACCTGCTGCTGCTTGACGAGCCCTTCTCGGCGCTCGACCGCAAGCTGCGCGAAACCATGCAGGTCGAGCTGAAGGCGCTGCTGCGCGACCGCGGAATTACCGCGATCTTCGTCACCCATGACCAAGAGGAGGCGATGGGCGTCTCCGACCGGATCGCGGTGATGAATGCCGGGCGGATCGAGCAGTTCGCCGATCCCTCGACGCTCTATGCCCGCCCCGCCACTCCCTTCGTGATGGATTTCGTCGGCCTGTCCATGCGGCTCGGCGGACGGGTCGTCGAAAGCGGCGGGCAGACCTGCATCGTCGAGACCGCCCATGGCCGGATCTCCGCGCCGGGCGGCTTCGCCCCGGGCACCGCCGTCCAGGTCGGCGTCCGCCCAGAGCTGGTGGCCCCCGGAACCGGCGAGAACACCATCCGGGTCGAGCTGGCCGACGCCATGGTGCTGGGCTCCAAGACCGTGCTGCATGGCGCCGCGCAGGAGGGCGACCGGCTGATCTGCGAGATGCCCGGCATCCGCACCGGCCTGGCCCGCGGCGACGCCGTCGATCTGGGCTGGAGCGTCGCCGACACGCTGATCCACGAGGCGGCGGCATGAGCGGGCGGCTCGACCGGATCGGGCTGCTCGCGGTCCCGGCGCTCGGCTTCCTTGCCGTCGTCTACGCGCTGCCGCTGGCGATGCTGCTGGCGAAATCGGTGCAGGGGCCCGACGGGTTCAGCCTTGCCGAATACCGCGCCTTCTTCGCCGACGAGTACAATCTGCGCGTCCTCTTCCGCACCCTGCGGGTCGCCGCGCTGACCACGGCTCTGGCCTTCGTCATCGCCTATCCCACCGCCTTCGCCATGTCGCGGGCCAAGGGCATCTGGCTGACCGTCTTCCTGGTCGCGCTGGTCCTGCCGATGTCGCTGGGCGTGGTGGTCAAGGCCTTCGCCTGGTCGATCCTGTTCCGCGCCAACGGCGTGCTCAACTCCGCGCTGATGGGGCTGGGCCTGACGGAACGCCCGGTGCGCATGCTCTTCACCGAGACCGCGCTGGTCGTCGGCGCGGCCAATGTCTTCCTGCCCTTCATGGTGCTGCCGATCTATTCCGTCATCCGCCAGCTCGACGCCCGCCTGCCCGAGGCCGCGGCCAGCCTCGGCGCGACCCCCTGGTTCCGCTTCACCCGCGTGACCCTGCCGCTCACCCTGCCGGGCGTCGTCGCGGGCTCCGCCTTCGTCTTCTCGCTGGCGGTCTCGATGTACGTGATCCCCTCGCTGATCGTCGGCGAGCGGCAGCAGAACCTGTCGATGCTGATCGCCCGCTCCTTCCTCTTCCTGCGGAACGAGGCGCTCGGCTCCACCCTCGCCGCCATCCTGCTGGCCATCGCCATCGCCGTTGTGCTGGGCTCGGGCTGGGCGGCCGCGCGACTGGGAGCCCGCCGATGACCCGCGCCGACCGCCTCGCCCTCGCCCTTTCCTGGGCCATGGGCTTCGCCTGCATCGCCTTCCTGATGCTGCCGATCGTGATCACCGTCGTCGTCAGCTTCACCGACTCGCCGGTCTACACGCTGCCGCCGCCCGGCTGGTCGCTGCGCTGGTATGCCGAGGCCGCCACGCGCCAGGGACTGTGGGACGCGGTGCTCCTGTCGCTGAACCTCGCGCTGGCCTCGACCCTGGCCTCGCTGGTGCTCGGCACGCTCGCCGCCATCGCCGTGGCCCGCGGCCAGTTCCGCGGCCGCGAGGCGATCGCCACCTTCGCGGTCTCGCCGCTGATGATGCCAGGCCTCGTCGTCGGCGTCGCGCTCCTGCAGTTCTTCCGCGATATCGGCCTGCGCGATGCCTACTGGTCGCTCCTGCTGGGCCATGTCGTCATCACTCTGCCCTTCGTGATGCGCACGCTGCTGGCGGCGATGAACGCCTTCGACTTCTCGCTGATCGACGCGGCCCGCACGCTGGGGCTGAGCTATCCGAAATCCATCCTCAAGGTGATGATCCCGAACCTCGCGCCGGCCTACCTGACCGGCGGCCTCTTCGCCTTCCTGGCCTCGATGGACAACTACCCGATCTCGATCTTCCTGACCGACGCGCGCAACAAGACCCTGCCGATCAAGATGCTGCAGTATCTCGAGGAACAGCCCGACCCCTCGCTCGCCGCCATGTCCACGGGACTGATCCTCCTCGCCATCCTGGTGCTCGCCTTCGGCGCCCGCACCGTCGGCCTCAACCGCATGATCCAGGGATGACCGCCATGACCGACCGACGCGATTTCCGCGGCTATTTCGGGCAGGAGCCCGCCCCCTGCTGGCCCGGCGGCGCAAAGCTCGCCCTGTCCTTCGTGGTCAATGTCGAGGAGGGCGCCGAGCTTTCCATCGGCGACGGCGATCCCAGGAACGAGGACACCTACGAGATCCGCGAAGAGGTCCGGGGCGCGCCCGATCTGTGCATGGAGAGCCATTTCGCCTACGGCACGCGCCAGGGCTATGCCCGCATCGCCAGAGCGTTCGAGCGGCACGGGGTCAAGGCGACCTTCTCCGCCTGCGGCCGCGTGGCCGAGCGCGCGCCCTGGCTCCTGCGGGACGCGGTCGCGCGCGGCCACGAGGTCAGCTGCCACGGCTGGCTGTGGGAGCGCCACGCCAACATGGATCCCGCGACCGAGGAAGCCGTGATCGCCCGCACCCATGCCGCCATCGCCGCCGCGGCCGGGGTCGCGCCGATCGGCTGGCACACCCGGTCCTCGCCCTCGGCGCAGACCCGGGCCCTGCTCCGGGCGCGCGGCGACTTCCTCTATGACAGCGACGCCTATGACGACGACATCCCGCGGATGGAGGGCAGCCACGTGATCCTGCCCTATGCCTTCGACACCAACGACATGCGGTTCTCTCCGGGCGGCGGCTTCGTGCAGCCGCGCGACTTCTCCGACTACGTGACCGGCGCCTTCGAGCAGCTCCTCGCCGAGGGCGCGGAGGCGGCGCGGATGATGTCCGTGGGTCTCCATCTCCGGCTGATCGGGCGGCCCGGCCGGATCGGCGGGCTGGAAACCCTGCTCGCCCATGTCGCGGGCCGCGGCGATGTCTGGATCGCGCCGCGCCGCGACATCGCCCGGCACTGGGCCGCCGCCTGCGGAGCCGCCGCATGACCCTTCAGGACGCTGACAAGAAAGACCGACCGATGCGCCTCTTGCTCGTGAACCCCAACATGACCGCCGCGATGACCGACCGGATGGCCGTGATCGCCCGTGCCACCGCCGGCAACCGCGCCGAGATCGTGCCGCTGACCGCCACCCGCGGCTTCCCCTATATCGCCTCGCGCGCCGAGGCGCAGATCGGCGGCTCGATCGCGCTGGAGATGATCGCGGACAATCTCGACGGCATCGACGCGGTGATCCTCGCCGCCTTCGGCGATCCCGGCCTGGCCGGGGCGCGCGAGATCTTCGACCTGCCGGTGATCGGCATGGCCGAGGCCGCCGCCATGTCCGCCGCCATGCTGGGCGAGCGCTTCTCGGTCGTCACCTTCTCGCCGCTGATGACGCGCTGGTACGACGACTGCATCCGCGCCACCGGGCTCGGCGCGCGCTTCACCGGGGTCCGCACGCCCGAAGCGCGCGAAGTCGATGTCGCCAATGTCCGCACCGGCCTGCGCGGCGAGCTGGTCCGGCTCGCCAATAGCGCCGCCGAGGAGGACGGGGCGGATGTGGTGATCCTGGGCGGCGCGCCGCTCGCGGGGCTCGCCCCCGAGGTCGCCCCCGAGATCCGCGCCGTGGTCATCGACCCGATCGCCGCCGCCACCGCGCAGGCGCTGACCCTCGCGACGCTCGGCGCGGGCTTCGCCGGCCGCGCCTGGAAGCCCGCCGCCAAGGCCTCGGCCGGGCTCGCCCCGGCGCTGGCCGCCGCCATCGCCATGGAGGCCCGCCCGTGACCCTCGACACGCTGATCCTCGGCGCCCGCGCCGTCACGCCCGCGGGCGCCGCGCTGTGCAATATCGGCATCCGCGGCGGCCGCATTACCTGGCTGGGCGAGGATGTGCCCGAGGCGGCCGAGGTGATCGCCGCCACCGGGCTGATCGCCATGCCGGGCGGCATCGACAGCCATGTCCATATCTCCCAGCCCTCGGGGCCCGGGATCGAGATGGCCGACGATTTCGCCTCCGCCACCCGCGCCGCCGTGGCGGGCGGCAACACCACTGTCCTGCCCTTCTGCCTGCCCGAGGGCGGCCAGAGCCTGCGCGAGGCGGTCGCCGCCTATCACGCCAGGGCCGACGGCAACTGCATGTGCGACGTCTCCTTCCACCTGATCGTCAAGGACACGGATCCGGTCACGCTGGGCCAGGACCTGCCCGCGCTGATCGCGGCCGGGCACACCAGCTTCAAGGTCTTCATGACCTACCAGGGGCTGGCGCTGACGGACCGCGAGATCCTCGAGGTGATGAGCGTGGCGAAGGCGCATGGCGCGCTGGTGATGGTGCATGCCGAGAACGAGGACGCGATCGAGTTCCTGCGCGACAGGGCCGATCGCGAGGGCGAAGGCGCGCCGGTCTGGCATGCCCGTACCCGCCCCGTCCCGGTCGAGCGCGAGGCCACCCACCGCGCCATCACCCTGGCGGAAATCGCCGATGTGCCGCTGACCATCGTCCATGTCTCGAATGGCGAGAGCCTCGAGGAGATCCGCCGCGGCCGCGCCCGCGGCGCGAAGGTCTTTGCCGAGACCTGCCCGCAATACATCACGCTGACGGCAGACGATCTGGATCGCGCGGGCTTCGAGGGGGCGAAATTCGTCTGCTCGCCGCCGCCGCGCGACCGGGAGAACTGGGCGGATATCTGGGCCGGGATCGAGCAGGGCACGTTCGAGCTCTTCTCCTCCGACCACTGCCCGTTCCGCTTCGCCGACACGGCCGGGAAGGACGCACCCGGCGCGCGGGCGAGCTTCCGCAATATCCCGAACGGCATTCCGGGGGTGGAGACGCGGCTGCCGATCCTCTTCTCCGAAGGCGTCATGAAAGGCCGGATCTCGCTGGAACGCTTCGCCGCGATCACCTCGACGAACCATGCCCGTCTCTACGGGCTGGCGACGAAGGGCGCGATCATGGTCGGCAAGGACGCCGATATCACGCTGTGGGACCCGTCCCTGACGAAACCGATCCGCCAGACCGGGCTGCATCACGGCTCCGACTACACCCCGTGGGAGGGCTTCGAGGTCACCGGCTGGCCGGTCCGCACCCTCCTGCGCGGGCAGACCGTGATGCTCGGCGGAGAGCCCGCGGGCCCGCCCGCCGGCCGCCATCTCGAACGAACAGCCCCGGAGACCCTGCTGTGACCTTCCCCCTGATCGACGGCGCCCGCGCCGGCATGCTGACGCCCTCCTCCAATACCGCGCTGGAGCCCTATACCTCCGCCATGTTCGCCCCCTTCGGCGAAGAGGCCAGCGCGCATTTCGGCCGCTTCCGCGTTGTGGAGATCTCCATGTCCGCGGCCTCGCAGACCCAGTTCACCGAAGCCCCGATCCTCGAGGCCGCCGAGCGCCTGGCCGAATGCCATCCGCGGCTGATCTGCTGGAACGGCACCTCGGCGGCCTGGCTGGGGCTCGACAAGGACCGCGCGCTCTGCGCGGCGATCACCGGGCGCACCGGCATCCCGGCCTCTTCCACCATGCTGGCCTTCGACCGCGCCTTCCGCGGGCTCGGGGTCAAGCGGCTGGGCCTCGTCACGCCCTATCTGGGCGAGATCCAGACGCTGATCCAGGCGAATTACGCGGCCCAAGGGATCGAGGTGGTCGCGGAGGCGCGGCTGGAGGACAAGGGCAACTACTCCTTCGCCACCTACCCGCCCGCGCAGGTCGCCGCCATGATCCGCGAGGTCGCCAAGGCGAAGCCCGACGCCATCGCCGTCGTCTGCACCAATTTCCGCGGCGCCCCCGTCGCGGAGGAGATCGAGGCCGAGACCGGCATCCCCGTGCTCGACTCCATCTCCGTCACCGCCGCGCATTCGCTCCGCGAAATGGGGCTCGACCCCGCGCGCGTCACCGGCTGGGGCTCCGTGTTCCGGCTATTCTCCGAGATTGACTGACCACCACCAACCAACGAGGGATATCATGAAAGCCACCCTGACCGCCGCGGCGCTTGCCGCGACCGCCCTTGCCATGCCCGCCGCGGCCGAGAGCCTGCGGGTGATGGGCCAGCCCGTCGCCACCGGCCTGATCCAGAAGACCGTGGAACAGCCCTTCTTCGAGAATTTCGCCGAGGAGACCGGGCTCGATTTCACCGCCGACTACCAGCCGGTCGACGTCACCGGCATCAAGGACACCGAGCAGCTGCGCATCCTCAAGGGCGGGCTCTTCGACATCGTCTCGCTGCGGCTTTCCCAGGTCAGCCGCGACGAGCCGACGATCCTCGGGCTCGACCTGGTGGGCCTGAACCCCGACTACGCCACCGGCAAACGCACGGTGGAGGAATTCGCGCCCAAGGTCGATGCCCAGCTTCAGGAGAAATTCAACACCAAGCTGCTCGGCGTCTGGCCCTTCGGCCCGCAGGTGCTGTTCTGCGAACCCGAGATCGCGTCGCTGTCCGACCTCAAGGGGCTGAAGGTCCGCGTCTACGACCAGAACCTCGCCAATTTCATCTCGCTGCTCGGCGGCACGCCGGTTCCGCTGAGCTTCCCCGAAGTGCAGCAGTCGCTGGCCCGCGGCGTGGTCGATTGCGCCATCACCGGCCCGTCCTCGGCGAATTCGGCCGGCTGGCCGGAGGTCACCTCCTACATGATGCCGATCGCCTTCCAGCTGGCCATGAACGGCTACGGCATCAATCTCGACACCTGGAACAAGCTTTCCGCGGAAGACCAGGAGAAGCTGCAGGCCGCCTTCGACGGGCTTTCCGACAAGATCTGGGCCTATTCCGAGGAGCTCTTCGTCGATGCCGTCAGCTGCAATACCGGCGGCGAAACCTGCGAGACCGGCACGAAATACGACCTCAAGCTGGTCGAGCCCTCCGACGCGGACGTCAAGCTGATCGGCACCGCCGTGACCGACGTTTCCTTCCCCGCCTGGAAGGAAACCTGCGACGCGGTGAACCCCGACTGCTCGGCCTCCTGGATGGAGACCGTGGGCACGAACTACCAGTTCTGATCCCCCTCGCCCGCGCCTTCCCGGGCGCGGGTCCACCCCCAAGGATGACGCCATGGACCGCCTCGCCACCTGGATCAGCCGCCTCTTCGGGGCCGCGCTCCTTTTCCTCTCGGGCTTCGTCGCGCTGGAAACGGTGCTGAGGAAGGCCTTCAACACCTCGCTGCAGGGCGCGGACGAGCTGGGCGGCTACATCCTGGCCTTCGGCGCCACCGCCGCCTTCACCGTCGCCCTCGTCGACCGGGCGCATGTGCGCATCGACGTGCTGCACCGCCGCTTTCCCCTGGCCCTGCAGGCCTGGATCGACTTCGCCTCGGTGCTCAGCCTCGGGCTGCTCGGCCTCTTCTTCCTCCATGTCGGCTGGGGCGTGATCTCCGATACGATCGCCTACAAGTCGACCGCCGCCACGCCCTGGCGCACGCCGCTGATCTGGCCGCAGGCGGCCTGGTACGGCGCGCTGGCGCTCTTCGCCGCCGCCTCGCTCTGGCTCGCCTTCCGCGCCGCGGCGCTGGTCGCCCGCGGACGCATCCGCGAGGTCGCCGCCGAGTTCAATCCGAAATCCGCCGAAGAGGAGCTGTCCGAGGAACTCGACCAGCTCCGCGCGCGCTGAGGACCTTGCCATGACGATCATCGACATCCTCCTCGGCTTCACCGTGATGATGGGGCTCCTGCTGATCGGGCTGCCGGTCGCCGTGGTCATGGTGGCGCTCGGCGTCGCCGGCGGCATGCTGCTCTACGGGCCGGTGCTCCTGAACAGCATGGGGCCGGTGCTCTGGGGCGTCTCGAACGAGAGCGTCCTAACCGCGATCCCGCTCTTCATCCTCTTGGGCGAGCTGCTCCTGCGCTCCGGCATGGCGGACCGGATGTACGGCGCGCTGGCGCTCTGGCTCGGACGGCTGCCCGGCGGGCTCCTGCACACCAATATCGGATCCTGCGCGCTCTTCGCCGCCACCTCCGGGTCGTCCGTCGCCACGGCCGCGACTGTCGGTACCGTCGCCCTGCCCGCGCTCGGCGAGCGCGGCTACCGGCCGGCCCGCTCGCTCGGCTCGCTCGCCGCGGGCGGCACGCTGGGCATCCTGATCCCGCCTTCGGTCAACCTCCTGGTCTACGGCTCGCTCGCCTCGGTCTCGGTCGGGCAGCTCTTCGTCGCGGGCGTGATCCCCGGCATCCTGCTGACGCTCCTCTTCATGGCCTTCGTGACGGGCGAGAGCCTCTGGCTGCGCCGCCGCGGCCTTGCCGACGCCTCTCGCCCCGAAGCCGAGGTGCCGCTGGAGGCGAAGCTCCGCGCGCTTCTCCACCTGATCCCGGCCGCCACCGTCTTCCTGATCGTCATGGGCTCGATCTATCTCGGCATCGCCACCCCGACCGAAAGCGCCGCGCTGGCCGTGATCGTCGCGCTGCTCTTCGTCTGGCGCGAGGGGCGGCTGAGCTTCGCCTTCCTCGACACCTGCTTCCGCCAGACCGCCAAGACCACCGGCATGATCCTTCTGATCATCTGCGCCGCCTTCACGCTGAACGTGACGCTGGCGCTCGGGGGCATCACCGGCACGATGTCGGCCTGGGTGGCGGGGCTGGGCCTGTCGCCCACTGCGCTCCTTTTCGCGCTGATGGTCTTCTACCTGATCCTCGGCATGTTCATGGACGTGCTCTCGATGCAGGTGCTGACCATCCCGGTCGTCGTACCGATCGTCACCGCCGCGGGGATCGACCCGGTCTGGTTCGGCATCTTCGTCGTGCTGATGAGCGAGCTCGGCATGATCACCCCGCCGGTCGGCATGAACCTCTATGTCGTGCAGGGCGTGCGCAGCGATGGCGGCCCGTTCTCCGACGTGGTGCAGGGCGCCGTGCCCTATGCGATGCTGATGCTCCTTTTCACCGCGCTGCTGGTCTTCTGGCCCGGCATTGCGCTCTGGCTGCCGGAGACCCTGTTCTGATGACGGACCAAGACGCCACCGCCCTCCTTGCCGACTTCGCGTCCGGCGCGGCAGATCCGGCAACGGCCATGGCCGCGACGCTGGCCCGGATCGACGCGCTCGAGCCGGTGCTCAACGCCCATTCGGCGCGCTCCGCGACCGCGCTGGCCGAAGCGGAGGCCTCCGCCGCGCGCTGGAAGGCCGGAACGCCTCTCGGGCCGCTCGACGGGCTGCCGGTGATCATCAAGGACAATCTGGTCAGCGCCGGGCTGCCCGCCGCCTGGGGCAATGCCGAACTTGCCCGCCGGGTGCCGGAGCATGACGAGCTGCCGGTGGCCGCGCTGCGCCGCGCGGGCGCGATCGTCACCGGCAAGGGCAACACGCCGGAATTCGCGGTCGAGGGCTATACGGACAACCTGACCTTCGGCGTGACGCGCAACCCCTACGACCCGGCGCTGACGCCCGGCGGCTCCTCTGGCGGCGTGGTCGCGGCGGTCGCGGCAGGCATGGCCTTCGCCGGGCTCGGCACGGATGGCGGCGGCTCGATCCGGCGGCCTGCCGGGTACACGGGCCTCTGCGGGCTGAAGCCCGGGATCGGCCACGTCCCCCGCGGCGGCGGGCTGGCGCAGGTGCTTCTCGATTTCGAGGTGGCCGGCCCCATCGCCCGCTCGGTCCGCGACCTGCGGCTGCTCGATGCCGTGCTTTCCGGCTGGGCCGCCGGCGCGCCCGCGCGCCCGTCGCGCATCCTCGCCGTCGCCCGCATGCCCGGCGCCCCCTGCGACCCGGAGATCATCGCCGCTTTCGAGGCCACAATCGACGCATTGCGCCGCGCCGGGCACGCGGTCGAGGAGGGCCCGCTGCCCCATGACCTCGCCCCGCTCAACGCAGAGTGGAGCCGGATCGGCGAAATCGGACTGGCGCGCTATTTCGCCGAGGACCCGGCCGTCGGCGCCGCCGCCGCCCCGAAATACCGCGAGATGGCCGCGCGCGGGGCGGCCGCCCCGGCGACGCTGCTCTACGGGATCCTCGGTCATGTCTTCGCCCTGCGCGAGGCGGCCCGGACGCTCTGGGGCCATGACGCGATCCTGACCCCGGCCTCCGCCGCCCATCCCTGGCCCGCCGCCGAGGCCTTCCCGCCCGTCATCGACGGGCAGGAGGCCGGGCCGCGCGGCCATGCGGTCTATACCGGCTGGGTCAATGCCGCGGGGCTGCCGGCGCTGGCCTTCCCCGCCTCCGCTTCCGGACGCCTGCCCATCGGCATGCAGCTTGTCGGTCCGCCGGGCAGCGAAGCCGCGCTGATGACGCTCGGCGAGGCGGTCGCCCCGCCCTTCCGCGCGCCCGGCGCGATCTGACCCCGGCCCGTCAGGCCGAGGCCCTGCGGGCCGTGAACTCGGCGACGGAAAGCTCGGGATCGTCGAGCCAGGCCTCGGCATAATAGGGCGCGATCGGGCCATAGGCGTCGAAGAGCCGCCGCAGGTCGCGCACCGCATCGCCGCCCTCCTCGGGCAGCGGGTTGGCCATGTCGACGCGGATGTCGATCAGCGGCCGCTCGATGCCCGGCGCGCAGATCACCAGCCCGGCGGAGCGCTGGCCGATCGTCTCGCCGCCCGCGGCGTAGCCGGCCTCGATGGCGCGCACCAGCCGCTCGCCGAATTCCGTGCCGCCCGAGGCGGCGAAGCTGTCATGGATCGCCGCGACGACGCCCGGTCCCGCCAGGTTGTTGCCCATGGCGACGAAGCCCGCGCCGACGCGGTGCCCGGTCCAGGGCGCGCCGAGCGACGGGCTATGCGCGACGGCGCGGCCATCGGCCGTGACGATGCCGATCTGGCGGTAGTCGAAGAACGGATCCTTCTGCTTCAGCGCGCCGAGGATCTGGGCGGGCGCCCAGCCCTGCTCTGCCAGCTTCAGCCCGGCCATGCCATGGCGCCAGTCGGAATGGCACTGCGAGGAAATGGCCGCCACGCCGCCCCTGACATGCGGGCAGCGCGAGGCGACGCCGAGCGGGCTGGTGGCAAGGCAGACCCCGAGATTGCCGGTCTCGGGCTCGTGCGCAACGATGGTGAAGGTCATCCGGAACTCCTCTGGCTGGGACGGCGGGACAGGGGGCGCATGGCGGCGCGCTGCTCAGAACGGCTGGGGCGCGACCGAGCGGGCCGCGTAGATCTCGACAAGCGGCAGGTATTCGGCATGGAGTCGGCGCAGATCGGCCAGCGCGTTGCCGCCGTCCTCCACCGGGCGGGAGGGCATGTCGGCCCGCAGGTCGATCTGGCTCTCCTCCTGCGGGCTGCGCATCAGGAGCGAGGCCGACACCACCGGGAAGCCCGCCCCGAGCGCGGCCTTCACCGATTCCAGCGCGCGCAGCAGCCGCTCGTCCATCGGCAGGCCCGGATGCGCCGCCCAGGCGGCAGCGGCCAGTTCCAGCGCGCCGCCCTGCTCCGGCAGGCCGTTGCCGAGGCAGAGCAGGTTCTCCGCCGCGAGATGGCCGGCCCAGCCGCGGGCCATGCTGCCGGTATAGGCGGCCGCCTGCCCGTCGGCGCGGATGATCCCGATCTGGCGGTATTCCAGCCAGCGGTCATGCTGGCGCAGCGCCTCCAGCACCTCCTCGCTGCTCAGCCCGCAGCGGATCAGGTCCAGCGCCAGCGGCCCGACCTTGAGATTGGTGAAGCCCTGGCTGGTCAGCGCGGCGCGCCCGGTTTCCAGATGCGGGCAGCGCGAGCCGATGGCGATGGAGCTCGAGGCCAGCGCAATCCCCAGCGTGCCGGTGGCCGGATCGCAGGCCAGCACGGACAGCATCGTGCCCTTGTGCGCCAGATCGACATTCATGCGCCCTTCTCCCTCTGCTGCGCCTCGAGAAAACTGTCGATCACGTCCTCGGCCAGCCTGCGGATCAGCGCCTCCATCCGCGCCTGCGCCGCGGGGTCCTGCAGCTCGGGCACCGCGATGGAAAGGCCGCCATGGGTCTGGGCGTAGAGCTCCGGCGCGCGGTCGGGATGTGCGGCGACATAGGCCTCGAGAAAGACGCGCTCTTCTTCCGCGGTCAGCTCGGCGATGCGCACGATGGCGCGCGCCTGCGCCGCCGGGATCGCCATGTCATAGGCGGGGCTGGTGATCTGGGTCACGAAGCTGCGGGTATGGCCCAGCGTCTCGGCAATCGCCTGCCGCGCGCCCGGCCCGCGCCGCTTCAGGAAGGCCTGCAGCAGCAGCTTGTAGCGCCGGACCGGCATCTGCTCGTCGAAGAGCTCGAAGGAGCGGCCGGTCGAGCCAGAGGATTTCCGTGATTTCTTCATGCTGCGACATGAGCCGATTCACTGCCGCTTCGCAAGCCATTTGTTTAGTAGCCTAAAAACCGCCGTTAAACAGGTGAACTTGCCGCCATGCGCCTCGCGAGGGAGCCTGGAGGCCCGGATACCGATCGGAGGCCAGCGGTGGAACTTGTGCATCTCAGCGGCTTTTCGGCGCGAAATATGGCAATCATGGCAAGATTGCCGTAGATTTCGCCCGTTTTGCGGGCAGTCGCCGGACCTGCGGGGCAACTTGCGCCGATGAACCCTATTTTTCATTTTGAGTGAGTCCGTTTTTAGCTCCTAAACTTTTCACATGAGGCGCCAGACCTCGAGTCACCCAACAGCCCAGGAGAGTCCCTTGAAGAGAACCGCCCTGTTCGCCGCCCTTCTCGCCGCGGCCGCATCCGGCACCGCCCTCCATGCGCAATCCGCCGATCCCGTCGTCATCGGCGTCTTCGGACCGATGTCGGGCGAGCGCTCCGCCCTCGGCGCGCGGTTCCGCGAAGCCGCCACGCTCTTTGCCGAGGGGGTCAATGCCGATGGCGGCATCGGCGGCCATCCGCTGGAGCTGATGATCGAGGACAGCCGCGGCAATCCCCGCGAGGCCGCCAACATCGCCCAGAAATTCGCCTCGGACGACAGCGTCCTGGCGGTGATCGGCGGCCAGACCTCGACCGAGTCGATGGCCGCCGGACCGATCCTGGCCGAGGCGCATCTGGCGCAGGTCGCCCCGACGGCGGGCCATCCCGACTACGTCAAGATCAGCCCCTACCAGTTCCGCACCACGCCGACCCATGCCGCGCAGGTCGAGCCCCAGACGACGATGCTGATGGACAAGATGGGGATGACGAAGATCGCCATCGTCTATTTCAAGGACGACTGGGGCATGATCACCAACGAGATGATGACCGAGCGGCTGGAAGAGCGCGGCGCGGAGGTCGTCCTGTCCGAGGCGATGATCCCCGAGACCCGCGATTTCCGCCCGCTCGTCACCAAGGTGCTGGCGGCGGAGCCCGACGGCGTCTTCCTGGCCAGCCACTACGCGGAATCCGCGCTCTTCATGCAGCAGCTCCGCCAGGCCGATCCGGATCTGAAGGTCGCCGCCACCGACACGCTGAACGATCCCAAGTTCATCGAGCTGGCCAATGGCGCGGCCGAGGGCGTGGTTATGCCCACCCCCTTCCTGGCAAGCGCGCCCGCGGCGCAGGACTTCTCCGAGGCCTACCGCGCGGCCTATGACAAGGAGCCGAACTACTATTCCGCCTTCACCTGGGACGCGATGCTGATCGTCACCTCGGCGATGGACGCGCTGGCCGAGGCGGGCACGCCGCTGACCCGGCAGGGCATCCGCGACCGCATCGCCGACGCGCCGGCGATCGAGGGCGTGAGCGGCGCGCTCGACTACGAGGGCAGCGGCGATCTGGGCCCGCGCGAGATCAGCTACATCGTCGTGAAGGACGGCACCTACGTGCCCTTCGACTGACCCCGCCCCGGCGGCCATCCAGCAGGGACCTTTCCCATGATCGAACTTCTCAGCCAGATCCTGAACGGGCTGGTGATCGGCAATGTCTACGCCCTCGTCGCGATCGGCTTCGCGCTGATCTTCGGCGTGACCAACCTGATCAACTTCGCGCAGGGCTCGCTCCTGATGCTCGGGGCCTTCCTGGCCTATACCGGCACCATGATCGGCCTGCCGCTGGTGCTGGCCGCCGCGCTCTCGGTTGTCGCCACGACCGGGCTCGGCATGCTGATCGAGCGGGTGGCGCTGCGCCCGCTCGAGAACGCGCCCTTCATCGCGCCGCTGCTGTCGACGCTGGCGATCACCTTCATGCTCGACCAGGCGGCCGAGATCGTCTGGTCGCCCGAGGCGCATCCCTTCCCCAGCCCGCTGTCGCAGTACAGCCTGCGGATCGGCGCGGCCTATGTCACCGGCATGGACGCGGCGATCCTGGCCGTGTCGCTGGCGGCAATGGGCGGGCTCTGGCTGTTCCTGACCCGCAGCTGGCACGGCCGCGCGCTGCGCGCCATGTCCCAGGACATGGATGCCGTGCGCCAGATGGGCGTGCGGACCGAGCGGCTGCGCCTCCTCGCCTTCGGGCTGGGCGCCGCGCTGGCCGCGGTCGCGGGCATCATGGTGGCGATGTACTACCAGACGGTCTATCCGCAGATGGGCATCCCCTTCGGGCTGAAGGGCTTTGCCGCGGCGCTGCTCGGCGGGCTCTCGAGCATCCCCGGCGCCGTGGTCGGCGGGCTGCTGCTGGGCATGTTCGAGGCGCTGGCGGTCGGCTATGTCGGCGAGGGCTTCCGCGACATGGTCGCCTTCGGCATCCTCCTTCTGATCGTGACCTTCCGGCCCCAGGGGCTTCTGGGCGACAGGCGGCTCGACGCGCTCGGCGGATCGCGCGGCGCCTCGGGCGTCATGCCCTCGAGCAGCATCCTGATGGGCCAGGGCGGCCAGCCGCTGCCGGCCGTGCGGCGCCTGTCCCTGCCCTATCCCGCCCTCGCGCTCTGCCTCTGCCTTCTGGCGCTGCTGCCTCTGCTGCCGCTCTCGGGATCGGCCGGGATCCTCTTCCTGGGCTTCGCGGGCTTCTTCGGCGCCGGCGCCTATATCGCCGCGATCCTCGCCAAGGCCGGGGCGCCGGCCGATCTCGCCCTGCTCGCCGCGGCGCTCGGCTGCGCGCTGATTGCCGGGCTGGTCGGGCTCGCCACCTCCGGGCTCACCGGCCATGTCGTCGGGCTGGCAACCCTGGCGGTGGGCATGCTCCTGTGGCTGGCCATGCTCAACTGGACGGATGTCACCGGCGGTCCGAACGGCATCTTCGGCATCCCGCGCCCGTCGCTGTCCTTCCTGCCGGAGGTGCCGATGAGCTCGGTCGCGGCGCAGTACTGGCTGGCGCTGGCGCTGCTCGTCCTCGCCGTGTCCGGGCTCGGGCGGCTTCTCGCCTCGCCGGTCGGGCTGAGCTGGCGGGCGATCCGCGAGGACCGTCTCGCCGCCCATGCCGCGGGCCTGCCGGTGCGCCGCTACCTGGTCATCGCCTTCGCCATCGCCGGGCTCTGCGCCGGGCTCGCGGGCGGGCTCTATGCCTTCCTGCACCGCTTCATCAGCCCCGACAGCTTCCGCATGGACACGTCCTTCCTGCTGGTCGCCATCGTCGTGCTCGGCGGGCTCGGCAACCTGACGGGCGCCGTCCTCGGGGCGCTGGCGCTGATCGTCCTGCCGGAGGCGCTGCGCGACACTGCCGAGTTCCGGATGATCCTCTTCGGCGCCGTCCTCTATCTCACGCTGCGGTTCCGTCCGCAGGGCATCGCGGGAGTGCACTGATGTTCGACATGACCGGAAAGGCCGAGGGCCTCGTGATCGACGGCGTGACCGTCTCCTTCGGCGGGCTGAAGGCCGTGGATGCCGTCAGCCTTGCCGTGGAGCCGGGCGAATTCGTCGGCATCGTCGGCCCGAACGGGGCCGGGAAATCGACGCTGATCCAGACCGTGACGGGCTTCTGCCGGCCGGATGCCGGGACGATCTCCTTCGGCGGCACGCGGCTCGACGGCCGCAAGCCCGAGGAGATCGCCGCGCTGGGGATCGGCCGGACCTTCCAGACCAGCCGGGTCTTCCCCGGCCTCGCCATCGGCGAGAGCGTTCGCATCGGCACCCAACGGCAGCTGATCGGCGGCGGCCGCAGCCGTCCCGCCTTCGGCGCGATCGCCGAACCCCTGGGCGCGCTTCTGGGGATCGGCCGCTACCGCCGGGCGGCAGCGGAGGCCGATGCCCGCGCCGAGGAGGTGCTGAAGCTCTTCGGCGACCGGCTCTGGCCGCGCCGCGACCAGCCCGCTCACAGCCTGTCCTATGCCAACCGCCGACGGCTCGACATCGCCCGGGCGCTGGCCGCGGGGCCGGACGTGCTGCTTCTTGACGAGCCGACCGCCGGGATGAACCCGACCGAGAGCCACGAGCTGGCGGACCTGCTGATCGAGATGCGCGAGCGGTTCCCGCGGATGGCGATCCTGATGGTCGAGCACAAGCTCGACATCGTCCGCAAGCTGGCGCGCCGCACGGTCGTCATGGCCCAGGGCGCGGTGATCGTCGACGACACGCCCGAGTGCGCCTTCGCCCATTCCGAAGTCGCCGCGGCCTATCTGGGCAAGGGCGGCAGCCTGTCCTCGCGCGCCGTCGTCAAGGGGCATCTCGACCATGCCCCCGCCGCCGCGATGCCCGGCCCGGCCGAGAGCCCGGCAATCGAGCTGCGCGATGTCGACGTGCATTACGGCGCGGTGCAGGCGCTGTTCGGCCTGTCGCTGAAAGTCGGCCGCGGCGAGGCGGTGGCGGTGCTCGGCGGCAATGCCTCGGGCAAGTCCACCACGATCAAGACCGTGCTGCGCCTCGCCCGGCCGAGCCGCGGCGAGATCCTGCTGCATGGCCGCCCGATGGAGGCCAGGAGCACCGCCGACGTCATCGAGCAGGGCATCGCCTCGATCCCCGAGGGGCGCCGGATGTTCGCCGAGCTGACCGTGCGCGACAACATCCTGATGGGCGCCTATGCCCGCCGCCAGACGCCGAAGGCCGAGCTCGACCGCGACATCGAGAAGGCGGTCGCGGAATTCCCCTGGCTGGGCAAGCGGCTCGGCCAGCTCGCCGGCACGCTCTCGGGCGGCGAGCAGCAGATGGTCGCGATGGCCCGCGCCTGGCTGAGGAAGCCGCAGATCCTCTGCATCGACGAGCCCTCGATGGGGCTGTCGCCGATGATGGTCGACCGGGTCTACGAGATCCTCGCCCGCTGGAAGTCCCAGGGGCTGACGATCCTGATGGTCGAGCAGAGCGCCAACAAGGCGCTGGAGCTCGTGGACCGCGCCTATGTGCTGAGAAACGGCGCCCTCTCGATGGAGGGCCGCGCCGCCGATCTGCGCCAGAACCCGGCCGTGCGCGACGCCTATCTCGGCGGCGCCGCGGCCGCCCCCGAAGATCCGCAGGGCGCCTCCCCGCTCTGCGCCAGCAACTGACCCGGCCGCGCGCCGGACCTTTCCAGGAGTCCAGACCATGAGCTTGCGCGTTGGCGTCGATATCGGCGGCACATTCACCGATTTCGCCGTGCTCGATCCCGAAACCGGCCAGTTCGACATCGGCAAGGTGCTCAGCACCCCCGACGACCCCGCCCGCGCGGTGATCGAGGGGCTGCTCGCCCGGGTCGGCCAGAGCGGCCGCAGCCCCGCCGAGATCGCCGAGGTGGTCCATGCTACCACCATCGCCACCAATACCGTGATCGAGCGCAAGGGTCCGCCGACCGCGCTGCTGACCACCGAAGGCTTCCGCGACGTGATCCTGATCGGGCGGCAGAAGCGCTACGAGCTCTATGACAACCTCGCCGGACGTCCCGCGCCGCTGGTGCCGCGCGACTGGGTCTACGAGGTGCCGGAGCGGATGTTGTGGACCGGCGAGGTCCATGCCCCGATGGACGAAGCGGCGCTGCGCCGGATCGCCCGCGAGCTCGCGGCGCGCGGCGCGGCGGCCGTGGCGGTCTGCTTCCTGCACAGCTACGCCAACCCCGCCCACGAGCGCCGCGCCGCCGAGATCCTGGCCGAGGAAGCGCCGGCGCTGATGGTCTCGGTCTCCTCGGAGGTCTCGCCGCTCTACCGCGAATTCGAGCGCACCAGCACCACGGTGATGAACGCCTACGTGATGCCCGGCGTGGCCAGCTATGTCGACCGGCTCGACCGCCAACTTGCCGAACTGGGGGCGCAGGCGCCGATGCTGATCATGCAGTCGAATGGCGGCGTGGCGAATGTCGAGAACGTCAAGCGCTTCCCGATCCGCATCATCGAAAGCGGCCCGGCGGCCGGCGTGCTGACCGCGGCGCGCTTCGCCCCGGCGGCCGGCACCGACAACCTGATCTCCTTCGACATGGGCGGCACCACCGCCAAGCTCTGCCTCGTGGAGGAGGGCAAGCCGCTCTTGACCAGCGAGTTCGAGGTCGACATGGCCCATCTGAAGAAGGGCAGCGGCCTGCCGGTCAGCATCCCCGCCGTCGACCTGATCGAGATCGGCTCGGGCGGCGGATCGGTCGCGCGGGTCGAGCTGGGCACGATCGCGGTCGGTCCGCAAAGCGCGGGCTCGGTGCCGGGTCCGGCCTGCTACGGCCGCGGCGGCGCCCGCGCCACCGTCACCGATGCCGACCTGGTGCTGGGCTACCTGAACCCGGACTACTTCCTCGGCGGCGAGATGCAGCTCGATGCCGAAGCCGCGCTGACCGCGATCGAGCGCGACATCGCCGTGCCGCTGGGCATCGACGTGATGGAGGCGGCCTGGGGCATCCACGAGATCGTCACCGCGCAGATGGCGCAGGCGGCCCGCGCCGTCACCATCAACCGCGGCAAGGATCCGCGGCAGTTCGCGCTGGTGCCCTTCGGCGGCGCCGGTCCGGTCCATGGCAGCCGGCTGGCGCGGATGCTCGGCTGTCCGCGCGTGGTCTTCCCGCGCGCCGCCGGGGTGGAAAGCGCGGTCGGCCTGCTGATGGCGGAGCCCTCGCTCGATTTCGCCCGCACCCAGGTGCTGGAACTGACGGCAGAGAACCTTCCCGCGATCAATGCGCTGCAGGAGGAGCTGATGGCGCAGGCCCGGGCGGAGCTTGACGCGGCCGGCGTGCCCAGCGACCGCCAGGCCTTCTCGGCCAGCTGCGACATGCGCTTCCGCGGCCAGGGCTTCGAGATCGCCGTCGAGCTGCCGATGGGCCCCTATCCCGCGGACGGCATCGCGGCGCTGCATGCCGCATTCCACGCCGCCTATGCCCGCACCTATGGCGACCGCACCTTCGATCCCGGCTGGACGATCCTCGCCGTGCACTGGCGGCTGCGCGCGGTGGCGACCGGCCGGACGCTGGCGATGGACGCGCTGCCGCAGCGTCCCGGCGACGCCTCCCGCGCGCTGCGCGGCCCGCGCCGGGTCTGGTTCCCCGAAACCGGCGGCTTCGCCGACTGCCCGGTCTATGACCGCTACCTCCTGGCCCCGGGCGACCGCATCTCGGGCCCGGCCATCATCGAGGAGCGCGAGTCCACCATCATCCTGCCGCCCGACAGCGACACCGCCGTGGACAGCCACGGCAACCTCGTCGCCACGCTGAACTGAGGACAGACCATGAGCACGATCGATCCCGTCACCTTCTCCGTCGTCTGGGGCGGCCTCCTGTCCACCGCCGCCGAGATGGGCAGCACGCTGCTGCGCACCGCCTATTCGATGACCGTGCGCGAGGGCTCGGACTTCTCCACCGGCGTCTTCGATGCCCGGGGCAACATGATCGCACAGGGCGACTACAGCCCCGGGCATCTGGGCTCCATGGCCTTCACCGTCCGCAACATGCTGTCCTGGTATCCCGAGGGCTCGCTGAAGCCCGGCGACGCGGTGATCTGCAACGACCCCACCATCGGCTCGGGCCACCTGCCCGACATCTTCATGGTCACCCCGGTCTTCCACGGCGAACGGCTGATCGGCTACGCGGTCAATATCGCCCACCATATCGATGTCGGCGGCAGCGCGCCGGGCAGCGAGGAGGTCGTCGGCGTCAGCGAGACCTGCCAGGAGGGGCTGAAGCTGCTGCCGGTGCTGCTCTACCGCCAGGGCGAGCCGGTCACCGAGATCCTGCGCATCATCGAGGGCAATGTCCGCGTCAAGGACGTGCTCGGCGACCTGCATGCCCAGTATGCCGCCAACCTGACCGGCGTGGCGCGGATGCAGGCGCTGGCCCGCGACTACGGTCCCGACATGCTGGCCGACTGCATGGCCGAGATCGTCGCGCGCAGCGAAGAGGCCATGATCGGCGCCCTCGCCGAGCTGCCCCGCGGCACCTGGCATTTCGAGGACGTGCTCGACGATACCGGACCGGGCACCGAGCCCGTGCGCTTCAAGCTGGCCCTGACCGTCGAGGACGGCCGGATCATCTGCGACTGGGAGGGCACTGACGGCCAGCGCCCGGCCGGGATCAACGCCTACATGCAGTACACCCGCTCTTACTGCATCGCCGCGATCAAGGCGGTGACCCTGCCCAGGGCGGCGCAGAATTTCGGCATCATCCGCTGCATCGACATCCGCGCGCCCGAGGGCTGCTACGTCAATCCCCGCCCCGGCGCGGCCAGCGGCGCGCGGGCGGTCAATGCCAACCGCATCTACGAGGTGGTGATGGGCGCGCTGGCGCAGATCGTGCCCGAACGGGTGATCGCGGCCAGCTCGGGCTTCACCAATCCCAAGGTCAGCGGCATGGTCAGCCCGCATACCGGCCAGCCCTTCCTGGCCTGGATGACCGCGATCGGCGGGGTCGGCGCGCACCGCCATTGCGACGGGCAGGAGGCGACCACCTCGCCCACCAACGGCACCAACACGCCCGTCGAGGTGCAGGAGATGAACGCGCCGGTCTTCATCCACCGGATGGAGCTGGTCCCGGACTCGGCCGGGGCCGGCAGGTTCCGCGGCGGCATGGCGATGCGCAAGGACGTCGAGCTGCTGGCGGAGGACGGGCTCGTCACCAATCTCGGCGACCGCAACGCGACCGCGCCCTACGGGCTCGAGGACGGGCTGCCCGGAACGAAGGCGGCGACCATCCTCAATCCCGGCACCCAGGGCGAGCGGCGGCTGCATTCGAAGGGCACCTATTCGCTCGCGAAAGGCGACATCCTCAGCCTCAGGACGGCCGGCGCGGGCGGCTTCGGCGCCCCTGCCCTTCGCGATCCCGCGGCGGTGCTGCGCGACGTGATCCATGGGCTGGTCTCGCCCGGCGCCGCGCGCAGCATCTACAAGGTCGCGCTCGATGCAGAGGCCGCCGCGATCGACCATGCGGCCACGCGCGAGCTCCGCGCCGGCGCGCCCTACCCGGCCAAGTGAGCTTCTGCCGGAGCGCCCTCAGCGGTGCTCCGGTGATCCCCGGCATTGCCGGACAGCCAGGCGGCCGGACCTGATCCTGCCCCGGATGACAGCGGCGCAGCCAAGTCCGGAGATCGCGGACCCTGAAATCGTGGCGGCGTTTAATCAGCCATTTTGTGACTAAAAGCGCCACTCCCTTCCCCTTCGGCATATGTCCGGTAAATGTGGCTGAATGGACCCGGGCGGCGTTTCCGTCTGCGTCTCGACCCTTTTGGCATTTTCTCCGGCGACCTGCATCGCGCGAAAAGCGCCATCTGACGCCGGAGCCGAATTCGCCCTTCCGGTCATCAAGACCCTGTGTACCGCCGCAGGGTGGCCGCTGGACACCGGCCAGCCGTGGACGGAAAAGCACCCGAGCCCCCCTGCCCCGGCCCGCCAACTGCAAGACCGCATGTCTTTCTCACCGGTCCTGCCGGATCAGTCTGCATCCTGATCGCGGGGCGGCGGGTGCCGTCCGTTTGCGATGGAGGACGACATGCGGAACGCCCATGGAACGATCTGCGCCGGAATTGATATGTCCAGGGACAAGCTTGCGGTCGCGA
>NZ_VATA01000250.1 GCF_005870025.1 Poseidonocella sp. HB161398
CTCGGGGCCTGCTGAAGGAAGCGGTGATGCCGAGCCGGTCCATCGTCGCCTTCATGGTCGCGCCTTTCATGCGCTGCCCGGCAGGGCATTGCCCGGCAATGCCCGAGAGGGGGCTGCCGTTGTCGGAGTGCAAAACCAGCGGGCTGGTGACGCATTTCTCGGCCCAGACCGCGCGTTGCAGGAGGGCTGCCGCATTCTCGGCGGTCTCGCGCTCGTGGACCTCCCAGCCGGTGATCTTCCGGCTCCAGATGTCCGTGATCATGTAGAGATAGAAGAACTTGCCCGCGATCGGTCCCGGAAGCCACGGGGCTCCGCCCGTCCGATCCTCAAATCCTCCCCCGGAGGATTTGCCGCTGGCGCGGACCGGATCGAACTCCCATGTCCAGACCTGGCACGGTCCCTTGGCCTCGAAGCTGGCGGGCGGCTTCCTTTTCGCTGGGGTTCGCGCGCGCCCGCGGCGGTGGTTCTGGCCGTGGTCACGCAGCACCCTGTAAAAGCTGGACTCCGACGCGATATACGTGCCGCAGTCGGCCAGCCTGGGCACGATCTGGCTGGGCGGGAGGCTGGCGAATTCCGGCAGGGCGCAGGTAGTGATGATGCTGGCGCGCTCCTCGTCGCCGAGCTTGTTGGCGGGCACGGGCCGGGGCGCCAGGGGGCGCTGGTCCGGCCAGATGCCGCCCTCCGGGTCATGCCATCGGGCCAGCGTCTGCGGATGCAGGCCGAGCTCGCCGCAGGCGGCAGAACGGCGCGCACCCGCGGCCATCGCCTCATCGACGAACTCCGCGATTTTCCGGCGATCCGAGG
>NZ_VATA01000251.1 GCF_005870025.1 Poseidonocella sp. HB161398
TGCGTGGCTTCCTTGTTGCGATGTGTCGCCAGGTTGTCGAGGAGTGAGGCCCCGAACGCCATTGGTCAGAGTGAGCGGGCCGAACGCAGTGCCGGGGGCGATTTCCTTGACGAGCACGTTTCGGATGTAGGCGGCGAATGCCGGGCCATCCATCGCGCCCTTGATGACCCAAGGCGCGATCAGGGCATCCTGGGTGAGGCCCGCGATCAGCGTCTGCGTTCCCCAACTGCCAAAGGGTGCATCCATCGTCAACCGGAGGCCCCGCTTGGCCCGCCCACGCAGGCGAGTCAAATTGGTCTTCACCGCAGTTTCATCAATGAACACAACGCGATCAGGCAAGTCCGCAATGGCCGGACGCCGATGTCTGAACCAGTCGGCGCGCTGTTGCCTTACCTCGGCACGGCGCTGTTCGGCGGCCACCAGAGACTTTTTTTGTATGTGAACCCGAGCCGGGACAGCAGATTGGCGATGGAGGAATGGTGGACCCGCACGCCTTCCGCGTCGGCCAGCGCATCGCGCAGCTCGAAGAGCGTCATGTCGGGGTCTTGGGCGATCAGCTCCTCAAGGAAAGCCTGATGCGGGGCCAACTTTCCCCGGCCGCGCGGCGGTCCCTGAGGGGCGGGTTCCGCATGGCCCCTGTTCCTCACCTGACGCGCCCAACGCGCGCCCGTCGCAGGCGACACCTTTAGACGCAACGCCGCCGCGCGCCCGCTCAACCCTTCTTCAATGTACTTCTGAAAGCGCGTCCGAAGCGCAGATGGCAAAGGTGCTGACATTATCCATCCTCCCAATGAG
>NZ_VATA01000252.1 GCF_005870025.1 Poseidonocella sp. HB161398
GGCACTGCGTTCGGCCCGCTCACTCTGACCAATGGCGTTCGGGGCCTCACTCCTCGACAACCTGGCGACACATCGCAACAAGGAAGCCACGCAGGCCCTGCGCGAGCATGGCTGCTGGTCAAGCCCCTGCATGAGCGGCTGCTGCGCTTCATCCAGGCGCGGCCGCGGGTATTCTGTGACGAGACACCTTTGCCCCGGCTCGCCCCCGGCCGCGGCCGAACCAAGGTGAGCCAGCTCTGGGCCCAAGGGACCTCGCAGACCTTCGGCCAGGTCGAAGAGGCCCGTTATCATGCATCTCCGAGGGAGCTGGGTAATGGCGCGGGCCCGAAGAGATCAACCCGTTCCGAGCCGGGAGCATGTTGTCGGCCTGGCCAACAGGGAACGGCACCCGCAGCCATCCGGTCCGGTGGACGAGCCAGAGGTCATCCAGTTCCCTCCGCCCCGGTGCAGAGTTCCGTATCGAAGGCCTGTGCCAGAAACCCCGGCGGAGGGCGCGGCATTGGCAAGGTCGGCTGTCGCTATGGACTATCCCGCCCGTTGCGACCGGGCTTCACTCCGTCGCGATCCGATCGCGGGCGATCTCGGCGCGCTGGCCATCTGAAAGTTCCGCCATCGCCGCTTCGACAAGCGCCGTCCCGGTGGGAACGTCGACAGCGCGGTACCGGGGCGCTGCGTAAGGTGGCAGGCGCCAGCCCCTTTGCCCTCCGTCGCGATCGAAAACCTCCTGATCGAAGACGGGATAGTCCCGGAACTCGGCAGAGACCTGTTCGCCGGTTTCGAGCGAGAGAACCTTG
>NZ_VATA01000253.1 GCF_005870025.1 Poseidonocella sp. HB161398
GACAGCGCATCGACCGCCGCCGTCATCAGCCCCGAGGCGATCAGCAGCACCAGCGCCCGGTCGAGCCGGAGCTGCTGCATCGCCGCATCGACATAGAAGCCCAGCGTGGCGACCCCCAGAAGCCCCATTACCGCCGTCTCGCGCAGGATGATCTCCCAGCGGTAGAGGCAGAGCGCCAGGAACGGCCCGAAGAGCCGCGGCACCAGCTCCCATCCCCAGAGGGTCAGGCCGCTTGGCGCGTCGGCGCGCAGCTCCGCGGTGATCCCCTCGGCCTCGCGCCCGGTCAGATGGGCGATGATCGCCGCATTGTGCAGCGCCAGCGCCAGCACGGCGGGCAGCATCGAGGGGCCGAAGATCTGCAGGAAGATATAGGCCAGCATGTATTCGGGGAAGCTGCGCAGCAGGATCAGCACCAGGTCGCCGCCGATCCGCCCGGCGCGGCCCGCGACCTGCCGCACCACCAGCCCGAAGGCGAGGAAGGCGAGGATCCCGGTCAGTGCCAGCGCGATCTGCCCGACCACGAGCGTCGCCCAGAGCCCGGGCAGGATCTCGCTCCAGAGCCGGTCGCCGAGCCAGGGCAGGAGCCCCGCCCAGTCGCCATTGCGCAGGGGCGCGGGGACCATGTCATGCAGCGCGCGCATCAGCGCGCCCGATCCCATCGGCGGCACCTTGACCGTCGCCAGCAGCGCGAAGGCCGCGAGGATCCACAAGGGCACCGCCCGCGGCCGCATCCAGAGCCGGATCGTCGCGATCAGCGCGACATAGACCAGCATCACCGCGCTGACCGCGCCGTA
>NZ_VATA01000254.1 GCF_005870025.1 Poseidonocella sp. HB161398
TCGCGGGCGATGGCCGTGGTCACGACCACCTCCGGCTTCCCGGCCGCGGCCAGGCGGTGGCAGCGCCGGCACATCCGCCGCTGCCCCTTCCAGCCGATGTCCCGGACAGCCGCCGGAAGCCCCTTGACCCGGTGGTGCAGCTTGCGGCTGACCCGCGGCTGCATTCGGCAGCTCCATGCCCCCTCGATGAGGGCCCGGCGCGCGCGCCCGCTGCCTGCCTTGGCGATCCCGCCGCGGCGGACGCTGGCGCCGCGCGAATGCGTCCTGTGGCGTCAGGCCGGGATAGGCCATCAGCTGGCGCGGGTTGCCGAAGCGGCGGAAGTCGCCGGCCCCGGCCACGGACGGTGACGGCGGTGACGAACGCGACACGGCGCATGGCCTGGACGGCCTCCACCACGGGCGCCAAGGTCCAGTCCGGCAGCAGTTCGGCGATCTGCCCGGTTCGCTTCGCGACACGGGTCTCAGCATCGGCCACCGCGTCCACGTGGTCCTGGAACACGATCTTCTGTGCGGGATGGTCGAACCGGACGGCCGTCAGCCAGCGGGGACAGGCCTTTGTCCAGCCCGTCCGGTCCTCAAATCCTCCCCCCGAGGATGTGCCGCTGGCGCGGACCGGTCCGAACTCCCCGGATAGATGCGGCCATGGCGCAAGAGGAAACCCTGCAGATGCTGACGCGCCTTGCTCGTGACACGCATCGCCGTCGCCCGAGCGCGCGCCCCGGGTCGCGCGTCGCCTCGTGCGCCGCGTCCGGAACCCGGACCGCGGTCAGCTCTCCCGCCCGGG
>NZ_VATA01000255.1 GCF_005870025.1 Poseidonocella sp. HB161398
ATAGCCAAACGAAAAAGCCAGCGCCCGAAAGCCCGCAGCGCGCGCTCCACGGCTCGAGCCCTGGCACCAACCGCGCCCCCGAGGCGACCCCGGTCCGATCCAGCCCCCGGCCGTCTGTCCAGCGAGCCCGCCATCCGTGTGACCTGAGACCCGCATCTTCCTCCAGTTTGAGGTTGAGTCCGCCCCAACCAGGAGACGGACAATGAAGCGATCAAGGTTCAGCGAAGAGCAGATCATCGGGATGCTGAAGGAGCAGGAGGCGGGCATGGCGACGGCCGATGTCTGCCGCAAGCACGGGGTCAGCACGGCGACGTTCTACAAATACAAGGCGCGGTTTGGCGGTCTTGAGGTGTCGGATGCCCGACACGAAGTCCAGCGACCAGCGCTGGTTCGGTCCCTGCGGGCGCGCCGTCGGCGCCCTGGTCCCCAGGGCCAGCTTGCGACCGTCCCGTTTACGGCCCTTTAAGCCTTCTTCCCGGTAGATCCGGTAGAGCTTCTTCCAGTTCTGCGTCCAGCCCTCCCGCCGCAGCAGGATGTGAAGACGCCCCCTCTCGGGACATCGCGTCGCGATGCCCTGCCGGGCAGTGGATAGCCGAACCGCCGGCGCTCTCCGGAGAGCTCCTTCAGGCTCTGGCGCAGCTCATGGTTCCCCGGCCTGGAGGCGCGCCGCCTGAAGACACGCGGGTGGAGAGGTGGTCCCGTTTTTTCGACCAGTTTGCCGCCGGGCTAAGCTATAGCATTGGTTTCACGTCAGGCGGCGATCTTCAGGTTCGGGGTCCGG
>NZ_VATA01000256.1 GCF_005870025.1 Poseidonocella sp. HB161398
GGGCGGGGTTGGACGTCGTCCCGATGGAACCCCGGCAGGTCAAGGGAGCATTGAAGGCGCTGCCGATCAAGACCGGCCGGCGTGATGCCGAGGCGATCGCGCGCCTGCTGCATCTCGGCTGGTTCCGGCGGGCTCACGGCAAATCCGTCTAGGCCCGGGAGGTTCGTGCGTTGCTCGGCGGACGGAAAGTGATCCAGCAGGGCAGTATCGCGCTGGAAATGTCCCTG
Organism: Poseidonocella sp. HB161398; assembly: GCF_005870025.1. Classification (GTDB taxonomy): domain Bacteria; phylum Pseudomonadota; class Alphaproteobacteria; order Rhodobacterales; family Rhodobacteraceae; genus Mangrovicoccus. The sequence continues at coordinate 228 of NZ_VATA01000256.1, forward strand.
CGGGGGCTGCTGGGGAATTTCGGGCTGAAGGTTGGACCAATCTCTCGCGGCCGGTTCGAGCATCGCATCCGCGAACTGGTGGTCGGCAATCACGGGCTCGACGCCGCGACCGAACCTGTGCTGCGGGCCCGGACGTCTCTGCGTCAGGAACTGGCGGCATTCGAGCGGACCGTCCGCCAGCGCACCCAGGCGGCGCTGTTGCGCAAATCAGCTGGCGACCGCAGTTCCCCTTTCCCCGGACATACCCATCCTGCGGCCACGGTCATCGGGATGCCGAGGGCCGTGACGCGGTTCATGAATGAGCGGCAAGCGCCATCGGTCAGAGCGCGGCCGCGAATGCGCGGAGCTGGACCTCGGCAACCTGGCGGTCGAAGGTGAGGCATCGCGCCGCCATCGGTCCGAGGCCGATGCCGAACGGAGGGAGATCAGCCGTCGGCCGGGCAGCGTCACGCAGGTCATCCAATCGCCGGGGAAAAGGTCTCCCGGACCTTTTCCTGATCCGGCTCATATCTCCACCCTGCTGCGACGGTGGTAGCCGC